>NZ_JBEPRQ010000007.1:0-347153 GCF_040548425.1 Bradyrhizobium sp. i1.15.2 | reverse complement strand
CGATCATCAGCGGCCTGTCGCGGGGTGCAAACCGCGGCAGGCCATTCCTCACGGAACAGGTCGAGAATAACTGATCGCGCTATTACAAGGGTGGGCAAAGGCGCGAAAGCGCCGTGCCCACCATCTCTCGACAACCGAACAAGGCGGTGGGCACGCTTCGCTTTGCCCACCCTACGCAACCGTTTTGGCCGCTCCCAGCGCCCGCACCGCGATCGCCACGCACGCAACCATCAGCACCGCCGCGAGCAGGAACGGCGCGCCGGGCAGCTGCCACGGCGCGCTGGCGCCGATGAAGTATGAGAACGTCAGCGTGAACAGGAACGGGCCGACGAGTTGCGACACGCTCTGCACGCTCGCGGTCGCACCCTGCAACTGGCCCTGCTGATCGGGCGCGACCAGCCGCGTCATCAGCGATTGCATGGCGGCACCCGAAATGCCCCACAGCGACATCACGGGAATGCCGATCCAGAACAGCGGCCCGGTCGGCGCCGCGCCGAAGATCACGAAGCCGACCGCGCCACAGCACAGGCCGAGCAACAAGGCGTTGCGCTCGCCCAGCACGCGCACGATCGGACCGATCGCGAGCCCCTGCACCACCATGGCGCAGACGCCGACCATCGCCAGCGTCAATCCCACGGTCTTCGAATCCCAGCCGTAGCGATAGGTGGCGTAGAGCACGAAGGTCGAGGGCAGCACGACATGCGCGACCTGCGCGATGAAGTTGACGACGGACAACGCAGCGAGCACCACGTTCGAACGCAGCAGGCGGAGCGCTCCGAGCGGATTGGCGCTCCTCCAGCGGAACGGCGCGCGCTTGTCCGGCGCCAGCGATTCCGGCAGGACGAAGAGCCCATAGAGCGCATTGGCCAAGCTCAGGGCCGCCGAGGCCCAGAACGGCAGGCGCGGATCGATATCGCCGAGCAGACCACCCAGCGCCGGGCCCAGCACGAAGCCGGCGCCGAACGCAGCTCCAATCCTGCCGAACACCGCTGCGCGCCGCTCCGGCGGCGTAATGTCGGCGATATAGGCAAAGGCGGTCGAGATGCTCGCCGAGGTGATGCCTGAGATCACCCGGCCGACGAACAGCCAGACCAGCGACGGCGCCAGCGCCATCAGCACATAGTCGGCCGCGAGCCCGAAATTCGACAGCAGCACCACCGACCGCCGCCCGAAGCGATCCGACAGCGCGCCGAGCACCGGCGAGAACACGAATTGCATCAGCGCCCAGGCGGTGCCGAACAGGCCGAAGATGCGGGCCGCGTGCGCCGTGTCGTTGTCGACGAAGCTCTCGATCAGTTTTGGCAGGATCGGCATGATCACGCCGAGCGCGAGCATGTCGAGCAGGATGGTGACGAAGATGAAGGCGACCGCACCGCGCCGGACTGGCGCAGCGCCCTGCGCCATCGCCTCGCCGGCCTCGTTGCTCACGATGGCCGCTTGCGCTTGTGGGCGAACGGATTGGCCTTCTCGCGCAAGGTGATGCGCACCGGCGTGCCCGGCAGCTCGAAGGCCTCACGCAGCGAATTGGTGAGGTAGCGCAGATAGGATTGCGGCACCGCGTCCGCACGCGAGCAGAACAGCACGAAGCTCGGCGGACGGGCCTTGGTCTGCGTGATGTAATTCAGCTTGAGGCGTCGGCCGGACACCGCCGGCGGCGGATTGGCCTGCACCGCCTCCTCGAACCAGCGGTTCAGTGCCGCGGTCGACACACGCCTGTTCCAAAGCGCATAGGCATCCTGGATCGCCTGCATCAATCGATCGATGCCCTCGCCCATCAAGCCGGAGACGGCGACGATCGGCACGCCCTTGATCTGCGGCAGCAAATGATCGGCATCGCGGCGCAGGTTCGAGATCGCGCCGCCACCCTTGCTCTCCATCAGGTCCCATTTGTTGACGGCGAGCACGACGGCGCGACCCTCGCGCTCGATCAGGTCGGCGATGCGAAGATCCTGCTCCTCGAAGCGGTTCTGCGCATCCATCATCATCACGACGACTTCGGCAAAGCGCACCGCGCGCAGTGCGTCGGCGACCGAGAGCTTCTCGAGCTTCTCCTCGATCCGCGAGCGCCGGCGCAGACCCGCGGTGTCGAACACGCGAAACTCGCGGCCTTTCCAGTTGATTTCGACCGCGATGGAATCGCGCGTGGTGCCGGCTTCCGGGCTCGTCAGCAGACGCTCCTCGCCGAGCAGATGATTGATCATCGTCGACTTGCCGGCGTTGGGCCGGCCGACGATCGCGACCCGGATCGGACGCGTGGCCGCCTCTTCCTCCGTCAGCGGCTCGTCGTCCTCGACGTCATCCTCCTCGACGGGCTCCGGCATCAGCTCTCGAAGGGCATCATAGAGCTCACCGAGGCCCTCGCCGTGCTCGGCCGAGATCTGGATGGGATCGCCGAGGCCGAGCGCGAAGGCCTCCATCGCGCCGGCATCGCCATGCTTGCCTTCGCTCTTGTTGGCGACAAGCATCACCGGCTTGTTGGCCTTGCGGGCGAAATCGGCGAAGGCGCGATCGTTGGGCGTGAGGCCCATGCGGGCATCGATCACGAAGAACAGCGCGTCGGCCTGTGCGATCGCGGCCTCCGTCTGCTCCTGCATGCGGGCGGTCAGCGAGCCCTTGGCGCCCTCATCGAGGCCGGCGGTGTCGATGATCGTGAAGTCGAGATCGCCGAGCCTGGCCTCGCCCTCGCGGCGGTCGCGGGTGACGCCGGGCAGGTCATCGACAAGCGCGAGCTTCTGCCCGACCAGGCGGTTGAACAGCGTCGACTTGCCGACATTGGGTCGGCCGATAATGGCAATTTTAAAGGACATGGGTCATTCGTGCGCTGCCGGAGCCGCGCCTGTCAATGAAATGAAGACAATTGTTTGAGCATGATCTTTTCGGAAAACCGCTTCACACTTTTCCGGATCATGCTCTAGCGCGAGAAGCTGCCGCTGGGCATCGGCGCCGGGAAGGCGCCCTGCGTTTGCTGCTGGGTGGTCTGGGTCGGTTGCGCCTGCTGGACGGGCTGATCGGGCGGCGGCGCGGTGGTGCGCTTGCGCACGATCTTCTGCCTGGGCGCCGGAGTGGCCGCGGGCGGCGCGGCCTCGGGCTGGGCCTCGCCATCGACTTCGCCGGCGGGCGCCTCAGCCGGCGCAACGGCAGCGCTGGGGGGCTGCCTGGTCTTTTTCGCCTTGGCACCCTTCGCCGGCTTGGCCGGCTCGGGCGGAGGCTCGGTGGGCAGAGCCGCGACGGCGGGGCCGTTCGGATCGGGCTGTTGCTGCGCGCCCTTGTACATTTCCTTCGGAACGCCCTGCTCGAGGCCCGGCACGCCTTCCGGGAACACCGGCTTGCGGTCGCCCGGCAGCTTCTTCTTGGTATCGAGGAAGTCGAGCATGTCGCTCGGATCGAAGCTGGAGCAACCGCCCAGCACGCCCGTGAAGGCGATCAGGACGGCGGCTGCGATCAAGCGTGACGTACGGCGCATATCGGTATCTCGTCTCAGCTCTCGGCTCAGCTCTTCGCTACGGGCGGCAGCAGGGCCTGCAGCGCCTCGGCGCGTGAGCGCAGGCCGGGCGGCGTTTCGCCATCCTCGGCAATCGCGTCGAGCCATTTGCGGGCGGCAGTCATATCGTTGTTGCGCCAGGCCGACAGCGCCAACATCTCGCGGGCAGTATGACGGAAGGTCGATTTGGGCGCGGTGGAGGCGTCCAGCCGCTGCTGCATGTCGGCATAACCGGCGCTGTCGAGCAGGAGACCGGCGGCGCGGATCTTCGCCAGATCCTGCCACTCGCCGCCCACGCTGCGGTCGGCGGCGATGTCGTCATACAGCTTGGCGCCCGCCTTGGTGTCGCGGGCCGCCGCCTCGGCCGCAGCACGCAGCCGCGCCAGGGTGCGATAGCCCGATGGAGCCTTGGCGGCGAGCTCGGTGAAGGCCGCCTCGGCCTCCGCATGCTTGTCCTGCTCGGACAGCTCGGCGGCCTTTTCGAAGGCGGCGCCGGCCTCGGCGGCCTTCTTGGCCTCCACATACTGGTAAGCGCGCCAGCCACCCACGGCGGCGACGATCAGCACCATCAGGGCGATGAAGACGATCGAATACTTGTCCCACAGCTTCTTGAGCTGTTCGCGACGTACTTCCTCGTCGACTTCGTCAAATAATTCAGACACTTATGCTAATCCCATGCCCGTCCGGGTGCGCGCGCCAAGGCGTTCGCGTCAGGAATCCCGTCCCCACGTGGCGGCGAGGTACCCTAACGATATGGCGGTGGCAAGGCAAAGCGAGCCCGATCAAGGCGTTAACCACCCGGGACAGCCCGGAGAGACCGCCTCCCCGGGTCAGGATCCCAACAGCTCCCGCAGCTGCCGCTTCAGTACCTTGCCATTGGCATTGCGCGGCAGCGGCTCCGCTGTGATCATCATGCTCTCCGGGACCTTGTAGTCGGACAGCCGCTCCGCGCACCAGGCGCGCAAGGCCTCGCTGTCCACCGGCGCACGCGCCACCACCACGGCGTGAACGCGTTCGCCCAACACCGGGCACGCCTTGGCGACGATCGCGCTCTCGACCACGGCCGGGTGGCCGGCCAGCACGGATTCGACCTCGGCCGAATAGATCTTGAGGCCGCCGCGGTTGATCATGTCCTTCTGCCGGTCGAACACCCGGACAAATCCCTCCGCGTCGACCGAGCCGAGATCGCCGGAATGCCAGAACCCGCTGGTGAAGCTTTCGGTCGTGGCCTTTGGGTTGTTCCAATAGCCCTTGATGACGGAGGCACTCTGGATCCAGAGCTCGCCGATTTCCCCGGGCGGCAGCTCACGCCCGTCCGCGCCCATTGCCAGAATGCGCGCACCGGGACACGGCAGGCCAACGCTGTCGATGTGGGTTGCCGTCAACTCGCCCGGCATGATCGTGGACGGCGATGTCGTCTCGGTCGCGCCGTAGCAGTTCGCCAGCTCGAGGCCCGGAATGATCGCCTTGAGCTTCTCGATGGTGGCAACCGGCATCGGCGCGCCACCAAAGCCTCCGATGCGCCAGCTCGACAGATCGTAGCTCTCGAAATCGGGCTGGAGCAGGCAGAGATTGTACATCGCCGGCACCATCACCGTGTAGGTGACGCGCTCGCGCGCGGCGAGCTTGAGATATTCGCCGGCTTTGAACTCCGGCATGATGATCAGCGCGCCACCGCAGCAGATCATCGTCGTGATGTTGGCGACGACGCCGGTGACGTGACCGAGCGGCACTGCCGCGATCGAACGGTCGGCCGCCGTCAATTGCAGGCAGGACACGAAGATCATCGAGGAATGGACGATGTTGCAATGGGCCAGCATCGCGCCCTTCGGCTTGCCTGTCGTGCCCGAGGTGTAGAGGATCATCGCAGTGTCCTCCTCGCTCGTCTCGATCGGCGCCGAGGCCGGCGCGCTGTCGACGAGCACCGCGAAATGCGACCGAGCCGGATCGTCATCGACCGCGATACGGTGGATCACATCGGGCACATCCCGCACGTCCGGCAGCCGCTCCGCGAGCGCCGCCTCGTGGATCAGGATTTTGGCGCCGCAGTCGGCGAGCACATAGGCGATTTCCGGCTTCTGCTGCCGTGTGCTGAGCAGCACCGTGACGAGCCCCTCATGCGCGGCAGCAAACAGCAGCAGCGGGAATTCGACCCGGTTGCCGAGCAGGATCGCGACACGATCGCCGCGCTGCAATCCGAGCTTGCGAAATCCCGCTGCGATCCGCGCAGCCTGCTCCGCGGCCTGCCGCCAGCTCAGCCGGACATGGCCTGAGATCAGCGCTTCGCCGTCGGGATTGCGGGCGCACGCGTCCGCAATCATCGCCCACAGGCTCGACGGCCGATCGCAAAATGCCGGTACGACTCGATCGCCGAAGCGCGCCTCGAACCGCATTGGCGGGATCTGAGAATGCGACCAGTCCATCGGAATGACCTTGGCTTGTTGCTCTTGTTACCTTGTCACTTTCCGCGCAGGGCATGCGGTCCTGTCTTGTGCTGATCGGCTAGCCGCCCATCACGGGAACACCGATCACGACCGGATGGAACGCAAACGCCAGCGCCAGATAAGCGACGATTCCGACCACCACAGCGATCAGATCGTTGGTGACGCCGCCCACCGGAATCGGCGGACCGCCGCCATCGGTGCGACGCTTCAGCGTGATGCGATCATACACCGCCCAGCCGAGAAAGGAGCCGAACAGGATGATGGAGCCGAGATCGCCATTGGCCAGAAGATGCGCCGCCGCCCACAGCTTGATGCCGGCCAGCATCGGATGCTTCAGCGTCGCATAGATGCGGCCGCGCAGATAGGACGCAACCACCAGGATGACCGCGGGCAACATCAGCGCGAGCGTGATGTGCTTCAGCGCCTTCGGCGGATACCAGACGTCGATCCAGCCCGTCGCACGGTAATGCGCGAAGCCCCAGATGATCAGCGCGAGCCCCGCGAGCGAGGCAAGCGAATAGAGGATTTTGTAGGTCCCCTCGCCCAGTCTCGCGATGGCCTGCGCGCGCGCCTCGCGTTTCGTCGTGAACACATGCGCCGCAAAAAACAGCGCAAGCCCCAGGATCATAACCAGCAGACCCACGAGATTCTCCCCTCAACCAGCGCCCCAGCCCATGGCGTATCATCGATTGGCCGCCGGTCGCAACTGATGCGCTACTTGCCGATCTCGCGATTGTCGACATACCGGATCGCGATCGGCCGCCCGGCGATGGCACCGCCAAGACCGCCGGTGAATTTCAGCGGCAGGCAGGCGTTCAACGATGAATTGATTGCATTGAGATAGGTGGTTCTCGTCTCGGCGGGGACGCCTGCGGTCGCATAGGTCAGGCGCGGCGGGCCGATCAGGCCGCCCGATTTGTTGAAGCTGAAACGCACGGCGATCTGCATGCCCGCGCGGGCATTGTCCGATGGCGGTGACCAGCAGGTGCGCAGCTCGGCGAAGAGATCGCCGATCGTATCGAGATCGTGATTAGGCTTTTGGTATTTGGCGCGATCGGCGTCCGCTGGCACGCTTTGGATCGTGAGCTGGAGGTTCTGCCCGTAGGAATAGTCGATCTCGGGAATGCAGGGACCAGGCTCGAGCGGGCTGCAATAGGATGGCGTGCAGGGCCGGCCGTCGAGCACACTGCATGGCTCGTGCGAAAACGGAATTGGGTTGATCTGTCGCGGCCGCGCGTCGGCGGCAACGATCGAGATCGCCAGCAGGAGAAAAACAAGGATGCCGCGCCACATCATGCGATCTCACAATACCGCAAGAGTAAAACGTGGCATTACCTCCGACAACGTCAAGATCGCCGGCGTTCACGTGCTCGCGTTCAACCTCGGTGTCGTCGCCCGGCTTGACCGGGCGACCCAGTACTCCGGGACGTCTGTGATTGAGCCGGGAAGCCGCGGCGTACTGGATGCCCCGGTCAAGCCGGGGCATGACAGCGGAGGGTGAGGAGCGGACGGAGCTACGCCCTAGCCCTTCTTCTTGACGTCCTTGACGTTGGTGAATGCGATGCCCTCGGCACGTTCCCTGGTGTAGCCGAGATAGAACTCGTTCCGCGCCAGATAGACGGGATCGCCGTCGACATCGTCGGCGATGCTGGAGGTGTTGGCGGCGATGAAGGTGTCGAGCTTCTTGCGGTCGTCCGAAGAGACCCAGCGCGCGAGCTGGAACTCGCTGACCTCGAACTCGACCGGCAGGGAATATTCCGCATCCAGCCGCGCCTTGAGCACGTCGAGCTGGAGCGCGCCGACGACGCCGACCAACGCGGGCGCACCGTCGCGGGGACGGAACACCTGCACCACGCCCTCTTCCGACATCTGCTGAAGCGCTTCCTTCAGCTTCTTCGCTTTCATCGCATCGGTGAGACGTACGCGGCGGACGATTTCCGGCGCAAAGCTCGGCACGCCGACGAAGTTGAAATCCTCACCGTCGGTCAGCGTATCGCCGATGCGCAGCGTGCCGTGATTGGGAATGCCGACGACATCGCCGGCATAAGCCTCGTCCGCAACCGAACGGTCCTGCGCGAAGAAGAATTGCGGGCTCGACAGCGGCATGCTCTTGCCGGTGCGCACGAGCTTCGCCTTCATGCCGCGGCTGAGCTTGCCGGAGCAGAGGCGGGCGAAGGCGATACGGTCGCGATGGTTGGGATCCATGTTGGCCTGGATCTTGAACACGAAGGCGCTCATGCGCGGGTCGGTGGCTTCGACCTTGCGCTGGTCGCTCTCCTGCGCGCGCGGCTCGGGCGCGAACTTGCCGAGGCCTTGCAGCAGGTCGCCGACGCCGAAATTGCGTAGCGCGCTGCCGAAATAGACCGGCGTCAGATGGCCCTCGCGAAACGCTTCGAGCTCGAACGGCTTTGAAGCCGCGGTGACGAGCTCGAGTTCGTCCTTGACCGCTGACACGTCGAGATTGGCGTTGAGCTTGGCGAGCTCGGCGATCTCGATCTGCTGCGCCGCGCCGGTCTTGGCACCGCCGCCTTCGAGCAGGCGCACGCCGCCATTGACGACGTCATAGGTGCCGAGGAACTCGCGGCCGCGGCCGACAGGCCAGGTCATTGGCGTGGTATCGAGCGCCAGCGTCTTCTCGATCTCGTCGAGCAGCTCGAACACGTCGCGGCTCTCGCGGTCCATCTTGTTGATGAAGGTGATGATCGGGATGTCCCGGAGACGACACACCTCGAACAGCTTTCGGGTGCGCGCCTCGATGCCCTTGGCGGCGTCGATCACCATGACGGCGGAATCGACCGCCGTGAGCGTGCGATAGGTGTCTTCCGAAAAGTCCTCGTGGCCCGGCGTGTCCAGCAGATTGAAAACGAGGCCCTCGAACTCGAAGGTCATGACCGAGGTCACGACCGAGATGCCGCGCTCGCGCTCGATCTTCATCCAGTCCGAACGCGTGTTGCGCCGCTCGCCCTTGGCCTTCACCTGGCCGGCCAGATTGATGGCGCCACCGAACAGCAGCAGCTTTTCGGTCAGCGTGGTCTTGCCGGCGTCCGGATGCGAGATGATCGCAAAGGTACGCCGCCGCGACACTTCAGCGGCAAGCGAGGAACGGGCCGTCGATTCGGCTGTGGTGGCGATGTCGGACATTGCGGCAGCGTTTGGCAGGGAAAATGAGCCTGATCAAGCCTCATCTGGTGATTGCGGAGCCTTCCGGCCAGCCCCATATCGGGCTTGTTTGGGAGGGACGGCCTTCCCTTCCTATCGGCACGCCAGTCGCGGGGACGACCCTGCCTTGAATGGAGGGTCGTCATGGCCTGGAGCATCCTGTTCGTCGCCGGTCTGCTGGAGGTCTCCTGGGCGATCGGCCTCAAATATACCGAGGGTTTCACCAAGCTCGTTCCGTCGGTCCTCACGCTTGGCGCCATGGCCGGCAGCATCCTCCTGCTCGGGCTCGCCCTCAAATCGCTGCCGATTGGAACCGCTTATGCCGTCTGGACCGGCATCGGCGCGGTCGGTACCGCGACCCTCGGCATCATCCTGTTCGGCGAGCCGGCCACCGCGTTCCGCCTCGCCAGCATCGGGCTGATCGTCGCCGGGATTGTCGGGCTGAAGCTGGTTACCTGACGAAGATCTTGACCGCCCACCAGCTCAATGCGGCGACGATCGCCGAGGCCGGCATCGTGATCACCCAGGCATAGACGATCGAGCTGGCGACGTTCCAGCGCACCGCCGAAAGGCGGCGGGCGGCGCCGACGCCGACGATGGCCCCGGTGATGGTGTGGGTGGTCGAGACTGGAACGCCGAGGAAGGTCGCCATGAACAGGGTCGCGGCACCGCCGGTCTCGGCGCAAAATCCCTGCATCGGGGTCAGCTTGGTGATGCGCAGGCCCATAGTGCGAACGATGCGCCAGCCGCCCATCAGCGTCCCCATCGCCATCGCGGCCTGGCACGAGAGCACCACCCAGAAGGGGACGAAGAATTCGCCGCCGAGCTGGCCCTGCGAATAGAGCAGCACGGCGATGATGCCCATGGTCTTCTGCGCGTCGTTGCCCCCATGGCCGAGCGAATAGAGCGAGGCGGAGGCGAATTGCAGGATGCGGAAGGCGCGATCGACGGCAAAGGGCGTGGAGCGCACCGAGGCCCAGGAGACGATCGCAACCAGCACCATCGCGAGCAGGAAGCCGACCAGCGGAGACAGCACGATGGCGATCACCGTCTTGGACAGTCCGCTCCAGACCGCCGCCGAAAGGCCGGCTTTGGCCACACCGGCACCAAACAAGCCGCCGATCAATGCATGAGACGAGGACGATGGGATGCCGAGCGCCCATGTCACCAGGTTCCAGACGATGGCGCCGACGAGCGCGGCGAAGATCACCTGAGCATCCACGATCGCGGGATCGATGATGCCGGTGCCGATGGTCTGGGCGACGTGCAATCCGAACACCATGAAGGCGACGAAATTGAAGAACGCGGCCCAGAACACCGCGTATTGCGGCCGCAGCACGCGGGTCGAGACGATGGTCGCAATCGAATTGGCGGCGTCGTGCAGGCCGTTCAGGAAGTCGAACAGCAGCGCGACGGCAATCAATCCGACCAGGACGGGAAGACCCAACGCAACATCCACGGCGTGGCCCCTGCCCTAAACTTGCTCGATGACGATGCTGTTGATCTCGTTCGCGACGTCGTCGAAGCGGTCGGCGACTTTCTCGAGATGGTCGTAGATCTCTGCGCCGACGATGAAATCCATCGCGTTGCCGTCGCGATGCTTGAGGAACAGTTCCTTCAGCCCGATATCATGGAGATCGTCGACGCGGCCTTCCAGCTTGCCCAGCTCTTCGGTGATCGCAGTCAGCATAGCCACGTTCTGGCCGATCTTCTGCATCAGCGGCAGCGCACGGCCGACCAGATTGGCGCATTCGATCAGAAGCCCGCCGATCTCCCGCATCGGGGGCTCGAAGCTGCGGACCTCGAACAGCATCACGGCCTTGGCGGTCTGCTGCATCTGGTCGATGGCGTCGTCCATCGAGGTGATCAGGTTCTTGATGTCGCCGCGGTCGAACGGGGTGATGAAGGTCCGGCGCACCGCCGTCAGCACCTCACGGGTGATGTTGTCGGCATCGTTCTCGAACTGGTTGACGCGCTGGCAATAGACCGGCGTCTCCTCGCCCCCGTTGAGCATGCTCTGGAGCGCGATCGAGCCCTGGATCACGGTCTGGGCGTGGCGGTCGAACAGGTCGAAGAACCGTTCTTCCTTGGGCAGGAAAGAGCGAAACAATCGCATCATGGGAGAGAAACTACCGGTTGGATAATGGCTTGGCCAAAGGGGGCCGTCATGAAACTGTCATAGACCATTTTCGATCCACGCGCGTGCCACCTCACGCCCGTGGAGCCGGATCATCCACCGCTTTCACGCGTCAACACATCTTCTAATATATCAATGGCTTACAGCGACCGGCGGAAGTAATGCGCGATTTCGCCGATGACACCACGGCGGAAGGTGAGCACGCAGATCACGAAGATCGAGCCCTGGATCACCGTCACCCACTGCCCGAACCCCGCCAGATATTGCTGCATGGCGATGATCACGAAGGCACCGACCACGGGACCGAACACGGTTCCTAGACCACCGACCAGCGTCATCAGCACGACTTCGCCCGACATTGACCAGTGCACGTCGGTGAGCGAGGCGTTCTGCGCCACGAAGACTTTCAGCGCACCGGCAAAGCCGGCCAGCGTGCCCGACAGGACGAAAGCCAGGAACTTGTACTGATCGGTGCGGTAACCCAGCGAGATCGCGCGCGGCTCGTTCTCGCGGATCGCCTTGAGGACTTCGCCGAAGGGCGAGTTGATGATGCGGAAGATCAGCAGGAAGCCGGCGAGGAAGCCGACCAGAACCACGTAATAGAGCACGGTCGGCTTGGTCAGATCGAACACGCCGAACATGCGTCCTTGCGGGATGCCCTGGATGCCGTCTTCGCCATGGGTGAACGGCGCCTGGAGGTAGATGAAGTACAGAAGCTGCGACAGCGCCAGCGTGATCATCGAGAAATAGATGCCCTGGCGCCGGATCGAGATATAGCCCGTGATGAGCGAGAGCACGAAGGCACCGGCGACGCCGACGAGGATGCCGAGCTCCGGCGGCAGCGCCCAGACCTTCAGAGCATGCGCGCTGCAATAGCCGGCCGTGCCCAGGAACATCGCATGACCGAAGGACAGCAAACCGCCATAGCCGATCAGCAGGTTGAAGGCGCAGGCGAGCAGCGCGAAGCACAGTGCCTGCATCACGAAGAACGGGTAGACTCCCGTGAATGGCACCGAAGCCAGCAGCAGCGCCATCACCACGAACACGATCATCTCGTCGCGGATCGCGCGCGGGGTTACCGGCAGCGTGTCGTCCGTCAAGGCTGTCATATCAGGCCGCCCTTCCCGTCAATCCCGTTGGCTTCACCAAGAGCACCAGCACCATCAGCACGAACACGACGGTGTTGGAGGCCTCGGGGTAGAAATATTTGGTCATGCCCTCGATCACACCGAGCGCAAAGCCGGTGATGATGGAGCCCATGATCGATCCCATGCCGCCGATCACGACCACCGCGAACACCACGATGATCAGGTCGGCGCCCATCAGCGGCCGCACCTGGTTGATCGGCGCCGAGAGCACGCCAGCAAGCGCGGCCAGGCCGACACCCAAACCATAGGTCAGCGTGATCATGCGCGGCACGTTGACGCCGAAAGCGCGCACCAGCGTCGGGTTTTCAGTCGCGGCACGCAAATAGGCGCCGAGCCGCGTCTTCTCGATCAGGAACCAGGTCGCAACACACACGATCAGCGAGAAGATGACGACCCAGCCGCGATAGATGGGCAGGAACATGAAGCCGAGATTCATGCCGCCCTTGAGCTGGTCCGGAATGGCGTAAGGCATGCCGGAGGAGCCGAAATAGTTCTGGAACACGCCCTGCACGATCAGCGCAATGCCGAAGGTCAGGAGCAGGCCGTAGAGATGATCGAGCCCCGTCAGCCATTGCAGCATGGTCCGTTCCAGGATCATGCCGAAGATGCCGACGATGATCGGGGCAAGCAGTAACGCCCACCAGTAGTTGATGCCGCCGATGTTCAGCAGGAAGTAGGCGACGAACGCGCCCATCATGTAGAGCGCGCCATGGGCGAAATTGATGATGTTGAGCATGCCGAAGATCACGGCAAGCCCGAGACTGAGCAGCGCGTAGAACGAGCCGTTGATCAGTCCCACCAGTAGCTGAGCGTAAAGAGCCTGCATCGATCCCGCACCCGGTCCCTTCGGCGTTCCCTGAAAGTCGCCCGCAGGCCTGATGGCCTGCGGGCGGTTATCTTACTTCTTCAAGAGCGCGCACTTGCTCTCGGACAGCGGCGTGAAGGCCTGGTCGCCCGGCACCGTGCCGACCAGCTTGTAGAAGTCCCACGGTCCCTTGGACTCGGAGGGCTTCTTCACCTCGAACAGATAGGCATTGTGGATGGTGCGACCGTTGGGCTGGATCTCGCCCTTGCCGAACAGATCGTCTTCCGTCGGCATCGACTTCATCTTCTCGACGACCTTGGCGCCGTCGTGCGGGTTGCCGCCGAGCGCTTCCAGTGCCTTGAAATAGTGACGCACGCCCGCATAGACGCCGGCCTGCACCATGGTCGGCGGTGCGTTGTTCTTCATCTTCTCGGCGAAGCGCTTGGAGAACGCCCGGGTCTGGTCGTTCATGTCCCAGTAGAAGGTCTCGGTGAAGTTGAGGCCTTGAGCGGTCTCGAGCCCGATCGCCTTGACGTCAGTCAGGAACAGCAGCAGCGCCGCGAGCTTCTGGCCGCCCTTGACGATGCCGAACTCGGCCGCCTGCTTGATCGTGTTGGTGGTGTCGCCGCCCGCATTGGCAAGGCCGATGATCTTGGCCTTGGAGGCCTGCGCCTGGAGCAGGAAGGACGAGAAGTCCGGCGTGTTCAGCGGGTGCTTGACGCCGCCGACCACCTTGCCGCCATTGGCCGTAACGACAGCGGTGGTGTCGCGCTCCAGCGCCGCGCCAAAGGCGTAGTCCGCGGTCAGAAAGAACCAGGTGTCGCCGCCAGCCTTCACCAGCGCCTGGCCGGTGGTGTGGGCCAGCATGTAGGTGTCGTAGGTCCAGTGCACCGTGTTGGGCGAGCACTGCGCGTTGGTCAAATCCGAGGTCGCCGCGCCCGAGTTGATGTAGACGCCGTTCTTTTCCTTGACGACGTTGTTGACCGCAAGCGCCACGCCGGAATTCGGCACGTCGACGATGACGTCGACCTTGTCGACGTCAAACCATTGCCGCGCGATCGCGGTGCCGATGTCGGGCTTGTTCTGGTGATCACCCGAGATGATGTCGATCTTCCAGCCCTTCGCAGCCAGGCCGGAATCTTCAATGGCCATCTGCGCGGCGAGCGTCGAGCCCGGTCCGCCGAGGTCGGCATAGAGCCCGGACTGATCGGACAGCGCGCCGATCTTGACGGTCTTGTCCTGCGCGAAGGCTGCACCGGTGGCGGTCACGGCCAGCGCCGTGCCGAGCAGAAACGACGCAATCGACTTTGTCATCATGCTACTTCCCTATGAATCTTCTTGTTGGCAGTTCTAGACGCCGAGATAGGTGTGGAGCTTGTCCATGTTGGCGGCAAGCTCCGCATTGGAAAATCCGTCAATGATCTTGCCGTGCTCGACCACGTAATAGCGGTCGGCGACGGTGGATGCGAACCGGAAGTTCTGCTCGACCAGGAGGATCGTAAAACCCTCTTTCTTGAGCCGCGCAATGGTGTGGCCGATCTGCTGGATGATGACGGGCGCGAGACCCTCGGTCGGCTCGTCCAGCATCAGGAAGTTCGCACCGGTGCGCAGGATGCGCGCGATCGCGAGCATCTGCTGCTCGCCGCCGGAGAGTTTGGTTCCCTGGCTGTTGAGCCGTTCCTTCAGGTTCGGAAACAGATCGAAGATCTGCTCGAGCGGCAATCCGCCGGGACGCACCACCGGTGGCAACAGCAGGTTCTCCCGGACATCGAGGCTGGAGAAAATTCCGCGCTCTTCCGGGCAGAACGCGATTCCCATCCGCGCGATCTTGTCCGAGGTCGTGCGGATGATGTCCTGGTTGTTGAACTTCACCGAGCCGGTGCGCTTGCCGATGATGCCCATGATCGACTTCAGCGTGGTGGTCTTGCCGGCGCCGTTACGCCCGAGCAGGGTGACGACCTCGCCCGCGTTCACGTCGAAGTTGATCCCGTGCAGGATGTGGGACTCGCCGTACCAGGCTTCCAGGTTGCGGACCTGGAGGAGGTTGCCGCCGCTCGCAGTCTTTGCGGGAGCGTCCGCCGTTGCCGTCTCAGCCATGACCGGCTCCCAGATAGGCTTCCTTGACGCGTTCGTCCTTGGTCAGCTCGCTGTAATGGCCTTGCGCGAGCACCTGCCCGCGCGTCAACACGGTGATGATGTCGGAGAGATTGGCCACGACGCTCAGATTATGCTCGACCATCAGGATGGTGTATTTCGCGGAGATGCGCTTGATCAGCGCCGCGATCTTGTCGATGTCCTCGTGGCCCATGCCGGCCATCGGCTCGTCCAGCAGCATCATCTCCGGGTCGAGCGCGAGCGTGGTTGCGATCTCCAGTGCGCGCTTGCGCCCGTAGGGCATCTCGACCGCGGGCGTATTGGAAAACTCGCTGAGGCCGACATCGTTCAACAGCTCGCGCGCGCGATCGTTGAATTGGTTGAGCACGGACTTTGAGCGCCAGAAATCGAAGGAGCTGCCGTGCTGGCGCTGAAGCGCGACGCGGACGTTTTCCAGCGCGGTGAGATGGGGAAATACGGCCGAGATCTGGAACGAGCGAACCAGCCCCAGGCGGGCCACGTCGGCGGGCGCCATCGCGGTGATGTCCTGCCCCTTGTACAGGATTTTTCCGGCAGACGGTTTGAGGAACTTGGTCAAAAGATTGAAACACGTCGTCTTGCCGGCACCGTTCGGGCCGATCAACGCGTGAATGCTCCCACGGCGAACCTTGAGCGCAACGTCGCGGACGGCGAAGAAGCCCGCGAACTCCTTGGTCAAGCCTTCCGTTTCGAGAATGAACTCATCGGCCAAACAGTTTTCCCCCTGCCCGCACAACGCGCGTGGCTATCCTTGTTGCTTCGGCTTTCCGGAGGCCTTGGAGCCACTCCCTGGAGCCCATCCGGAACGCCGCCTCCGGGCGCGGAATATGCCGGAGGTGACGGGGGTTAGGCAAGGCGGAAAGCTGAGCAGGTCAGGCCTCCGGCCGGGAGACTTATGCTCCCTTAGTCGGACGTGTTTTGATGTCGCGCCTGCCCGGCTTCCCGGTTCGCAAAGCGCCGGTCATCAAGCCGTCGTTAACGGTCTTTCGTTCCATGCGCCAGCCTTCATAGAAAATTTTCCCGCAACGAGGATCATGCGCGGGTTTGATCCGTCCGTAATTTCTATTCGCCGGGAATATTGTGTTGGATTTTGCAAGCGCCGCTCCTTCCGTGGTCAAGTCGATCAGGCAGCGTGATCTCCTGAACACGTGGCTGCGGCTCTATGCGCGCGAGCAGACGGCCCCGGCGATTTGGGAGTACCAGCCTGCGCGGCTCGAGGAAGAGCTCTCCGATCTGATCTATTATACGGTGGACATGTCGACGCCGACACCGCGTCTGACCATCCAGAGCGAAGGTACGCGCATCTCGCGCGCCTATGGACACACCGGCAAGGGCGTTCTGCTCGACGACTATATCGGGCCGCGTCTCGTGCCCCTGGTAATGCCGGTCTATCATGAATGCGTGGCGCGCGGGGTGCCAGTCTACAGCGTTGCCGACGTCGATGACATCTACGGCCGTATCGTCGCCTATGAGCGCCTGCTGCTGCCGTTCCAGACCGACGGCAAGGTCTGTCACCTCATCGCATCGCTCAAGACCTTCTGCGAGGACGGCGGCTTCGAGATCAAGAATCTGATGCGCGGAAATGACGCGCTGCCGCGCCCGAGATTGCGCGCGGTGATCGACCGCGACCTGTTCCATCGCACCCCAGGCCGCATCGCGCCGGCCGAGCTGGTCGAGTTCGCGGACCAGCAGGGCTCCGGCCTTCCCACAGAGATCATCGAGCTGAACTAGCGCTCAGCGCGATTTGGCGGCGGCTTCCTTGGTCTTGACGTCCTTGGCATAGACGTCTGGCTTGAAGCCGACCAGCAGCTTGCCACCAAATTCAAGCACCGGCCGCTTGATCATCGATGGTTGCGCTAGCATCAACGCCAGCGCCTTTTTCTCGGAGAGGCCTTCTTTGTCGGCATCGGGCAGCTTCTTGAAGGTCGTCCCGGCGCGATTGAGCAGCGTCTCCCAACCGACCTTGTCGCTCCACTGCTTGAGCTTGTCCTTCTCCACGCCCGCCGTCTTGTAGTCGTGAAACGCGTAGGCGACGCCATGGGTGTCGAGCCAGGCGCGCGCCTTCTTCATGGTCTCGCAGTTCTTGATGCCGTAGATGATGTTGGGCAAAACGTTCCTCGCGCATCCGTCGTATCGTGATCCCAAGGCGTTGTACGCAACTCCGGTTCGCGCGACAATATTGCGAATGATGCCATCTCTTCGAACGGACACTCCATGCACGTCACTCACGATCCAGCCGCGACTGCGTCGCCAACCATCGACTTCGACACCTTCCTCGCGGTCGATATCCGCGTCGGCACCATCGTCGATGCGAAGCCCTTCCCGGAGGCGCGCAAGCCGGCCTGGCGGCTGTGGATCGACTTCGGTCCCGCGATCGGTGTGCGCAAGAGCTCGGCGCAGATCACCGAAAACCATCCGCTTGAAACGCTGGTGGGCCAACAGGTGGCCGCGGTCGTGAATTTCCCGCCGCGCCAGATCGGCCCGGTTGTCTCGGAGGTGCTCACCCTCGGTTTCCCCGATACCGACGGCAAGGTCGTGCTGGTGCAGCCGAGCAAGCCCGTGCCGAACGGCGGACGGCTGTTCTAGCACCGCGCGATCAAGGGACGGTTCCAGGCCGCCGGCGGCGTCCCATTTAACGGTTCAGCCCTCCTGTTTCCCGACCCGGGGCGTCGGGATTGACCGGGATCCTTTTTGATAATATAAATGACTGACTGATCGTTTTTTATCTCAGCCGCCCTTATCAACTACCTCCTCCGAGGAACGAATAAAACGATCGACCTGTCAGTTATTTATGGATAAGCCGGATGCCCAAGATCAGCGACAAGCAACGCGAAAGCCGGCGGCAGCAGATCCTCGAAGCCGCTCTTGCCTGCTTCGCCGAGGACGGTTTTCACCAGACCGGGATGGCCGACATCGTCAAACGGTCGGGGCTGAGCCACGGTGCGGTCTATCTCTACTTCCAGAGCAAGGACGATCTGATCGAGGCACTCGCCGACGACCGGCACCGGCGCGAGGCCGTGCTCAACTCGGTCGCGCAAGGATCGGGCGATCCGATCGAAGGACTTCACGCACTGGTCGGCGTCTACGCGCAATGGCTCACCGACCCCGCCGGCGAAGCGCGCCGCCGTGTCGGTATCCATGGCTGGGCCGAGGCCCTGCGCAACCGCCGCGTCCGCACCAGCGTCGTGGAAGGCATCGACATGCCGCGCGCCCTGATCGTCGCGCTGGTCGAGCGCGGCCAGCATGACGGCCTCATCAAGCGCGATCTCGGTCCTGAAGCGATCGCGCGCGTGCTGATCGCGATCTTCCAGGGATTTCTGCTGCAAAAATGCTGGGCCCAGGATTTTGACATCGAGGCCTGCATGGCGGCCGTGACCGGCGTGATCGATGGTTTTCGCACCACGAAGGCCGACGTCAAGCGACGGACCAGGAACTGAGCGATGTCGTGGGTCCACGACCTGCTCGCAGGCATTGGGGTCGGTCTCATCGGCGGGCTGACATCGGGCTTCATGGGCACGAGCCCAGGAGGCGGTCTCGTGATTTTCAGCGTGCTGCTGCTCGGCGCCGAGCAACACGTCGCCCAGGGCACATCGCTGATCACGCAGGTTCCACCGACAGGACTCGCGGGTGTTCGCCGCTATTGGCAGAACGGCAATCGCAGCCCCTTGCTGTGGATCGTCTGGATCGGCATCGGCTTTCTGTTCGGCGGCGCCGGCGGCGGCTACGCTGCGGCCGCAGTCTCCGACGCGGTGTTGCAATGGACCTACGTCGTCTATCTCGTCGCACTGATCGCTCTCCTGATCCTGCGCCGCGACCGCGAGGACAAAAGCAATGAGACCGGCGACCGAGACGAGCTGCCGTGGCTGCCGCTGCTCCTCATCGGCATGCTTGCCGGATTTTCCTCCGGCTTCATGGGCATCGGCGGCGGGCTGGCGATTACCGTCGGGCTGGCGGCAGGCCTGCGGGTGCCGCAGCATCAGGCGCAGCTCGTCAGCCTCGTCTTCTCGGTCATCCCGACCAATATTCCGGCCGCGTGGATCTATTGGAGCAAGGGGCTCATGGTCGGCTGGCCGGCCATCATCGGCATCCTGGCCGGCCTCTGGGTCGGCACCGATCTCGGTGCACGCGCTGCCAATGGCGTCAGCAAATCGGTACTGCGCCGGGTCATGATCGCCCTCATCCTGCTGATGGCGCTCTACATGACCCACAAGGCGCTAACCTGATCTTACGGCCGCTTCGGAATGTTCAGCCCGCGCTCGACCGCCGGACGCGCCAGCCCGCGTTCGAGCCAGGCGGCGACGGATTTGAACTGGCTGAACTCGACGAGATCGCCGGCGCCGTAGAAGCCGATGAGGTTGCGCACCCAGCCGAGCATGGAGATGTCGGCGATGGTGTAGTCGTCGTCCATGAACCATTGCCGGCCGGCAAGATGCATCTCCATCACCCCGAGCAGCCGCTTGGCCTCGCCCACGTAGCGCTCGAGCGGCCGCTTGTCCTCAAAGTCCTTGCCGGCGAATTTGTGGAAAAAGCCGACCTGGCCGAACATCGGCCCGATACCACCCATCTGGAAATGCAACCACTGGAGGGTCTGGTAGCGGCGCGCGGGATCCTGCGGCAGCAGCTTGCCGGTCTTCTCCGCGAGGTATTGCAGGATCGCCCCGGATTCGAACAGCGGCAGCGGCCTCCCGCCGGGACCGTCGGGATCGAGGATCGCCGGGATCTTGCCATTCGGATTGAGCGAGAGGAATTCCGGCGTCTTCTGGTCGTCCTTGCCGAAATCGACGAGATGGACTTCGTAGGGAAGCCCGATCTCTTCCAGCATGATCGAGACCTTGACGCCGTTCGGCGTCGGCAGCGAATAGAGCTGGAGCAGCTCCGGGTGCTTGGCCGGCCAGCGCTTGGTGATGGGAAAGGCGGACAGATCGGACATCAGGACCCCGGCTTCGTTCATGAGATGCCGCCTAGTCTAGGCAAGCGGACGAACGACGCAAGGTCGAGTGGTCAGATCATTTTCCCGCACAGGTCACAGCGGCCGCAGCAAATGGTTGGTGGCGTGCATCACATCGCGCTGCGCGCGTTGCTCGATGAAAAGTTGGCCGGTGACCAGCAGTGCTCCGGTGAAGACGAGCGCAAGCATCGCGGTCGCGAATTGACTGCCATCCCTCATCGGACGAGCTTCTCCGTGTTCGGTTCGCACGAGGAACGCAGGCCAGCCGTCGTCTGTTCCTGCAAGCTTCAAATAAATTGCAGCTTTTTCCCGGCCCCTCGCACGCCGACAGCCTCAATAATTGATCTCCATCCGCAAGCCCCTCGGGTCGGTCTCCTCTCCGCCGAACCTCTGCGTGCTGTCGCGTGCCGCGATGGCGCAGGCACAGGCGTCGATGAGATCGTTACGGCCGATGCCGGTGCCGTGTCGTTGAGTCAGCCATTTCGGCAAACGCGCGAAGCCGCGCTGCTCCAGGAGTGCGATGCGCTGCTCGCGGCCCTCTGCCGAGGCCTTCTTTGCGAGCCGGGCCCGCCCAGCCAGATTCCAAAAAATCAATTCCGGATGCGCTTCGCCGATGGTCGCCTGCCGCTCCGGCGTCATGATCTCGTCGACGTCCCTGATCTTGTCCCTGATGTTCCAGAGCTGCGCCGACACGCCCCTGCCCTTGCCCTCGCGCTCCCAGTAGTGCCGGTTAGCTGCAGCCATATCGGCAAATCGCCAGAGGTCACGGCGCGCGCCGAGAAACACGGCGGGACCGACCCGCTCGCGTGCGCGCAAATCGCAGATGCGGTATCCGCTCCATTTCAATCCGATCGGCATGTCGATCATCGCGCGTGCATGCGGCAGCGCGAGCAGCCGTGCGAGACCCGGCGAATACTCGAAACCGTGATCGCCGCGCTGGTCGATCCAGGCGGCAACCCAGCCGAAGCGAAATCCGTCAAGGCCGAGATAGTTTGGCAACTTCCTGATCCCTGACGGGCGTCCGCCCGCTCCTTTATCCGGGTTCCTCGCCCCGATGTCGCTCGAACAGGCGCTGAGTCAACAACGCATGGCCGAGCGTGCTGCCGGCGCGAACCGCCGCCGCAATCAGCGCGGCTTCCGCGATTTCTTCGCGCGTTACACCGGCCTTCACCGCTTGCGCCGTGTGCACATCGAGGCAATAGGCGCATTGCGTGGTGAGCGCGACCGCGAGCGAGATCAGCTCCCGATATTTTGGCGGAATCAATCCATCCTCGCGCTCGACCGCGTGGTTGAACGCAAGGAACGCGCTGGCCTCGACCGGCGCGAGCGCCACGAAGGCCGCGATGGATTTCAGATCGTCAGGGCTTTGATAATCGCTCATGGCTCATCTCGTCAGATATTCGCGCATCAGAGCGCGGGCGCGATGCAGGCGTGCCTTCACGGTCTGCCGGGTCGCACCGAGTGCGACGGCGATTTCGTCGATGGTCATTTCCTTGACGTCGCGCATCAGCGCGACGTCGCGGTAGTGCGGCGGCAGCGCCTCGAAGGCCGCCGCGACGTCGAGCCGCAAATCGGCCTCAGGACGCGACAGCAGCAGCGCCTCCGCCTCCGCGTCGTCGATCGCCGGCGCAAGGCCCGCCTTGCGGGCGAGCCGCAGGCATTCGCGGCGGACCACACTGAACAGCCAGGCCGAAAACGCCAGCCAGGAGCGGATCGTGCCGACATGGCGAAACAGGATCCACAGCGCCTCCTGCGTCGCATCCTCGGCATCCGCCGAGCTGCGACAGGTGGCGCGGGCGTAGCGGCGGATGTTCGGTTGCGCCGTCTCGAGCAGCGACGCGATCGCCTGGGGATCGCCGAGGCGCGCGGCCTCGAACAGGTCCGGCGAGATCACAGTGGCGCTCATGACACGCCTCCCCTGCCGATACCGGCCATCGCGCACATCGGACAATAACCGACGAGGCCGGTCAGCGCGAAACCGGCGCCGCCGAGCGCAACCAGCCACAGCGCGGCGCCGGTGAGATACACGAATGCCGCGACGGCCACCGCGACGCCCAAGGCGATCCGCACGGCCTGATGCAGGCCGCCGATATTCTTCCTGTAAAAACCCATCACATCCTCCGAGATGAGCCGAGGCAAAATGCCTCGACCGTCAAGAGAGGGCGCGACGACCAGAAAGGATTCGCGGCAACGTGCAGATTTTTTTCGCGATCAGCCTCCGACGGCCTGATAGGCCAGACGCTTGAATTCGAAGAAAAACGGATTCCAGAAGCCCATGTAGCGCTGCGCCATCAGCACGCCGGCGGTATTGACCTGCGGGCAGATCCACCAATGGGTGCCGGCAAGGCCGCCCCACTGGAATTCGCCGGTCGAATTCGGGGGATCGAACGGCGTCGGCGCGAAGGTGACAGCGCCGCCGAGGCCAAAGCCCTTGCCGGGGATCGGGCCGAGATTGGCGAAGCGGATGTTCTCGCCGGCGGGCAACTGGTTCGTCATCATCAACCGCAGCGTCTCCGGCTTCAGCAGAGCATCCGAGCCGGGGAGCAGCGCCCGTATCAAAGCAAGCATGTCGGGCAAGGTCGAGACCAGTCCGCCGCCACCTGACAGCCGCGGGAATTGCCGCCGATAGGCCTGCGGATAAGGCAGGTCATCGGCCCGGGTGAGGCCGGGCTTCATGGGATCGAGGACATCCGCGCCGTTGTAGAGGGCCACCAGCCTGCCCTGCTGCGCGTCCGGCACGTGGAAGCCGGTGTCGGTCATGCTGAGCGGCTCGAAGATGCGCGCCTTGAGGACGGCGTCGAGCGGCTTGCCGGAGACCACCTCCACGACACGCCCAAGCACGTCGGTCGCAACCGAATATTCCCAGGACGTGCCGGGATGAAAGGACAGCGGCAGATCGGCGAGCTGGTCGATCATGCCGGTCAGCGGCGTCAACGGATTGAGAACGCGCGCCTCGTTATAAGCTTTGAACAGCACCGTACCGGGATCGAAGACGCCGTAGCTGAGGCCGGAGGTGTGAGTCAGAAGCTGCCGGATCGTGATCGGGCTCTTCGCCGGTTCGACGTCGGCAAGGCTCAAAGCGCCCGGCTTCAGAACCTTGCGATTGCCGAGTTGCGGCAGGAATTTCTCGACAACGTCATCGAACCCGATGCGGCCTTCCTCGACCAGCAGCATGATCGCGCAGGTGACGAAGATCTTGGTATTGGAGAACGCACGAAAAATGTGATCGGGCCGCAGCGCGGTGCTCGCCTCGCGATCGGCGAAACCGACGCATTGCTGATCGACGACCTCGCGGCCCCGCAGCACCGCCCAGGATGCACCCGGAATGATCTCCTGATCGACGTAACGCTGCATTGCCGTCCGCGTGGCGGAAAAATCAGGTGTTCTGGCGTCCATGTGCTTCCCCCAATGATGGTTGGGATCGATATAGCGTGAATTCGCCGGATATGAAGCCTGACCGGACGGCGCGGCTCATTCCTGCTTCATGAACGCAGTGACGTGCAGGCGGCGCCGAATCCGCATCCCCTGGCGCTGGTACAGCGCGATGGCCGATGAGTTGCTCGAGAACACGTGCAGGAACGGAATTTCGCCGCGCGCCTCGATCTGGCGCGCGACCGCCGCCAGCAGCGCCTGCGCGTAGCCCCGGCCTCGATGGTCGGGGTGGACGCAGACGGCCGTCATCTCGACGAAATTGCCCGGCTTCATGCGCTCGCCGGCCATCGCGACCAATTCGCCGCCGGCGTGGATGCCGAGAAACGTCCCGAGCTCGTGCGTGCGCCGGGCGAATGGACCGGGCTTCGTCAACTCCGTCAGCGCCAACATGGCGGGAACATCGGCCGCACCCAGCCGGACGATCTCGGCATCGCGAAGCGGACTGTCTGCCGGAGAGCCGATCATCTGCTCGCCGGTCTCCGCAAGGACGACCTTGAAGCCGGCGGGAACGTCGACGGCCTCCGGCGTGAACAGCGCGGCGACCTGCGAGCCCGACAGGAGATCACGAAGCGCGGCAAAGCTCGCCTCGGACATGTCGACCATGTCGGCAAAGGGCGTCATGTCCACCGGATAGCGCAACGCTCGCGGGCCACCCTCGGCCAGATGTTTGTGGCTGGTCGTCAGCGCGCTCCAGATCGGGCGATCCAGCAGCGTCACGTCACCGTCGGACACCGTCTCACTCCTTCTCGAAGCTGACGATGACGGCGGCATTGGCGATGAGGATGGGGTCGTTGCCCTGTTCCGGGGCCGAGGGAATCTCTAGCCCGCCCTTCACCGCGTTGACGGTGACAGTGCCGTAAGGCAGCTCCTTCGCGACCGCGTCCTTGTCGACGGCTTCGGGATTCGGCACCGCAATCGTGACGTCCACGAACATGTCGTTCGCAGTCTTGTCGATCATCCGGAAGAAGCCGAGGCTCGAATGCCTGATGGCGTCAGACACGGCACGCTTCGCCGCCTTGGTGGCGTCCCTGCCGTGGACGTCGACGCCCATGCCCATCTCGGTGATACAGCGAACGCGAGCCATGTTCTTATTCCTGTGGTTGATTGGATGATATGGACGCAACTTGTTATCGTATTCAGGCCGGCCCGCATACTCCGTCATTGCGAGGAGCAAAGCGACCGAGCAATCCAGGCCGCCCCCGCGGAGACAACCTGGATTGCTTCGCTTCGCTCGCAATGACGCGGGGGCAGCAGCATCGCACAAACTCACGCCTTCGACTTCTCCCGCGCCCGCAGCTCCTCAACGAGCACCCGCACATTCTCCGAATAATCGATCGGGATCACGACCAGATGCACGCCGCCCTCCTTGAAGGCGGCATCCAAGGTCGGGCCAAAGCTGTCGATGCTCTCGATGCGATGTCCTTTCGCTCCATAAGCCCTCGCGTACAGGACGAAATCGGGATTGCCAAAGGTCATGCCGAAATCGGCGAAGTGATCGACGGCCTGCTTCCAGCGGATCATGCCGTAGGCGTTGTCCTCGAGCACCAGCACGACGAGATTGAGCTTGAGGCGGACGGCGGTCTCCATCTCCTGGCTATTCATCATGAAGCCGCCGTCGCCGGCGACCGCGAGCACGCGGCGCTCCGGATAGAGCATCGCGGCCATCATCGCCGACGGCAGCCCGGCGCCCATCGTCGCCAGCGCATTGTCGAGCAGCAGCGTGTTGGCGACGCGGGTGCGGTAGTTGCGCGCGAACCAGATCTTGTACATGCCGTTGTCGAGCGCGACGATGCCGTTCTCCGGAATGACCTGCCGAATGTCGTGCACGATGCGTTGCGGCGTCGGCGGCCAGCGCGCTTCTGTGGCGCGGTCGGCGATCTGCGTAAGGATCTTTTCGCGCAGTGGCAGCAGCGCGGCGGCTTGCGGCAGCTTACCTTCGAGCCGGTCGGCGAGCAGCTCCAGGCTGGGGCCGACGTCGCCGACGACTTCCGCATCGGGAAAATAGACCAGCTCGACGCTGGCCGGTGTGTAGCTGACGTGAATCACCTTGGGGCCCGATGGTCCCATGATAAAGGGCGGCTTCTCGATCGGGTCGTGACCGATCGCGACGATCAGATCGGCGGAGTCGATCGCGTCATGAACGTAGTCGCGCTCGGACAGCGCGGCGGTGCCCATGTAGAGATTGGTGCCGCCGGGCACCGTGCCCTTGCCCATCTGCGTGGTGAAGAAGGGAATGCCGGTCCGCCGCACGAAGCTGGCGATGCCGTGTGTCGCGCGCGGCCGGCTGGTCGCAGCGCCCATCATCACCAGCGGATGCTTCGCGGCCAAAATCATCTCGGCGGCGCGGTCGAGCGCGGCGCGATGGGCGACCGGAATCTCGATCGGATGAACCGGGATCACCGGGACCTCAGGCACTTCATCGCCTGCGATATCTTCGGGCAGTTCGAGATGCACGGGCCCCGGCCGCTCCTCCATCGCCACGCGAAACGCATCGCGGACCACGGTTGGGATGCTGGAGGCGCTGATGATCTGCCGCGACAATTTCGTCAACGGCTTCATGGTGGCGACCACATCGACGATCTGGAAACGCGCCTGCCGGCTGCTCATGATCGGCTTCTGGCCGGTGATCAAGATCATCGGCATCGCACCAAGATGCGCATATGCCGCGCCCGTCGACAGATTGAGCGCGCCCGGGCCGAGCGTCGAAAGACAAACTCCGGGCTTGCCGGTCAGCCGCCCATGCGTCGCGGCCATGAAGGCGGCTGCCTGCTCGTGACGGGTCAGGATCAGTTCGATTTTGGAGGTGCGCAACGATTCCACCAGATCGAGATTCTCCTCGCCGGGCACGCCGAAGATGCGGTCGACGCCTTCGTTCTCCAGCGCCGCGACGAACAGGTCGGATCCTTTTGCTTTGCGTTCCTGCCCACTCATGTCGCCTCCCGGTCACAATGTCGGCTCCCGTGTTCCACGGCAGCCGGCGTATGGTAACGGTCCGCGGCGCGGGCACAACTCACAAAGAGGCGCGCAACCGCACCATCCTCGTGGCGACAACGCTCGTCCCTCTCGTGTCCTTGCCGCGTGCGCTGTGCTATCGCTCGGGCGATGACTCCTAATACCTTCGAAACCCGCTGCCTGCGCCTGCCCGCCGTCACCAAGGTGGTGCAGTGGGAGGGCACCTCCGTGTTCAAGGTCGGCGGCAAGATGTTCGCACTCGGCGGCGGCTTTGCCGCGCGCTCCGGCGGCTACATGTTCAAGGTCTCGAACATGGCCTATGCCATGCTGATCGAGCACGGCCTTGCGCGGCCGGCGCCCTATCTGGCGCGCGCCAAGTGGGTGCAGCTCGTCGGCAACAACGCGCTATCAGACGCCGAGCTCACGAGCTATCTGGCGCAGGCGCACGCGCTGGTCGCGGCGAAACTCACGCGGAAGTCCCGCAAGGCGCTGGGCCTCGAGTGAAGTGCAGCCGGTGCCGAAGCGAAAGCCTGCGCTGATTGACATCGATGATATGCCTGACTAAAGTCAGATATATCATGCTCGACCCTGTTTCCCGCGTCCGCCGCTTCAACCGTGCCGTCACGTCCGCTGTCGGTGCGCTCGACACGTCATTCCTGGGGCGCGGGCGGCCATTGGGGGCGGCGCGCGTGCTCAACGCGATCGGGCATGGACGTTCGGACGTGGCCGAGATCCGCGACTATCTCGGCCTCGATTCCGGCCTGATGAGCCGCCTGCTCCGCAGCCTCGAGGACGAGGGGCTGGTCGAGACCATTGCGCATGAGGAAGATGCGCGCCGCCGCGTGGTATCGTTGACTCGTGCGGGCCGGCGCGAGTTCGCGGCCTATGAAACGCTGTCGAACACGCAGGCCGAGGGCTTCCTTGCCCAGCATTCACAACGCGAGGCGCTGCTGGCGGCGATGGATTTGATTGCTTCCGCATTGACGCGCGAGCGCGTCACGCTGGACGAGATGGATCCGCGGAGCGAACAGGCCCGTTATTGCCTCGGCGAATATTATGGCGAGCTCGGCCGCCGCTTCAAGCAGGGCTTTGACGTCTCGCTGTCGCGCGATCCTGACGCCAAGGATATGCGCCGCCCGCGCGGCACGTTCATCGTCGCGATGTCGGACACGCTGCCGGTCGGCTGCGTCGGGCTGAAAGGCACGGATCACGGCTATGCCGAGATCAAGCGTCTGTGGGTCGCACCGGCGGCGCGCGGATTGCGGCTCGGCCGGCGCCTGATGGACGCGAGCGAGGATGTCGCGCGCGGGCTCGGCATCAAGCTGCTGCGGCTCGACACCAACAGCGCGCTGGCGGAGGCCGGCCAGCTCTACCGAAGAAGCGGCTGGAGCGAGATCCCCCGCTTCAATGACGATCCCTACCCGGACCTGTTCTTCGAAAAACGTCTGTGAGCGCGGGCGCCGATCGCCCTGTTGCCGCGTTATGGCCGGAGCCGCAGGAGCAACGCCATGACCAGGTCCGACCTCGCCGACATCTACCGCAATTACATCGCCTGCCTGAACCGGCAGGATTGGCCCGCCCTCGAACAGTTCGTTCACGGTGACGTCGTCCACAATGCGCGACCGTTCGGATTGTCCGGCTATCGTGCCATGCTGGAGCAGGATTTTCGCTCAATTCCCGATCTGCATTTCAACATCGAGCTGCTGGTCTGCGATCCGCCCCAAATCGCCTCCCGGCTGAAGTTCGATTGCACGCCGGCTGGAACGTTTCTGGGGCTGGATGTGAACGGCAGGCGCGTGTCCTTCTGCGAAAACGTGTTCTATCAATTTCGCGACGGAAAAATACGGCACGTGTGGTCCATCGTCGACAAGCCCGCGATCGAGGCGCAGCTCTAGCGCTGCGCCTCGATGAAGCTGCTTACGCAGCCGCCGGCGCCAACTCCGCTCGCGGCTTCGGGAACGGCTTGAAATTCATCGCCATCAGGAAGGCGCCGAGGCCCATCGCCCAGGAGGCGATATAGAGCCAGGCGTAGCTCGAGAACGCATCGTAGATCAGGCCGCCGGCGAGCGGGCCCGTGGCCATGCCGAGACTGCCGGCCATCGCGGTGCCGCCGATCACCGTGCCCATCATCTTGAGCGGGAAGTTCTCGCGGATCAGCACCGCGTAGAGCGGCATGGTGCCGGCATAGATGAAGCCGAAGACGGCCCCGACGGCATAGAATGTCGTGAGCTGGTGCGCGAAGACATAACCCAGCGCACCGAACGCCTGCAACAGCAGGCCCGAGACGAGCACGCGCTTGGCGCCGAAGCGGTCACCCATCAGGCCGAAGGCGATGCGCCCGCCGAGGCCAGCAAAGCCCTCGATGCTGTAGATCGTCACCGCCGCAACGAGCGGGATGCCACAGCTCACGGCATAGGAGACGGTGTGAATGATCGGGCCGGAATGGGTGGCGCAGCAGAAGAAGTTAGTGGCGAGCAGGATCAGGAATTGCGGCGAGCGCAGCGCCTCCCCCATCGACATCTCGCCTTGCCCGGCGCCCTCGCCCGCAGGCGCGGCCACGGCGTGCGCGAGCGCCGGCGGGCGGCGCACCAGGAACGAGACCGGGATCATGATGGCGCCGACAACCAGCGCCACAATCTGCATCGCGGTGCGCCAGTCATGGTTGGAGACGAGCCAGGCCGCGAGCGGCGCCATCGTCATCGGCGCCATGCCCATGCCGGCCGACACCAGCGAGACCGCGAGGCTGCGATGGGTGTCGAACCAGCCCGTCACGGTCGCCATCATCGGCGCGAAGATCGCCGCACAGGACGCCCCGACCAGAAGGCCGAAGACGAACTGAAACGCCAGCAGCGAGGTGGCGTGGCTCGCCGCGAACAGGCTCACGGTCAGCACCGTCGATCCCGTCAGCACCACCGGCCGCGGCCCGAACCGGTCCGTCAACGTGCCCCAGGCCATGCTGGTGAAGGCCATCGCCAGAAAGCCGATCGTCATCGCGCTGGAGATGCCGGTCACCGACCAGCCGGTGTCCTTTGCGATCGGCTGCAGGAACACCGGCAGCGAAAACATGCCGCCGATGGCGACGCAGCCGAGCAAGCCGCCCGCCGCGACGATCACCCAGCGATAGGAGGAAGAGTTCATTTTTGGTCTCCCGTCAGGTCTGTCTGGGTGGAAGACGAATGGGAACATCGTGGACCGACAGGCCGACGCAAGTTTTTGCGGCAGGCTTTTGTGACCTGCCGAACAAAAACGGCGAAAACAACCCCATGCACAGTAGCCGGGCGCTGCGGGATCAAGGACTTACAGCGCAGCCCTTTGCCGTGCGAGGAACCGCCGTTTGACTCGTCGGGCAAAACACCTGCATCATGGCATCATCCCGCCGCTATCGATCTCGTCCCCTCGCGAACAGGCTTCAAGCAGCCACGCCGCGCCGCCACTCGCCGATCGCGAGCCAGACCGCCGAGACCAGGAAGTAGAGCGCACCGACGGCGGCATAGCCCGCGACATTCGCGATCGAGGGAACCGCAGGCGTCGTCGCCTGAAAGATGAAGAAGCCGCCTGCAAGCGCCGATTGGCCACCGCTGAGCACCATGGCCCACTGCGCGCCAAAACTCCGCCAGCGGCGGATGGCCGTCCCCAGCTGCAGCAGTCCGGACACAATCGCCCATGCCCCGAAGATTCCGAGAACCCGGTTCATGCTTGTTTGCAGAGCGACAACGACTGCGATGGTTGTCGCAACGCTCGCCAGAGCGTTGAAAACCTGGGTGCGATTCTGATTGAAGCCGCCGCTGCGAAGCGCGTCCGCGCAGTTGGCTGCAGCGTCCCATGCGGGATAGAGGACGAGCAAGGCGCCGGCGATCACTGGAGAAGAAGCCCCGGCGGCAAACGCAGCAGCGACCCAGGCAATCGAGAATGCCGCCCGCACGAAGTAGTATTGCTTCAGCCATCGCTCGCGGTCGGTATGAACCGGGTCCAATTGATATTCTGCCATTGCAGTCTCTCCTATACCTACTAGTTGGTAGTTTCTTACGCGCAGCGCGCTCCAGCCCGCTTGCGCGCTGTCGCATCGTCTCGCTGAAGTCTCTCAATGCTTGTTGGCCAGCCGGTCCAGCAGCGGGGTGGTGATCACACCGAACATTTTTGGATCCCCATAGGCACGCGCCGACAGCATCGCGCCATGAATGGTCGCCATGAACCCTTCGGCCTCGACGCGAGCTGTGCCGGAGAGTTTGAATTGCCCTTTCCGCTTGCCGCGCTCCATGACGGCGGTCAGCCAGGAAGCCAAGGAGCGGAAGTGCGCACGGACTTCAAGCGCAACCTCCTCCGGCAGGATCGGAAGCTCGCTGGCCAGCAGCGCGCAGACGCAGAACGGCGCCGTCGCATCATTGATGCACGCCTTCCAGTACGCGACATAGTTTTCGAGCTGGCCGCACGGATCAGGGACATTGCGCTCGAGCGCGGACAGTCCCGCCTCGGCTTCGGCGCGGTAGCGCGACACGAGGGTGCGGACCAGATCGACCTTGCTGGCGAAATGGTGGTGGATGCTTGGCTTGCGGATGCCGACAACATCGGCCACGTCGGCATAGCTGAAACCGTTATAACCGCCCGCGATGATCAAGCTGCGCGCGCAGGCCAGGATGTCGTCGGCAGTTGAGGAGACGTTGGTCATGGGCCTTAGCTACCTTCCAGTTGGTAGGGCGTCAAGAACGGGATGCTTCAACCATCCGTGAGTGCTAGGAGCCTGCATGACCATTCGCCCGATCGTCCGCTATCCCGACCGCCGCCTCGCGCTGCCGGCCCGCCCCGTCACCGCGTTCGACGCCGGTTTGCGTGAGCTCGCAACGGATTTGCTCGAGACCATGCGCGCCGCGCCCGGCATCGGCATCACGGCGCCGCATGTCGGCGTGCCCTTGCGCGTCGTCGTGCTCGAACTCGACCCGAAGGACGGACCGCGGACCTACGTCAATCCGGAGATCGAATGGGCCTCGCCCGAGATGATCATGCATCGCGAGGGCAGTGTCTCGATGCCCGGCGTCAACGACGACATCCAGCGCCACGCGCGCGTGCGGATCAGCTATCAGGATCTCGACGGCAACGTGCACAGCGAGGAGTCGGACTCCTTGCGCGCCGTCTGCCACCAGCACGAGATCGACCAGCTCGACGGCATGTTCTGGATCCAGCGGCTGTCGCGGCTGAAGCGGGAGCGGCTGGTGAAGAAGTTCGAGAAGATGTCGCGCGAGTGAGCGCCGGCTGCTCGATGTGGCGAAATCAAACCAGCCTGATATGATGGGAACGGTCGGCCCCGTCGGGAGGGAGACGAATGACATATTCAGGTCGCTGCGCCTGTGGCGCGGTTTGTTACACCATTGCGTCCGCGCCGATCCGCGGCTTCCAATGCCAGTGCAGCGACTGTCAGCGCGACACCGGCAGCGGCCACAGCTCCATCTTCGTGTTCGCGCGCAGCGCAGTCTCGGTGACAGGCGAGGTGCGCGAAATCGAGCGCACCGCCGACAGCGGCGCAATCAAGCGCAAAGGGTTCTGTCCGAACTGCGGCTCGCCGATCTACAACAAGCCGGACGAGAAGCCGGAGTTCATCGGCATCTATGTCGGCACGCTGGACGATGCCAGCACGTTCAAACCGTCCGTCGTGCTGTTCTGCTCGCGCGGATATGCCTGGGATCACCTCGATCCCGAGATTCCCAAACTCCCGGAATGGCACCCGGGATCGCGCTGATTCTTGCAGATTGAGGGACAGCCAATGGCGATGAGCTTCGAGCTATCGATGCTGGCCGCCGCAATCGTCTGGGGCTTCGTACAGCTTGTCGCCGCCGCGCAAGCCGCGAACCTGCAGTACGGCCTCAGATGGGCTGCGAGCCCGCGCGACACCGAGATGCCGCCGCTCAAGCCCATCCCCGGCCGCCTCAACCGAAATTTCCGCAACTACATGGAGACGTTTCCGTTCTTTGCCGCAGCGATCCTCATCTCTCACGCCGCAGGCGTTCACAATGAGCTGACTTATTGGGGATCGATCGCCTATCTTGGCGGACGCATCGCCTACACCGCGCTTTACCTATCCGGCATACCTCTCGTCCGCTCGCTGTTCTGGAATATCGCCAGCTTTGGCATGCTCGCCGTTTTGGCAGCGGCTTTCGTCCCTCACTGAAGCGGCGCGATAGCGACTTTGCCTTTGCCGCGATGCCTTCACGCCCGCTTCCCGCCCCGCCTGGTCATTGGCGCGTTACGACGCTCGCGTTTGCCGCGCGCGATTTCCGTCGCCAGCGCATCCAGCTTCGGCTCCCAGAAATTGCGGAACTGACCGATCCACGCGTCGACCGCGCGAAGCCCCGCAGCATCGACCGAATAGAGCCGCCGTTGCGCCTCCGCGCGAACCGTCGCGAAGCCGCTCTCGCGCAGCACCTTGAGGTGCTGCGACACGGCGGCCTGCGTGATCCCGAACTCCGCTCCGATCACTTCGACGACCTTGCCGGAGGCCATCTCGCCGGGCGCAAGCAGCTCGAGGATGCGACGGCGGACGGGGTCGGCGAGGACCTCGAAGATTTGCATCAGCTTCCTGTGCCCGGATGCGCCGCGTCGGGCGGCGTCTCGCCGCGATAGAAGGCGATGGTGCGGTCCGAGCGCTGCTTCGCGGAGGCAGGATCCACGCCGCTTGCGACATGCGCTGCGCGCCAAGACTCGCCGCTGCTCGTCATGAATTCCTTGCCCGCGGGAGAGCCCATCCATGCCTCGGCCGTCTCATGGTCGACCGATGCCCCGGTCGCAACATATCGCTCCAGCCCCGCAATGGCGAGATCCCAGCCGATCCCGACTGCCCCTGGACCGAACTGATTCCAATGATCCTCGATCATCGCCGTGTGCTCAAGCGTCAGCCGCGCCTGGCTTCGTTCTGCCGTCAGCTTGACGTCGATCCAGCTCATCGCGCCGCCGAATTCCCACGTCGCCGCAAAATGGGTCGGCGGCGTACACGCCGTGATGGTCCCGCCGGCATTCCCCTTGAGCTGGTACTTTCCGCCGAGCCGGAGATCTCCCTCGACCGGCAAGAACCAGCGCGGAATGCGTTGTTCGCTGGTCACTGCGTCCCAGAGATCGTCGACGCTGGTTTCGTAAAGCCGCGTCAGTGTCACCGCACTGGCCGCTTTCCCGTCCTTCTCGAAATTCCTCACCGAACGCGTAACCAGCCCCAATACCCTGACGACGTCGATCTCCATGGCGCTTCTCCTCGTCGTTTCGTGCCAGGATGAATATCGGTTGAAGCTAATATAAGTCAACTCTTATATTCAGGGAAAAAGGCCGCTCAGATATTTCCCCGGCGGTTTTCCGAGCGCCTTCTTGAACATGGTGATGAAGGCCGCGACGGAGTCGTAGCCGAGATCGGCGGACACCTGCTGGACGCTCGCGCCGGACGTCAGCTCCCGCAAGGCGACGATCAGATGCAATTGCTGGCGCCAGCGCCCGAAGCTCAAGCCCGTCTCCCGGACGACGAGACGCGCGAGGCTGCTCTCGCTCAGCGCGACGCGATCGGCCCATTCGGCCAGCGTCCTGCGATCGGAAGGGTTTTTCGCCAGCGCTGCGGCAATCTTCTTCAACCGCGGCTCGGGCGAGAGCGGCAGATGAAGCTGCTGAACGGGCATGCGGGGAAGCTCGCGCAGAAGGACGCTGGCCAGAAGGTCCACCCTCGCCTCGTCATCCGCGATCTGATCGGACAATTCGACGATCACTTCACGCAGCAGCGGGGAGATCGAGAGCGTGCAGCAACGATCCGGCAGGTCCACGCGGTCAGGCTCGATATAGACGAAGAACAGCCGGGCATTTTCTGTCGCGAGGTTGCTGTGCAGCATGCCCCCGGGCACCCACACTGCGCAATGCGGCGGCACCATCCACAGACCGGTGGGAATGCGGCATGTCACGGCGCCTCCCAGCGCAAAGACAAGTTGCCCCTTCCGGTGCCTGTGATCGGGCACCTCGCCCTTGGTCCCGATCACGTCGACGCGCACCGCGATAACGGGCGCGGAGACATCATCCACGTCGAGATCAGGCCATGGAAAACGGAGCGGCTGCCGCATGCTTGCCGGTTTTTAGCAATCGATTGGCGGAATATCTAAATCGAGCGAACAAGAAAGTCGATAGGATCTCGGCGTGGCAGCGGTTTCGCTGTGGCCATCCTTCGAGACGCCCGCATCGGCGGGCTCCTCAGGATGTGGTCTTGTTTCGCGGCGCAATCGCAAATCCTCATGGTGAGGAGCCCGCTCTCAGGCGGGCGTCTCGAACCATGAAGGCCACGCTCTGTGTGCGATTGCCCTGGAGATGTCACCATGCATGGTTCCACAAGTGTGACAGCAGCCAAGCTGCAACGCGTGGTCCGCACGCAAGCAGGCACCCTGCGTGGCGGTCCGCGCGATGCAAGCGGCGTGATCGCGTTCAAAGGCATTCCCTACGCAGCACCGCCGGTCGGGCCTCTGCGTTGGTGCGCACCGCAGCCGCCGACGCCCTGGGATGGCGTGCGCGATGCGCGCGTGTTCGGCGCGGGGTGTCTGTCGGCGCTCGAAAACGACCAGCGGCCGGGGCCGCGTGACGAGGATTGCCTTTATCTCAACGTCTGGACCGCGGCGAAGCACGCGGACGAGAAGCGGCCCGTGATGGTGTGGATTCACGGCGGCGGCTTTCAGTTCGGCTCCTCTGCGAATCCTGCAACCGATGGCAACGCGCTAGCAGCGAACGGTGTCGTCGTCGTCAGCTTCAACTACCGCCTCGGCATCTTCGGCTTCCTCGCCCATCCCGATCTCGACATGGAGGCGCCATCAGGCAATTACGGCCTGCAGGATCAACTGGCGGCGCTGCGCTGGGTCAAGGCCAACATCGCCGGCTTTGGCGGCGACCCCGACAACGTCACCCTGTTCGGCGAATCCGCCGGCGCCATGGCCGTCGGCATCTTGATGGCCTCTCCGCTCGCGCACGGACTGTTTCACAAGGCCATTGGACAGAGCGGCGCGTTCTGGGACGGCAAGCACGGCCCACTCCAGGGCTTTGAAGAAGCCCGCGCGCGTGGTCTGGCTTTTGCCCGGCAGCAGGGCAACGGGTCGATCGCAGCTTTGCGCAGCATGCCGGCCGATCGATTGAATGCAGCCGCGCCATGGAGTTTCAGGACCAGCCCGGTCGTGACGGCCTTCTCGCCGAGTATCGATGGTCATGTTGTGCCTGATGTGCCCGCACGGCGATTCCTTCGCGGCGAACAGATGCACATCCCGCTGCTGGCAGGCTGGAATGCCGCCGAAGAATTTCCTTTCCGTTCGCAGTCACTCCCCGACCAATCGGCGCAAGCCTTTGTCGCCGCGGCTGAGGCGATGTTCGGCAAGGAGCGCATGGCCGATTTCCTGAGGGTCTATCCCGCGGCGACCGACGCGGAGGCCAGGACTTCCGCGGCGGCGCTTAACGGCGACTATGTGGTCGGGGAGCAATGCTGGCAGTGGCTGCGTCTGCATCGGCGCGGGCGACAAGCGCCGGTCTACGGCTATCACTTCAGCTATACCTCGCATTACACGCCGATCGCCTCGCACGTCACTGAAATTCCGTTCGTGTTCGGCACACTGACACCGCAACAGGTGATCGGCAGCTCGGCACCGCCGGCCGAAGAGGACCGCGCGCTGGCGCGGACCATGATGGCCTATTGGGTCAATTTCGCCGCGCATGGCGATCCCAACGGATCGGACCTGCCACCCTGGCCCGCCTATGACGAGAACGACGTCGTGCAGATCCTGGGCAAACCGATCGAATCCCGCCCCAATCCGCAAGCCGCCCGCTTCCGCTTCCTCGATAGCTTCAGGCAGGACGGCATTTTGCCGATGCGCTGGCGGGAGCTGCCGTGAGGCGGCCTCACCCGCCCGCCATCAGCTGCTTCGCCAGCGCCATGTAGGCCGGCAGCGTCACGGGGTCGTTGGCGGCGTTGCCCGCTACGGGGTGCGAGGCGTAGCGCGCGATCACCATCTCGGCCTTGGGATCGATATAGATGCCCTGGCCGTGAACGCCGCGCGCCATATAGGCGCCGTGGGCGTTGTGCGTGACCCACCATTGATTGCGATAGGACGTACCTGTTAGCGTGGTGTAGCCGGCCGGCTTGAATTTTTCGGGATCGCCGCCGCGCGCGATGTCCTCGACGACAGACGAAGGCACGATCTGCCGGCCGTTGAAGCGGCCGTGATTGCGCATGGTCTCGCCGAAGCGGGCGAGGTCGCGCAAGGTGGTCGACAGGCCGCCGCCGCCGCTTTCGGTGCCGATGCGATCGACGTGGTAATGCGCGTCTTCCTCCGCGCCCATCGGCTGCCAGATCCGCTCGGAGAGCAGATCGGACAACGTCATGCCGCTGACGCGGCGGATGATCCAGGCCAGCGCGTCGGTGTTGACGGTCTTGTAGGCAAAGGCCTTGCCGTGCTCGCCCTGCTTCTTCTGCGCGACCAGGAAATCGAAGATGGTGGTCGCACCGTCATAGCCGGGTGGAATCGGCGCCATGCCGTTGGCGCGCCGCAGTCCCCACACATGCGAGTTCTTGTCGGTATAGACCTCCGTGTATTCGAGCCCGGTGGTCATATCCATGACCTCGTGCACGCGCGCATCGCCGAAGGCGCTGGCCTTCAGCTCAGGCACATACTCCGCGACAGGCGCCTGCGGATCGATCTTGCCCTCGGCGACCAGAATGCCGGCGAGCACGCCCGTGAACGACTTCGTCACCGACATCGCGATATGCGGCTTGTGCGGCTTCAACGCGCCGAAATAGCGCTCATAGATCAGCTTGCCCCGGTGCAGCACGGCGATGCCGTCGGTGTAAGTCTCGTCGAGCATCTTCGCGAACGTGATGGGACGCCCGTCCATCGTGACGCAGGCGACCGCGCCGATGTCGTGGTCCTCGCGCGGCAGCGCCGACGCAGGCCCCGCCCCGCGCCAGACGTTCACGGTCGGCACCAGCTGGCGGATGTTGCTCCAGGCCCAGCGCAGCTCGGGGAAGCTGCGGAACGAGCCGTCCTGGAAACTGATGGTGCGGTCGGGGGAAGGCGGGAAGCCTTTCATCCAGCCGAGTGTTTCGGGATCGGTTTCGGCGGCGCTTGCGGGCGGCTGAGTCGGGGCGGTGGCGGCGGACATCAATATTGGGCTCCGGAAGCGAACGACGGGATTTCGTATCATGGCGATTGGTGGCGAACATCCCGTGTTTGCGCCGAGGTGACCGTCGTCGTGCGCTTGGCGGGTTCGTCGTCAGGTCAGGCGCACCGACATGCCACCGTCAACCGTCATGGGACTGCCCGTCATGAACGATGCCCGGTCGCTCAGGAGAAAAACCGCCGCCTGCGCGATCTCCTTGGGACTCGCCATCCGCTTCATCGGGTGGAGCCCGGCGATAAAATTCAGGGCGTCGGGATTTCCTTCGCCTGCCGCCGGGGTGATGGTCCCTCCAGGCAGAAGCGCGTTGACGCGAATGCCTTCGGCCGCATGCTCGGCGCCCAGCGATTGAGCCAGGCCGATCAGTCCTGCCTTGGAGGCTGCGTACGCCGCCATTCCCGGCATGCCGCCGTTGCTGAACCCAACGAAGGACGAGGTGAAAACGATCGAACCGCCGCCCTGCTTGCGCAGCGCCGGGATCTGCGCCTTTGCGCTGAGGAACGCCGAGGTGAGATTCACCGCGAGCACATCGGTCCAGTTTTCGACGCTCATCTCGGGGACCGGCGTCATCTCGCCGACGATGCCGGCATTGTCGAAAGCGCCGTCAAGTTTTCCGAACGTCGTGACGGCGTGCTCGACAAGGCGGGCAGCATAGCCGGTGTCCCGAACGTCGCCCGCGAGAAAAGTCGCGCGCCCTCCGGCGCTCTCGATGCTTGCAACAACCGCCTGCAGCTCGGGGACGCGACGAGCCCCGAGCACCACATCGGCGCCTTCGAACGCGAACAGCGACGCCGCGGCAGCACCGATACCGCTGCTGGCGCCGGTTATGATGATCGTCTTGTTTGCCAGTTCCACCGCGAGACTCTCCTGATGTCAAACAGGATCCGAACAAGACATCAGGCACCGGCGAGCTGCCACCCGTTTCCCGAGTTGAACGCGGGAGCGGATCGCGGCGGACTTGATCGGGGAATGGCGGCCTGTCGGTTTCCGTGATTGGAAGCGACAGGCCGCCGTCAGCGGTCGCTACTTCAGCGGCAAGAAAACGTCCGCAACAGTCTCGTGCTCCGGCACCTCCGGGAAGAAGCTCAGCCGCTGGCAATAGATCGGGAAGTCGCGGGCTTCCTCGCCGCTGGCTGGAAGCCAGTCGCGATAAAGAAAGAGCGCGGCAGGCTCCAGATTGTCGGTGTAGCCGACGACGCGCAGCACCGCGCAGCGCCCGCCAGGGATCTCGCCGGTCTTGATCTCTTCGCCGTTCGCCGCGATCGGCTGGTCGGTGCCGACACAAAGGTCGATGCTGTATTCGTCCCGCTGCGCCGGACGCCTCTCGGAATGCCAAACAGTGAAGGTCGGACTTGTCCTGGGATGCAGGTTCGCCGCCTTGCGCCACGCGATGAAGCGCTGGATGGTGGCGGGAAGCGTCGCCGGGTCGCCGCGATGCTCCATGATTGCCACCGGCGTCGGGGGCACATCACGGATCGTCACGTCGTTGGTGGTAAAAATCTTCTGCATGAGCTTGCTCCTGGCATTGTCGAGAGGCCCCAAGGCCGCAAGCCACGGCTCCCAGTCGGGAGACTTCCGGAAGGACGACGGCGATTGCCCGAACCGTTGCCGAAAGGCGCGAGCGAAGGCATCCGGTGCATCGTAACCGGCATCCATCGCAATCTCCGTCACATCAAGGGCGTCCATATAGGCTAGTTGATGCGAAGCGCGCTTCATGCGGGCCAGCTGGACATAGCGATGCACTGATAATCCGAAGGTTGCCGAGAACTGCCGGTGGAAATGATACTTTGAGAAAGCCGCAACAGCACTCACCGTGTCCAGATCCAGATCACCGTCGAGATGCCGATCGATATGATCCAGCACCCGTCGCATCCGGTCCTGATAGTTTTGCAGCGCCGCCTTCATCGTCCCTCCTCCGTGGCGGCTCCATCTAGTCGCTGACGGCAATGACACGCTCGACCGATCTTGCGGTTTGGCCGAGTCTGGCCAATCCTAGTTCGAATGACCACGCCGATTGCAAGCACCTTCCTCTCCGCGCTAAACTGTCGGAACCCCCTTGACCCACAAGTGGCGTTCCCCTTCGAGCCGACTTCCCGAACATGCACGAGCTGACGCCCGACTTCGAACGCTTTATCCGCGATCTCGAGGACTTCAATCGTGGCTGATGCGGTCAGCGGCCATCCGGGCTGCGGCTTCGGGGAATTCTCATTCGCAAACGGAATCCAAGCATGAATGCAACTCTATCCATCTCGTCCTGGCTGCCGAGCTCCTCATCAGCGCGTTGGGCGCGTTCGTGTCAATTGCCGCGCTTGGCTTTGCGGGAGAGGTCACGCGATCCAGGGATTTGACCGCCTTTGGCTGGGTCCTGGGGGCGCTTTACTTCGTTGTCGCCTTTACGCCCCTCGTCGCAACCGCATGGGTGGCGCACAGAAGGTTTGTTTCAGACAAAGCATTCCCGGTGCTGGAGGTCATTTCGTCGCCGTACCTGGTGCCGGTGGTGCTGTGGGTTGGCGCAGCGATTTTCTGCATTGGGCTGTTGGCATTTCAAAACGGCGCGGGGCTGGCGCCGCGGTAGCGAGACGCGAAGCGATACCCTTCGGGCCAGGCGAGTCGCAGGCGTCCACGAGGATAGCGGCGGTCAAGGTATCAAAGAGCGCTGGGACGATCGATGTCGAATACGTCGATCTGTCGGTCCTCGAACAGATCCTCCAGCGCTTCGGGCCCGTTCGCCAGCGCGTAGTCCCGCTCGGCGTCCGAAATAGGTAGCACCTGCAGCCAGGCGACGGACTTGGCCGAGAAGGACTGTGTTTCAAGGTTCCACAAGAACGGAGAGATGAGCATGGCGTGCTTCATCTTGCGCCCTTCGCCATACAGTTCCAGGGCTCGCGGAATGACGACGCCGGGCAAGGGTGTGATTTCGCCCTTCTTGATGCTGAAAGCGCAGGTCGCGATCATGTTGGCGCCCTCGGCGCATTCCGTCGCCAGAGCCAGCAAAATCTCGACGCCCAGGGCCTTGCCGCCGGACGTCAGGCCTGTCTTCGCGTCGGAGAGCGCGAGGCTGGCATAGGTGGAAACGCCTCCTGCCGGGACGTTCTTGATGATCATGATATCGACGTCGCAGACGTGGGCATCATCCCAATATTTCGTAACCGTCGGTGAGCCCTGCGTAGCATCTCTCAAATAGCGGGCGAGAGATCTGTTGTCTTCCGAAACCACCATGGCTCCTCACGTCAAATCCAAGATCGTCGGCAGTCATATCTTCACCGTGATGACTGCGAGCATACGATCATCGCTCTGTCCTGTCGTGCGACCTCGGTATAGACGGGGCCGGTGGTCATATCCATGACCTCGTGCACGCGCGCGTCGCCAAAGGCGCTGGCCTTTAGCTCCGGCACAGCCGCGCATCCAGCCGCTTGCAGACGCACCAGTGTTGACACCGCCGAAAGTGTGTAATAGTGATGATTACACACAAACGAGATCGTCATGCCGACCAGCACCCGCTTCGCCGTTGCCGTTCATATCCTCACCGGACTTGCCGTGAGCGAGGGGAAGCCGCTGCGGTCCGAGGATCTCGCCTGGTCGGCCAACACCGGTGCCGTCGTCATCCGCGGGCTTTTGTCCCGCCTGAGCGATGCCGGGCTGACGCGTTCGCAGCTCGGAGCGGGTGGCGGCTCCTTGCTGGCGAAACCGGCAAAGAAGATACGGCTGCTCGATGTCTATGCGGCGGTCGAGGACACCGAGCTGTTTTCGCTGCACCGGACCCCGCCCTGCGAGAGTTGCGCGGTCGGCGGCAATATCATCGCGGCGATACAACCCGCCCTAGACCGCGCGCGCAAAGCGCTCGAGGCTGAACTCGCAAAAACGACAGTGGCGGATGTTGCAGCCGAGGTGGCGCGGCTGGGCAAGTTCTCCATTCCGCTCGCCTGGTGATTTGTTTTGCTCTTAAATGTAATCGTGTCATCGACACATAATATCTTCAATGCCGAACGGCATCGATCAGTAACGACCGACCAGCCTTCGGGGCGCTGGCGGTCCTTCTTTCAAGCCCCTCACCTCACAGGAGTCCATCATGAGTATTGGTATCATCGGTTCTGGCGCCCTCGGCTCGAACCTCGCACGCGCTCTCGCCAGGAAAGGCATCTCGGCCACTATCTCCAACAGCCGCGGACCGGAATCGCTGGCGTCGCTGATTCAGGAGTTCGGCCCTTCAATCAAGGCCGGCACCGTGCAAGAGGCAGCCGGCGCCGATATCGTCATCGCCGCCATCCGCTGGACTGATGTGGAGAAGGTGTTCAGCCGCTTGCCGGCCTGGAACGGTCGCATCGTCGTCGACGCCACCAATCCGGTGGAATTCCTCGATCCCAACTCGGCGGATGCGAAGGACCCGAGCAACCCGCTCGCGGCCTACGGCATCAAGGCCGTCGATCTCGGCGACAAGCAATCGAGCGAGGTCTTCAGCCAGTTCGTTCCGGGCGCCCGCGTGGTCAAGGCATTCAACCATAACGACGTCGCGGCGCTGTCGAATCCGGACGTTGCGGGTGGCCGGCACGTACTGTTCTATTCGGGCGATGACGCTGCCGCAAAGGCCGAGGTTCGCAAACTCATCGAAGGCACCGGCTTCTTCCCGGTGGATCTGGGCTCGCTCGAGGTCGGCGGACGATTGGCAACACTGCCCTTCGGCGCGCTGGCCGCGCACAACTTCATCAAGATCTAGCAGGCGCCGGAACGAAAAAGGGGAGCCCGCATGTCGCGGGCTCCCTCTCTCGTACATGCCGACGTCAGCCGGCTCTCAGTGGCCGGCAGGCTCCAACGCCTTCTGCACCATCGCGGTGTCGACATATTGCGTCATGCTGGCGATCTTGCCGTCCTTCAGCAGATAGAGATGCGCGAAATTGGCGCGCATGGATTTGCCCGTCGCCTTGTAGGTCCCGGAGTAGACGCCGAAGGCGGCGACGCGGTCGCCGTCTTCGAGATAGGTGTGAACATCGGCGCGGTAGCCGGTCCATTCGGTGGCGAGACGCCGGAATACGCCTGATATGATCGCGTCGGGTCCGACATAGGTGCCCGCGTACGGAAACCCTTCCGCTTCGGTCCACGCGGCATCGGGAGCGAGAGCGGCCAGGAGATTCCGGCCGTTCTGTTCCGACGATGATCCCTCATAGGTGGCGCGGATCAGATCGAGGTTGCGAGCCATCTCAGCCCCACTTCATCTCGCCGGTGGCGACCTTGGCGCCGATGTCGAGCGCAACGCCCATGCCGAGGCCGGGGAAGCGCGCTTCCATCGCTGCCTTGAGCGCCGCGGAATCCTTGGCCTTGGCCAGCTCTTCGTCGAACGCCTTGAGGTAGGCGATGGTGTGCTCGACGCCGGACAGGTCGGTTTTTGCATCCACCGACACATGGCCGGGCACGACGATCGCCGGCTTGCCCGCCGCGATCTTTTCGAGATTGGCGATCCAGGCGGCGCGCTGCTCCTTGGTCGGCGTATCGGCGGTCCAGACATGGACGCCGGAGAAGATCAGCACGCCGCCGAACACCGCGTTGAGCGAGGGCACGAACAGATAGCGCCGGTTGGCCAGGCCGTCGGCGCTGACGATCTCGATGGTTTCGCCGTCGACGCTCAGCGTCTTGCCGTCGAACGCCTCGGGGATGACGACATCGGCAAGCAGCTGCGGGCCGTTCGCCTTGAGCTGCGGTCCCCAGACCGCAAGCTTCTTTTCCACACTGGCGTTAATGGCCGCCACCGTCGCGGGCGCCGCCAGCACGCGTGCCTCGGGGAAGACCGCCTTGATGGCGCCGAGGCTGAAATAATAATCCGGGTCCGACTGGGTGATGTAGATGGTGGTGAGCTTCTTGCCGGTGGCCTTGATGGCGTCTGCGACAGCCTTGCCATCTGACAGCGTGAAGCCGCCATCGATCAGTACGGCTTCGCTCGGCCCGGACACCAGAACGGGAGCCCGGAAGAAACCGTTCTGTCCGGCTGGAAAATGCTTCCAGGTGAGCCCGCCGGCGGCATGGCCAAGCCCTGCGGGTGCGAAGAGTGCGGCGGCGCCCGCGGCGAGAGTGGTTTTCATGATGGTTCTCCTTGTCGGCATGTTGGTCTCCTGGTGCTGGTCTGGGATCGCGAAATTCAAACTGGATGGTCCGGTCTCTGTTGAGCGCGGCGCTCAGGCCGCCTTGAGTCCGTCGACGAGGACGTCGAGGCTGCCGAACAGCGCGCTCGCCTGCATCAGGCGGCGATCATGGCCCGTCCCGACGATGAGGGCCGGGACGCCGTTGGCACCGAACCGGCGCATCTCGGCACGCGCAGCCTCCAGGCGCGCGCGGTAAGCGGTGATCAGTGCAGCGTCGGGGCTCGCCAGACGCGCGGCAACCTCAGGCAAATTCATCGTGCGCAGCACGTCCGACAGAACGGAGATGTCCGTGCTGTCGCGTCCTTCGACATAGCGGACGAGCTGGAAGGCCTTCAGCGCCGCGAACTCCCGATCCGGGGCCATGAGCGCGACTGCCGTGAGCGCCAGTGTCGTCGGGCCGGAATCGAACAGGCGCGTGCGGTCGCCCAGCACATCGCGGCGATAGGCTTCGCTGAAGGGCTGGCCGCTCAAGCGCGAAATCCGCTGGTCGTTGCTCCAGGCATAAGCGGCAAAGCCGTCGTCCATCGGACGCGCGCCCTCGCCGGCAAACAGGCCTGTCGGCGCAAGTTCGACAGCGAAATCCGGCCGGGCGACGAGCTGTTCGAGCAGCGCGGCGGCGCCGTAGCACCAGCCGCAGAGCGGATCGAACAGGTAGGTGATGGGAATGGGCGCGGACATGGCGATCTCCTTGAACCGCAATGTGGCACGCGCACATTGGTAGATAAATATCAACAGAATATACAGAATGTATGCTATTGACTGACAATAGATGACCGGACGAGCCATGAACCTGAACCGCCTCGCCTATTTCGCAGCCGTCGTGGACACCGGATCCTTCACGCGGGCAGCCGAACGGCTCGGCATCACCAAGGCCGTGGTGAGCCAGCAGGTGGCGCAGCTGGAGCGCGACCTCGGCACCAGCCTTCTGGTGCGCACGACGCGCCGGGTTCATCCGACCGAGGCGGGCCGGACGTTTCATGCGCGCTGCGTCATGATCCTGCGCGAAGCGGAGGATGCCTTCGACGAGCTCGCCCAGGCAGCCGCCGAGCCGACCGGCACATTGCGGATCACGGCGCCCAACGACTACGGCACGGCCGTCGTCGTCGCCGTCGTCACGGCCTACGCCGCCCGCTATCCCAACTGCCGGGTGGAGTTGACGCTCGAAGATCAGACGGTCGACCTCGCCTCAGGCCAGATCGACATGGCGATTCGTGTCGGCTGGCTGGTCGATTCCAGCCTGCAGGCGCGCAAGATCGGATCGTTCCGGCAATGTCTGGTCGGCGCTCCCGCGTTCACGGATCGGATCGCCGCCGCGCGCGATCCCGACGACATCGTCACGCTGCCGTTCATCGCCAACATGGCGCTGCGCGAGCCGCTGCTGTGGCAGTTTTCGCGCGGCGATCTCGATCGACGCGCTGTGCGGCTGCAAGCAAGCATCGCGATCGACACGACGCCGGGGGTACTCGCGGCCGTGCTCGCCGGCGGCGGCCTTTCGGTGCTGCCAGACTTCCTGGTGGCCGACGATCTCGCGGCGGGCCGCCTCATTCACATCCTGCCGCAATGGCAACTGCCATCCGGCGGCATTCACACGGTCTACCCCGCGGCCCGCTTCCGGCCGCCCAAGGTGACGGCGTTCGTGGAGATGCTGATCGCGGCTCAGCGACAGGCGGGTTCGGTTGGGGCGGAGTAGCGGTGGGCAGCCAATTAGAGGCCACGCCCTCCCTATGCCTGCGCGATGATCAGGACGGCGGCAGCTCGTCGAAGGGATCATGCACGGGTACGCCGAGCGGCAGGAAATGCCTCGCGTTGCGTGACAAGACCGTCAACGAGTGCTGACGCGCAGTTGCGGCAATCATGATATCGGCAAATCCCGGAGAATGCCCCTGCCCTCGCGCGCGGTCCGACAATTGTCCGGCGATCCGCGCAGTGGGGGTATCGAACGCCAGGATTCGATCCTCATACAGGTGCAGCACGGCTTCCAGCCATTGAGCCAAATCTCTACTCCTGCGCGTGGCTTTCTCGCGTCGCAATTTGGCTATTCCGTCCTCAACCTCCGCAATCGTCACGACGGACAAGAACAAGGAGGCGGATTGCGCATCCATCCACGCGACGAGTGCCGCAGGCGTCGGCCGGTTCGGCGAGGCGGCAGATATGACATTGGTATCGACGAGATACACGTCTCAGAAGTCGGTCTTGCGCAGCTTGGCGCGATTACGCGTCGGCACATCGCCGGCCCGCACGGGGGCCGCCATCAGCAGGCGCCCGAAGCTCGGCACCTGCGACAGACGCCGCCACTCCTCATAGCTCAAGACCACCGCCTGCTTTTTACCGTGACGCGTGATGATCGCGGGCTTGCCATCGACCGCTTCATCGACGACCGCGGAGAGGTTAGCCTTTGCGTCACGAAGCTGAATCTCTCGCATGAGTCCTCCAATATGACTACAGTAGTCATATAGGAGGGCGGCTTGTATTTCAAGGCATTCCCGGCCGACCACCGGACGGCATCCGAATGGACCGACCTGCCCCACGTCAGTCGCGCGATACGGACAGCCCCGCGAGAAGCGGCGCGTACGCGGCGAGCCTGCGGGATACGAACTCGGTGAAGAGCCGCACGCGCTTGGTCTTGCGTGTCTCGCCCTGTGTGAGGAGCCAAACCGTTCCGTACATGTGTAGCTCGGTGCCCGGCACCCTCACCAGCAGGGGGTCGGCATCGCCGACGAAGCACGGCAGCGTCGTGATCCCGAGCCCTTGCCGGACCGCAGCGATCTGCGTCCCGGCGTCTGAGGTCCTGAATGGAACGCCCGTGGTGCGGACCTCGCCCGCGCTGGCCCAGTCCGGGATGCCGTGCATGCTGATGACGATCCAGCGGAAGGGATCAGGCGCGCCCGCGCGCCAGGCGGCCAGCCGATCCCTGGATATGTAGACGGCGCCGAACAGCTCCGGTCCCTTCATGCCGTGAAGATTTTGCGGGAGGGTTTTGCGGTCATAGACGACGCGGATCGCGACGTCGGCCTCCCGGTTGGTCAGATTAGCCAGCTCGCCGGCCGACAAGATATCCATCTCGATATCAGGATGCAGGCGCGCAAAATCGGCGAAATCGGGCATCAGCAGGTGCGTCGCAAGCGGCGGCGCCAGCGTCACCCGCAGACGCCCACGCACGCTCTGGTCGCGCCCGAACACACGCGTCTCCAGCAGGTGTGAGGAGGCTTCCATCTGGTCCGCGAATTCGAGGACCTCCTCGCCCGCAGCCGTCAGGCGGTAGCCCGAAGGCAGCTTTTCGAACATCTGGACCCCGAGGCGTTCCTCGAGCTGGGCGATGCGTCGCAGCACGGTCGCGTGGTTCACACCGAGGTGCTCGGCGGCCGCCCGCACCGAGCCTCCGCGCGCGACGGCTAGAAAATAGCGAACGTCATCCCAGTCGATCATGGTGCAATCCCGCACCGCGCGGTGCGCCTTCCAAAGCCCGGATCTGACGCCTCCTACAGCAGTCCGAGGGGTCATCATAGCCAGTTCCGACAAATACGACCCAGTTCCGAACGGCGGACCGTCGCGGCTGGCGTCGGACGCGCGGCCGGATCGATTTTGCACCACCGATGTGCGCGCTTCCGCACTCAACGCCTGACGCCGGCGGACCTATGTCGGGGACGTCGGGGGCAGATGCTGTCCCGGCACCACGACAGGAGAAATTATGGGAAAGCTTGACGGCAAGGTTGCAGTCATCACGGGTGGCGCGACCGGCATCGGCCGCGCCGCGGCAAGGCGCTTCATCGAGGACGGCGCCTTCGTCTTCATCTTCGGCCGCCGGCAGCAAGCGCTCGACGCGGCCGTCGCCGCCCTCGGGCCCAATGCCCGCGCGGTGAAGGGCTCGGTCTCGGACGAGGCCGACCTCGACCGACTCTACGCGGCGGTGAAGGCCGAGCGCGGAACCCTCGACATCGTCTTCGCCAATGCCGGCGCGGGAAGCCAGCTTGCGCTCGGCAAGATCACCGCCACGCATATCGACGAAACCTTCGACACCAATGTGAAGGGGACGATCTTCACGGTGCAGAAGGCGCTGCCGCTGATGCGCCGGGGCGGTTCGATCATCCTGACCGGATCGAGCGCCGGCACCACGGGCGCGCCGGCCATGAGCGCCTACAGCGCGAGCAAGGCGGCCGTGCGTAACCTCGCGCGGACCTGGGCGGAGGACCTGAAGGGCAGCGGCATCCGCGTCAACGTGCTGTCGCCCGGGGCGACTGCGACCGAACTCGCGAAGGAAGCGTTGGGCGAAGAGGGACAGAAGGTCTTCGCCGCGATGACTCCGCTGCAGCGCATGGCCGATCCCTCGGAGATCGGAGCCGTCGCGGCCTTTCTCGCCTCGTCGGACAGCAGCTTCATGACCGCCAGCGAAGTCGCCGTCGACGGCGGCCTGGCGCAACTCTGATCCCGGCGCAGTCCCGCGCCTGGCCCACACACACAACGAAGGAAGAAAAGATCATGAAAAAACTAGAAGGCAAGATCGCAGTCATCACCGGCGGCAGCAGCGGGATCGGGCTGGCCACAGCCAAGCGCTTCGTGGACGAAGGTGCGCATGTCGTGATCACCGGACGACGCGAGAAAGAACTGAAGGAAGCCACGGCCTTCATCGAGAGAAACGTGACGACGGTCATCGGCGACGTGTCGCGCCTGGAAGATCTGGACCGGCTCTATGCCGTCGTGAAAGAGAAACATGGTCACATCGACATTCTCTTCGCGAACGCGGGCGCGGGAACGATCGCACCGCTCGCGATGGCTACCGAGGCCCATTTCGACCAGACCTTCGACGTCAACGTGAAGGGGCTGTTCTTTACAGTGCAAAAGGCCCTTCCCCTCTTTAGGGATGGCGGTTCGATCATCCTGAACTCTTCGGTGTCGAACGTGAAGGGGCTGCCAGGGTTCAGCGTCTACGCCGCGAGCAAGGCGGCGGTGCGCAGCTTCTCGCGCGCTTGGACGCTGGAGCTGAAGGACCGCAGAATCCGCGTCAACACGATGAGCCCCGGACCAACCGAAACCCCTGCCCTGGAAACAACGACGGGCTTGACCGCCGAGCAAGCCAAGCAAGCGGCCGCCGGATTTGCTTCACAGGTCCCGATGGGGCGCAGGGGCAAGCCGGAGGAAATCGCGGCTGCCGTCACTTTCCTCGCCTCCGATGAAAGTTCTTACATCACCGGCGTGGATCTCGCCGTCGATGGCGGCATGGCGCAGGTCTGACCGCGCCATCGACACAAGATCGGAGAAACACCATGAGCTACGCGATTATCGGCTTCGGCCATATCGGCCAGGCCCTGGCCAGGGCGTTTGCCCGCAATGGCGTCGAAGTATCCGTTGCAGCCACGCGCGACCCGGAAAGCTTTGCATCCGCCGCGGCCGCGATCGGACCTTCGATCATTCCCAAAAAGCTGGTGGACGCGGTCAAGGCGGACATCGTCTTTTTGGCGGTCCGTTTCGAGTCGCACCAGGATGTCGCGAAGGCGCTGCCCACTTGGCAGGGCAAGACCATCATCGATGTGACCAACGCCTACGGCGTGCCGCCTGAGAGACTGGGAGGACAACATTCGTCCAAGGCCCTCGCGCAAGCCTTCACCGGCGGTCGACTGGTCAAGGGCTTCAACCATTTGGGTGCTGCCGTGCTTGGCCAGGATCCGGCCGTCCATGGTGGCAGGAGAGTCGTATTCCTGGCGAGCGACGACGACGCTGCCGCAGCGGAAATTGTCGCGCTTGCGGACAAGCTCGGCTTCGCGCCGATCAAACTCGGCGGGCTTTCCGAAGGCGGACTGCTCGTGCAGGCGCGCGGAAACAGCTGGGGCCACCTGATCTTCAAGGATCTGGTCAAGTTCGGCTGATGAACACGGGGACACGAAGCATGCGATCGGATCGCGCGCGATCCGATCCGAGCGAAACGGAGAAATTCCCATGAGTATCGAGAAGAACATCCAGACCGTGAAGGACTTCTTCGCCGCGATCGGCCGTGGCGACAGAGAGGCTCTGCTGGCGCTGGTCACTGAGGACATCGAGTGGATCATTCCGGGCGAGGACTGGCCGCTGGCCGGAACGCATCGCGGGCACGACGGGGTGACGGATCTGCTGGAGACGGCATCCAGGTCGGTCGAAACGTCCACCGAACCCCGGGAGTTCGTCGCGCAAGGCGACCGGGTCCTGGTCGTCGGCTTCGCGAAGGGGAAGATCAAAGCCACGAACAAGACGTTTAGGGACGACTGGGTCTTCGCCATCACCGTTCGCAACGGCAAACTGACGAACATCAGGGAATACATCGACACGCAGGCACTGGCACGAGCCGCGCGCGTGTCGAATGCCCAAGCCTAAAGGAGATCCAGATGTACGACCAATCCAAGCTGTCCGAGTTGATCCGGTTCGGACGCATCAATGCGGGCTCCACCGTCATCGACGTTTACCCGGGCGACGGCGACTGGACCCGTCTCTTCTCCGAGATCGTGGGAGGCGAAGGACGGGTTGACAGCTTCGTGCCGGCCGAAGTCGCGCACTTCAAGAACGATCCGCTCGGTCGCATCCAGACGCTTGCAAGGGAGCCGGGTCGAGACAACGTCGAAGCCGTCTCGGCGGACCTCGTGGCGATGCCGGAGGCGACGCGACCGGCGGACGTCCTCTGGCTGCACCTGTTCTACCACGATCTCCACACCGCGCTGATCCAGGCCCGGGGCGCGACGGCGGCCGACTTCAATCGAGCCGTCTACGAGCGGCTGAAGCCCGGCGGGTGCTACGTCATCGTCGACCACGCTGCCGCGCTCGGGGCGGGCACGAGCGAGGCCCAGTCGCTGCATCGGATCGAGCCTGCATCCGTTCGCAAGGAGGTGGAGGCGGCCGGCTTCGTGCTGGACGCGCAAAGCACCCTGCTCGCGAACAAGGACGACCCGCACACGATCAAGGTGTTCGATCCCGCCATCAAAGGCAACACCGATCGCTTCGCCTATCGGTTCGTGAAGCCGTGACGCCTTCCCCGCGAAAGCAGCGCGCGACCCTTCACTCCCGCACAATCGACCGCGCCGGGATGCCCGCGCCGATCAGGATGCGGCAAATCCCTGAATGTTTGTTACCCGGCATGACGGCGGGCTCAGGCCTGCTGGGTGGGATAAAGCGTGAGGATGTTGACGTTGACCCTGGGCGGTTGCGTCACCGCGTAGAGGATGGCAGCGGCGATGTCCTCGCTCTCGAGCTGCTCCATGTCTCCCAGTCTGGTCTCCACCGCCTGGCGGACATCGGGACGCATCTGCGCGACAAACTCGGTTTTGACGGCCCCCGGCTCGATCGTCGTGACGCGGATGCCGTCCTTCCCGACTTCGCGTCGAAGCGATTCCGCCATGGCGCTGGCAGCATGCTTGGTCCCGGAATAGACCGTTGAGGCATGGATATAGCGTCCGGTGCCGGATGAGAGGATCACGATATGCCCCGAACCTTGCCGCTTCATTCCCGGCAGCGCGGCATGGATCGGGTAGAGCAGCCCCAGGAAGTTTACGTCGATCATCTGACGGTATTCAGCTGTCGTGGTGTTCTGGAACGGCGCGGCGACGCCAACGCCGGCTATGCAGAGCAACATGTCGAGCCGCCCAAACTCCTCGATAGCGCGCAGCACCATCGCCGAGACCTGCGCCTCGTCCGAAACATCGACTTCGAGCGGAAGCGCCTGGCCGCCGGCTTGGCGTATCCGCTCCGCAAGATCTCCCAGGCGCTGCATGCGCCGGGCTGCGATCGCCACGCGCGCTCCTTCGGCTGCAAGAGCCACGGCCGTTGCTGCTCCAATCCCGGATGACGCTCCGGTCACCAGCGCGACTTTTCCGATCAGTTTGCCTGTGCCCATGCGATGTCTCCGTTCGTCTTGCTCCCGCGGCTCACAGCATTGAACGACTTCTTGACGAAATCGCGGTGCGGCTTGTGCGGAGCGGACGCGCGCGAGGATCCGAGGCGAGGCTGCCGCGCAGCAGCAGCAAGCCCCAATACGAATGCGACGGATTTCGCTTTTGGCGGCGGGCTTCAGCAGCTCCAAACCGGCCGCTGGGCATCGACCTGACAGCGAAGTTGATCGTCGGCGCCCACGCGCGTGCTGCTATGAATCGGGGACCAGAACGGCGAGAAACTCCGGGAAGCTCGTCGCGACCAACTCCACGCGGTCCTCGCCAGGCTCCTGTTCGTGATCCCACCAATAGATGGCTCCGGTGCTCGGACCCATGCGGCAATCCAAAAGGTAGAGGTTACCACCTTGGTCTTCGCCAACTGCCAGCATCCCTTCGGGAAGGACGTCGCCAACCAGTTCATAACAACCATCGAGTTGGAGGTAGTCTTCAGCGTCCCCGATTTCGAAGATGCAGCTCACATCCCAGTAGTCTGGATTGGTCGAGACGACCTGAACCGGACGAGACGGCTCTTCCCTGTGTGACCGCAGGAAGGCGAGATACGTCACGGGCAAGCTGGCCCCAAACGCTGCTTCCAAGCTCTCAATTCGTCGTTCGGCGTCCATAACGCGATGCTAGCGCTCGGCCCGCTCTGGCTCAATCGTCATCCCGCCCTCGTTCTTGAGCTTTCGGTCAGCCGGATCACTTTTGGGCCCTGCCGTCAGATGCCTGCTCTGCCGACCCGCCGATTTTCTTCGCGACCACATAGACGTCGACGCCGCTCATCGAGCATTCCTCGCTTGATGCCTGGCTTTTCGTGATGACCTCGATTGTCTTGCCATCCTTGGTGTGAAACGTGATGTCGTAAACCTCCTGGTGGAGGTCCTTGCCGATCTTTTCGGATGCGAGACGAACGGCCTTGGTCTGCGCCTCGATCACGGATGGAATATCGATCAGGCCGGCGTTCTTGAGGTGCACGAGGGCCATGTTCGTGGGCCAACTCGCGCAGTCCGGAGACTTCGCCAGAGCCACCGCAGCCGGCATCACAAATATTGCGGCCAGTACCACTTTCAACGCGGCGCGCATCAATGCACCACCTTGATCGAGTGGTCGCCACTTTCGCAGATCTGCTTGCGCCTCTTGATGGGCAGGACGGCAACGCACATGCCGTCGCGGTCGCCGCGCTTGTAGAGCTTCTTGCCAGGCTTGAGCTTCTGAAGTCCCGCATCGGTCAACAAGGTCTTCTCCGTTCGGTTCGCCGCCAGATACTATCATGGTACTGCTTCTTTATTTTCAAATACGTTGTTATCTTTTTGTCAAAAGAAACTCGACCGACAGGTCAACCGAGGCCCTGCGAATGAACCACTTGAACAATCTGGAGTGCGTGACCCTCTTCGTTGACGACCTCGCGCGCGCCAGGGCATTCTACGAGTCCGTGTTCGACGCCAAGCCGATCTATTCCGACGCCGTATGCAGCGTGATCGGGCTCGGTGGCGTAATGGTCAATTTGCTACAGGAGACGGAGGCACTGCAGCTTGTGCAGCCGGTGGTGCCGGCTGCTTCGAGCGCCGGACCTCGCATGCTCATGACCATTCGAGTCGGCGATGTCGATGATGCCTGTGAGAGGCTCCGGCAAAACGGCGTAGACTTGGTGAACGGCCCGATCGATCGTCCCTGGGGTCGCCGCACCGCCGCCTTTTCCGACCCATCCGGTCATATGTGGGAGATCGCACAGGAGATACCCTCCTAGAATCCGTCATCCGCGCCGGGACTTCTGCACCAAAGCGATTCTCATTGGCGAGTGGCAGAGCATTGCTCCGATGGCATCAACAGGGCCAATCGGGCGATAGCGCCGCTATCCCCCTACTCCCACGCAATCGTCTCAGGCTGCTTGCTCGTCACGTTGTAGACCACCCGGTTCACGCCCTTCACCTCGTTGATGATGCGCGCCGCGGTCTCGCCCAAGAACTTCATGTCGAACTGGTAAAAGTCCGCGGTCATGCGCGCATTGCAAGCTTTTATGCACTGTCACCGCAATTCCCTAATCCAACATATTCCTATCGATACCTATTGCTTGAAGCAGTGCTCGCGATGCCATTTCAGGAAATGTGGATGTGGACGATCCAATGGCCGTCGCGGTTCAAGCGCGTGGCCGGTCTTGTTGACGACCGATCTTACGCTCTCGCGATCGTTTGTCTGACGTGAGATCAATATCTCCAGATCATCCGCCAAACTAATGAGACCACGATCGAACATCCAATGCGCGGTGCCTGAAAGAGCAATCCCGTTACTAACGATATCCGGTCCGTTCGCCTCGACTGGTCGGATGTGGGCGGCGGCCACCTCGGCGCGCCCCATTCCATTGATGAGCTTCAGCCCGGTGATCGCGCAACGCTCATCATAGGCCCGGAGCACGATCCGGCGGAAAATCCGGTCACGCAAAATTCTCGATACAGTCAGGCTGACGCGGTCGCGTTGTTGGTCGAACCTGAACGGCGCCTGCTCCTCGTTTAAATCGAGCGGTCGGACATCGTCGTCACGCCGCGGCAATAACGGCACGTTCTCGGCGAAACCAAGGGCGCATATTCTATTGAAATCTTCGAGCGAAAGTGGACGGACAGCGGACTGAGCCCGTCCCGAAATCCGTCCCTGCTCGTTCAAAACACCCCGCTCTACTGGTCCGTTCGACCCATTGAAGGGGACCGGATTGGCGAAATCGAGATAGCTTCCTGGCTCGATCACCGCGAGGTACATCCCGGAAGTACCGGGATCCGGAATCACTTGCTGAACCCTTGCAATCGCAAAGTAGCCTCGCGTTTCAGTTACCTTGCTCGGTTCATAATAGATGACCCAATCGTCAATGCAGGCTTCAACACGACGCAGGTACTGACTGGGAAACTGATAACGTTCAGCCGGGCTGTCATCGTAGATCGAGTCGGATCGATGGATGAATACCCCAAATGCCATAACTCAATTAAACTCGTCGGAAGCGACACCCGTCAATCTCGTTCTGCGATTCCGATGGGTTTCGCTGCGCTCTACCCATCCTACTGGCAGAGCATTACTCCGACGGCATTAACAAGGCCAATCGGGCCGCCGCTATCCCCCTATTCCCACTCAATCGTCCCCGGCGGCTTGCTCGTCACGTCGTACACCACCCTATTCACGCCCTTCACCTCGTTGATGATGCGCGTGGCGGTCTCGCCCAAGAACTTCATATCGAACTGGTAGAAATCCGCGGTCATGCCGTCGGTTGAGGTGACGGCGCGCAGGCCCACGACGAAGTCGTAGGTGCGGCCGTCGCCCATGACGCCGACTGTCTTGACCGGGAGCAGCACCGCAAAAGCCTGCCAGATGTCGTCGTAGAGGCCGTGCTTCCGGATCTGGTCGATGTAGACGGCGTCGGCCTTGCGCAGGATATCGAGTTTTTCGCGCGTGATGTCGCCGGGGCAGCGGATGGCGAGGCCGGGGCCTGGGAACGGGTGGCGGCCGACGAAGATTTCGGGCAGGCCGAGCTCGCGACCGAGCTTGCGCACCTCGTCCTTGAACAGCTCGCGCAGGGGCTCGACGAGCTTCATGTTCATGCGCTCGGGGAGACCGCCGACATTGTGGTGCGACTTGATCGTCACCGAGGGGCCGCCGGTGAAGGAGACGCTCTCGATCACATCAGGATAGAGCGTGCCTTGCGCGAGGAAGTCGGCGCCGCCGATCTTCTTGGCCTCCGCCTCGAATACCTCGATGAAGAGGCGGCCGATGGTCTTGCGCTTCACTTCCGGGTCGGTGACGCCTTCGAGCTCGCCCAAAAACTGCTTCGAGGCATCCACGTGCACGAGCGGGATGTTGTAGTGGTGGCGGAACAGATCGACCACGGTCTTGGCTTCGTCGAGGCGCAGCATGCCGTGGTCGACAAACACGCAAGTGAGCTGCTCGCCGATCGCTTCGTGGATCAGCACGGCCGCGACCGCGGAATCGACGCCCCCGGAGAGGCCGCAAAGCACCCTGCCCTTGCCGACCTGGGCGCGGATCTTGGCGATCTCCTCCTCGCGGAAGGCGCGCATCGTCCAGTCGCCGGAAAGGCCGGCGATCTTGCGGACAAAATTGCGGATCAGCTTGGCGCCATCGGGCGTGTGCACCACTTCGGGGTGGAACATCAGGCCGTAATATTTGCGCGTCTCGTCCTGGATGATCGCGAACGGCGCGTTCGGCGAGGTCCCGGCCACCGAGAAGCCCGGCGGCATTTTGGTGATGCGGTCGCCATGGCTCATCCAGACCTGGTTCTTGCCGCCTGGCGACCAGACGTCCTCGAACAGCTTGCTCGGCGCCTTCACCTCGACATCGGCGCGGCCGAATTCGCGGTGATGGCCGCCCTCGACGGTGCCCCCGAGCTGCTCCGCCATGGCCATCTGGCCGTAGCAGATGCCCATCACGGGCACGCCGGAATCGAAGATCGCTTGCGGCGCGCGGGGCGAGCCGGCCTCATGCACCGATTCAGGGCCGCCGGAGAGAATCACCGCCTTCGGCTTCATCTCGTTGAAGGCCTGTTCGGCCTTGTTGAACGGGACGATCTCGCAATAGACGCCGTCCTCGCGCACGCGACGCGCGATCAGCTGCGTCACCTGGCTGCCGAAGTCGACGATGAGAATCTTGTCGTGCGCCGAGGCCACCGAGGGCGTCGACGCGGAGCGGTCGGTCTGTGCTGCTGTCATGGCAAGCAGATACGCGACCGAAGCTTTTCCCGCAACCGCGCGGGCCGCGCGCCCACATTCTTCTTTGGGCATGGACAAATCGATATAGGTAAGTATTATTGACCTAATGGCCCGTCACTCACCAAGGGCCGATCAGGGAGAACGTCATGCCACACCATCATCAGCCGTCGAATCTCGCCGCGCTCGGCCGCACCTGGGTCGAGGCCTGGACCGCCCGCGATCTCGAACGCGTGCTCACGCTCTATGCCGACGACGTCGTGATGACCTCGGACCGCATCCCCGCGATGGGATTCGATGAAAGCGGCACCGTGCGCGGCAAGGATGCGTTGCGGGCCTATTGGAGCAAGGCGCTCGCCCTGTTGCCGGAGCTGCATTTCTCGCTCATCGAATTGTTCGTCAGCCCAGATAGCGTGGTGGTGTTCTACGAGAACGAGCGGGGAAAGCGGATCTGCGAATATCTGCGGGTGAATGCGGCCGGAAAGATCGTGCAGGGATCGGCGAATCATTTGGTGGGCTGACGCTCACCCACCGCTGTCATTCCCCGCGAAGGCGGGGAATCCAGTACGCTGCCGCCTATCGATTCAATCACTGCGGCCTCTGGAATACTGGATCGCCCGTCTTCGCGGGCGATGACAGCACGTGTCAGGCGCGAGCACGCCCCAAGCGCGGTAGTGCGGGCGCAGCAATGACGGAGACTGCTAGACGAACGTACGCTAACAACAGCGCTGCCGGCTCTGACGGAGGATTCCCCCATGAAGCTCCCCACCTCCCCCTTCACCGTCACCGACTGGAGCAAGGTCGAGCCGACCATCCATCCCGGCGAGACCGGGCAAGCCCAGTGGCGCACGCTCAACATCGGCGATCTCCGGGTGCGGATGGTCGAATATACGCCGGGCTATCTCGCCGACCATTGGTGCGACCGCGGCCACGTGCTCTACGTGCTGCAGGGCGAGCTCGACAGCGAGCTGCGCGACGGCCGCAAGTTCAAGCTCACGGCGGGGATGAGCTATCAGGTCTCGGATTTCGGCGACGCAGCGCACCGGTCCTCGACCGCGACGGGGGCGACGCTGTTTATCGTCGATTGAGGCGCCCCGGAAGGGTTAATTTGCACCGCAAAATAGCAAAATGCGGCGACATTCCGAGCGACGGGTGGTGCCTTGAAGTGGCCCCAAAATCTCGCTATATTGTGATCATCGATACTTGGCCGAACGACTGGGCCGCTTCGCTTCGTTGCTGACGGGCGCGCACGCTTCAGATGATTTCTCCAACATCGACTGATCAGGACTATGGGCGCAATAGTGCGTACCGGTCCGCGTGTTAACTTCTTAAGCAAAGGAAATTCCCATGGCTATGGGCACCGTGAAGTGGTTCAACAATCAAAAGGGTTTTGGTTTCATTCAGCCGGATGACGGCGACAAGGACGTGTTCGTGCACATCAGCGCCGTCGAGCGCGCCGGCCTGTCGACCCTCAACGAGGGCCAGAAGGTCTCGTTCGACATCGTCGCCGATCGTCGCAGCGGCAAGTCCTCGGCTGACAATCTCCGCGTCGGCTAACGCCAGCGCACCGTTCTGACCACGGACGTACCGGCAGAACGTCAAGTTAGAAAACCCCGCGACCGGGTTCCGGTTTGCGGGGTTTTTGTTTTGGGGGCCGCCGCAACCCGCGGTGACGGGGAGGGCTATGCCTTCTTCAAGACCGAGACGAAGAACCCGTCCGTCCCGGTCCGCCGCGGCGTCATCAGCCAGCCTTCCGGCGATTGCAGCGCGGCTTGCGCAAACTCCTCCGCCTTGTCCCAGAGCACGCTCGCGGTCTGCTCCGGCGGCACCACCGCGAACTCAGGATGGCGGCCAGTGAACGCCCTCACCTGCTCGCCGTTCTCCTCCGAAAGCACCGAGCAGGTGATGTAGGCGATGCGGCCGCCGGCCTTGACCAGCGGAACCGCGCGATCGAGCACCTCGGTCTGGTCCCGCAGGCGAATCTCCAGGGCGCCCGGGCGCATGCGCCATTTGGCATCGGGGTTGCGGCGCCAGGTTCCGGTTCCCGTGCAGGGCGCGTCGATCACGACGAGGTCGGCGGTGGCGCTGATCTCGGCCAGCGGATCGGCGTCGCCCTTGGGCGTGCGCACATCGGCATTGTGGACGCCGGCGCGCGACAGGCGGTCGTGGATCGGCGCAAGCTGCCGCTTGTCGCTGTCGGTCGCGATCAGCCGGCCCTTGCCCTGCATCATCGCGGCGAGCGCCAACGTCTTGCCGCCGGCCCCCGCACAGAGATCGATCACCTGCTCGCCGGGTTTTGCAGCGGTCAAGGCAGCCGCAAGCTGCGACCCCTCATCCTGCACTTCGATGGCGCCCTTGATGAAATCCTCTTCGGCCTGGATGCCGGGGTTGCGTGCATCGGCCGAAAGCTCGATGCGCAGGCCGGTTGCGGACCACTGCGTCGGTTTTGCATGAAGATGAGCAAGCGCCCCCAGCACCTTGTCGCGATTGGATTTTAGCGTGTTGACGCGCAGGTCGAGCGGCGCCCGGCTCGCCATCGCGGCCGCCTCCGCGACGCGCTCGTCGCCGAAGGCTTTTGCCAAGTACGGATCCAGCCATTCCGGATAGTCGCCGGCGATCGCGGCCGGGGCACCTTCCAGCGACCGCGAGGCGAGCGCGGCCTGCTCGGCCTCGGTCAACGGCGCCGGGGCAAAGCGGCTGCCGTCGAACAGCGCGGCCATCGTGGCCGTATCCATGTTGCGCTCGAGGCGAAGCATGCCGATCAGCCGCGACCGCGCGGTGTTCGAATCCATCAGGTAGGCGCTCGAGGCGTAGCGGCGCAGCACGTCCCAGACGAGGCCGGCAATGGCGGCGCGGTCGCCGGAGCCGGCGAAGCGGTGCGCGGTGCCCCACTCCTTCAGCGCCTTGGCGGCGGGCACGCGGTCTTTCTCGATGGTGTCGATCAGTTCGATGGCTGCGGACAGCCGGGCAGCGGGAGTCATTTGAATCTTTCAGATCAGGATCGGCGAGTAGCGCCTAGATCAGCAACAGCATTTTCAACGCGAAGTAGATCCACATCGCGAGCAGGACAAGCACGCCGGCGAGCCAGATCGTGGAGCGGCGGCCGAGATTGTTGGAGGAGACGAAAATTCCGGCATGGGCGAAGCGCGTCACCACGAACACCCAGGACATCAGCACGATGAACAGATCGGCATGGCGCAACGGGAGCGCCAGCGCGATCAGGGCGTAGAACAGCACCGGCAGCTCGAACTGGTTGCGGTAGCAATTGGCGATTTGTGTGGCGCCCTTCGGCCAGTTGGGCTCGCCGAGCGCAATGTCGCGGCTCTTGGTCTCGCCGGAGACGAGCGCGCGCCGGCGTCCCATCGCCATGGCGATCAGGAGCGCGAAGGTGAGACCGACCTGCACGAAGACCGGCAGCAAAACCATTTGAATGGACATCGGAATTTCCCGGGATTTTCCCATCCGGCGGAAGGCATAGCTAGCGTCCCTTAGCGGTCACCGCTGGTCCTGACAATCAACGAGTTGAACCGGCGTTCCCGATGAGGCGACCAACCGTCGACAGTTAAAGCGATTTTGCCCCTCGGGGCGCGCAAGGCGAGAGACCGCCATGAACACCCTCTTCAGCCTGATCGCCAGCCTGACCGGCGCTTTGACCGAGTCCGCCGACGGCCAGTTCGGCATCCTGATATCGGCGCTGGCCGGCATCGCGACGGCGCTTGCGGTGGCGCTGGCGATGACGGTCTACTTCCGAACGAGCTATCGGACCTGGCGAGATGTCCTCAGGCATGGTCTCGCTGCGCTCGCCGCCCTCGCCCTGTTCGCCTTTGCCGCCTACGACATGCGCCATGCCGCGCTGGCCTATCTCGGCCTCAATCCCTCGAAGCCCGCGGTCGAGTTCGAGATCCGCATGCCCAGGGAGACCTTGGCGGCGGCGTCCGACACCCAGATCGAGCTGCATACCGACCGCAACCAGACGCTGGCACTGGTCGATGGCGTGCAGGAGCTCGGTGATGGCCGCTCCGTGCTGCGCGGCGCGGTGCCGCTCAACCACCGCACCGCGGACCGCGTGCTGGTCGTGAACCTGCCCGGCAAGGGCACCTTCGAATTCCGCCTTCGCCTGCCGGCCGAGCCGCATCGCTCCGAGCAGTTCGGCCCTCAGTTCGGTCCTCAGTTCGGTCCTTGGCACCTCGCCGACCGCATCGCCTCGCCGCTGGCAAGCCCGGTCGCGCCGCAGGACGCCTACACGATCCGCTATCGCGTGCTTTAAACTTTGTTCGATCGCTGACCGCGGACCCGCCGTCATCGTTCCGACGTCGGGCGTGGCCTATGATCGATACATGTCCGAATTTCGCCTGACGCAGATCTCCGACACCCATCTTGGCCGGCGCTTCCCCGGCCTGATCGCAAACTTCCAGGCGCTCAGTGAGCATATCGACACCGATAGGCCCGATCTCGTCGTCAACACCGGCGATGTCTCGTTCGACGGGCCGACCAGCCGCGACGATGTCGAATTCGCCAAGGCCCTGCACGATGCCCTGCCCGTCGCTTGCCGCTACATCCCCGGCAATCACGACATCGGCGACAATCCGACCGCGATCGGCCCTGCGCCGAAGCCGCCGGTCGCGGAAGCGCATCGCCAGCAATTCCGCGAGATCATCGGCGAGGACCATTGGTCGTTCGAGGCCGCGGGCTGGTGCTTCATCGGCGTCAATTCGCTGGTGATGAACTCAGGGCTCGCCTTCGAGGCCGAGCAGTTCGACTGGCTCGCCTCGGAAGTTTCGCGCACGAACGGCAGGCCGGTCGCGCTGTTCGTACACAAGCCGCTGTTTCTCAACCTGCCCGACGACCCCGAGACGCCGGAGACCTCGATCCGCTACGTGCCGCAGCCGGCACGCGTGCGGCTGATCGAGATGTTTGCGCATGTCGACCTGCGCCTCATCGCCAGCGGTCACGTGCACCAGCGGCGCGACTTCACCTGGCGCCACACCCGCCACGTCTGGGCGCCCTCGGCCGGCTTCAAGATCAACGACAAGCGCCAGGACCGGATCGCGATCAAGGAGGTCGGGCTCGTGGAGTACCGCTTCCAGCCCGACAGCTTTGAGGTACGCCACGTCAGGGCCGCGGGCCAGGTCGACGTCGACATCGAGGAGCTGTTGGCCCAGATGGGTGGCGAGCACTAGCCCAATTGGCGGGCACGATTCCATATCCTGATACCTCATTGCACCGAATTCGATCCAAAATGGCTAGAAGATACTAATGACAACGTTGTCATTCCGAAATATCGTTCTCCAAGCGGGCAAGGGCCGCGGACGGAGTGACGATGCATTTCTTGTCCCGGTGGGATAGCCAACGTCTTTCAACGACCACGCGGGGTATTCCCCTGGTCGCCGGTCTGTCGATCGATGAGATCGCCGATCAGCATTGGCGGCCCTCTCGTGGCGACCTCGCCCTCCCCGCGCTCACGTTCGATGAGACCGCCTTCGCCGCCAATCGCGACCTTTTCCTGCGCTGGTGCAAGGGCGCCGGCGTCACTGTCGCGCCGCACGCCAAGACACCGATGTCGCCGGAGCTGGCCCGCTCGCTGCGCGAGGCCGGCGCCTGGGGCACGACGGTCGCCAACATCCAGCAGGCCGCGGTGCTGCTTGCGCATGGCGAGCGGCGGTTGTTGCTGGCCAACGAAATCGGCGGGCTCGCAGCCGGCCGGCGGCTCGGCGCTGTCCTCGGCGCGTATCCCGAGACGGAGTTTTACGCCTTCGCGGATTCACCGGCCGCGGTCGCGGCACTGGCGGAGGCTGCGCTGATCGCGGACCGGCGCGAGTTGTCCGTGCTGGTGGAACTCGGCGCCGGCCGCGCCGGCGCGCGCGATCGCGCCGCGGTCGAAGCAACAATTGCCGCGGTGCTCGCGGCCGACCGGCTCGTGCTGGGCGGCGTCGCGACTTACGAAGGCGCGGTCGCAACGTCCGATTCCAATGAGACGATGCGCGCGATCGCAGCGCTGATGGAGCGCACCATCGAGACCTTCGCGCTGGTGCGCGCTGCGGCCCCGCGCCTGCCGCTGATCATCAGCGCGGGCGGCTCCGCCTATTTCGACATCGTGGCACGCGCGCTCGCACCCGTCGCCCATGGCGACGGCAACGCCATCGTTCTCCTGCGCTCGGGCGCGCTGTTCTTCGCCGATCACGGCATCTATGCCCGCGCCCTCGCCGAGCTCGACCGGCGCGGCGGTCTACTCGTCGACGGCGCGCAACGCTCCGCCGCCGAAGGTTTTCGCCCGGCGCTCACGCTGTGGGCCGAGGTGCTGTCGCGGCCGGAAGCAGGCCTTGCCATCGGGGGCTTCGGCATGCGCGATGCCTCGTTCGACCAGGGACTGCCGGTGCCGCTGCGCGTCTTCCGCGACGGCGTCGCCCAGCAAGGGCTCGCCGCGACCTTGTCGGTCACACGTCTCAACGACCAGCATGCGTTCCTGTCGCTCGCGCCCGATAGCACGCTTGCGGTCGGCGACGTCATCGCCTTCGGCATCTCGCATCCCTGCACCTGTCTCGACCGCTGGCGTGTCATCTTCGCCCTCGATGCCGATGGCGTGGTGACGCGCGCCCTCCCCACCCAGTTCGGCTGAGAGCGGGCACGATGAATTTCCTGCCGCTCTGGCGCTATCAGAACCAGCTCATCGACGGGGCCATCGTCACGCTGGAGCTGACCGTGATCGCAGCGGTGGCAGGGCTTCTGATCGGCGTCGCCGGCGCGGTCGCGCTGAAGGGCCGCGTCACGCCGCTGCGCTGGCTCGTGCGCGCCTATATCGAGCTGTTCCGCAACACGCCGTCGCTGATCCAGATCTTCATCGTCTTCTTCGTGCTGCCGAATTTCGGCCTGAAGCTGCCGGCGTTCGAAGCCGCCTGTGTGGCACTGTCGCTCTATTTCGGCGCCTATTCGGTCGAGATCATCCGCGCGGGCCTCGACTCCGTGCCGAAGAACCAGATCGAGGCCGGCCAGTGCCTCGGTCTCTCCACCTGGCAGGTCTTCCGTCACATCCTGCTGCCACCGGCTCTGCGCAATGCCTATCCTGCCGTGACCAGCCAGTTCGTGCTCCTGCTGCTCGGCACCTCGCTTGCCTCGCAGGTTGCCACCGACGAGCTCTTCCACGTCGCAGGTTTCATCGAAAGCCGTACCTATCGCAGCTTCGAAGTCTACGCGGTGATCTGCGCGGTCTATTTCGCCATGGCGATGTCGTTCAAGGCGCTGTTTGCCGTCATTGGCGCGGCGGCCTTCCGCTGGCCGCGACGGCGCTGAGGGATCGGGCGATGCGTTCCTTCTCCCTCATCGATCTCGTCTCGCTCGTCGAAGCCCTGCGCTGGACTGTCGCGCTCGTCGTGCTCGCGCTCGCCTTCGGTACGCCGCTGGCGCTCGGGCTCGCCGTCGGCCGCATCAGCCGGTCCGCCGCCCTGCGCTGGACGATGGCGGCGTCCATCCAAATCATCCAAAGCGTGCCGCTGCTCGGCCTGCTGTTCTTCTTCTATTTCGGCATGCCGGTGTTCCTGGGCATCCAGGTGCCCGCGACCGTCGCGGTGACGGTGGCCTACACGCTCTACACGGCCGCCTTTCTCGGCGAGATCTGGCGCGGCGGCCTGGAGGCCGTGAAGCAGGCGCAGTGGGAGGCTGGCGCCTGCCTCGGCCTCTCCGCCTGGCAGCAGTTTTGCCACATCATCGCGCCGCAGGCGCTGCGGCTGTCGCTGCCGCCGACCGTCGGCTTCCTGGTGCAGCTCATCAAGGGCACCTCGCTCGCCTCGATCCTCGGCTTCGTCGAGCTCGCGCGCGCCGGCCAGGTGGTGAGCGCGGCGACATTCCAGCCGCTGCTCACCTACGCACTGGTCGCCGCGATCTATTTCGCGCTGTGCCTGCCGCTCACGCTCTGGTCCCGCTCCCTGGAGGCCCGCCTCGATGGCTCTCGTTGAAATCCGCGACGTGCACAAGACATTCGGCCGGGTCGAGGTCCTCAAGGGCGTCTCGCTCGACGTCGAGGAAGGCGAGATCGTCACGATCATCGGCCGCTCCGGCTCGGGCAAGTCGACGCTGCTCCGCTGCATCAATGCGCTCGAGAGCGTCGATTCCGGCGATATCCGCGTCGAGGGCTTGAAGGTCCATGCCGAAATGCGCGACCTCAAGAAATTCCGTCAGCGCGTCGGCATCGTGTTCCAGGCCTTCAACCTGTTTCCGCATCTGAAGGTCGAGCGCAATATCACGCTCGCCCCGCTCCTCACCGGCCGCATCGACAAGGCCCGCGCGCGGGCGCTGGCCGAGGATGTGCTGACCCGCGTCGGTCTCGCCGACAAGATCGACGCCTGGCCGGAGCAGCTCTCCGGCGGCCAGCAGCAGCGCGTCGCGATCGCGCGGTGCCTGGCCATGGCGCCTCAGCTCATGCTGTTCGACGAGGTGACCTCCGCGCTCGACCCCGAACTCGTCGGCGAAGTGCTGAAGGTGATGGAAGCGATGGCAAAACAGGGCATGACGATGATCCTGGTCACCCACGAGATGGGCTTTGCCCGCAATGTCGCGGACCGCATCGTCTTCATGCACCAGGGCCGAGTCTGGGAACAGGGGCCGCCGGCAAAGCTGTTCGCCAGTCCTGACACGCCCGAGCTCGCAAGCTTCATCGCGTCGTCGAGATGACCATCGTTCACCAAATCCGCCACCAGGAGAGAGCCATGAGAAAACTGAAGTCACTCTTCACCATCGCAGCCGCGGCGCTTGCCGTTCTCGCAGCGCCGAACCTCGCGAACGCCGACAAGCTCCAGGACGTGCTCGGCTCAGGCAAGCTGCGCATCGGAATCCTCACCGATGCGGCGCCATGGGGCTTCAAGGACGACAAGGGCGAGATCGCAGGTCTCGACGCCGATCTCGCCAGGCTGATTGCTGCCGACATGGGCGTGAAGCTCGAACTCGTCCCGGTAACCGGCGCCGCGCGCATCCCGAGCCTGCTGTCGGACAAGATCGACATGCTGATCGCGGGCCTCGGCGCAACGCCCGAGCGCGCCCAGCAGGTGATGTTCTCGCAGCCTTATGCGGTGGTGAATCTCGGCGTCTACGGCGCCAAATCGTTTCCCGCCGCGACCGGCAAGAAGCCGGACAATCTCGACGGCCGCAGCGTTGCAGTGGCCAAGGGCTCGACGCTGGATGTCTGGCTCACCGACAATGCACCGAAGGTGAAGCTTGTGCGCTTCGAGGACACGCCCGCCGCACTCGCCGCGTTTCTCGCCGGCCAGGCCGAGACCTTCGCCGAGAACAGCGCGATCGCACTCAAGGTGCAGGAGCAGAACCCCGCCAAGGAAGTCGAGCTCAAATTCCTGATCCGCCAGTCGCCGGCCCATGTCGGCGTGCGCCAGGGCGAGCAGAACCTGCTCAACTGGATCAACACCGACATCTTCACCAACAAGCTCAACGGCAAGCTCGGCGCGCTGCAGTTGAAGTGGTTCAAGGAAGAGCAGTCGCTGCCGACGCTGTGAGCCAGCACGCGCTCCCGCGACCCCGCGGGAGCCACTGTCACGAGGAGGTATTTCAGATGATCAAACGTTACGTCGTGGGCTCGCGCATGAGCCAGGCCGTCGCCGCCGGCGGCATGGTGCATATCGCCGGCCAGGTCGCGGACGACCGCAAGGCCGGAATCGTATCCCAGACCCAGCAGGTGCTCGCCAAGATCGACGCGCTGTTGAAGGAAGCCGGCTCCGATTGCTCCAGGTTGATCGCGGTCAACGTCTTCCTGCCGCACATCATCGACTTCGACACCATGAACTCGGTCTACGATTCCTGGATCGATCCGGTCAATCCGCCGGCGCGCGCCTGCGTCGAAGCCCGCCTCGCCGATCCCGACCTGCGGGTCGAGATGACGGCGGTTGCCCTGCTGTAGCGGCGCCGCCCTTTCATTCAACCTTCGGCCGGCGTCGGCGACGACGCGGCCCCGAGGCAAGCCATGCATACCGGACTTTTCCACGACATCGATTTCGAGAAGGACCAGAAATGGTCCGGACATCTCGGCATTCCCTTCTCGATCGACCGCTCTCCTTACTACCAGCTCAAGATCCCGATCTTCCGGATCAAGAACGGTGCCGGCCCAAAACTCCTTTTGATGGCCGGCAATCACGGCGACGAATATGAGGGCGAGATCACGCTGACGCGGCTGTATCGCCGGCTCGATGACGCCGCCGTGAAGGGCGAGATCACCATCCTGCCCTTCGCCAACCTGCCGGCGGTGATGGCAGCACGGCGCCGCTCGCCGCTCGACGAGGGCAATCTCAACCGCGCCTTTCCGGGCGATTCCGGAGGCACGCCGACGTTCCGCCTCGCGCACTTCCTCGAGCACGAGCTATTTCCGCGGCACGATGTCGTCTTCGACATCCACTCCGGCGGCACCTCGATGGCGCATGTGCCTTGCGCGCTGATCGAGCGCCAGGGACCGCCCGAGATGTTCGGCCGCGCGCTGCGCCTGATGGAAGGGCTGGGGATGCCCTTCGCCTTCGTCGCCGAGAACGGCGCCACTGCGCCGACCTCGATGGCGGCCGCCGCACGTGCCGGCGCGATCGGACTCTCCGGCGAGTTCGGCGGCGGCGGCACCGTCACGCCGCAGACGATGGCCCTGACCGCGCGCGCCGTCGATCGCCTGTTGCTCGCGCTCGGCCTGGTCCAGGCCCCGGTGCTGGGGCCACATGCGCCGGTCGAGCGCGCCACCGAGCTGTTGGCATTGCAAAGCCATGCGCAAGCGGTGTTCGCCACGCGGCGCGGCTGGTTCGAGCCTGCCGTCACGGTCGGCGCGCGGGTTGCGGCCGGCGACGTCGCGGGCTGGTATCATGATTTCGAGCGCCCGGAGCTGGCCGAAGAGATACTGCGCTTTCCAGCCGACGGCATCGTTATCTCGCAAAGGCTGCACACCGACAGCCAGAGCGGCGACTGCCTCGTCCAGGTCGGCCGCGCGCTGGCACGCGATGAGGTGGGGACGCACTGAGCTTTGGAGACGGTACCGACTTCGATTAAAGCGCGATGAGATTGGGATGAATCGTCATCGCGCTTTAGGTTGTTATTTGAGCATGATCTTTTCGGAAAACCGCTTCACACTTTTCCGGATCATGCTCTAGCCTCGGGATTCGATGACCGATCCGGCAAAGCCGACCTATGACGACGTGGTGCGCATTCCGGCGCCGCCCGGCCGCAGCAGCGCGACCGGACGGCCGCCGCGCATCGCGGAGGTGGCGGAGCGCGCGGGCGTTGCGCCGATCACGGTGTCGCGGGTGCTGCGCCATCCCGAGAAGGTCAATCGCGAGACCCGCGAGCGTATCCTCGAAGTGATCGAGGCGACCGGCTATGCGTCCAACCCGCACGCGCGCGCGCTGCGCTCGGGCCGATCAAACGTGGTCATGGCTTTCGTCTCCAACATCCTCAGCCAGCAGTTTGGGCTGGCGGTGCGCAGCTTCGCCGCGACGCTGGAGCCGGAAGGCTTTGAAGTGCTGATCGGCCAGACCTCCTACTCCTATGCCAAGGAGGTCGCGATGATCCAGTCGCTGCGCGGCATCCGGCCTGCGGCCGTGATGTTCACCGGCGTGATCGAACTCGAGGAGAATCGCGCCGCGCTCGAAGAGCTCGGCATTCCCGTGATCGAGACCTGGGCGTTTCCGCGCGATCCCATCGACATGCTGGTCGGCCTTCCCAACGCCGATGCCGGTGCGATGGCGGCGCGAAGGCTGGCTGAGGCCGGGCATCGCCGCGTCGGTTTCATCGGACGCAGCGTTGGGCGCGGTGCGCTGCGCCGCGACGGTTTTCGCGCGGCCGCGGCACAGCTCGGGCTCGAGATCATCCATGAGATCGGTGTCGGCGAAATCACGGGGCTCGTCGACGGCCGCGCCGCCTTCACCGCCCTGCTCGACCGCGGCGACCGCATCGATGCCGTGTTCTGCGCCAACGATCTGCTCGCGACCGGCGCACTGATCGAGGCGCGCGGCCGGGGCCTGTCGGTGCCGCGCGATCTGGCTGTGCTCGGCTTCGGCGACAACGACGTCGCCGATCAGATCACGCCCGGCCTCACCACGATCTCGTTCGATGCCGCGGCTGTGGGGCGTATCGCAGGCGAACTGCTTCTGGCGCGCCTGACCGGCGCGCCACGGCCCGAGCAGCGACTTGCGGTCGAGCTGTTCATGGTCGAGCGCGGCAGCGTCTGAACGCGCGGATCAAGCGACGCTCTTGAGATCCTGCTGGATCGCGGCAAGCAGGGACTGCAGCGCCTCGCTACTCACCGGCTTGGCCCCGGTATTGGCAGGCTGAACATTGGCAGGCCGCGCGGCTTTGACGGGACGCCGGGGGAATGGCGGCGTGGGTGTCGGCATCGCGGATTGCGCGAACGCGTCGGCGTCCTCGGTGTGAACGAACTTGCCATGGATGACGTCGTCGCGACGGCCCATGACAAACATGGTCGCCCAATAACCGGCAGCCAGCAGGATTACGCAGAAAACAACAAGCTCTAACATCATCGCACCTGAAATATGCGCAATGATTCAATGCCTTCGCGGGCCCGTCAATGAACCGACGGTCACACCTGCGGCTTTTACGGGCGGGTGTGGCCGATCGGTCACTCTTTGTTAACCATATCCGGTCCCCGAGGGGGCCGAAGAGGCGGATCAAGCCCTATCCGGCCCGACCCGCACCAATTGCTTGCCGAAATTGGCTCCCTTCAGAAGCCCCATGAAGGCCCCGGGCGCGCTCTCCAGGCCCTCGGTGACGAACTCCTTGTACTTGACCTTGCCCTCGCGGACCCATCCGGACATGTCGCGCAGGAAGTCGCCATGGCGGGAGGCGAAGTCGGAGACGATGAAGCCGCGGAAGGTCAGCCGCTTGGTCAGGGTCGCGCGCATCATGCTGGCGGCCCATTTCGGCGGCTTCGCTTCAGTGTCGTTGTAATGGGCGATGAGGCCGCAGACCGGCACGCGCGCGAACGCATTGAGCAGCGGGAAGACCGCCTCGAACACGGCGCCGCCGACATTCTCGAAATAGACGTCGATGCCTTTCGGGCAGGCCTCCTTCAGCTTCGCCGCCAGATCAGGATCGCGGTGATCGAGGCAGGCATCGAAGCCGAGCTCCTTCACGACGTAATCGCATTTGTCCTTGCCGCCGGCGATGCCGACCGCGCGTGCGCCCTTGATCTTCGCGATCTGTCCCACGGCCGAGCCGACCGCGCCGGAGGCGCCGGCGACGACGACGGTCTCGCCTTCCTGCGGCTTGCCGATATCGAGCAGGCCCGTGTAGGCGGTCATGCCGGGCATGCCGAGCACGCCGATGGCCGTCGAGATCGGCGCGAGCTTCGGGTCGATCTTGTTCAGCCCCTTGCCGTCGGAGATCGCGTGCGTCTGCCAGCCCGCGCGCGAGAGCACGATGTCGCCCTTGGCGAAGCTCGGATTGTTGGAGGCTGCGACCTCGCAGACCGTACCGGCTTCCATCACGCCGCCGACCGGCACCGGGGTCGCGTAGGACGGACCGTCGCTCATGCGCCCGCGCATATAGGGATCGAGCGAGAGCCAGATCGTGCGCAGCAGGACTTCACCTGCGGCGGGCGTCGGTACAGCGAATTCCTCGATGCGGAAATCGGACGGCTTTGGCTCGCCGACGGGACGCGCCGCGAGAACGATGCGTTTGCCTTGGGACATGTTGGCTTCCTCCTGATTATGCTTCGGCGCGAACGGAAGCGGAGGGAGCGGAGCACGTCAATACAAAAGCGACGGAGCGTAGTTGCAGGACAGCGCCGCAAATGGAGTGTGGTACACACCAACCGCGCCCTCGCTGTCATCGCCCGACTTGATCGGGCGATCCAGTATTCCAGAGGCGGTCGTGGTTGAGCCGAGAGGCCGCGGCGTACTGGATGCCCCGGTCAAGCCGGGGCATGACAGCGGAATGTGGAGCGCCTAACCCCCGCCCGGATAGTTCGGCGCCTCGCGCGTAATGGTGACGTCGTGGACGTGGCTCTCGCGCAGGCCCGCGCCGGTGATACGCACGAACTGCGCCTTCTTGTGCAAGTCCTGGAGCGTGCCTGCACCGACATAGCCCATCGCGGCGCGCAGGCCGCCGGCGAGCTGGTGCATGACGTTGCCGACCGGGCCCTTGTAAGGCACCTGGCCTTCTATGCCTTCGGGCACGAGCTTGAGCGTGTCCTTGATGTCCTGCTGGAAGTAGCGGTCGGCCGAGCCGCGCGCCATCGCGCCGACCGAACCCATGCCGCGATAGGCCTTATAGGAGCGGCCCTGCCACAAGAACACCTCACCGGGCGTCTCATCGGTGCCGGCGAGCAACGAGCCGACCATCGCGATGTCGGCACCGGCAGCAAGCGCCTTGGCAAGGTCGCCGGAGAACTTGATGCCGCCGTCGGCGATCACGGGGATGTCGGACTTCTTCGCCGCTTCCACCGCATCCATGATCGCGGTGAGCTGGGGCACACCGACGCCGGCGACGATGCGCGTGGTGCAGATCGAGCCCGGGCCGATGCCGACCTTGATGCAGTCCGCGCCAGCATCGATCAGCGCCTGCGCACCCTCCGAGGTCGCGACGTTGCCGGCAACGACCTGCACGGAATTGGACAGGCGCTTGATGCGGTTGACCGCATGGAGCACGTGACGGGAATGACCGTGCGCGGTGTCGACCACGACGAGATCGACGCCCGCATCGATCAGCCGCTCGGTGCGCTCGAAGCCGCTATCACCGACCGTGGTGGCGGCGGCGACGCGCAGGCGGCCCTGCGCGTCCTTGCAGGCCAGCGGATGGGCGACCGCCTTCTCCATGTCCTTCACGGTGACCAGACCGACGCAGCGATACTGCTCGTCGACCACGAGCAGCTTCTCGATGCGGTGCTGATGCAGCATCCGCCGTGCCTCGTCCTGGCTGACATTCTCGCGCACCGTGACGAGACCTTCATGCGTCATCAGCTCGGAGATTTTTTGCTGGCGGTCGGTGGCGAAGCGGACGTCGCGGTTGGTGAGGATGCCGACCAGCTTGCCCGGCGTGGACTTGCCGGCACCGGTGACGACGGGAATGCCGGAGATACCGTGATCGCTCATCAGCTTGAGCGCGTCGTCCAGCGTGGCGTCGGGGCTGATGGTGAGCGGGTTCACCACCATGCCCGACTCGTAGCGCTTGACCTGCCGCACCTGGGCGGCCTGCCCTTCGGGATCGAAATTGCGGTGGATGACGCCGATGCCGCCGGCCTGCGCCATGGCGATCGCCATGCGGGCTTCGGTGACCGTGTCCATGGCGGAGGCCATGATCGGGATGTTGAGCGGAATGGCGCGGGTGACGCGAGAGCGGATGTCGACCTCCCCCGGCATGACGTCCGACAGGCCCGGCTTCAGCAGCACGTCGTCGAACGTGAGGGCTTCGCGAATACCTTGTTGCACGGTGGCCATGTGCCAACTCCTTCCGCGGCCCTGCCGCAAATAGCTATGGATGAGCGCCGCCCTCGGCGTACCTTGCGGCAACGCCGGAGAATCGGAGCCCATCGGTGGGGTTGACGCGGGTCGATAGCACGGGTGGACGACGAATCAAAGCAAATCGGACCGCCGGCCAGCCATGCACAGGCTTTTTAGGCAAATTCAGCGGGGGATACCCTCGCGGCGCCTCGTACTGGCGAACGGCGTCCCCGTGCCGGCCGATCATCACGGTCTCCGGCGCGGGCGCACTCACCTCGGGTCACGCAGGATTTAGGTGCTATGCGTCGATCCGCAATGGTCGCGGCCCAATGCCGGTGATAAGCCGCAATTCTCGCCCTTCCTTCCGATTTCCATTACCAATCCGTTATGGTCGACAAGCAACGCGTCATTCCGCTGATCGTGGCCACTGCTCTCTTCATGGAGAACATGGACTCGACGGTGATCGCCACGTCGCTGCCCGCGATCGCAGCCGACATCGGCACCAGCCCATTGACGCTCAAGCTCGCGATCACCTCCTATCTGCTGTCGCTTGCGGTGTTCATCCCGGCGAGCGGCTGGACCGCCGACCGGTTCGGCGCGCGCATGGTGTTTGCGATTGCCGTCGGCGTGTTCATGGTCGGCTCGGTCGGCTGCGCGCTCTCGACATCGGTCACCGATTTCGTGTTCGCGCGCATCCTGCAAGGCATGGGCGGGGCGATGATGACGCCGGTCGGGCGCCTCGTGCTGTTGCGGTCGGTCGACAAGAGCGCGCTGGTCAATGCCATGGCGTGGGTGACGGTTCCTGCCCTGATCGGCCCCGTGATCGGGCCGCCGCTCGGCGGCTTCATCACGACCTATGCGTCCTGGCACTGGATCTTCCTGATCAACATCCCGATCGGGTTGCTCGGCATCTTCATGGCCTTGCGCTTCATCGATCCCATCAAAAGCGAGGAACGAGAGCCGTTCGACCTCTACGGCATGGTGCTCGCGGGCCTCGGGCTCGCCGGCATCGCCTTCGGGCTGTCGGTTGCCGGACTCAATCTGCTGCCATGGAGCACAGTTGCCGCCCTGGTCGTCGGCGGATCAATCTCGATGACACTGTATGTCCTTCACGCGCGGCGAACGGGGTCGCCGGTGCTGGACTTCACGCTGCTGAGGCTGCCGACGCTACGCGCCGCCGTTCTCGGCGGATTCATGTTCCGGCTCGGCATCGGCGCGCTGCCGTTCCTGTTGCCGCTGCTGATGCAGATCGGCTTCGGCCTCTCGCCGTTCAAGTCCGGCCTCGTCACGTTTGGCTCCTCGCTCGGCGCCATGGGCATGAAGGCGCTGGCCGCACGCATCATCCGCGCCTTCGGCTTCCGCAACCTGATGACGGTGAACGCGATCATCAGTGCCGTCTTTCTCGCCGCCTGCGCCCTCTTCACCGTGACGACGCCGCTGCTGATCATCATGATCATCCTGGTGGTCGGCGGCTTCTTCCGTTCGCTCGAGTTCACCGCGATCAACACGGTTGCCTATGCCGAGGTCGAGCAGGCGCAGATGAGCCGCGCCACCACGCTCGTCAGCGTCAACCAGCAGCTCGCGGTCTCGGCCGGCGTCGCCGTCGGCGCCGCGTCCGTGGAGACGACGATGTGGCTCAGCCACGTCAGCGAGCTCAACGCCACCGTGTTCGCGCCGGCCTTCGTCGTGGTCGCGCTCACCTCGGCGGCATCGAGCTGGTTCTTCTGGCAGATGCCCGCCGATGCCGGCCACGAAGTCTCCGGCCGCAAGGCCGTGGAGATCGCGAGCCGCAAGGGTGCCGGCAAGGGCGCGGCCAAGGCGGCCGTCAAGGCGGCGACCGAGGATACGCAGGACGTGCGGGATCAGCGGCTGGGGTAGCCTATCTCGTCATTGCGAGCGAAGCGAAGCAATCCAGAATCCCTCCGCGGAGACAGTCTAGATTGCTTCGTCGCAAGAGCTCCTCGCAATGACGGAGTTTGTTGCTATTCCGTCGCCCCGCCGCGAAATCCCGTCGCCAGCACGTAGCGCTCCGAGGAATCTGCACGGCTTGCGGCCGGCTTGACGTGACGCACTGTTGCGAAATCGCGCTTGAGCTGGGCGAGCAACTCGGCGTCGGCGCCGCTCTGGAACGCCTTCGCCAGGAAGGTCCCGCCCGGCTTCAGCACATCGCAGGCGAACGCGGCGGCGGTCTCGATCAGGCCGACGATGCGAAGCTGGTCGGTCTTGCGGTGGCCGGTGGTGTTGGCGGCCATGTCGGACATTACGATGTCGGCGCCGCCGTCGAGCATGGCCTTGAGCTTGTCCGGCGCGTCATTGTCCATGAAGTCGAGCTGCGCGAACTCGACGCCGGCGATTTCGGGGATTTCCAGCAGGTCGATTGCGATGACCTTGCCCTTGCCGTCGACCGAGCCGACGCGCTTGGCGGCGATCTGGCTCCAGCCACCCGGCGCCGCACCGAGATCGACCACCGCCATGCCGTGCTTGAGTAGCCGGTATTTGTCGTCGATCTCCAGCAGCTTGAAAGCGGCGCGCGAGCGATAACCCAGCGCCTTCGCCTTCACCACATAGGGATCGTTGAGCTGCCGCTCCAGCCAGAGCTTCGACGACAATTTTCGCTTGCCGTGGGTCTTGACCTGAACGTGCAAGCGGCCGGTGGTGTCCTTGGCCATCTCACCAGCTCCTGAGCGCGCCGTCTTCGCGCATCATCTCGACCAGCATGCCTTCGCGGAGGCCCCGGTCGGCGACGCGCAGGCGCGGCAGCGGAAAGGCGCGGCGGATCGCGTCGAGGATGGCGCAGCCGGCCAGCACGAGATCGGCGCGCTCGATACTGATGCAGCTGTTGGCGGCGCGCTCCTCGTAGCTCATGCCGAGCAGCTTGTTGATAGTCGCGGTGACGTCGGTATCGTTCATCCAGACGCTATCGATGCGGCGGCGGTCGTAGCGCGCGAGGTTGAGATGGATGCCGGCGAGCGTCGTCACAGTGCCTGACGTGCCGAGCAGATGCATGTCGGCGAGATCGCCGCCATGCTGTTCGGCGAACGGCCTGATGTGATGGGCGACCTCGCGCTCCATCGCGGCGTAGATCTCCGGCGTCACGTCGCGTCCGCCGAACTGCTCGGCAAGCGTGACCACGCCGAATGGGATCGACATCCAGGCTTTGATGCGCGGCTCCGGATTTGCGGCGTCGCGCTCGATCCGCACCAGCTCGGTCGAGCCGCCGCCGATGTCGAACAGGATCGCGCCGCGCCCCCTGGGATCGACCAGCGGCGAGCAGCCCAGCACGGCGAGCGCCGCCTCGGTCTCGCGGTCGATTACCTCGAGCTCGATTCCGGTCTCGGCAGCGACGCGGCTGCGAAAGCCTTCGGCGTTCGAGGCGGCGCGGCAGGCTTCGGTGGCGATCAGCCGCAACCGCCGCGCTTTGCGCAGGTTGATCTTGTCGCGGCAGATGCCGAGCGCCACGATGGCGCGCTCGATCGCGGCCTCGCTGATGCACCCCGTTGCCGAGACGCCCTCGCCGAGCCGGATGATGCGCGAGAAGGAATCGACCACGCGGAAGCCGTCGTGGGTCGGACAGGCGATCAGGAGCCTGCAATTGTTGGTGCCGAGGTCGAGCGCCGCGTAGACGCCGGTTCCCGGCGCTTGCGCGCCGACGGCCGGTTCAGTGGCGAACGCCGCCGCCATCGACCCCAGCTCACCGTGCGGCGCAAGGCCGTCGCGGAGCCGCGTGTGGTCATTCATACAAACTGTCTTTCCGCGGCCGGTTAGGCCGAGCTGGAATTGCTTTTTCGCCTGAAACATTAGCAGCGCGCCAATCCTGCGCAACAACGCATCACATGGGACCATGCCCATTCGTGCGTTGTCGTGAACGGGCCGGTGGGTTATTTTTGAGGGGTCCGGTCCCCCAGGCGCCCCCCAAAACCGCGCAATTGCCGGCTTTTCAGGTCAATTCCATGCAAGAACACACCAAATCCTCCACGCTCGAAAACGCTATTGCACTGCAAAAATATGGTGTCGGGCAGCCGGTCCGCCGCAAGGAGGACGATACGCTGGTGCGCGGCAAGGGCCGCTACACCGACGATTTCAACCTGCCCGGCCAGGCCTATGCCGTGATCGTCCGCTCGACCCATGCCCACGGCGTCATTCGCGGCATCAACGTCGACGCAGCCAGGGCGATACCGGGCGTGCTGGGGGTCTGGACCGGCAAAGACCTCGATGCGGCCGGCTACGGCCCCTTCACCTGCGGCCTGCCGCTGAAGAGCCGCGACGGCTCGCCCCTGCTCCAGACCAACCGCCAGCCGCTCGCAACCGACAAGGTCCGTTTCGTCGGCGATCCCGTCGCCTTCGTGGTGGCGGAGACGCTGGCCCAGGCGCGCGACGCGGCCGAGGCGGTCGAGCTCGACATCGAGCCGTTGCCGGCGGTGACCGATCCCGAGCAAGCCGCAAAACCCGGCGCGCCGCAACTCTACGACCACATCCCGAACAATGTCGCGCTCGACTACCACTATGGCGACATCGAGAAGGTCAATGCGGCCTTCGCCAGCGCCGCTCACGTGACCAAGGTCGACATCGAAAACACCCGTGTCGCCGTGGTCTCGATGGAGCCGCGCGTCGGCCTTGCCTCCTACGACAAGAAGACCGAGCGTTACACCATCCAGATGCCGACGCAGGGCGTCGCCGGCAACCGCGCCAACCTCGCCAAGAACCTGAAGGTGCCGAACGAAAAGGTACGCATCCTCACCGCCAATGTCGGCGGGTCCTTCGGCATGAAGAACGTCAACTATCCCGAGTACATGTGCATCCTTTACGCGGCCAAGGAATTGGGGCGGCCGGTGAAATGGCTGGACGAACGCTCGACCAGCTTCTTGTCCGACAGCCACGGCCGTGCGCAGAAGATTCACGCCGAGCTCGCGCTGGACGCCGAGGGGCATTTCCTCGCCGCCAAGCTCTCGGGCTACGGCAATCTCGGAGCCTACATCACTGGCGTTGCTCCCAGTCCGCTCTCGCTCAACACCAGCAAGAACTTTTCCAGCGTTTATCGCACGCCGCTGATGGCCGTCGATATCAAGACGGTGCTGACCAACACCACGCTGATGGGCGCCTATCGCGGCGCCGGACGGCCCGAGGCCAACTACTACATGGAACGGTTGATCGACCGCGCCGCCGACGAGATGGGCATCAACCGCCTGACGATGCGCAAGCGCAACTTCATCAAGCAAAACCAGATGCCCTTCGCCGCGTCCTCCGGCGTCACCTATGACAGCGGCGACTTCCAGGCTGTCTTCAACAAGGCGCTCGAAATCTCCGACCACGAGAACTTTGCCAAGCGCAAGAAGGAGAGCAAGAAGGCCGGCAAGCTGCGTGGCATCGCTGTCGGTTCCTATCTGGAGGTGACCGCACCTCCCGGCGTCGAGCTCGGCAAGATCGTGTTCGATCCCGATGGCTCGGTGCAGCTCATCACCGGTACGCTCGATTACGGTCAGGGCCACGCCACGCCGTTCGCGCAGGTGCTGTGCGAGCAGCTCGGCGTCCCCTTCGACAGCGTCAAGCTGGTGCAGGGCGACAGCGACATCGTGCACACCGGCAATGGCACCGGCGGCTCGCGCTCGATCACCGCGACCGGCATGGCGATCGTGGGCGCCGCCAAGCTCGTGATCGAAAAGGGCAAGCGCGCCGCCGCGCACATGCTGGAGGCATCCGAAGCCGACATCGAATTCGAAGGCGGCAGTTTCACGATCGCCGGCACCGATCGCAGCATCGACATCATGGAGCTGGCCAAGCGCCTGCACGACAGCAAGATGCCGGAGGGCGTGCCCGACAGCCTCGACGTCGATCACACCAGCGAACCGGTGCCGTCGGCCTTCCCGAACGGCTGCCATGTCGCCGAGGTCGAGATCGACCCTGAGACCGGCGTCGTGCAGATCGTGCGCTACAGCGCGGTCAACGATTTCGGCACGGTGATCAACCCGCTGCTGGTCGCCGGCCAGCTCCATGGCGGCGTCGTCCAGGGCATCGGCCAGGCGCTGATGGAGCACGTCCGCTACGACGAGAGCGGCCAGCCGATCACGGGCTCGCTGATGGACTACGCCCTGCCGCGCGCCGAGGACGTTCCGAACATGACGGTCGGCGACCACCCGGTGCCGGCCACGACCAATCCACTCGGCAGCAAGGGCTGCGGGGAAGCCGGCTGCGCCGGCAGCCTGTCCACGGTCGTGAACGCGGTGATCGACGCGCTCTCCGACTACGGCATCAAGCACATCGATATGCCGCTGACGCCGGAGCGTGTGTGGCGCGCGATCCAGGATGCGAAGAGGAAAGCGGCGTAAAGCTGCCCTTCTGCCCTCCACACGCACACTGTGATCGCCCGGCTCGACCGGGCGATCACAGTACTCCGAGGCAGCAGTGATTCACGGAGAAGCCGCGGCGTACTGGATGCCCCGCCTTCGCGGGGCATGACACCGAGCTTGGAGCGGTGTACTTGCCTCTCGCCGCCCGCGCTCTACGCCGCCGCCTGCTCGCGCGGCTGGTAGATCGCGGTGTGCTGGCAGTGCGCCAGCGGCGTCGTGCCGTTGGCGACCACCAGCGCGTCGAGCTCGACGAAACGGTGACCCTTCTTCTCGTAATTCGCGGTGACTTTGGCCCGCGCGGTGATCTCATCACCGGCGCGTGCGGCTGACAGCAATTGCATGCGGCTGCCGACATGGATCCACGGGCCAAGGATCGTGTTGTCCACCAGCACGCGGTTCATGACGCGCTGGATCAGGCCGGGATGGCCGAGCCCCTCGCGCGCGAAGATCGGATCGGCCTCGCGGACATCAGCGAGATAGTCGGCTGCATCCTGCCCGGCCCAGCGGCGCGGCGTCGTGCCGAGCCATTTGCCGGTTTCGAAGGTTGCCGGGCTGACCGGTTTGCGCTCGGCAATCGCGGGCACCTCGACATAATCGCTCAACGAAACCGCAGGCGCGGTCGCCGGCAGCGACGCCGTCCCCGTCGCGCAGAGCTCGGTGCGGCTGAACACCTCGATCGTGAGCAGGCCGTTGTGTTCGGTCGCATCGACATCGGCGGTCTCGCCGTCATAGACCGGCTTGATGAAACGCGCCTCGATCAACCCGCGCGACAGGAAATCGCGGCCCCAGCGCACCACCGGCACATGCATCATGTAGGCAAAGACATCGACGCCAGGAACCAGCCCGCCGGAAAACCCGAATCGGCGCGCCACTGCATCATCATGCATCTTGTTTTCGGATTGCTTGGCCGTGTTGTAGGCCTCGACACGATAGGTCTCGAGCCGGTTCGGCATGGCTTGGCTTCCCCAAATTCTTGTTGTTTCGGGCCGATCGTAGGCCCTGAGGAACCGGGGTCAATCCCCTCGCCTTTGCGGCCCGAATGGGGTACCACGCGGCTGCTGCGGAACCGCTTCGCAAGCCCCATCTACGGACCATGACGAACCCTCAAAACACCACCCGCATCTATGTCGACGCCGACGCCTGTCCGGTGAAGGACGAGATCTATCGCGTCGCCGGCAGGCACGGCCTGCCGGTGAGCGTAGTCGCGGGCAATTTCATCCGCGTGCCCCAGGATCCGCTGATCGAGCGGGTCGCCGCGGGTGCCGGCATGGACGCGGCCGATGACTGGATCGCGGAACGCGCCGGGCCCGGCGATATCGTCATTACCTCGGATATTCCACTCGCGAGCCGCTGCGTGAAGGCCGGCGCCGATGTGATTGCGTCAAACGGCAAGGCGTTCACCGAGGAATCGATCGGGATGACGCTCGCCGTCCGCAACCTGATGACCGATTTACGCTCGGCCGGCGAAGTCACCGGCGGTCCGAAATCCTATTCGCCACGCGACCGCTCGACGTTTCTGTCGACGCTCGACCAAACCATCCGCCGCATCCAGCGCCGCCGCGCCGATCAGGCCGCAACAAGACAGGACTGAGACACCGCATGGCGCCACCGCTGATTCAACTGCGCGATATCAAACTGACCTTTGGCGGCACGCCGCTCCTGGCGGGCGTCGAACTGTCGGTTTCGACCGGCGAGCGCGTCTGCCTGATCGGCCGCAACGGTTCCGGCAAATCGACGCTGCTCAAGATCGCCGCCGGCCTGGTCGAACCGGATGGCGGCAGCCGTTTCGTGCAGCCCGGCGCCACCATTCGCTACCTGCCGCAGGAGCCGGATTTTTCCGGTTTCTCCACCACGCTGGCCTATGTCGAGGCCGGCCTCAATGCCGGCGACGACCACTATCAGGCGCGCTATCTGGTCGAGCAGCTCGGCCTTAGCGGCGAAGAAGATCCGGCGCATGTCTCCGGCGGCGAAGCCCGCCGCGCCGCGCTGGCGCGCGTGCTGGCGCCCTCGCCCGATATCCTGCTGCTGGACGAGCCTACCAACCATCTGGATCTTCCGACCATCGAATGGCTGGAGGGCGAACTGGAGAGCCGCCGCTGCGCGCTGGTGATCATCAGCCACGATCGGCGCTTCCTGGGCAATCTCTCGCGCAGCACCGCCTGGCTCGACCGCGGCCAGATCCGGCAGATCGACCGCGGCTTCAGCGCCTTCGAGGCCTGGCGCGACGAGGTGCTCGCGGAGGAAGAGCGCGACCAACACAAGCTCGACCGCAAGATCGTCAACGAGGAGCACTGGTTGCGCTACGGCGTCTCGGGCCGCCGCAAGCGCAACGTCAAGCGACTCGGCAATCTCCACGCGCTGCGCGACCAGCGCCGCACCCATCGCGGCGCGACGGGCAACGCCAACCTCGCGGCTGCCGAAGCCGACAAATCCGGCAAGCTCGTCATCGAGGCCAAGAATATCAGCCGGTCCTATGGCGAGCGAAAGATCGTCGACGGCTTCTCGATCCGCGTCCAGCGCGGCGACCGCATCGGCATCGTCGGCCCGAACGGCGCCGGCAAGACCACGCTGATCGAGATGCTGACCGGCGGCAGCGCACCGGACAGCGGCAGCATACGGCTCGGTGCCAACATCGAGATGGCGACGCTCGACCAGCATCGGGAAAGTCTCGATCCGAAGACGACGCTGGCCGAGGCGCTGACCGGCGGCCGCGGCGACCATGTCATGGTCGGCGGCAAGCCGAAGCACGTCGTCAGCTACATGAAGGACTTCCTGTTCGCCCAGGAACAGATGCGCACGCCGCTGGAGGTGCTGTCGGGCGGTGAACGCGGCCGGCTGATGCTGGCGCGCGCCCTGGCGAAGCCCTCGAACCTCCTGGTGCTGGACGAGCCGACCAACGACCTCGACCTGGAGACCCTCGACGTTCTCGAGGAAATGCTCAGCGACTACGAGGGCACCGTGATTCTGATCAGCCACGATCGCGATTTTCTCGACCGCGTGGTGACGTCTGTGATCGTGCCCGAGGGCAACGGACGCTGGCTCGAATATGCCGGCGGCTATACCGACATGCTCGCCCAGCGCGGCGCTGACGTGAAGCGCGCGACAGCGAAGGCCGTCGAAGAGACGAGAGAGCAGCGAACCGTCGCGCCTTCCGGCGTCGCGAAGCGACGGTTGACCTTCAACGAGCAACACGCGCTGGAGACGTTGCCCAAGACCATCGCCAAGCTGCAGGCCGAGATCGCCAAGCAGCAGCGCTTCCTTGACGACCCCGATCTGTTCCGGAAAGATCGCAAGCGCTTCGATCAGGCCTCCGACGCTCTGACGAAGGCGCAAAAGGAACTGGCCGAGGCCGAGGACAAATGGCTGGAGCTCGAAGTGCGGCGCGAAGAGATTGAACAGGCCTAGCGTGCATTTCGCAAAAGTGGGCACCGCTTTTGCAAACGGGATGCGCGCCAACTCAGAGACTTCCATGACAACGACCCTTGCCGCCAAGATCGCCCGCGAATACGGCACGCCCTGCGCCGTCATCGACATGGACAAGGTCGAGCGCAACATCGCGCGGATCCAGAAGGCCTGCGACGACGCCGGAGTTGCCAACCGTCCCCACATCAAGACGCACAAGAACCCCACGATCGCGAGGATGCAGATCGCGGCCGGCGCGAAGGGCATCACCTGCCAGAAGCTCGGTGAAGCCGAGATCATGGTCAATGCCGGGATCGACGACATCCTGATCAGCTACAATTTGCTCGGCGAAGAAAAGATGGCGCGGTTAGGGGCGCTGCAGGCGAAGGCCAACATGACGGTCGCCGCGGACAATTCGACCGTCGTTGCCGGCCTGCCCAAGGCCGCTGCGGCCTCAGGCCGACCGCTGTCGGTCGTGGTCGAATGCGATACCGGCCGCAAGCGCGCCGGCGTCGAGACGCCCGCCGAGGCGATTGCCCTGGCGCAGGAGATTGCCGCATCCAAGGGACTGCAATTCGCCGGCTTCATGATGTATCCGACCGAGACCGGCTGGGCCGACGCACAAAAATTCTATGACGAAGCTCTGGCCGGCGTGCGCGCACACGGGCTGGATGCAAAAATCGTCTCGACCGGCGGGACGCCGAACCTGAAGAACCTCGGCAAGCTCAAGGGCGGCACCGAGCATCGCTTCGGCACCTACATCTACAACGACCGCATGCAGGTCGCGGCCGGCGTCGCCACCTGGGACGACTGCGCGCTGCACATCTATTCGACCGTGGTCAGCCGCGCCGCGCCTGAGCGCGGCATCCTCGACGCCGGCTCGAAGACTCTGACGACGGACACCGGCGGCCTCGACGGCCACGGCCTCATCCTGGAGCACCCCGAAGCCAAGATCGCACGCTTCGCCGAGGAGCACGGCTTCCTCGACCTCTCCCGCAGCAACACCCGCCCTAATGTCGGCGACGTCGTGCGGGTCGTACCCAATCATGTCTGCGTCGTCGTCAACATGATGGACGAAGTCGTGATGGTGCGCGGCGAGGAGATCATCGGCACGCTGCCGGTGGCGGCACGGGGGAAGCTGCGGTAGCTAGCCCCCGATCAGCGCCTGGAGTTCCCGGACCAATCCATCGCGGAAGAGCTTGATCGGCCGCTCCAGCCGACCGGCGGGGGCGCGATGCACCACCCATGCGCGCACCGCGGGTTTGAAGTCGCGCGCAGCGACCGGCTTGAGCTTGTCGCGAAATGCGCTGCGTTTCAGGGCGATCGGGGTGACCAGCCCGACGCCGAGACCACGCGACACCAGCGACAGGCGAAGCTCACTATCCAGCGCCTCGACCGCGATGTTGAACGGCAGATGCGAGGCATCGAATTTTCGCTTCAGCGTATCGCGAAATCCACAGCCATCCTGGTTGATTACCCACGACAGTTGGGACAGCCGTTCCAGGTCGACGGTGCGCGGGATCTTCATCTCGCGTGCGACGACGAAGACGACGGGCTGCGCGCCGAGATCGTCGGCCGCGAGATCGGCGGGCGGCACTGCACCGTCGGGGAGACAAATCGCGGCCGCATCGAGCTCGTTGCGGCAGACGCGCTCGAGCTGGTTCGGCGACCAACCGGAGACCACCCGCACGGCCAGCGCGGGAAATTCGGCACGCACTGCATCGAGTGGTGCGGTCAAGCCCGCTTCGGAGAGAAACGGCGTCAGACCGAGCCTGAACTCGCCGCGGACCATTCCGTCGTTGGCCACGCCCGACTTGAGGTCGTCCAGCATCCTGAGCAGGCGCCTGCCCTGCTCGTAGGCTTCATGGCCCGCCGCCGTCGGCTTCAGGGGCTTCGAGAGCCGATCCAGAAGCTGCGCCCCCAGCATCTCCTCGAGATTCTGGATACGTCGGGTCACGCCAGGCTGGGTGAGATTGAGACGCGCCGAAGCTGCGACAATCGATCCGGTCTCGACGACGGCGACGAAAGCGACGAGGTCATGGGTATTCATAACAAACCCGCATATTCTTTATCGGCTTATTTGAATTGTAGCATATTGACCCCTCCGCTTAAAGGGTCTCGCGCCACAGCTGCGAGGTCCCATGACTACCTCCGAAGCCACCAGGCCTGCCTCCCGAAACCAACTCGCCGAGCGGCCCCTGATCTGGCTCGGCGCAATCACCGCCGGTGTCGTCGTCACCAATCTGTTCGCGCCGCAGATCCTGCTCGGCCTGATCGGCCGGTCAATGTCCATGCCCGCGTGGCAGGCGGGCCTGATCAGCACGCTGACGTTGCTCGGCTATGCACTCGGCCTGCTGCTGCTCGTGCCTCTGGTCGATCTGGTCGAGAACCGGCTTGTCATCCTCCGCACGCTCGGCTGCGCGATCCTCGCCGCCGTGGCGACGGCGCTCGCGCCGACGCCCGCGCTCCTGCTGCTCGCCACCTTCATCCTCGGCGCCTGCTGCGCGGCGATCCAGATGATGGTTCCGCTTGTCGCATCGATGGTGGCGCCGGATCGCCGCGGCCAGGCCATCGGCGAGGTGATGGGCGGATTGATGATCGGCATCCTGTTGTCGCGACCTGCGGCGAGCCTGATCGCCGATCTCTGGAGCTGGCGCGCCTACTATGTCGTCTCGGCCATTCTGATGACCCTGCTTGCCTGCGCGCTCGCCCGCTACCTTCCAACCCTTCAACCGACGGGACGCGCGAGCTACGCCGACTTGCTCCTGTCCTTTCCAAGACTGCTCCGCGAAGAGCCCGTGCTCCGCGTGCGGGCCTGGACCGCATCGCTGGTCATGGCTTCCTTCACGGCGTTCTGGTCGGCGGTCGCGCTGCGGCTGCCGGAGGCGCCGTTCGACCTCGACGCCAAGGGAGTTGCCGCCTTCGCACTGATCGGCGTGGCGGGCGCCGCGGCGACACCGATGGCCGGCCGCTGGGGCGACAGGGGCCGGGCGCGGCCGATGTTCTTTGCCGCCCATCTGCTCATCATCGGGTCGCTTGCGCTCTGTACCTGGGCGAGCGTGCTTGAATCCCAGATCACCGGTCTGCTGGTCCTGAGCCTCGGCACGATCCTGCTCGACGTCGGCATCACCACCGACCAGACGTTGGGCCGTCGCGCCATCAACCTGTTGCGCCCCGAGGCCCGCGGTCGCATGAACGGCCTGTTCGTCGCGCTGTTCTTCATTGGCGGTGGCGTCGGCGCGGCGGCGGCATCGCTGGCCTGGAGTTTTGGCGGCTGGACGATGGTCTGCGCAGTGGCGGCAAGCTTCGGCGTGCTCGGCCTCCTCACGGATCTCGCAACCCGGACCGGGACGTCATGATGCGGATGGTCAGGACGACAATTGGGCGAGCCGTCGCAACACACCCCTACCCGCCGCAGCCCCCGTCGCGAACGAGGCCTGGAGCAAATAGCCACCCGTCGGCGCCTCCCAGTCCAGCATCTCTCCGGCCGCGAACACGCCCGGCAGCTTGCGGATCATGAATTCCGAGTCGAGTTCATCGAAGGAAATCCCGCCGGCGCTGGAGATCGCGCGCGCGATTGGCGCAACGCCCGTGAGCTTGACCGGCACGGCGTTGATGAGCTCCACCAATCGCTCAGCCGACATCGCCGACAACGACTGGCCAGCACTGATGGCAGCTTCCTGCAACAGCCCGACCGCGACCGGAGACAGCTGTGCAGCCTTGCGCAGGAAATTGGAGAACGATTGCTTGCCGCGCGCGGCGGACAGGCGCTGGACGAGTTCGCCATGATGGACATCCGGCCGCAACGCGACGTGCAGGACCGCTTCGCCGTTCGCCGCAATCGCCTCGCGCAGTTCGGCCGACAACGCATAGATCGCCCCGCCTTCGATCCCGCCGGTTGTGATCATGGCCTCGCCGCGCGCGCGCTGTGGGCCGAAGGACAGCGCGATGGCCTTGAGCGGTTGGCCTTCGAAGCGCGTGCTGAAGATTTCGGACCAGGCGACGGTGAAGCCGCAGTTCGCCGGCCGCAGCGGCGAGATCGCAACGCCTTTGTCGGCGAGGATCGTCGTCCAGCCGCCATCGGAGCCTAGTCGCGGCCAGCTTGCGCCGCCGAGTGCCAGCACCGTGGCATCCGCGGCGATGGCGGCGCCGCCGCCGGGTGTGTCAAAGACCAGTTGTCCGTCTCTATCCCACCCCATCCAGCGCTGGCGAAAGGCAAAGCGGACGCCGGCCGCATCGAGGCGTCGCAGCCAGGCGCGCAGCAAGGGCGACGCCTTGAACGCTTTCGGAAACACACGCCCGCTGGAGCCGACAAAAGTCGGCTCGCCCAGCGCCTCGCTCCACGCGCGCAGCGCGTCCGGCGGAAACGCGTCGATCGCAGCCTGCAACCTCTGCGCCGCCTCGCGGTAGCGCGTGATGAACTGCGGCAGCGGTTCGCTGTGGGTGAGATTGAGCCCGCCGCGGCCGGCCATCAGGAATTTCCGGCCAGCGGACGGCATCGAATCGTAGACGGTGACGCGAGCACCACCCTGCACGAGCACTTCGGCCGCTATCAGCCCGGCAGGGCCGGCGCCGATGACGGCCACGGCTGTCAGAGTTTTACCCCGGCACGCGCAGCGGCTTGCGCCACATATTTCTGCGTCTGCTCGAAAGCCCCCTGCAGCGCCTTCGCCTTCGACATGTCGCTGATCTCGGCGAAATGCGCCGCGACCGCGTCCGGGGTCCACTCGGATTCCGGCAGGTTGATGCCTTCGCTCTCGACGATCTTGATTACCGCGAACGAGCCGGCGCCGGCGCCCATGATGGTGCGGGTCGGCGCGTCCTCGCTCAGCATGTACTCGACCGCGGGCGTGATCGCGTTCGGCTTCATCAACTGCAGCGCCTGCGGCGGCAGCAGCTCTTCCGTCATGCGGGTTGCCGCCGTCGGCGAGATGATGTTGACACGGATGTCGGTCTTGCGGCCCTCTTCCGCCAGCACGTTCATCAGGCCGACCATGCCGGACTTGGCCGCACCGTAATTGGCCTGGCCGAAATTGCCGTAGAGGCCGGAGGACGACGTCGTCAGGACGATGCGGCCATAGTTGCGATCGCGCATGCCGGCCCAGGCCGCCTTGCAGCAATAAAAGGTGCCGACGAGGTGCACGTCGAGCACCTTCTGGAAATCGGCCGCTTCCATCTTGCCGAACGACTTGTCGCGCAAAATGCCGGCATTGGCACACAAGAGGTCGACGCTGCCCCACTCCTTGGTGGCGCGCTCAACCATCGCGGTGACCTGCTCGAAATTGGAGACGTCGGCGCCGTCGGCCATGGCGATGCCGCCCGCTTTACGGATCTCCTCGACCACGGCTTCCGCCGGCGACAGCGAGCCGCCGCTGCCATCGCGCGCGCCGCCGAAATCGTTGACCACGACTTTGGCGCCGCGGCTCGCCAATCCCAGCGCATGCGCCTTGCCGAGACCATTGCCCGCGCCGGTGACGATGGCGACGCGTCCGTCGAACCTGATTGCCATGAGTGCAGTTCCTGCTTCTTCTTCCTTCTCCCCTCGTGGGAGAAGGTGGCATAGGCGGCCAACGGCCGCCGTTCCCAGTTAAAACGCCAACGCGTAGCGTTGGCTACGGCGCCGGATGAGGGGTCTCCATCGACAGCGGAGCTCGTGGAGGGATACCCCTCACCCGGCTTCGCGTTCCGCGAAGCCACCCTCTCCCGCAGGGGGAGAGGGTGAGAAGGCTTCGCGAGCGATTTGAACAGCTTTTGAGCAGCCATGGCTTGCCGGGTCAAGCCTGGCAACGACAGGCGGCGTCAGGCGGCGTCAGGCGAAATAGATCAATCCCAGCCACTCCGCGACCAGCGCGGGCTTGTCCTCGTCTTCGATCTCCACGGTGACGTTGGTGCGCGACTGCAATTCATTCGGCTTGCGCAGCTTGGCTTCCGCCAACACGAAACGGCCGCGAACGCGTTTTCCTGAACGCACCGGCGAGATGAAACGCAGCTTGTCGAAACCGTAGTTGACGCCCATCGTGGTGCCCGCGATGACGGGCATCACCTCGTAGGACATGATCGACAGCAGCGACATCGTCAGGAAACCGTGCGCAATGGTGGTGCCGAACGCCGTCTCCTTCTTCGCACGCTCCGGGTCGACGTGAATGAACTGATGATCCTCGATCACGTCGGCATAGGTGTCGATGCGTGGCTGATCGACCAGGTGCCATGACGACACGCCGATCTCCTTGCCGACCATGGCTTGGTAGGCCTGAAGCGTAATCGGCGGCTTCTTCCAGACTTCGTTCACTTAGGTCTCACTCCGTGTTTTCGGCAGCTCCGGAAAATCCTCTTCGCGGAATTCCCGGCCGCGCAGGGGATCGTTGCGATCGTCGTCACGCTCGAGACGTCTGAGCTGGACGCGGCGGATCTTACCCGAGATCGTCTTCGGCAGCTCCGTGACGATCTCGAGGCGGCGGATGCGCTTGAACGGCGCCAGGCGCGTGTGCAGATGCTTGAAGATGGAGAGCGCGGTTTCCGGCGAGCGCTCCGCGCCGGATGTCAGCAGCACAAAGGCCTTGGGAATCGCGAGCCGGATCGGATCCGGGCTCGGCACGACTGCGGCTTCCGCGACGAGCTCGTGCTCGAGCAACACGCTCTCAAGTTCGAACGGGCTGATGCGATAGTCGGAGGATTTGAACACGTCGTCGGACCGGCCGACGAAAGTGAGATAGCCGTCATCGTCCTCGAACACGACGTCGCCGCTGCGATAGAGCTCGCCTTCGGCGCCGGACAGCCCGCCGTTGTCGCCCTGATAGCCCTGCATCAGGCCGGCGGGACGGTTTTCGCCGAGCACCAGAGCCACCTCGCCCTCCTTGGCCGGATGACCATCGGCGTCGCTGACCTGCACGCGATAGCCCGGCAGGGGCCGGCCCATCGAGCCGATCTTGATCTTTTGCCCCGGCGAGTTGCCGGCGAGCGCCGTCGTTTCAGTCTGGCCGTAACCGTCGCGAATGGTGAGGCCCCAGGCGGCCTGCACCTGGTCGATCACCTCAGGATTGAGCGGCTCGCCGGCGCCGCAGACCTCGCGCAAGGCCACCTTGAACGACGCCAAGTTCTCCTGGATGAACAGCCGCCACACCGTCGGCGGCGCGCACAGCGTAGTGACGCCGCAGCGGCCGATGGTGGCAAGCAGCCCCTTGGCGTCGAAGCGCGGCTGATTGGCCACAAAGACGGTTGCGCCCGCGTTCCACGGCGCGAAGAAGCAGCTCCAGGCATGCTTGGCCCAGCCGGGTGAGGAGATGTTGAGATGGACGTCGCCGGGCTTCAACCCGATCCAATACATGGTCGAGAGATGGCCGACGGGATAACTGCGCTGGCTGTGCCGAACCAGTTTTGGCTTTGCGGTGGTGCCCGAGGTGAAATAGAGCAGCATCGGGTCGTCAGCGTTGGTCGGACCGTCCGCTGCAAAGCTCTCCGACGCCTCTGCCGCGTCATCATAGGAAAGCCAGCCATCGGAGGCCTCGCCTACGACGATGCGGACGATATTCTCGGCGCCAAGACTGGCAAACTTCGCAACCTGGTCCTGCGCTGCCACCACCGCCTTCGCCTTGCCGCGATCGAGCCGGTCGCGGAGCTCGTCGGCGGTGAGCAGCGTCGTTGCGGGAATCACGACGACGCCGAGCTTGATCGCGGCCAGCATCGTCTCCCACAGCGGAACGACATTGCCGAGCAGCAGCAGGAGATGATCGCCGCGCTTCAAGCCCTGTGCTCGGAGGAAATTCGCGACCTGGTTGGAGCGGCGTGACAACGCCCCGAACGAGAGCTTGGTCTGCCGGTCCTGCGCGGCATCGACGATCCAAAGCGCAGGACGATCCTTGCTGTCCGCATTCGCCGCCAGCTCGGCGTCGAACCAGTCGAGTGCCCAGTTGAAGGGGACCGGATCAGGCCAGCGGAAGTCCTTGACCGCTGTCTCATAGTCCGTGCGGTTGTGAAGCAGAAGCGCGCGCGCTTCCTGAAATGTCGTCATCAAGCTTTCCCGGCTAGACTCCTAACGTGCTCGATAATTCCGGAAAAATCCACCCTGCCGTGGCCGGCTGCGTCGAATGACTGATAGATCTCCTGCGCATGCTTGCCGAGCGGGGTTGCGGCGCCCGCGGCCTTCGCCGCGTCCTGCGCCAGCGTCAGATCCTTCACCATCAGCGCCGAGGCAAAGCCCGGCTTGTAGCCGTTGTTGGCGGGCGAGGTCGGCACTGGACCGGGCACCGGGCAATAGGTCGTCAGCGACCAGCACTGGCCCGACGAGGTCGAGGCCACATCGAACAGCGCCTGGTGCGAGAGCCCGAGCTTCTCGGCCAGCGCGAACGCCTCGCTCACGGCGATCATGGAAATGCCAAGGATCATGTTGTTGCAGATTTTTGCCGCCTGGCCTGCGCCGGCCCCGCCGCAATGCACGATCTTCTTGCCCATGTTCTCCAGCACGGGCTTTGCCGCTGCAAACGCGTTGTCCTCGCCGCCGCACATGAAGGTGAGCGTCGCACCCTTGGCGCCCCCGGTGCCGCCGGAGACCGGCGCGTCGACCGAAAGCACCCCGTACTTGGCCGCCAGCGCATGCGCCTGGCGCGCGCTCTCGACGTCAATAGTGGAGGAGTCGATGATCAGCGTGCCCTTGGTCATGGCGGGCACGACCTCGCCCCACACGCCGAGCACATGCTTGCCGGCCGGCAGCATGGTGACGACCACATCGGCGCCCCTCACGGCGCCCGCCGCGCTGTCGGCGATGCCGGCACCGTCGGCCTTGGCCTGGTTCCGGGAGGCCTCGGCGAGGTCGAAAGCGACGACCTTGTGGCCGGCCTTGACCAGATTGGCGGCCATGGGCCCGCCCATGTTGCCGAGACCGATGAATGCGATCGTGGCCATCTTGGTTTCCTCCGCTGAACGTTTCGTTGGTTAGTTGAACTTCAATTCGTCGGCGCCAATCTCGGCGAGATACGGCGCAAGCAGGTCCGGAGTGACATCCTCGATGCGGGGCGGCGACCAGGTCGGATTGCGATCCTTGTCGATCACGGCGGCGCGCACGCCTTCGCGAAAGTCGTCGCTGCGGAAAACTTCCAGCGCAGCGCGATATTCGCGCACCAGGCATTCTTCCAGGCTCGACGCGGTGCGCCCGAGCCGCAGCAGCTTGAGCGTCACCACCATGCCGCGCGGCGATTTTTCGTTGAGCCTCTTCAATGTCGCCAGCGCGAACTCGGAACCGTCGCGCTTCAGCGCGGCAAAAATGTCTTCCATGCGGTCGAAGCCGAACAGTGCGTCGATCGCCGGCTCCTTTGCGGCGACCGGCCCCGCGGTCTCCCCCGTCGCAAAACCGTTGATGAGCTTGCTGACATCGGCCGCGGTGACGCCCTGGCGAACCTTGGTCAGCGCGTCGCGCAACTCGGGCCATTTGGCCGCCGGTACCTCCGCATCGGCAAACCTGGCGTGGATCGCATCGGGGCCGTTCATGGTCTGGCCGGTCAGGCCAAAATAAGTGCCGATCTCGCCCGGCGAGCGTGACAACAGCCAGGTGCCGCCGACGTCGGGAAAGAAACCGAGCCCGACCTCGGGCATCGCAAGCCTGGTGCGGTCGGTGACGATGCGATGGCTCGCATGCGCCGAGAGTCCGACGCCGCCGCCCATCACAATGCCGTCCATGAAGGCGACATAGGGTTTCGGGAATTTCTTGATCCGGGCGTTGAGGATGTACTCTTCTCGCCACAGAATCTTGCCGAGATCGCCGTCGACCTTCGAGCTCTCCCAGAGCGCGCGAATGTCGCCGCCGGCACACAGGCCGCGCTCGCCGGCACCTTCCAGCACGATCACGGCAACGGCGGGATCGGCCTCAAAACGGTCGAGCGCCTTGTCGATGTCGCGAAACATCTCCAGCGTCACGGCGTTGATCGCCTTCGGACGGTTGAGCCTGACAATGCCGGCCGAGCCCTCGACCCGTGCGACCAGATCGCCCTCCTCCACTCCACTCATCGTGCGCCCTCGATCAATTTGCGCGCCACGATCAGCCGCATGATTTCATTGGTGCCTTCGAGAATCTGGTGCACGCGCAAATCGCGCACGATCTTCTCGATGCCGTATTCGCTGAGATAGCCGTATCCGCCATGAAGCTGGAGCGCCTGGTTGGCGACCTCAAAGCCGACATCGGTGCCGAAGCGTTTGGCCATCGCGCAGAACATGGTGGCGTCGGGGTCCTTGCGATCCAGCGCGGCGGCGGCACGCCACAGGAACGTGCGTGCGGCCTCGAGTTCGATCGCCATGTCGGCGAGCTTGAATTGCAGCGCCTGGAATTCGTCGAGACGCTTGCCGAACGCTTTGCGCTCTTTCATGTAGGCGCGCGCCTTGTCCAGCGCGGTCTGCGCGCCGCCGAGCGAGCAGGCCGTGATGTTCAGACGGCCGCCGTCGAGGCCGGCCATCGCGATCTTGAAGCCGACACCCTCCTCGCTCAAGCGATTGGCGACCGGCACGCGGGCGTTCTCGAAGATCACGGCGCGGGTCGGCTGCGCGTTCCAGCCCATCTTGCGCTCGTTGGCGCCGAACGAGACGCCCGGCGTCTTGCCGTCGATCACCAGCGTCGAGATGCCGCCGGGGCCATCGCCGCCGGTGCGCACCATCGCGACCAGCAGATCGGTGCCGCCAGCGCCGGAGATGAACTGTTTCTGGCCGTTGAGGACGTAATGATCGCCGTCGCGCACGGCGCGGGTGCGCAGCGCTGCCGCGTCCGAGCCGGCGCCCGGCTCGGTCAGGCAGTAGCTCGCGATCAGCTCCATGGTGCAGAGCTTGGGCAACCATGTGTGGCGCTGGGTGTCGCTGCCGTAGGCATCGATCATCCAGGACGCCATGTTATGGATGGAGATGAAGGCCGAGGTGGTCGGACAGCCCGTCGCCAGCGCCTCGAAGATCAGCGCCGCCTCGAACCGCGACATCGCGGAGCCGCCGACATCGTCGCGGATATAGATGCCGCCCATGCCAAGCGCTGCTGCCTCGCGCATCACTTCGACGGGAAAATGCTTCTCCTCGTCCCAGCGCAGCGCGAACGGCGCGATCTTTTCCGCCGCAAACGCCAACGCCATGTCGCGAACCGCGATCTGATCCTCGTTCAGAGCGAACTGCATGATGGGCTGCTCACTGTTCTCGTCATTGCGAGGAGCGAAGCGACGAAGCAATCCAATGTGTCCGAGGAGAAAGTCTGGATTGCTTCGCTACGCTCGCAATGACGGGCTGGGCTACAGCCTTACTTCATCAGCGGGATCGAGAACTCCGCGCCTTCCTTGACACCGGACGGCCAGCGCGAGGTCACCGTCTTGGTCTTGGTGTAGAAGCGGACCGAATCCGGACCGTGCTGGTTGAGATCGCCGAAGCCGGACTTCTTCCAGCCGCCGAAGGTGTAATAGGCGATCGGCACCGGGATCGGCACGTTGATGCCGACCATGCCGACATTGACCTTGGCCGCGAAGTCGCGCGCGGCATCGCCGTCGCGGGTGAAGATCGCAACGCCGTTGCCGTAGTCATGCTCCGACGGCAGCGCCAGCGCTTCCTTGTAGTCATGCGCGCGCACGACCGAGAGCACGGGGCCAAAAATCTCTTCCTTGTAGATTCGCATGTCCTTGGTGACGTTGTCGAACAGCGAACCGCCGAGATAGAAGCCATTCTCGTAGCCCTGCATCTTGAAGCCCCGACCGTCGACGGCGAGCGTCGCGCCTTCCTTGATGCCGATGTCGATATAGCCCTTCACCTTCTCGACCGCCTCGCGCGTCACCAACGGACCGTAATCGGCCGACGGATCGATCGAGGTGCCGATCTTGAGCGACTCGACGCGCGGGACCAGCTTTTCCATCAAGCGGTCGGCAGTGGACTTGCCGACCGGGACCGCGACGGACACGGCCATGCAGCGTTCGCCGGCCGAACCGTAACCGGCGCCGATCAGTGCGTCGACCGCCTGGTCCATGTCGGCGTCGGGCATGATGATGGCGTGGTTCTTGGCCCCGCCAAAACACTGGCAGCGCTTCCCGGTCTGGGCGGCGCGTTCGTAGATGTATTGCGCGATCGGCGTGGAGCCGACGAAGCCGACGGCCTTGATATCGGGATCGTCGAGGATGGCGTCGACCGCTTCCTTGTCGCCGTTGACGACATTGAGGATGCCGGCCGGCAGGCCCGCCTCGATCATCAGCTCGGCAAGCATCATCGGCACGCCGGGATCGCGCTCCGACGGCTTCAGGATGAAGGCGTTGCCGCAGGCGATCGCAGGCGCGAACTTCCACATCGGGATCATCGCCGGGAAATTGAACGGCGTGATGCCGGCAACGACACCGAGCGCCTGGCGCATCGAGTAGATGTCGATGCCGGGGCCGGCGCCTTCGGTGTATTCGCCCTTCATCAGATGCGGGATACCGCAGGCGAATTCCGCGACTTCGAGGCCACGCTGGATGTCGCCCTTGGCGTCAGGAACGGTCTTGCCATGCTCGCGGGCGAGCAGTTCGGCGAGCTTGTCGTAGTCGCGCTGCACCAGCTCAACGAACTTCATCATGACGCGGGCGCGGCGCTGCGGGTTGGTCGCAGCCCATTCCGGCTGAGCAGCGCGGGCGTTTTCCACGGCGGCGCGGACCTCGGCCTTGGACGCCAGCGCCACCTTGGCCTGGACGTCACCGGTCATCGGCTCGAAAACGTCGGCGGTGCGGCCCGAGGTGCCCTTGACCTCCTTGCCACCAATGAAATGTCCGACTGAACGCATGGAATCGTCTCCTTAAGGCGAGCTTGAACGCTTTGACAAATCCTATCGACCTGCATTTTATAGGATTCAAGTCTGAGATAATGCACCATAGATGTGCGAAAATGCTGGATCAAGGCGCTATCGACTGGGATGACTTCCGCTTCGTGCTGGCCATCGTGCGGGGCGGCTCGGTTTCGGCTGCGGCAAAGCAGCTCGGCGTGGACCATGCTACCGTGATCCGCCGCGTGGACCGGCTAGAAAAGCACCTCTCGGCCAAGCTGTTTGACCGGCGCAAGACCGGTTACCTGCTGACAGACGCGGGCCAGCGCGTCGCCGACAGCGCGGAAGCCATGGAATCGACCATCGTCGCCAACCAGGAGCAGGTCGGTGGCTCGGTGGCGCGGCTGACCGGCACGGTGCGGATCGGCGCCCCCGACGGCTTCGGGACCGCCTTCCTGGCGCCGCGGCTCGCTCAGTTCGCCGACCGGTATCCCGATCTCGATTTGCAACTTGTGGCCACCGCGCGGCTGTTCAGCCTCTCCAAGCGCGAGGCCGATATCGCCATCAGCCTGACCATGCCGAAGGAAGGCCGCATCGTCGGCCGCAAGCTGCTCGACTACAGGCTCGGACTCTATGCCGCGCCCGCCTATCTCGACCGCTTCCCGAAAATCACCTCGCGCGAGGTCCTGCCGCAGCATCGCTTCGTCGGCTATATCGAAGAGCTGTTGTTCACGCCCGAGCTCGACTATCTGCCGCAGGTGTCGACCAAGATCTCCGCACGCTTGCGTAGCGCCAATCTGATCGCGCAACTCAACGCCACGCTCGCCGGTTTCGGTATTGCGGTGCTGCCGCACTTCATGGCGGCCGACTATCCAAAGCTGATTGCGGTGCTGGCGGAAGAGGTCTCGATCACCCGCACCTTTTGGATGCTGATGCACGCCGACAGCAAGGACCTGGCGCGGATCCGCGCGGTGGCGGATTATATTTCCGAGATTGTGGAGCGCGAGCGGACGTTGTTTGCCGGGCGGACTTCGTAGGGTGGGTTACGCCTTCGGCTAACCCACCCTACACATTCAACGGCACCTCGGCCTAACTCTGCTTCGGCTTCTTCGCAACCGCAGCCTTCGGCTCACGCCGCGCGCCGTCCAGCGCACTGTCCTTGCCAGTCTTCAGCACCTCGTCCGACAGCTCGCTCGACCCGGCGATGCGCGCCAGCAACATGGTGCCGGCCATGGTCGCCAGGGTCGCGATCGCCTGCTTGCGCGCAGCCTTGCGCGGCAGATTCGGGATGAAGTCCGTGATCATCTCGATCATTTCGTCGAGCTTGCCGGCAAAGGCCTTTCGCGTCTTCGGGCTCTCCCGGGCGATCTCGGCGCCGAGCGCGGGGATCGAGCAGCCGTGACCGGGGTTGTCGCGGTGCACCGTGGAGAGATAGGTCTCGACGATCTGATTGAGCTGCTTCTCCGGCGCGACCTGATCGGACTGCTTGCGCCAGTGCTCCATCGAGCGATCCATGGCGTAGTCGAACGCCTCGATCACCAGCGCCTCGCGGGAATCGAAATGGGCATAGAAGCCGCCATGGGTCAGGCCCGCTTCCTTCATGAGGTCGGCGACACCGATGCCGTGGGCACCCTTTTCGCGCAGCCGCACGGAAGCCTTCTTCACGATGCGGTCGTGGGTTTCCTGCTTGTGTTCCCGGGAATAGCGCATGCGGATCTCATTGAATGTCGGAGGTCATCTAATAACACGGATATCGGCCGGACGGCGCATTAATTCCCGGTAAAATTGTTGCCGATCATGGAAAAGGTCGCCGTTGCGTGCACAGCAAGCGCCCCCTTACCGTCGCGGACGAAGCCCTCGGTGTAGCTGGTCTGGCGTCCCAGCTTGATCACCTTGCCTTCGGCGGAGATCAGCCCGGACCGGACCGAGAGCGGACGCAGGAAGGTCATTTTCAGATCGAGGGTGACGGAGCCCTGCCCGGGCTCCAGCCGGGTCGAGATCGCACACCCCATGGCGGTGTCGATCAGCGCGGCGGCTGTGGCTCCGTGCAGGAGGCCGATGGTGTTCTCGAGATCCTCGCGCGGTTCGAGTTCCATGACGATCCGGCCCGGCTCGACCACGGCCATGACGAAGCCGATCAGCTTGGCAAAGGGTGGCGGCGGCAGCCTTCCGTCGCGGATGCCCAGCATCGCATCCATGCCTGACAGGCCCATCGCCACTTTCGCAACCGGCGCAGGCACCTGCCACTCCACCACCCGCTCGCGCCGCTGCGCGGGCGAAAACAGGTCGAGTTGATCGATGTTGGTCATTGCGGCCTCTTTGTATGATTTACATCATATTATGCCGCGGACTTCGCGCTGGCAACTCCCTCCCCGCCCGCTTGACAAGCAATGCGTTTCGGCCCGGAAGTGTGATCCGACCGGCGTATTCGCGCGTCCACGAACTCAGAGATCCCCTCATGGAAATGCTCAACCACCACTGCGGCGTGACGCGCGATGCGCGCGGCGTCGTTCATGTCGCGATCTGCAACGCCGGCTCGCTGAACATTTTGGGCTCGCCCATCACCGATGCGGTGCGCGAAGGCTTGCAGCAGCTCTCGTCCGACCGCAGCATCCGGGTTGTGGTGCTGCGCGGCCAGAGCGAGAAGAGCATGATCGGCGGCGCCGACATCAAGGAGATGGCCAGGCTCGACCAGAAGTCCGCCGAGGCTTTCATCAGCCGCCTGCGCGACCTCTGCGAGGCCGTGCGCGCCTTCCCGGCCCCGATGATCGCGCGCATGCCCGGCTGGTGCCTCGGCGGCGGGCTCGAAGTCGCGGCCGCCTGCGATTTCCGCATCGCCGCCCATGACGCGCATTTCGGTATGCCGGAGGTGCGGGTCGGCATTCCCTCGGTGATCCATGCCGCGCTGCTGCCGCGCCTGATCGGGTGGGCCCGCGCGCGCTGGCTGGTGATGACCGCTGAGAACATCGACGCGGCGACGGCTCTGGCGTGGGGACTGGTCGACAAGGTCGCGCCGGAGGGCGGGCTCGATGCCGAGGTCGAGCATCTCGTGAAGGCCCTCCTCGAATGCGGCCCCGAGGCGCTGCGCTCGCAGAAAGCGCTACTGCGGCAATGGGAGGAGCTGCCGCTGACGGAGTCGGTGAATTTGAGCGTCAAAGTCTTCGGCGAGTCGTTCCTGACGGACGAGCCGACGCGGCTAATGGGCGCGTTTGTGAATCGGAAGCGGTAGAGCCATCAGCAACGGTGTCATGCCCCGCGAAGGCGGGGCATCCAGTACTCCGAGCGCCATCGGTTCAATCACAACCGCCTCGGCGTACTGGATCGCCCGCCTGCGCGGGCGATGACAGCAGGTTATGGGACAACCTCTTCCGTTCGCACGACCAAATCTCATGCGAACCACAAGATTTTCTCATGCCCGACGCAGTTGCATTTTTTGCGCCGCATCATATGATGATCATAATCTTACATATGTGACATTTTAGGGAGTCTCCTCCATGGCCGAAGCCGCCGATCCCGTCGTCATCGTCTCCGCCGTCCGTAGCCCGCTCGGCCGCTTCATGGGCGAGCTGTCGCCGCTCCCCGCGCACAAGCTCGGATCGCACGTGATCGGCGCGGCACTCGAGCGTGCCAAGCTTGCGCCGGAGAAGGTCGACGAGGTCTTCATGGGCTGCGTCCTTCCCGCGGGTCAGGGCCAGGCCCCGGCGCGCCAGGCCGCGCGTGCCGCCGGCTTGCCCGACGCCACCGGCGCGACCACCGTGAACAAGGTCTGCGGCTCCGGCATGAAGGCGACCATGCTGGCGCACGACATCATCCGCGCCGGCTCGGCCGAGATCGTCGTCTCCGGCGGCATGGAAAGCATGAGCAATGCGCCGTATCTGCTCGCCAAGGCGCGCGGCGGCTACCGCGCCGGCCACGACCGCATCATCGACCACATGATGATGGACGGCCTCGAAGACGCCTACGAGACCGGCCGCTCCATGGGCGATTTCGGCGAGGCTACCGCCGAAGCCTATCAGTTCACCCGCAAGGACCAGGACGCCTATGCGATGGAAACATTGGGCCGCGCGCGCAAGGCGGTCGAGGGCGGCGCGTTCAAGGCCGAGATTGCGCCGATCACGCTGAGCGAGAAGGCAGGTCCCCGCATCGTTGCCAATGACGAGCATCCGCTCAAGGTCGATCCCGCAAAGATCCCCGGGCTGAAGCCGGCGTTCCGCGCCAACGGCACCATCACGCCGGCGGCCTCCTCCGCCAACGCCGACGGCGCCGCCGCGCTGGTGCTGACGAAGCGCTCGCTCGCCGATCGCAGCGGCCTGCCGGCTCTCGCCGAGATCAAGGGCCACGCCACCCACAGCCAGGAGCCGCAATGGTTCACCACGGCGCCGATCCCGGCGATCCGCAAGCTGCTCGACAAGATCGGCTGGAGCGCCGGCGATGTCGATCTGTTCGAGATCAACGAAGCCTTCGCCGTGGTGGCGATGGCGGCCCAGCGCGATCTCGGCATTCCCCGCGACAAGCTCAACATCAACGGCGGCGCCTGCGCGCTCGGCCATCCCATCGGCGCCACCGGCGCACGGCTGATCGTGACGCTGCTGCATGCGCTCGAGGCGCGAAACCTCAAGCGCGGCGTGGCGGCGCTCTGCATCGGCGGCGGCGAAGCCACCGCGATCGCGGTGGAGCGCCTGACGCACTGACGTGAAAGTCCGGAAATGAGGGAACTCCGTCATTTCAGACAGACGCGTCCCGTGCCATCCTGCAAACTCGCGCAGGTGTTTCAAATCCTGCCCATCAAGATTGAGGCCCAATGATCTCGAACTGGCTCGCGGCAACGCTCGGCCGCCGCAATATCCACTACGGCTGGGTGATGGTCGGCGTGACCTTCCTCACCGCGCTGATCAGCGCCGGCACGGTCGGTGCGCCCGGCGTGTTCATCGTTCCGCTTCAGAAGGAGTTCGGCTGGAGCACGGCGGAGATCTCCTCCGCGCTGTCGATCCGCTTCATCCTGTTCGGGCTGATGGCGCCGTTCGCGGCGGCCCTGCTCAACCGTTACGGCCTGCGCAACGTCACGCTCACCGCGCAGCTGATCGTCGTCTCGGCGCTGGTGCTCTCGCTCGGCATGACAGAGGTCTGGCAGCTCGTCGCGCTGTGGGGCGTCGTGATCGGGATCGGCACCGGCATGACTGCGCTGGTGCTGGGCGCCACCATCGCGACGCGCTGGTTCGCAGCGCGGCGCGGCCTCGTCGTCGGCATCATGACCGCGAGCGTCGCCACCGGCCAGCTCGTGTTCCTGCCGCTGCTGGCAAGCCTGACCGAACGTTTCGGCTGGCGGCTTGCGCTCGGTTTTGTTTGCATCGCGCTCGGTGTTTCCGCCCTGGCGGTCCTGCTCGCGATGCACGACCGTCCGAGCGATCTGGGCCTGCGCCCGTTTGGCGACAAAGGCACCACACCCCTGCCCGCGCCGCCCGTCAGCCATGGCTCGATCACGGGCGTTGCACTCGGCACGCTGCGCGACGCCTCGAAGAGCAGCGCGTTCTGGGTCCTGTTTGCGACGTTCTTCGTCTGCGGTGCATCCACCAATGGCCTGGTGCAGGTGCATCTGATTCCGATGTGCCTCGATTTCGGCATCCCGCAGGTGCAGGCCGCGGGCTTGCTGGCCGCGATGGGCATCTTCGACTTCTTCGGCACCATCATGTCGGGCTGGCTGTCGGACCGCTACGACAACCGCTATTTGCTGTTCTGGTATTACGGCCTGCGCGGGCTCTCGCTGATCTTCCTCCCCTTCAGCGATTTCTCGTTCTATGGGCTCTCGATCTTCGCGATGTTCTATGGGCTCGACTGGATCGCAACCGTACCGCCCACGGTGCGCCTCACCGCGCAGAAATTTGGGCCCGAGCGCGCCAATCTGGTGTTCGGCTGGATCTTTGCCGGCCACCAGCTCGGTGCAGGCACCGCCGCCTTCGGGGCCGGTTTCTCGCGGACGGTCTATCAGAGCTACCTGCCCGCCTTCTTCATCGCCGGCGCGCTCTGCGTGTTCGCCTCGCTGATCGTGCTGACGCTCTCGCGACAACCGAAGCCAAAGCCGCAAGCCGCGATGGCTTAGTACCTGATCGTGGTGGTGACGCCGAAGACCGCGGCGTCACCAATCCGCGCAACACCGCTCGGGTCGTCCGGATTCGGGATGCCGCCCGAGGGACGGAACACATATTGGAAGTACGGCGCGATCAGCCAGCCCGGCTTGATGTGCGCCTCATAGATCATCTCGATCAGGGTCTCGTTGCTGCGCACTGGGCTCTGGATGCCCGTGAAGAATTGGGTATCGACGTCGAGGTTGCGCGCGGAGTTCGAGATGCGCATGTAGGCCGCCGCCACGCCGAAGCGATCGAGCGGACGACCGGATACGAAGCCGACAAAGCCGATGCCGCCGTCGAGATAGAGATCGATCAGGTTGCGGTCCGGCGGGCTGTAGGCGATGCGGCCGAACGCGGTGACACCCGGGATCGAGGCCGAAGTGGTGCTCTCCCTGACCTCCGGCGGCCGGTACAGCACCTGCTCGATCACCGCGAAGATACCGTAATTGCCGCGAAGCTTTGCCGGAATGCCGCTGCCGTCGGGATCGGCGATCGACCGCCCATCCGTGGCGAAGCGCTGACTGTCGAACGAGCCATAATGCTTCCAGGCGCCCGGCGTAAAATTGCCGGCGAGCGAACGGCCGCCGATATCGAGGTCGTAGTTGAAGCGGACCTGCCCGATCACCCAAGGCGGGTCGTTGACGCGGAAGGCAAGACCATGATGGTCGCGCAGCTGCGGATCCTGATTGCCCGGGCCTGACGGATCGCCATTGAACACTGCGCCGAACAGGGTGACCTGGTCCGACAGCGCGGCCTTGATGCGAATGCCGGGGACCGCGATCGGCGGCGCCGGGCCGCCGGCCGGGAGGTTCGAGGCCTTGATCGCGGGCCAGCCGAAGGTGCCGTTGATGAAGAGATCGTCGGTCTGGCTGTCGAAAAACTCGACATCGGCGGCCTGCTGGCCGGCCCTGATGTTCAAGCGGTCGTTGAAGAAGCTCTGCTCGAAATAGGCATTGTAGAGCCGCTGGTCCGGCAACGCCTCGATCTCGCTGATGGTCGCGAGATTCATGATGTAGTTGCGACTGAGGCCTCGCCCGTAGATCACGAACGCGTTGGCGTAGAAGCGGCCGCCGCTCCAGCCGACCAGCTTGTCGAGATCGGCATCGACCGAAAGATCGAGCCGGCCGAAATGGATAGCGCCGCGCCTAACGCCGCCGGACAAATTTCCAATGTTGTCGGCGATGTAGGCGGCGCCGAAATTCAGGCCCTTGTTGGCGAGGCCGTCATGCCACTCGTTGAACCATTTTGGAGCTAGCCACTCCGCCGCGTTCTCGTCCTTGGCGCCGGCCAGCGCGCTGGTGCTCGCGATCGTCCAGGCCAGCACAATCGCGGCCGCATTTCGCAGCGGAAATAGATGTGCGGTCCCGATCACGGCTGATACCGACTAGCGTGCTTTACTTGAAGATACCGGTACGCCGCATGAAGAGATAGGCCGCGCCGACCGACGAGGCCATCAGGAGAGCCGCCCAGAAAAATCCACTCTCGACCTCGGTCAGAGGCAGGCCCTTGGTGTTCATGCCGAAGATGCCGGTGATCAGCGTCGGCGGAAGCAGCAGCGAGGTCACGATCGAGAGCGTGTGGAGGTGGTTGTTGCTTTGCTCCTCGTTCTTGAAGCGCAGCTCCTCCTCGAGCAGGCGGCTGCGTTCGCGCAGCTCCACGATGTCGTGGTCGAGGCCGTCCAGCCGCTGCGCCAGCTTGCCGGCCTGGATACGCAGGTCCGGCGAAAGGTGGTCGGTGTTCTTCTGGTCGAGGCGATGGAACAGCGTACGCAGGCCGGTGAGCTGGCGATGCAGCCTGACGCAGGTCCGGCGCAGCCGGCCAAGATTGCGGCGCATCTCCGGCTTGGCGTCGTCGGCCAGAATCCGCTCCTCGATCTCGTCGATCTCCTGACCGAGCTTATCGGCCATCCTATCAAGCGTGTCGGCGACCTCATCGACGATCTTTCGAGGAGATGGGCGACATTGTCGACGCGGTAGCCGCCTTCGAGCACCCGCCGTGTCGCATCCGCCGAGCACAGAGCCTGATGGCGGCCGCTGATCAGGAGCCGCTCGGTCATGGCGAAGCGCAGGAACGCGGTCTCCTCCGTCGCGCTGCCGATGTCGCGCACGAGGTCGGAGAACACGCCGTAGACGCAGTGGTCGATGACGTGAAGCTGCTGGAAGGTGTCGTTGGACAGCAAGAGCTCGCGCGCGAGCGGCGGCAGCTGTGATGCGGCGATCCACGGCCGTGCGCGCGTGTCCGTGAGGTTGAAATGCAACCAGAGCCGGCCGTCGTGACTGAACTCGATCGGCTGGTCGATCGGCAGCGCCTCGGCGCCGCCGTCGCTGTGGAGGCGGAATGCCCACACCAGGCCGGGAATGCAAGGCACGGAATCCGATATCGTGCTGACAAGCTTAGCCGGCTCGGCCATACCAACTCCCACCGTCAACGAATGCCCCGCTCCGGAAGATGGCTGACGGCATCTCCCGGACCTTCGCGGGTACTCAATTACGGCATTGTTACAGTTTGATGATGACGCCCTACTCGGCGGCCAGCCCGGTGGTGGCCAACTCGGCTTCCCTGATGTAGTCGTGCACGACGCGGCCGAACGGCAGCGTCAGGTCGGCGATGTAATGATGCGCGCCGAGGCAGCGGCGGACCGGGAAATCGGCGACGGGCGCATTGACATGCGGCACCAGATGCAGCCGGCCGGGCCCCATCCAGGAGCCCTTCGGCACGATGTCGATGAGGTTGATCGCGACCAGTTGGCAGATCTCGAGGCGGCCGTCGACGCCGGGGATCATCTTCAGATTGATCTGCGTTTTCGACAGCGTCGCCCGGGTCAGATCGCCGTTGCCGGCCATGCTCTCGTGCTTGTAGCCCATCGTGCCCATGGCGACGAGTTGGCCGGCATATTCCAGCGTGCCCGTCAGCGTGTCTTTGACGATCTCGAGTTTGGGATGGGCGTATTTCTTGGGAAAGCCCCAGATCTCGCGGCCGGCGGCGATCGGCGGATCATCGTCCAGATACATCTGCGAGACGAAGTTGACCTCCTCGCCGTGCAGGCGCGCGGGGATGACGAGGCCGGATTCGGTGTAGCTGCCGAAGCCGGACGAGTCCGGCATCCTGATCCATTCGTAATGCACGATCGGCTGGTCGATCGGCTCCAGCGGCTCCGGCAAGCCGGCGCGGATCAGGTTCGGATCGGTCTCGTAGGTGATGACGAGGAATTCGCGGTCAACAAAGCGATAGGGCCCGGCCGGATAGCTCGGCCCGGCCGCCGGCATGGACGGAAGTCTCAGCAGCTCTTCCCTGCGCATCGCTGGTCTCCTCTAGTGGCGCTCACGTGATGCCCGCCCGGCAGCGTCAGGCGGCGATGCAGATTGCTAGCCGCCGTCATTGACTTCGATGTGAAGGATTTCCGTCAGCCGCACGACCGCAGCCATTCCCAAGGCGGTCATGGTGCATGCAAGCGATGCATCGGCGCCAGAATGTCATCACGCCGTCACCGCCCGACGCAATCGTTTGGCCTCTGTCATTGAAGCATGATCTCCATGCTTGCCAGGAGGCACACCATGGACGCTCGGACGCCGCAACCGCCCCATCAGACGCATCAGCCTCCCGCACGAGGCTGGCGGCCCGAGCGTTGCGACCGCGTTGCGCTGGTGCTGCAAGGTGGCGGCGCGCTCGGCGCGTACCAGGCCGGCGTCTACCAGGCGCTGCACGAGGCCGGCATCGAGCCCGACTGGGTCTGTGGCGTCTCGATCGGCGCGATCAACTCCGCCATCATCGCGGGCAACAAGCCGGAGAAGCGGCTCGAGGCGCTGCGCATCTTCTGGGAGCGCATCACCAACCGCAAGATCTGGCACTACACGCCTGACGGAGACATCTTCCGCCAGTGGCGCAATCTCACCAGCGCGTGGATGACGTCGGCGATGGGCCAACCGGGCTTCTTCAGCCCGCATCAGGTCAATCCCTGGCTGAGCCCGGTCGGCGCCCGGACCGCCACCAGCTATTATGACACGATGCCGCTGAAAGAGAGCCTGCTCGAGCTCGTCGACTTCGACCTCATCAACGAGAAGAAGGTTCGCTTCGCGGTCGGCGCCGTGAACGTGCTCTCCGGCAATTTCATCTATTTCGACAATTCCCACGACGAGATCGAGCCGGAGCACATCATGGCTTCCGGCGCCCTGCCGCCGGCACTGCCGATGGTGCGGATCGGCACCGATCATTTCTGGGACGGCGGCATCGTCTCCAACACGCCGCTTCAGCACCTGCTCGACCAGGAAGACGCGCTCAATTCGCTGGTGTTCCAGGTCGACCTGTTCAGCGCACGCGGCGTGCTGCCGCGCTCGATCCAGGACGTGATGGCCCGCCACAAGGACATCATGTATTCCTCGCGCACCCGCCACAACACCGACGTCTACCGCCGAACCCACAACCTCAAGGTCCTGCTCTACAAGGCCTTGGCCAAGCTGCCCGACGAGCAGCTCTCCGAGGAGGAGCGCAAACTCAAGTCGAGCCTGCGCCACATGCCTGAGATCGCGATCCTGCATCTGATCTACCAGCAGAAGGCCTACGAGGGCGACGCCAAGGACCACGAATTCTCGGGCACCTCGATGCGCGAGCACTGGACCTCCGGCTACGAAGACACCAAGCGCACCCTGAAGCGCCGCGACTGGATCAAGATGCCCGACGAAGGCATGGGCCTCGTGGTGCACGACGTGCACCGGGAGACGGAGAGCGCGTAGCTCTATCGTCCCGTCGCGATCACCCAATTCCCGTTCCCGGCTTGCAGGCACACTTTCGCATTCTCGCGGCTCATTTTGCCCGAGCTTTGCTCTAGCCTTAGCACCCTCTCGAAAGAAAGGGCGCAGGGAAGGCCGGGCGCCGGCTGGCACCCGTAGTCCCGTGTGCGAGCAAGACGCGCACGGGGTGGACGACAGGTGACGCCGGCAACCGGCCTTCCCTGCGCGAATGGTTTTACGGCTTATGACGCGCTCTCCCCGGGGAGCGATGCACTATTGCCCCCGTCGCCTTGCGGATGGCTGATGTGCTGACCCGGTTGGGCAGAGCATCACCACAAGACTTGACGCACAGACCCCGGGCGTCAGGACCACACGATTTTGCCGTCCGCGCACCTCCCCGCCCCTGTCCTCGATGCCTGGCGTGCGCTCGCCATCGAGACCGAACGAGGAGGCTGTCAGCGCCGTGTCGTACCGCGTGTGCAGCTGCTCACGGGAAAACCCGCCCTGCAGCCTGCCCAGCGCGTCGACGCAGTCGCGGCCACCGCCTCCCGGCCCACGTCTCGTGACGATCGCGAAACGCCCTTGTAGCAGGCTGGGATGCGCGCAAACTACGCCTTATCCGAACTTCTGTAAATACGAATATTACTTCAGTGCGGGGTTGACAAGGTGTTTCGCGCGATGGCGCACCAGGTCTCGTGACGCACCTGTCGCCCGGCGTCTCAAGCGACCGAACCGCCGCGCGGGTTGACGATCGTGTAGCCACGCAATGAACGCGCATGCATTCGCGTCGCGTGTCCGCCCGAGTTGGCGTCGTAAGCCAGCCAGGTATCCCCGCTTAGGTGTTGCTCGAGGACGAACACATGTCCGTGTCGGGCTGCGACCATTCCCGGTGCGGGTGATGTCCGCGGGAAGCGCAGCCAGTTCGACGCAAGATTCAATTCCGGCACGATACGGCCGAACACGCGCAGAGCAGCCCCGCAGCCGCAGAAGGAGGAAGGGCAACCTGCGGGACGACTACCGACGATGCGACCGCCCGAGAGGCTCGCCGTCGCGGCGCCGCCTGCGTCGGCCGCTGTCAGTTGCGTCGCGCGATAGGATTGGAGTGAGGACCTGGGAGTTAGGAACGACCTGGAAGTCCTCTCACGGCGCGTTTGCGAATACGAGAAGTCGCAGGGCATCGTGACGTTGCATTCGGCTGCTTGATGAATGCGATAGGGCCGTGCTTCAGAAGCGACGAAACTAAAGGCAACGACGAGACACGCGGAAAGAACCGACTTGAACATTGCAGGGCTCCAAACTGAAGGTCCCTGCCCCTGCAAAGAAACCAATAACAGTTTGGCTGAAATGGTCTCAAATAGCGGCTGAAAGTGGCTGCATTTGCGGGCCGATTTTGGCAATCATCACAGCCCAAGCGTAGCGGCGGAAATGTTTAACTCGCAGAGGACGAATGCGTGTCTTCGCAACCGAGAGGCGACCGCGTTGCATTCGTGCGTCGCATTGTTGTACGCCGCGGCACGATGGCCGAGCGCACAATTGCAGAGGGGCGCCCGCAAGCCATAGCCCCGCCGTTGATTGTCGCGCGAATGGTCAGCCCCGAGTCTTCGCTAAGGCAGATCCTGCGGTTGTCGCAAAGTCCAACTTTGCAGCGCTGAGCGCTGCGGCGAGCTCGTCGATGTGGTAGGGCTTCGACAGGATCCGGATGCCGGCCATTTCGGCGTCGTGAACCGCGGCTTCGGCGTATCCGCTCGTCAGCAGGACCGGGATGTCGCTTCGTCGTCTCTTGATCTCGGACGCGAGTTCGACACCGTTCATGCCGCCCGGCATCATGATATCGGAAAACACCAGATCGACGGAGCGGCCGTCCGCTAGGGCACCGAGAGCCGCCGCGGCACTGGCCGCGCGCGTGACCTGGTAACCGAGCTGCGCAAGCATCTCGCTGACCAGCGCGGCGACCTCGTCGTCGTCTTCGACGAGAAGAACCCGGCCATGATTAGCCCTCTTGGGACGCGCCCTGTTCAGGTCGATGAGATGCCGTTCACCCGAGGGGACATTCCTGGATCGCGGCAAATAGAGCTCAATGCTGGTGCCCTCGTCGACGATCGATTTTATTCGAACCATTCCGCGTGACTGCGTCGCAAATCCGTGGACCTGAGCAAGCCCCAGGCCTGAGCCTTTACCGACGTCCTTGGTCGTGAAGAACGGTTCGAAGACCCGCGCCAGGATCTCGGGGCTCATTCCAACGCCCCTGTCGACCACGGACAGGCGAACGTAATCGCCCGCGATCTCGTTCTCGTTCAGGCCGGCCAGGTTCTCGCCACGGACGACGATCGTGCCACCGTTCGGCATCGCATCGCGGGCGTTGACGGCCAGGTTGAGAATGACCAGTTCGAGCTCTCCCGGATCGACCTCAACCGGCCAAAGCCCCTCCGGAAAATCGAACTCGACGTGAACGTCGCCTCTCAGGCTCCGATCGAGCAATTCGCGCATGCCGCCGATCTGCGCTGGGATGTCGACGGCCTCGGGCCGGAGCTTCTGCCGCCGTGAAAAAGCCAGAAGCTGCCTGGTCAGGCCGGCACCACGCTGCGCCGCCTGAACCATTCCTTCCAACAGACGACGCCGCCGATCAGGATCTGTCTGCCGGTCGAGCATGTCCAATCCGCCGGAGATCACCATCAGCAGATTGTTGAAGTCGTGAGCTACTCCGCCGGTCAATTGTCCGATGGCCTCGATCTTCTGGGCCTGACGAAGGGTCTCCTCGACGCGGGCGCGCTCTTCCATTTCGGCCCGCAGATGCGTGTTGGCCTCCTCTAGCGCGCGCGTGCGCTCGACCACGAGCTTCTCGAGCTCCTGGGCCGTCCGCTCGCGCGCTTGCAGCAAGGTCCGAATTTCATACTGCCGCCGGCGGGCCCGCATTGCGGATTGAATTGCGCTCGTCAGCGTGATCGGCTGAACCGGGCGCTCGAGCAGCGACACGTTGCGGAGCGTCTCGACGATGCTGCGGCGCCAGGCAACCACCGCCGGCTGCTCGCGGTGGCTGGTGAGAATGACAAAGGGCAGGTCGGACCAGGGCGGCTGCCGCTCGATCCAATGTGCCAGCGGCTGGGTATCCTTCCCGAACAAGCCCTCCTCGGCGAGAAGCACCGCGCCCACGCCCGCCGACATCTCGCTGACCAGTTCAGGCAGACCACGACAATTGATTGCCAGGAGATTCGAATTACGGAAAAGCTCGACCGATGCCGGTCCATCGCGGCCGATCGGAGCAAACACGAGGACGCAATGATCGCGGTCGGCGCTCATTCCGACAGCCCTTCCGGCATCTCCGTGCCCGAGTAACGTGGATTCCCGGAAAAGATGCCGCTGAACCCGCTCAGCGGAGGACCTACCGTGATGCCGGCACTGCCAAGACGAAACTCGCGGATGGAATTTTCATGATTGCCGCTGCGCTTCTTCACGACTGAGAGGGCACGCCGCACCGCTCCGCCGACTTCGAAATAGCGCAGCATGAGCACGGCATCGCTCAAATAGCTGATATCGAGAGCCGTCTCCATCGGACCGACCAGCCCATGCTGAGCGAGGATCAGGACGGTCAGCACGCCTTTCTGTCCGAGGTAGCTCAGGAGCTCGTGCATCTGGAGGATGAGAAATCGCTCATCCGGCATTGCGTTGAGGTAGCCGTTCAGACTGTCAATGATAACAATTCGGGCGTTATCCTTTTCGACGCTGTTGCGCACATTGGCGGCGAATTCGCCGGGCGACATCTCGGCGGGATCGATTTGCTTAAATCGGATGAGTCCCGATTGCAGATGGCTTTCAAGGGGCAGGCCTAGCGTTCGAGCCCGGGCCTCCACCGTACCGCGACCTTCATCGAAGGCAAAGAACACCGCATGCTCACCGCGATCTGCCGCTGCGATCGCATAGGTCAGCGCGAGAGAAGACTTGCCGACACCGGCGGCGCCCAAGAGCAGTGCACTGGTGCCGCGCTCGAGCCCTCCTCCCAGGAGCTGGTCAAGTTGCGCATTGCCGCTCGGCGTCAACTCACCGATAAACGAGGTGTGATGTTCCGCTGCCACCAGACGGGGGAATATCCGCACCCCTCCCGCCTCGATTGTGAAATCGTGGAAGCCGCCGCGAAATCGAATGCCGCGCATCTTGATCACGCGAAGCCGCCGGCGCTCTGCCCCATAATCAATGGCGAGCTGTTCGAGCATCACCACGCCATGCGCGATCGAATGGAGCTGCAGATCGTCTTGGGACGATGAGAGATCGTCGAGGAGGATGACCGTGCAATTGCGGTTGGTGAAAAAGTGCTTCAGGGCCAGAACCTGGCGCCGGTACCGCAGCGGGTTCTGCGCAAGGAGGCGCAGCTCTGACAGGCTGTCCAGCACCACGCGCGCGGGATTGATCCGCTCGACCTCCTTGAATATCAGGCCCGTGGTTTCGCTCAGCTCCATTTCGGCGGGGTGGAAGACGGTGAGCTCGCGCTCCGGATCGAGCGTCGTCTCCGGCGGCACCAGTTCGAAGATGTCGACGCCTTGCAGCGACCAGCCGTGCCGCTGTGCAACCAGCGTCAACTCACGCTTGGTTTCCGACAAGGAGATATAGAGCACGCGTTCACCGCAGCGGGCGCCCTCGAGAAGGAATTGCAGCGCCATTGTGGTCTTGCCCGAGCCGGGCCGGCCCTCGTAGAGGTACATGCGATTGGGATCGAGCCCGCCGTAGAGGATATCGTCGAGACCGTCACTGCCGGTCGAAATCCTGGGCAACTCTCCGGGCTCGCTGGTTTGCGCCCGGCTCGATGAATTGATCATTGAACCCCCGTGAAGCTCCGTCGCCGAAAATGCGCTCCGGCCCCGAGATGGGACGCGCGATCAGCGGCCCTGTCTCAGCCGTAAGGCGAAATCTGGCAAAGAACGCCCAAGCCGGGTTCCAAGTTCCGCCTCCCGGGCGCATGTCCGCCAGACTGTCGGCCGCGGAACCGTTCTCGCCCACCATTTCAGCTATTGCGGTCCGACTAGCGGTCCTGGAGGGTCAGCATCGACAAGGCAGTCGCCGGCGCGAAAAGCCATGCCAGCTCACTGCATGATCGCGGCTGCGATCTTCTCCGCCGACATCAGGACCGGAAAATTGGTGTTGGCGCACGGCACCACCGGGAAGATCGAGGCATCGACGACGCGCAGGCCCTGCACGCCTTTGACGCGCCCCTCTGGATCGACCACCGCCATCGGATCGTCAACCCGGCCCATGCGGCACGAGCAGGAGGCGTGCCACACGCCGATGGTCGCCTTGCGCACGAAGGCTTCCAGCGCCTCGTCGTCGTTGACGACGTCGTCGAAGGTGAAGCCCTCGACCACGAAATTGTCGATCATGTAGTGGCGCAGCACTGCCGGTCCGTCCATCAGGGCCGCGGCGATCCTGGTGAGAATCCTGTTTTTGGTGTTGACCACGCCGATCTTGCGCACGCGGTCGGTATAGGAGGCCGGGAACGGCTTGTCCGTCACGGCCCTGACAACGTCGCTCATCTGCACGGCCGCCATCTTGCGGAAACCGCTCATCAGCCGATCGAGGTCGCGCCGGTCGGACAACAGGTTGAACTCGACGATCGGCTCGACGACCGGATCGCGCGAGGCAAGCTTGACCTGTCCGGTCTCGGAATAGGTCTTGTTGACGAATGTCAGCAGCGATCCGATCTGCTCACCGACCGCGTGCCAGGCCGATTTGCTGAGCAGGACGACGAACATGTCGCCTTTCGGTACGCCTTCGAGCCCGGACGAGTAACGCAGGCCAAGCTGCATGTGTCGCCTGGTGTGCTCGTTCATCCGCGCGCCGCGGCGGACAAAGGACGACAGCGAGATCGAGGGATGATCCATCAGGCGCTGGCCGACGCCCTGCAGCCCCATTAGCACGGGAATGCCCATATCCTTGAGGTGACCGACCGGGCCGATGCCGGCGCGCAACAGATGCGCCGGTGAATGGATGGCGCCACTGGAGAGAATGATCTCGCGGGCGCGGAATTCCTGCTCTCGTCCGTCGACCACAGCCTTCACGCCGACGCATTGCGTGCCTTCGAACAGCAATTCCCTGACTTGCGTGTTGGTGGAGATCGTGAGGTTGGCGCGCTTGCGCGTGTCGCGATCGAGATAGCCCATGGCAGCCGAGACGCGTTGCTCGGCCTGGTTCGAGTGCGTCACCGGGAAAAACCCGTCGACGAATTCGCCATTCTGGTCGGGCAGGAACTGATGTCCGGCCTGCTGGAAGGCTTGCGCAAACGCCTGCGAATGCCGCGTCCAGTGCTCCCTGGGGATTCGGCGGACCGGGATCCGGCCGTCCTTTCCGTGGTAGGGACCGTCGAAATCGAGGTCGCGCTCGACCTTCTTGAAGAAGGGCAGCACATCGTTCCAGCTCCACCCCGCAGCGCCGCGCGCGTCCCATTCGTCGTAGTCGGTCGGCGCGCCGCGGTTGGCCATCTGGCCGTTGATCGAGGAGCCGCCGCCAAGCACGCGTGCCTGCTCGTATTTGCGTAAGGGCGGACGTCCTTCGTTCGGATTGTTGTGGCTGACGATCTGGGTCGTGACCTTGAGCTCGGTCCAGTGGAAGCGCGGATCGAAATAGGCCGTCCCCGGATAGCTGTCCCTGATCTCGGCCGGCTCGTCTCCGGGCGGTGTGTCCTGTCCCGCCTCGCAGAGCAGGACCTTGTTGGCGCTCCTCGCCGAGAGCCGGTGGGCCAGCACGGACCCCGCCGAGCCGCCGCCCACGATAATGAAGTCGTACACGATTGGCGCTTCCCTTGTTCTTGCCCGGGAAGCGTAGCGCGTTATTGTTTTGAGGTCACGTCATCGCTGCCACGGCAAAGCGCGAGCACAGATGCCGGCGACGCCGAAGGCACCGCCCGGCGGCAGGCATCCGCCGTCCGGTCAGCAGGTGACGAGGGGGCGAACCCAGGGCGCTTTACGGCTTCCTCACGAAGCCCGCGCGCAACCGCTCGGCAAACCAGACTACAAAAATTGCAGCGAACGACAGACAGAAAAATATAGCCGTCCAAAGCAGCGCGTTACCCGCATTTGTCATGACGTCTCTCCCTCGTTCCAAACGAGACGCTTGCAGACAATGGGACGCGTGGCGTTGCGCTAGATCAATTTTGCCCAAATGCAATTGGGCTGAGGTCGGCATCCGCGGCTCGCAGGGGCCGCTGAAGCTACGGCCTGATCGAAAAATTCCCCGGCGGCCCTGGCTTTCGCAATGGCTCCGCCAGCCGCGCGAACTCGCACAGCAGCGACCGCGTCTTCCTGGGATCGATGATCTCTTCGACCCAGAATTTTTCGGCGGAGCGGAACGGCGAGCGCAGCTTGTTAAGGCGGTCCTCGATCTCTTTCAGTTTCTCCGCCTTGTCTTCGGCCGCGTCGATGTCCGCGCGGTAGGCGGCTTCGATGCCGCCTTCCAGTGGGAGCGAGCCCCAATAGGCCGACGGCCAGGCGTAGCGGATCGAGAAGCGGTCGGCCGGCTGATGCACCACGCCGGCGACGCCGAAGGCATTGCGCAGGATCACCGTGCACCAGGGCACCGTGGTCTGGTTGACCGCGGCCATGGCGCGAACGCCATGGCGGATGGTGGCCGCCTTCTCCGCATCGAGCCCGATCATGAAGCCGGGGCAGTCCATGAGATAGACGATCGGCAAATGGAAGGTCTCGGCGAAGTCGACCCAGCGGACCACCTTCTGGCAGGCGTCCGCCGTCCAGGAGCCGCCATAGTGAAAGCTGTCACTGGCAAGCACCATCACCGCCCTGCCCTCGAGCCGCGCGAGACCGACAATGATCGGCTTGCCGAAATTCTTGCCGACCTCGAAAAACGAGCCCTTGTCCACGACTTGTTCGACGATCGGCCGTATCTTGTAGACCTGCTTGCGATTACGCGGCACTGCGCTCATCAGCGCCTCTTCGGTGCGCTCCGGATTGTCGGTGCAGGGCAAGGTCGGCGGCAGCCCGTCAACCGACGACGGCAGATAAGATAGGAATCGCCGCGCGCAGGCAAAGGCCTCCTCCTCGGTGTCGACGGCATGATCGACCGCGCCGGCGCGGGTCTGGATGTCGGCGCCGCCGAGCTCTTCCTTCGAGAGGTCCTGCCCCAGCGCCTTCACCACCGGCGGGCCTGCGACGAACATCGCGGACTTCCGGGTCATGATGGAATAGTGGCTGGCGGCAAGACGCGCGGCACCGAGCCCTGCGACCGAGCCGAGGCCGAGCGCGACCACGGGCACGCGCGACAAATTCTCCGTTGTGAAGCGATACCAGCGTGTGCCGCCGATGCCACCCGGCAAGTTCGCCGCGCCCTTGGTCTCGATGGTCTTGACCGAGCCGCCGCCGCCGGAGCCTTCGATGATGCGGACGATGGGCAGGCGGAGATCATGCGCCATCTCCTCCGCCATCAGCGGTTTTGCGGAGATGGACGCATCCGCCGAGCCGCCGCGCACGGTGAAATCGTCGCCGACCACGACGACGGTGCGGCCCTCGACGCGCGCGCGGCCGAACACGCAGTTCGCTGGCCTCAATTTCTGCAACTCGCCACTGGAATCGTATTCGCCGACGCCGGAGACGGCGCCGATCTCGTGAAAGCTGCCTTTGTCGGTCAGTCTGTCGATACGTTCCCGAACAGTCAGTCGGCCCTGGTCATGCTGACGCTTGACCTTGTCAACGCCGCCCATCTCCCGCGCGAAGGCTTCGCGCCGGGCGAGCTCGTCGAGTTCCGGCTTCCAGTTCATTCACTCCCTCCGAATTGATCGGCTTGTTATTGTTATGGACGGCCATGGCGACTGGTTTACGCGGGATGCGGGCGTTGAAGACGTCGCCCTCTGCGCCGTCCATCAGGCTGCCGAGCGAACGGCCGAGCGCGACCATCAACGGGGCGACTTCGGCATGCAGACGCTGCTCGTCATACATCGCCGAGAGCAGACCGATCGTGATGACAACGAAGGTCTGGTACTGCGGCGACCAGATCGGCACCGCGAGCCCGTTGATGTGCGGGCTCCACAAGCCGCAGGCCACGACATAGCCGCGCTCATGCAGCGACTGCCGGTTGGCCTCGATGCGGGGCTTGAGGATCTTTGCAGCCTCGGGAGCTTCCCGCTCCATGTCCGCGATGAAGGCATCGCCGACCTCGGGCGCCAATGCCGCGGTGTAGGCTGCGCCCGCAGCAGTGGAGGCCATCGAGATTCGGCTGCCGGTGCCCTCGTGCAGGCCCAGTGCAGTCGCCGAACGCGCGAACTGGAGATAGACCAGATGGAAGCGATCGGGGACGACGAAGCCGACCGTGCCGGGCAATTGCTCAGCGACTTCCTGGAGCCGCTGACGGATCATGCTGCGCAGCTGCGCGCCCTTCATCATCGAGGCGCTCATCGCCACAGCGCTTGGACCGATGCGGTATTTCTGATCGCGCGGCAGGTACACGAGCTGACCCATCCGCGTTAGCGTGTGCGTGAGCCGCGACACGGTCGAGCGCGGCAGGCCGCAGCGGTTTGAAATTTCGAGATTGCCGAGCCTGCTATCGTGGCCCTCGAAGCATCGCAACACGTCGAACGCGCGCGAGACCACCTGGATGACATCACCCTCACCGGCTTCGCCAGCGAGCGCACCTTGCCTACTCAACCGCTCTGAACGTCGTCCCATGATCCCTACCGCTTGTTCCGCTGTGCGGAATTAAATTCCGCTTGCAGAAGAAACTACCTCAGGCATTTTGCGACCACAACAAAAAGGCGATGGCATGCCAGAAATTAAGATCGTCACGGATATCGCGGGACGCGTCTGCGCAACTCCCGTGCAAGTTGGAGGAACCGTTGCGGATGGCGATGAGATTGTGGTGGTCGAAGCGATGAAGATGGAGATATACCTGTGCTTTCTCTTGTGAGCGGCGAGATCACATCGCTTCTGGTGAAGCTCGATGACGTCGTTGCCGAGGGACAGGCGATCGCGATCGTCGCGAACTGACTGCATTATCCGTCGTTTCCGCGACAATCTGTCAGCCTCATTGCGGCGTTCGCGCTACGGCGTTGCCATCGCCTGATCGCGATGACATGATCTGTTTCAAACAAAACCTGTTTCAAACAAAGAAAGAAAATCGTCGCGGCAAACGCGAGGATCATTGGAGGGAAACATGCGTCGTGGGCTGGTCATGCTCGCGCCTGCCTTGGTCGCGGGCCTTTCTTTTGCGTCTACACGCTATGCAGCCGCCGAAGACATCAAGCTGCCGGCGACATTGACGTTCACGGCCTATGACACCGGCACCGCCGGCTTCAACATCGCGGTCGGCGTCGGCAAAATGATGAAGGACAAATACTCAACCGACGTGCGCGTGCTCCCCGCAGGCAACGACGTCGCGCGTCTCGCGCCGTTGCGCGCCAAGCGCGCGGTTTCTTCCGCGATGGGATCGGGTACCTATTTCGCGCAGGAAGGCGTGTTCGAGTTCGGCTCCAGGGAATGGGGCCCGCAACCGCTCCAGATCATGCTCTCATCCGTCGACTGCAATTGCGGCACGCTCGGCGTGGCCGCGGACACAGGCGTGAAGGAGCTCAAGGACCTCAAGGGAAAGCGCGTCGGCTTCGTCGTCGGCTCGCCGGCGCTGAACCAGAACTCGCTCGCGGTGCTCGCCTTCGCCGGCCTGACGCAGAAGGACGTCAAGGTCGTCGAGTTCGCAAGCTACGGCGCGATGTGGAAGGGCCTGATCAACAACGACACCGACGCAGCCTTCGGCACCACCATCACCGGCCCCGCCAAGGAAGCCGAGACCTCGCCGCGCGGCCTGATCTGGCCGCCACTGCCCGCCAAGGACAAGGAAGGCTGGGCGCGGATGCAGAAGGTCGGCTCGTTCTTCTTCCCGCAGACCGCGACCTGCGGCGCCGGCATCTCGCCGGACAAACCGATCGAGCTCGGCAACTACCCCTACCCGATTTTCGTCGCCTACGCCTCGCAAGCCCCCGACCAGGTCTATGCGATCACCAAAGCGATGATCGTGAACTACGATTCCTACAAGGACGCCGCACCCGGCGCCGGCGGGCTTGCGGCCGATCGCCAGACCAAGAACTGGGTGGTGCCGGTGCATCCCGGCGCGGTAAAGGCGCTGAAGGAAGCCGGGCAATGGAGCGACGCGCAGGACACGCACAACAACAGACTGATCAAGCGCCAGGAGGTGCTTGGCGCAGCGTGGACCGACTACGGAAAGTCCAACCCGCCTGCGGATGACAAGGCGTTTCTCGACGGCTGGATGAAAGCGCGTGCCGCAGCGCTTGCGAAGGCCGACATGCCGAACGGATTCGAGGAATAATTTCGCGATGGGCCTGATGGTTGCCACGCGCGAGCTGCGCTCCCTCTCCCGCTTGCGGGAGAGGGTTGGGGAGAGGGTGCCTCAACGTTGGGATTCCCCCAGAGGAGAGAGCCCTCACCCGCGCCTTCGGCGCAACCTCTCCCGCAAGCGGGAGAGGTTGAGGAGCCCACGGCCCGACCGCTTCAACCCATTCGCATTCGTCAGCACTTAGCAACCCACGCGCGGGGTCGATCATGTCTGCTTCAGAGTCCACCGCTCCGCAGGACGAGGGCAAGCGGATCGTGTTCGAGGACCCGCATGGCGCCGCCGCCAACATGCAGGAAGCGGAGGTCACGCGCGTGCGAAGCTTGCGCGGCGCGTGGCGCTGGACGCTCGTCGTCGCGACCGCCGCGACCATCCTGCTCTGCATCAACCAGCAATTCTCGCTGCGCTTCTTCGTCGGCTACACCCAGCTCAACACGGAGTATTTCTATCTCCTGATCGCCCTGATGCTGCCGTTCACGTTCCTGATCTTCCCGGGAACCCCGCGCGCGCCGCTCGACCGCATTCCCTGGTACGACCTTCTCTGCTTCGTCGCAACTTTTGCCGCGGCGCTGCTGCTGATGTTGAACGTCCGCAAAGCCGCGGAGGCCGGCTGGGAATTCGGCGGCGCGCCGAACAGCGTGACCGCGGCGGGTCTCGTGATGTGGGTGATGCTGATGGAGGCGCTGCGGCGGACCGGGGGCTGGAGCCTGCTACTGAGCGTGCTCCCCTTCACCATCTATCCGCTGTTCGCGGAATCCAGCTGGCTCGGGCCGTTCCGCGGCACACAATCGACGCTGGAGCAGGCGACCGCCTATCACGTGCTGTCGGGCGAGAGCCTGCTCGGCATTCCCATCCAGGCGTTTGCCGACACCGTGATCGGCTTCCTGGTATTCGGCACGGCGCTGATGATGACCGGCGCCGGAAAGTTCTTCATCAATCTCGCCTTCGCGCTGTGCGGCACCTTCCGCGGCGGCGCGGCGAAGGTCTGCATCTTCGCCAGCGGCCTGCTCGGCATGATGTCGGGCTCGATCATCTCCAACGTGCTCACCGCCGGCACCATGACCATTCCGGTGATGAAGAAGAGCGGCTTCCGCGCCTCCTACGCCGGCGCGATCGAGGCGTGTGCCTCGACCGGCGCGGTGCTGGCTCCGCCGGTGATGGGTGCGACCGCGTTCGTGATCGCGCAGTTCCTCAATGTCAGCTACGCCGACGTCGCGATTGCGGCCATCATTCCCGCCGCGCTCTATTACATCGGCTTGTTCATGCAGGTCGATTCCTACGCCGCACGACACGGGCTGAAGGGCATTCCGCGCGCGGAGCTGCCGCGGGTCATGGATACAATCAAGGACGGCTGGTACTACGTCTTCGTCATCGCGCTGCTGATCGTGATGCTGCTCTACTTCAAGCGCGAGAGCCATGCGCCGTTCTACGCTACCGCCCTGCTTCTGGTCCTCAACCAGCTGTTCTCGAAGGACACGCGCTGGACTGTCGCGACCATCGGCAAATTCCTCGAGGTCAACGGCCGCACCTTCGTCGAGCTTGTCGGCATCCTCGCCGGCTGCGGCCTGCTGATCGGCGCCTTCTCGATGACAGGCGTGGTGTCGAGCCTTGCCAACGACCTGCTGCGCATTGCGGGTGACAATCCGTTCCTGCTGCTCGGCATGTGCGCCCTCACCAGCCTGATCCTCGGCCTCGGGTTGACCACGACGGCCTGCTACATCTTCCTCGCCATCCTGGTCGCACCGGCGCTGGAGAAACTCGGGCTGAACAAGATGGCCGTGCACATGTTCATCTTCTACTGGGGCATGCTGTCGTCGATCACCCCGCCGGTCGCGATCGCCTCGTTCGCGGCCGCAGGCATTGCCGGTTCGCCGGCGATGAAGACGGGCTGGGAATCGATGTGGGTCGGAAGCATCATCTATTTCATCCCGTTCTTCTTCGTGCTCAATCCCGCGCTGGTGCTGCAGGGGCCGAGCCCCTATCTCGCCGGTCTCGGGCTGATGGCGCTCGCGGCGTTCGGCACGCTGTTCATCTGCGGCGGCATTCAGGGCTACCAGCCCTTCGTTGGCGATCTCCGCGGCGCCGGTGCGCTGGAATGGCCGATCCGCGTACTGCTGGTGATCGGCGGGTTCGTGGTGGCCACCCCCGGCGGCGGCATCATGCCGCTGTCGCAGATGCAGGTGACGCTGCTCGGCCTCGCCATCCTCGTCCCCACGGTTTTGCTCGCCCTGCTGCTGGTCCGGCGGCAGACCATGGTGCCGGACGGGTTGCGCGTGCCCTGATTGCGTTGCACAAAGAGAGGCGATGAAACAGCTTTCGCCTCTCGCCACCGCCTGGACCCGCTCCAAGCCGCCTTTGCTGCGGTTTCTGGACAATTGCCTCAGCGAATTCTCGGCGGAGACCTCGGGCGCGGTCGCCGACTACATTCCCGAGCTCGGCAAGGCCGATCCTGCCTGTTTCGGCATCAGCCTCGCGACCCTGGACGGTCATGTCTACGAGGTCGGCGACTCCAGGGCGCCCTTCACCATCCAGTCGATGTCAAAGCCGTTCGTGTTCGCACTCGCGCTGGACCTGCTCGGCGCAAACAGGGTCGAGAGCGCGATCGGCGTCGAGCCTTCAGGCGATCCCTTCAACTCGATCCGGCTCAACTCGGAGAACCATCCGTTCAACCCGATGGTCAATGCCGGCGCGATCGCCTGCACGGGGCTGATCCACGACAGCAAGGGTACGGACGCCTTCGAGCAAATTCGCCTCGCGCTCAGTCGTTTTGCCGGCCGCGACCTCGCCGTCGACGAGGCCGTCTACGCTTCCGAAAGCCAGACCGGCGACCGCAACCGCGCCATCGGCTATCTCCTCAAGACCAACGCGGTGATCTCGGACAATGTCGCTGCCGTGCTCGACGTCTATTTCCGGCAATGCGCGGTGCTGGTCACCGCGCGCGACATCGCGGTGATGGCGGCAACGCTCGCCAACCGCGGCGTCAACCCGGTCACAGGCGAGCAGGTGCTGACGCCTTACGCAATCTCGCGCACGCTGTCGGTGATGACGTCGTCGGGCATGTACGACTATGCCGGCGAATGGATCTACCGGATCGGCATCCCCGCCAAGAGCGGCGTCGGCGGCGGAATTCTCGCAGCCCTCCCCGCGCGCCTCGGGCTCGGCAGCTATTCGCCAAGGCTCGACAAGCATGGCAACAGCGTGCGCGGCATCAAGGTCTGCGAGGCGCTGTCCTCGCACTACGATTTGCACATGCTCAACCGCAGTGACGATGCGCGCAATGCCGTCATCGCCGATTACGACATCGGCAAGAGCCCGTCGCGGCGCGTGCGCCGCCCACAGGAGCGCGATATTCTCGCGGCGCATGAGCAGGAGGTGCGGATCATCGAGCTGGTCGGCACACTGTCGCTGTCGGCGGTCGACTATGTCTCGCGCCGCCTTGCGGGCCGGCCGCGGCCGCAATTCGTGATCTTCGATCTCCACCGCGTCACCTCCACCACCCGCGCCGGGGCGCGGCTGGTAGCCGAAGCGTTCGAGGAGCTGGCGGCGCTGAATGTGACCGTCGTACTGTCCGGCGTCAGGCGCGCCTCCAAGGAATGGGACAGCCTGCGGGAATGGACCGCCGAGCTCAAGAACGTCCGCGACTTCTATTTGCTCGACACCGCGATCGAATGGGCCGAAGACCAGATCATCTATCGGTACGGAGGCTCGATCGATTTCCACGAGACCACCGAGCTTGCCGAACAGCCGCTGCTGGCCGGCATGAGCGAGGAAGAGCTGACCGACCTCGCCTCGATCTGCACGATCCGGACCTATCAATCCGGGACAAAGATCCTCACCACGGGCGATCCCGCCGATGCTCTGTTCTTCCTGCGCAGCGGCGCCGTGCATGTCACGCTGCCCGACGGCGTGCGGCTGGCGACGCTCACCGCCGGCATGGCCTTCGGCGAAATGGCCCTGATCGAGACCACTCGCTCCGCCGACGTGTTCGTGGACATGGCAGCGACCGCGTTCGAAGCGCCCCTGAAAGCGTTCGAGCGCTTCCGCAAGCAGCACCCGCACGCCAGCGAACGCATCATGCGCAATCTTGCGCAGCTTCTCGCCGACCGTCTGATCGTCGCCAACGCCAGGGTGGATATCTTGACCTCGACCTGAGCGGCCTAGCGGCCCGCCGCCTCACTGATCCGCCGATTAATCTTGGCCGCACTCGCCTTGAGCAATTCGGACGGCTGCTGGCCGGTCGCTGCGCATAGGCAGGCCCAGTAATAGATGACATCGCCGAGCTCTTCGACGAGGCCTGCCTGGTCGAGCCAGTCATCGCGCAGCAGCTTCTTGATGTGCTCGGCGACCTCGCCGGATTCGCCGGCGAGACCGAGGCCCAGATAGGACAGCCGTTCGTTGGACGGATGCTCATCGACTTTTGCAACGGTGGCGGCCCAGGCCGCATATTCATCGATCGTCATCGGCATCCCTCGCCGCGGCTTTGGATCAGCCAACCACTTCCGTGACCGGCTGAAGATCGATCTCAAACGTCTCCAAAAACTTTGACGTCATGATGTAGAAGCCGACCGAAAGCTGCAACTCGACGAGTGCGGCGGGTGTCAGCTTCGATGCGATCGCGTTGAAGATCGCCGCGGTCGGCTTGTTCAATTTCACGATCTCGTCAGTGAAGGCGAGCGCGGCACGCTGCACCTCGTCGAAGCACTTGGCGTCCTGCCAGTTCTCGAGCGCTTCGTTCTGCTCGTCGGTGACGCCGACATTCTTGCCGATGCGCTTGTGCGCGACGATCTCGTACGGCGCCTCGCACAAAATTCCGGTGCGGGTGATCGCGAGTTCGCGCACGATCGGATCGAGCTCGCCCTTGTGACGGATGGCGCCGCCGAGCCGGCAGTACTGCTCGAAATAGCTCGGCGAATGCGACATCATCCGGAAGATGTTGGCGTTGCGGTTCTTGTCGAGGATCTCGCGGGTGCGGTCGGATGCCTTGGACGGGTCGCTGTAGTTGATGCGGGCCATGATTTTCCTGAAGTTTTTCCCTAAGCCTTTAATGCTTTTTGTCGTTAGCGGCGAAAGTTCCACGAAACTGTATTCTTGCGCGTCCGCAGGAGCAACAACATCGAGTCAAAATGCCGCCGCATTGCTGAACGACCTTGGTACAGTCGATATTCGCCGCGTGGGGACTTGATCGCGGCGGATACTCGCAAGGGGTGTTCCGAGTAAAAACAATTGGCCGTTGGGCGCTAACCGCGCATCGATGAGTCACGCCCAAGTCTAGGGAGAAAATGGCATGAAGGAAGCCACCAAGGGGGCGGCCTCGGAGGCGCTCGCGCATATGCTGGCGGTGATGGCGATGCTCGTCATCGCCAGCATCCTGTTCTACGGGCGCTAGTTAAGAGTCGGGTGAGAGCTTTCGTCATTCCGGGGTGGCCCTCGCACAGGCCAGGCCCAGAATTCCCGTTCCAGGCTCGGTCTCTCAGGACCGCCCCCGAATGACGAATCCCACCGCTGGCTTTGCAGTAGCCCGGATGGAGCGAAGCGCAATCGGGAAAGTCTATCGGTGAGGTGAAAATTCCGGATTTCGCTGCGCTCCATCCGGGCTACATTCGAGCATCCAAATTTCACTATCCATCTTTGGCGAAGAACGGCACCAGCCTGCCAGCGAACGGTTTGAAGCTCGCACTGACCTCATCGCCGATGGCGAGATCATTCTCACCATGCGCCATCATGCGAAAACCCTCGGCGCAATCGACCAGCAGGATGTTGAAGGGCACGTGCGACCGCGTCTCAGGCGTCGCGGCGCGGCAGACCAGCGACGTCGCGTAGACCCTGCCCTTGCCGCTGGCACGCTGCTCGCGCGGATCGGGCGCACCGCAGGCGGCGCAGAAGGCGCGATGGAAATACTGCACATGGCTGCAGGAGGTGCAGGTCTGAAAGGTGATGACTTGCACACCTTGGGTCCAATCCGCGATTCGCTCGCTCATCGCACCCGCTCCAGGAACATGCTGACGTGAGACGACAGCACGCCGCCGTCGCCGTGCAGGAGCGCGATCGAGGCGTCACGCACTTGACGATTCGTCGCCCGCCCCGTCATCTGCAGATGCGTTTCGACAAGATGCGCCATCGCGCCACCGACGCCGCAATGACCGTAGCTGAGCAGGCCGCCATGGGTGTTCAGCGGCATCGCGCCGTCGCGGCTGAAATGGCCTGCGCGCACGCGCGCGGCTGCCTCGCCCCGGCCAGCAAGGCCAAGGTCTTCCAGCAGCATCGCGAGCGTGATCGTAAAGCTGTCATAGATCGCGGCGTAGCGCACGTCGGAGATCGCAAGGCCGGTCGCCTCCTTGGCGCGGCCGACGGAGATCTCCGCGCCGAGCTCGCTCAGGGCGGGCGCTGCAGTGACGTGCTGATGGGTATGGGCCTGGGCACAGCCGCGAATGCGCACGCCGGCCTCTCCGGTCCGCTCGCGGCTAACGACGAAGGCTGCGCCGCCGTCGGACACCGGGCAGCAATCGAGCAGCTTCAGCGGCATCGCCACGGGCTTCGAGGCCATGACGTCGGCGACCTCGATGCGATCTTGGAATTGCGCACCGGGATGAGTGCAGGCGTGGGTGCGCATCAGCACCGCGAATTCGGCAAGGTCTTCTTCCGTCACGCCGTATTCGTGCATGTACCTGTTCGCGACCAGGCCGTAATAGGCGGGAATCGTCGGTCCGAGCGGCACTTCGTAATCGGGATGGCCGACCTGCGCCAGCGCCTGGATCGAGGCATCGCGGCTCTGCCCGGTGAGACGGTTCTCGCCTGCGACGACGAGCACATTGCGGGCGACGCCTGCTTCGACGAGATGATGGGCGAGCATGGTCATCGCGAGCCCGGTCGCGCCGCCGACCTGGACGGCATGGGCGTAACTGGGGCGGATGCCAAAATGCTCGGCAAAGACGGTCGCCAGCATGATGTGCGGCGAAACGGTGGAGTAGCCGCAGAGGATGCCGTCGATCTCGGCGCGCTCGAGCCCGGCATCGTCGAGCGCGGCCTGCGCGGCCTTACTCATCAGGTCCAGCGAGGACGAGCCTTCGTGCTTGCCGAAAGGCGTGAGGCCGACGCCGGTGATAAAGCTCATGGGCGCACCAGTGCATCGTCATTCCGGGGCGGCGAACGGGTGACGCCATCGCGGACCATGGCGTCGATCTCGTCGGCGGAATAGCCGATCTCACGCAGGATTTCCGCGCCGTGCTCGTTGAGCTGCGGCGCGAGCCGCACCGGTTCGGCCCCGGTCTCGGACCAGGTCGCCGTCACCCTCATGCTCCGGATCGGCCCTTCAGTTGGATGGTTCACCACCGGGAAAAAGTTGGTCGCCTCCAGATGCTCATCGTGCAGCATCGACGCGAGGTCGTGCATCGGCATCACGGGCACGTCCGCCTTGGTCAGCAGGTCGATCCATTCCTCGGTGCTGCGCGTCTCGAAGATGCGCGCGAGCTCGGCATAGACGACATCGATATTGGCGGCGCGGCCGGCGAATGTCGCGAACATCGCGTCGGCCCGCAGGTCGTCGCGTCCCGTCGCCTTGAAGAAGTTCTCCCACTGCTTGTCGTTGTAGACGATGACGCTGAGATAACCGTCCGAGGTCTTGTAGGGCCGGCGATCGCGCGAGAGGTGGCGGGCGTAACCGCCCTTGTCGAGCGGGGGCTCGTAGGTGAGCCCGCCCATGTGGTCGCCCATGACGAAGCCGGCCATGGTCTCGAACATCGGGATGTCGACGCGCTGGCCGCGTCCGGTGCGGTCGCGATGCACGAGGCTGGCGCAGATCGCGCCCACGGCGGTGAGGCCGACGATGCGATCGACCAGTGCGTTCGGCACATAGCGCGGCACGCCGTCGCCCGTCTGCGCCATCAAGGCCGGCAGCGCGGTGGCGCCCTGGATCAGGTCGTCATAGGCGGGTTTTACAGCATACGGCCCGTCCTGGCCGAAGCCGAACACGCCGGCATAGACCAGACGCGGATTGATCTTGGAAACAACGTCATAGCCCAGTTGAAGCCGCGCCATCGCCTGCGGGCGGACGTTGTAGACGAGAACGTCGGCGTCTTTCAGCAAGCGCAGCACGGCCTCGCGGCCGGCGGGCTTCTTCAGGTCGAGGCAGATCGAGCGTTTGCTGCGGTTGGTGTTGAGGAACACCGGGCCCATGCCGGCGTGCCGCATCGGACCGATCAGGCGGGTGACGTCACCGTCCAGAGACTCCACCTTGATGACGTCTGCGCCATAGTCGCCGAGCATCTGGGTCGCATAGGGACCCATCAACACGGTGGTCATGTCGACGACCTTGATGCCCTTCAGCGGCCCCATCGTTCACTCCCGATTGCGCGGGCTCAAGCGAGCCCTGCGATTTCGGTCCAGCTAACGGCAGCGGCGGCGCATGCGCAAGGGCGGCCGGCGTATGGCCGCATGCGCCGGCCGCTAAGGGCTATTTCTTCTGACGGGATTCGCGAACCTTGAGGAGACGGTCGAGCTCCTCGTTCTGCTGGTTGATGCGGTCTGCGATCCGCGACTCGTTCTGCTCACCCGAGGCGGCCGCGGCCTGCTCGATGAGCTGGCGGATATTGTCCTCGAGAATCGCGATGCGATCGTTGAGTGCGTCCATCGACAGCGAATCTTCGTAGTCATTGCTCATGATGCATGTCCCGCGAATCAATCAGTGCCGTAGGGTGGGCAAAGCGAAGCGTGCCCACCATGATCTAGCGCAAACAAGATGGTGGGCACGGCGCTGGCTGCGCCTTTGCCCACCCTACAAGGTCGGAGCTTACTTCAGCGGCTCCAGCACGGAGACGTAGTTGGCAACCGCCGCACCGCCCATGTTGAAGATGCCGCCGAGTTTTGCATTCTTGAGCTGCATGCCCTCGGGCGCTTGGCCGGCGAGCTGCATCGCGGTCATCACGTGCATGGAGACGCCGGTGGCGCCGATCGGATGGCCCTTGGCCTTCAGGCCGCCGGACGGATTGACCGGGAGCTTGCCGTCCTTGAGCGTCCAGCCTTCCTTGATGGCGCGGGCGCCCTGCCCCCTCGGCGTCAGCCCCATCGCTTCGTACTCGATCAGCTCGGCGACGGTGAAGCAGTCATGGGTCTCGACGAAGGAGAGATCCGACAGTGTAACGCCCGCCTTCTCCAGCGCGCGCTGCCAGGCGACCGTGCAGCCCTCGAACTGGAGGATGTCGCGCTTGGACATCGGCAGGAAATCCTGGGCGTGCGCGGTGGCGCGGAAGCCGATCGACTTGCTCATGCCCTTGGCGGTTTCCGCGTCGGCCAGCACCAGGGCAGCGGCACCGTCCGAGACCAGCGAGCAATCGGTGCGCTTCAGGGGACCGGCAACGTAGGGGTTCTTCTCGCTCTCGGCGCGGCAGAACTCGAAGCCAAAGTCCTTGCGCATCTGGGCGAAGGGATTGGCGACACCGTTCTTGTGGTTCTTGGCCGCGATCAGCGCCAGTGCGTCGGACTGGTCGCCGTATTTCTGGAAATAGGAGCTGGCGATCTTGCCGAACACGCCGGCGAAGCCGCCGACGGTGTCGCCGTCCTCGGGCAGATAGGACGCCTTGAGCAGATTCTTGCCGATCTCCGGCCCCGGCGTGCGCGTCATCTGTTCGACGCCGACAACGAGGACAATCCTGGCCGCGCCGGCCGCGATCGCGCGCACGCCCTGATGGACGGCGGCGGAGCCGGTGGCGCAGGCGTTCTCGACCCGGGTCGCCGGCTTGAAACGCAGCTGCGGGTCGGCCTGGAGCACCAGCGAGGCGGTAAAATCCTGGGGCGAGAAGCCGGCGTTGAAATGGCCGAGCACGATCTCGTCGACATCGCCAGCCGAAATGCCGGCATCCGCCAGCGCCTCATTGGCGACCTTCACCACGAGGCTTTCCACGGTCTCGGTGTCGAACTTGCCGAACGGCGTATGCGCCCATCCGACGATGCTGGCGGTCATGGTCTTTCTCCCTGGCGGTCTCTTGCTGACCTAAGTCTTAGCTCAGGGATGGCAAGACTTCACGCGGGTTTAAGCGCCTGGAGGGTGCGCTGGCAGATGGCAGTTATGCCGGCCCAGTTCCCGGCCCTGATCTCCGCCGTCGGGCACAGCCAGGAACCGCCGACAGCGACCACATTGGGCTCCGCGAGCCAGGTTGCCGCATTGGCCTCGCCGACCCCGCCAGTGGGGCAGAACCGCACGTTCGGGAACGGCCCACCCAGAGAGCGCAGCCCCTTGATGCCGCCAGCCTGCTCGGCCGGGAAAAATTTTGCGATGTCGAAGCCGTAGGACAGCGCCATCATCAGCTCGGACGCCGTGGCGATACCGGGCGCAAACGGCAAGGAGCTATGGGTGGCGGCCTTCAACAGGTCCGGGGTCAAGCCGGGGCTGATGCCGAACGCAACACCGAGCTTCTCGACACGCGTGAAGTCGGCCGGATTGAGAATCGTGCCGATGCCGACGATCGCCTCGGGCACCTCGGCCATCATCGCCCTCGCCGCCTCGATCGCAACGGGGGTACGCATGGTCACCTCCAGCGTGCGGACGCCGCCGGCGACCAGCGCACGCGCCAGCGGCACAGCATCCTGGATACGCTCGATGGTGAGGACGGGAATGACGGTCGCGGCCTTGAACAGCGCGGCGAGGTGGTTCTGTTGGGCAGTCGTGGTCATCTTGGCTTTCGTTTCACTTGGTCGCTTGACGCGTGGTCGCCGGCCGGTGCCGTTTCTTCGGTGGCATGGCATAACCCGGAATGATGGCGCCGGAATAGCAGATCACGAGGCTGGCGAGGCGGTGCCCGGCCTGGGCGGCCTCGACCGGGTCGGAACCGGCGAGCCGTGCAGCGATATAGGCCGCCGCAAAGCTGTCGCCGGCCGCGGTGGTGTCGACCACGGGCTTGGTCATGGGCTCGGCGCGGATCTCGTAGGGGCCCCCGGGAAAGCGCAGCAGGCTGACCGGCTCCGCGAGCCGGAACACCAGCTCGGGGGTCGGGATGCGCGCCATCAACTGCTCGTGGCTCTCGCCGGGATAGAGAGCGAGCAGATCCTCGGTCGAGGTCAGCACGATGTCGGCAGCCGCGAAAGCAGCCGAAAACACCTCGCGCGCGACATCGCGATCCGGCCATCCCCGCGCGCGGAAATTGGTGTCGAACACGAAGCGGGTGCCGAGCAGGCGCGCACGCTTGATCGCCGCGAACAGGCGCTCGCGCCCGGCCGCGTCGTAGATCGAGAGCGTGATCGCAGAGAGATAGACGATGTCGTAGCTCATCAGGGAGTTGAGGAGATCGTCCGTCTCCGGCAGATTCATCAGCTGGCGCGCCGCCGCACTGTCGCGCCAGTGGAAGAACTGGCGCTCGCCCTTCGCGTCCAGCTGGATCATGTAGAGGCCGGGCAGCTTGCCCGGCAGCCGCGCGACGCGCCTCGTGCCGACGCCCTCGGCTGTCCAGGCCGCGATCATCTCATCGCTCAGGGCATCGTCGCCAAGCGCGGTGAAATAGTCGACCTTGACCTCGAGCCGCGCGAGGTACACGGCCGTGTTGAGAGTGTCGCCGCCGAATCCACGCGAGTAGAGGCCGCCACCCTGCCCGCCGGATTGTCCACCCTGGGCCTGCCGGAGCTCGACCATGCATTCGCCGATGCAAGCAACGCTCGCCATCACTTTACCCGCTCAGTCAGAGATCACGCGACGAAATTGCCGCCGAGCTCGTCTTCGATGTGAATGCGGATGATGTCGTCGAAAGTCTTTTCGGCGGTGGTGAAGCCGAGCTCGAGCGACCGCTTTGCATTGAAGTTGCGCGGCCAGCCGCCGACGATGCCGACGATGAAGGGATCGGGCTCCCGCTTGATGCGGGCGGCGACCTTGTCGCCGGCGACGCGTTTCAGCGCAGCGATCTGCTCGCCAACCGTCGCCGACAGGCCCGGCATGGTCAAATTACGGCGCGGCCCCACCGCGGCGAGGTCCATGGTGCCGGCATGCAGCAGGAAGCCGACGGCTGAGCGCGGCGTGGCATGCCAATGGCGGACGTCCTCGGACACGGGAAGGACCGCTTCCTTGCCGGCCAGCGGCTCGCGCAGAATATTGGAGAAGAACCCCGATGCCGCCTTGTTGGGCAGGCCGGGCCGAATGCAGATGGTCGGCAGGCGGATGCCGATGCCGTCGAGGAAGCCGCGGCGGGAATAGTCGGCCAGCAGCAGTTCGCCGATCGCCTTCTGCGTGCCGTAGCTCAGAAGCGGCGTGTGGAAGAACTCGTCGCCGATCGCATCGGGGAACGGCGCGCCGAACACCGCGATCGAGGACGTGAAGACCACGCGCGGCTTGTAGCCGCCGCCGGCGAGCCTGACGGCATCGAGCAGCATCCGCGTGCCGTCGAGATTGATGCGGTAGCCCTTGTCGAAATCGAGTTCGGCTTCGCCTGAGACGATCGCGGCGAGGTGAAAGATCACATCCGGACGGCCGGCGATCAGCTTTTCGGCCGCACCCGGCATGGCGAAATCGCTCGACACCGTCTCGACGGCAAAACCGGCTTTTTCCGGCGCCTTCGGCTCGACCACGTCATGCATGGTCAGCTTGGTGATGTCGCTCTTGCCAAGCCGGCCGTCGCGCAACAACCGTTCGCACAATTTGCGGCCGACCATGCCGGCGGCGCCCAGAACCAGAATGTGCAAGAGCCTACTCCTTTTTATTGGCCGGAACGCGCCGATTTCGGCGATTCGTCCTGGCGCGCTCTCAAGGCGGGCCCCGCGATCATTCCTTCACGGCGCCGGTCATCGCCGACACATAGTACTCCACGAAGAAGGAATAAAGGATAACTACGGGGACCGAGCCGGTCAGAGCCGCCGCCATCAGCGCGCCCCAATGATAGACGTCGCCATTGACGAGCTCGGTGATCGCACCGACGGGGATCGTCTTGTTCTCGGACGAGGAGATGAAGGTCAGCGCGTAGATGAACTCGTTCCAGGACAACGTGAAGGCGAAGATGCCCGCCGAGATCACGCCCGGCAGCGACAGCGGCAGCGTGATCTTCATCAGAATCTGCAGCCGCGTCGCCCCGTCGATCAGCGCACACTCCTCCAGCTCATAGGGAATGGTGCGGAAATAACCCATCAGGAGCCAGGTGCAGAACGGGATCAGGAAGGTCGGATAGGTCAGGATCAGCGCCAGGTTGCCGTCGAACAGCCCGAGCTGAAACACGATCGCCGCCAGCGGAATGAACAGGATCGAGGGCGGCACGAGATAGCCGAGGAAGATCGCAAGGCCGACATAGCGCGAGCCCTTGTAGCGCAGGCGCTCGATCGCATAGGCAGCGCAGACGCTGGCGAACAGGGAGATGAAGGTCGAGGACACCGAGACGATCACGGTGTTCCACATCCAGAGCGGATAGTCGGTGTCGAAGAACAGCTTCTTGATGTGCTCAAGCGTCGGATGCACGATCCAGAACGGATTGTACTTTTCGTAGTCGTACATCTCCGCGTCCGGCTTGAACGTCGCGACCGCCATCCAGTAGAACGGGAATAGCAGGAAGAAGATGATCAGGCCGAGCGGAAGGTAGACGCGAAAAAACTTCCGCGGAAAACTTTCCAGATAGTCCATTCCGACGCTTTGGTCGTCCGCTGTGGTCATGGTCAGTCCCTCCCGCCCTGCTGCCAGCGGGAACGCTGAAGCCCGAAAAAGCTGAGCAGGATCGCCGCGACCAGGAACGGAATCATCGCGTTCGAGATCGCCGCGCCCTCGCCCAGATTGCCGCCGGTGATGGCGCGCTGGAACGACAGCGTCGCCATCAGATGGGTGGAGTTGATCGGCCCGCCCCGCGTGATGGTGTAGATGAGCTGGAAGTCCGTGAAGGTCATCAGCACCGAGAACGTCATCACGACCGCGATGATCGGCGACAGCATCGGCAGCGTGATGTGGCGGAAGCGCTGCAGATTGGTGGCGCCGTCGAGATTGGCGGCCTCATAGAGCGAGGGCGAGATGGTCTGAAGTCCCGCCAGCAGCGTGATCGCCACGAAAGGAACGCCGCGCCAGATATTGGCGGCGACCACCGACCAGCGCGCATTCCAGGGATCGCCAAGGAAATCGATATAGCGTGTGATCAGGCCAGCCTTGATCAACACCCAGGAGATGATCGAGAACTGGCTGTCATAGATCCACCAGAACGCGATCGCAGAGAGCACCGTGGGCACGACGAAGGGCAACAGCACGATTGCCCGGATCATCGACTTCATCGGCAGCCGCTCGTTCAGCAGAAGCGCCAGGTAAAGGCCGATGGCGAATTTCACCGCGCTGGCGGCGACCGTGTAGAAGATGGTGTTGAACACCGACAGCCAGAACACCGAGTCCTTCGCCAGCGAGACGAAATTCTGGAAGCCGATGTAGCGTCCGGCACCGCCGATCTTGGTGTCGGTCATGCCGAGCCAGAAGCCGAGCGCCAGCGGGTAAGCCAGAAACAGAATGAGGATGGCGATCGCCGGCACCATGAACATCGCGCCGAGGAAATGCCGGCTCTCGAATGCTCTGGTCCACAAGCTGCTGCGCTTGGCCTGCGCGACAGTGGACTCGGCCATAACTGCCATGTCGGATTCCCCTCGACGAAAAGTCGCGGCGTCCGGCGAACCGGACGCCGTGCAGATTGGAGCTGATCAGACCTGGTAGTAGCGCTTGGCGCGCTCGGCTGCGCGTGCGGCTGCCGCCTTCGGCGTCACGGAGCCCGACGCCGCCTCGGCGAACATGTCGACGACGACGAAGTCGCCCATCACGGCGGCGGAGGCATAGCCGAGATCGCCGGCATAGCCGTTGTCGCGGCAGCGCTTCAGGCAGTCGCGATACGGCGTGATCTTGGGATCGGAGGTCCACACCGGGTTGTCGTTGTAGGCCGGAAGCGGCGGCGACACGTAGCCGTTGGAGGAGACCTCCCAGGCGTCGTAGTTCGCCTTGTCCATCATGAACTTGATGTATTCCTTGACCGCCTTCGGATACTTCGAGTGCTTGTAGCCGTAATAGACGAGTACGTTCTGCTGCTCGGTCGACACGCCCACGGGCCCGATCGGCATCGGCGCGTGGTTCATGTCCTTGGCGATCTCCTGCTGCTTCGGGTCGGTCGAGTTCTTTCCGACGGTCCAGATCGAGATGCCGTTCAGCGTCAGGCTAAGCTCGCCGTTGAGGAACGCCTTGTTGTTGTTCGAGTCATTCCACGACAGCACGCCGGGGATGAAGGTCTCGTAGAGCTGCTTGACGTATTCGAGCGCGGCGATCGTCTCCGGCGAGTCGATCACGACCTCGTTCTTCTCGTTGACGACCTTGCCGCCGAAGGCCCACAGCGCCCACTGGCACCAACCGTTGGCGTCACCCGTGGCGTGGCCGAGCGCGAAGCCGGCCGGCGTGTTGTTCTTCTTCAGCGCCTGGCAGAGCTTGAGGAAGCCGGCGGTGTCCTTGGGAAATTCATCGAAGCCGGCGGCCTTCACGTGACTGACGCGGTAGTTGAGGCAGCCGCCGGTCGCGCCCTGGGGAATGGCGATCCAGCTGTTGCCCTTCTTGCCGTAGCGTTCAGCAACCGGATACCAGCCGCCATATTGCGCGCCGAGATAGTCGGCGACGTCAGTCATGTCGATCAGCTTTTCCGGGAACTTGTGGGGATCATCGAGCGTGCCGATGATCAGGTCGGGACCGGCGCCGACATTGGCGGCGACCGCGGCTTTCGGGCGGATGTCCTCCCAGCTCTCGGCCTCGAGCTTGACCTTGACGCCGGTCTTCTCGGAAAACGCCTTGGTCTGCTCGGCGAATTTGTCGAACTCGGCCTGAATGAACTGCTTCCAGCGCAGCACGCGGATGGAGGCGTTCGCCTCGGGCGTGTTGGTCCACTCCGCCGCGCGCACCGGGACGATGCCCGGGCCGGCCAGCAGCGCCGCGCCGCCCAGACCGACTTTAAGCACACTTCGCCTGTCGAAATCGCTCATCGTTCTCTCCCTAAATTTTATATTTGTATTGGGTCGTCTTTTATTGGGCAGTTCTGCTTGGGCAGTTCTTCGGCGTCGCTACACGCGTTTGCCCGTCGCCTCGTCGAACAGATGAATTACGGAAGGATCGGGCTTCAGCTTGACCTTGTCACCCGGGTTGAACTGGTGACGTTCGCGGAAGACCGCGACGACCTGCTCACCACCGAGCTTCGCAAACACCTGCGTTTCCGAGCCGGTCGGCTCGACCACGACGATCTCGGCATCGGCGCCGTCGTCAGCGATGGTGAAATGCTCTGGGCGTACGCCGTAAACGACAGGACGCCCGTCGGACGCCGCCGGCGCGTTCCTGAGCGGCAGCTTCACGCCATTCGGCCCCTCGAAGGTCGCAACGCCGTTGACGCGCACATGCCCCTTCAGGAAGTTCATGGACGGCGAGCCGATAAAGCCGGCGACGAACTGGTTCTCGGGCTTGTCGTAGAGCTCGAGCGGCGTACCCATCTGCTCGACGATGCCGTCATGCATGACGACGATCTTGTCGGCCATGGTCATGGCCTCGATCTGATCGTGGGTGACGTAGACCGTCGTGGTCTTCAGCCGCTGGTGCAGCTCCTTGATCTCGGTGCGCATCGCGACGCGCAGCTTGGCGTCGAGGTTCGACAAGGGCTCGTCGAACAGGAAGACCTGCGGGTCGCGCACGATGGCGCGGCCCATGGCGACGCGCTGGCGCTGGCCGCCGGAGAGCTGGCGCGGATAGCGTTCGAGCAGCGGCGACAGTGCCAGGATCTCGGCGGCGCGCTTGACGCGCTTGTTGATCTCTTCGGTGCTCTCGCCCCGCAGCTTCATCGAGAAGCCCATGTTCTCGCCGACCGTCATGTGCGGATAGAGCGCGTAGTTCTGGAACACCATCGCAATGTCCCGCTCCTTCGGCTGGACATTGTTGACGACGCGGTCGCCGATCGAGATCGTGCCTGAGGTGATATTCTCGAGACCGGCGAGCATGCGCAGAAGCGTCGACTTGCCGCAGCCGGAGGGACCAACCAGGACAACGAACTGGCCGTCCTCGATCGGAATCGAAACGCCGTGCAGGACTTCAAAATTGCCGAACGATTTCCGCACGTCGCGGATTTGCACAGACGACATCTAGCTCCCTCCTCGAAAGTCCACGACGCATCTCGCGCCGCGACCGTCTTGTTTTTTCAGACTTCACCGAACGAAGCCCAACCTTAGCGGGCGACATTGTCGGCAGTTTGTGCGGTTTTGGCAATTTGTCTTTGGTTAGTCCGTGCTGGTAGCGCTGTCAACGTTCCTTTGTTTGCGACAGTGAGTGTGTTAAGAGCAGCAAATGGGTCGAAACCGCACCAAGTCAGGCAAAATCCGGCTGGCGGAAGTCGCCGAGCTCGCCGGCGTAAGCCCGATCACAGCGTCCCGCTTCTTCCGCAATCCCGAGGCGCTGTCGCTCGCCAAACGGACACGGGTCGAGAGCGCGGCCAGGGAGCTCGGCTATGTGCCGAACCTGGCGGCGCGCGCGTTGGCTTCGCAGCGCACCGAGGTGATCGGTGTCTTGATTCCGTCACTGACCAATAATGTGTTCTCCGACGTGCTGCGCGGCATCTACGACGCCTCCGAAAACAGCCGTTACTCGATCCAGTTGTCCAACACACGCTACAGTATTCTCCAGGAGGAGAAGCTGCTGCGCCTGTTTCTCGCGCAGAAGCCGGCCGGGCTGATCGTCACCGGCATCGACCAGACCACGGAATCGCGCGCGATGCTCGATGCCGCCGACTGCCCGATCGTGCAAATCATGGAGATCGGGCCCCATCCGGTCGACATGATGATCGGCTTTTCGCACTATGACGCAGCCCGTGCGGCGGTTGCACATCTGTTCGCGCAAGGTCACCGCAAGATCGGCTTCGTCGGCGCGCGGATGGATCCGCGGGTACAGCGGCGGCTCGACGGATACGTCTCGGCCATGAAGGACGCAGGACTATTCGAGCAACGCCTCGTCGTCACGACGGCGACTCCGACCTCGGTGACGCTCGGAGGCGCCCTGTTCACCGATCTCCTGGCGCGGGAGCCAGGCATGGATGCGGTGTTCTGCGCCAATGACGACCTCGCGCTGGGTGTGCTGTTCGAATGCAGGCGCCGCGAGATCGCCATCCCCGAACAGATCGCGATCGTCGGCTTCAACGATCTGGAATTCATGGCCTCCGCGGTCCCGACTCTGACGAGCGTGCGCACCAACCGCTACGAGATGGGCAACACGGCCGCCAGCATGCTGATCGACGCGATCGACGGACGGCGCCCGGAACATCCGGTGCTCGATCTCGGCTTCAAGGTGATCGAGCGGCAAAGCTCGTCGGCCCGGCGGTCGGACAACCGGCCAGCCGCTTCAGGCACAGGCGCTGCGAACAAAATGGTAGCGTTACCAAGCGGCCATGACTAGTATCGGATTTGTGAGGAAACGACCCGCCAGCGGGCAGGCAAATCGTCGCTCGCGCCGTTGGGCATCGCACAAGCCGATACCATAAAACGGACGCCAGTGCGTTTGCATTGCAGGAGAAACCAATGACAAAAAAACCAACCAATGGGCATGCCCCCGCCGGCAACGGCGCTCGCCGCCACCTCCGCTCGCAGGAATGGTTCAACAATCCGCATAATCCGGGCATGACCGCGCTCTATATGGAGCGCTATCTGAACTATGGTCTCACCCGCGCCGAGCTCCAGTCCGGCAAACCGATCATCGGCATCGCACAGACCGGCAACGACCTCTCCCCCTGCAACCGCCACCATATCGAGCTTGCCCACCGCGTCCGCGAAGGCATCCGCGAGGCCGGCGGCATTGCGATGGAATTCCCGACCCATCCGATCCAGGAGACCGGCAAGCGCCCGACCGCGGCGCTCGACCGCAACCTCGCTTATCTCGGCCTCGTCGAAATCCTCTACGGCTATCCGCTTGACGGCGTGGTGCTAACCACCGGCTGCGACAAGACTACGCCAGCCTGCATGATGGCGGCGGCGACCGTCAACCTGCCTGCGATCGTGCTGTCGGGCGGGCCGATGCTGAACGGCTGGCACAATGGCGAACGCACCGGCTCCGGCACGATCGTCTGGAAGTCGCGCGAGCGCCTCGCCGCCGGCGAGATCGACTATGAAGAGTTCATGGAGATCGTGGCGTCATCGGCGCCCTCAGTCGGCCATTGCAACACCATGGGCACCGCCTCCACCATGAACGGGCTCGCCGAAGCGCTCGGCTTCTCGCTTCCGGGCTGTGCGGCGATCCCCGCCCCCTATCGCGAGCGCGGCCAGATCGCCTACGAGACGGGAAAACGCATCGTCGACATGGTCTGGGAAGACCTCAAGCCTTCGGACATCCTGACCCGCAAGGCGTTCGAGAACTGTATCGTGATCAATTCGGCGATCGGCGGCTCGACCAACGCACCGATCCACATCAACGCGCTGGCGCGCCACATCGGCGTTGAGCTCTCCATCGACGATTGGCAGAAGGTCGGTCACGACGTGCCGCTGCTGGTCAACATGCAGCCGGCCGGCTTCTATCTCGGCGAGGAATTCCACCGCGCCGGCGGCGTGCCGGCCGTGGTGCGCGAGTTGATGAAGCACAAGCGCATCCACGAGGACGCGGTCACGGTCAACGGACGCGGCATCGGCGAGAATTGCGCCAATGCACCAAAGCCCGACAACGACGTGATCTGGGCTTACGACAAGCCGCTGGTGAAGGACGCCGGCTTCCTGGTGCTGAAGGGCAATCTGTTCGATTCCGCGATCATGAAGACCAGCGTGATCTCCAAGGAATTCCGCGATCGCTACCTCAGCAATCCGACCGATCTCAATGCCTTCGAGGGCCGCGCCGTCGTGTTCGAGGGGCCTGAGGACTATCACGAGCGGATCGACGATCCCTCGCTCGAGATCGACGAGCGCTGCGTGCTGTTCATCCGCGGCACCGGCCCGATCGGCTATCCCGGCGGCGCCGAGGTCGTGAACATGCAGCCGCCTGCGGCGCTGATCAAGCGCGGCATCATGTCCCTGCCCTGCATCGGCGACGGCCGGCAGTCAGGCACCTCGGGCTCACCTTCGATTCTCAATGCTTCGCCGGAAGCCGCCGCCAATGGCGGGCTCGCGATCCTCAGGAACGGCGACAAGGTGCGCGTCGATCTGAACAAGGGCAGCGCCAACATTCTCATCTCGGACGACGAGGTGAAGAAGCGCCACGCCGAGCTCAAGGCCAATGGCGGCTTCAAGCATCCGCCGAACCAGACGCCGTGGCAGGAGCTTTATCGCAACACCGTCGGCCAGCACGCGACCGGCGCCTGCATGGAGCTCGCCACGCGCTACCAGAACGTCGCCGGCAGCTTTGGTGTGGCGCGGGATAATCACTGAATTAGGAACACGTAGCCCGGGTGAGCGAAGCGACACCCGGGACATCGGCTCCCGGATATCGCGCTCGCGCGCTCATCCGGGCTACGGCACTGAGCACATCGAGGAGAAAGAAGAAAATGGCAGACCGCCTCAAGGGAAAGCGCGCCGTCGTCACGGCTGCAGCGGCAGGCATCGGACGCGCATGCGCCGTCGCCTTCGCGCGTGAAGGCGCAACCGTCATCGCCACCGACATCAACGAGAGCGGCATCGCGAGCCTGACCAAGGAAGGCATCGCCGAGGTCGCCAAGCTCGACGTGCGCAGCACCGCCGACGTCAACGCCTTCGCCAAGCGCGTCGGCAAGGTCGACATCCTGCTCAACGCGGCCGGCTTCGTGCACCACGGCACCATCCTCGAATGCTCGGAAGAGGATTTTGATTTCTCGTTCGACCTCAACGTCAAGTCGATGCACCGGACCATCAGGGCCTTCCTGCCGGACATGCTCGCCGGCGGCGGCGGCAGCATCGTCAACATCTCCTCCTGCGCGGCGCTGCGGCCGCCGGCCAACCGCTACGTCTACAGCGCCTCGAAGGCGGCCGTGTCGCTGCTGACGCGCGCGGTCGCGCTCGACTTCATCACCAAGGGCATCCGCTGCAACAGCATCTGCCCCGGCACCGTCGAGACGCCTTCGATGCTCGACCGCGCCGCGGCGCAAGGACCGCAGGGCAAGGAGATGTTCGTCTCCCGCCAGAAGATGGGCCGGCTCGGCACCGCCGACGAGATCGCGTCCATGGCGGTCTATCTCGGCAGTGACGAGAGCGCCTTCACCACCGGCGTCGACCTCGTGGTCGACGGCGGCTACATGCTCTGATCACTCCTCATCCCGAGCAAGCGCGTCAGCGCCGTCTCGAGGGATAGGCCACGGGCTCTATGGTTCGAGACGCGCGCAAGTGCGCGCTCCTCACCATGAGGGACAGATAAGGGGATTTGGCATGAACAAGATCGATCTCAACGGCCGTGTCGCCATCGTCACCGGCGGCGCGCAGGGCTTCGGCCGCGCCATCGTTCAGCGCTTCGTCGCCTCCGGCGCCAAGGTCGCGATCTGGGATTTCGACGCCGCGCTGGCCGAGAAGACGTCAAAGGAAATTGGCGGCGAAACAAAAGTCTTCAAGGTCGACGTCACCGATACCGCGGCCGTCGAGCAGGCCCGCGACGCGACGCTTGCCGCCTTCGGCAAGATCGACATCCTCGTCAACAATGCCGGCATTGCCGGGGTCAACAAGCCGGTCTGGGAGACCGACCTCGAGGAATGGCGCAAAGTTCTACGCATCAACCTCGACGGTCCTTTCATCGTCTGCAAGGCGATCGTGCCCGCGATGCTCAAGCAGAAATACGGGCGCATCGTCAACATCGCCTCGATCGCCGGCAAGGAAGGCAATCCGAACGCCTCGCACTATTCGGCCTCCAAGGCCGGCCTGATCGCGCTGACCAAGTCGCTCGGCAAGGAATTGGCCGCACATGACATCCTCGTCAATGCGGTCACGCCCGCGGCTGCGAAGACCGCGATCTTCGACCAGATGACGCAGCAGCATATCGACTTCATGCTGTCGAAGATTCCGAAAGCGCGCTTTGTGCTGGTGGAAGAGCTAGCCGCGATGGTGAGCTGGCTCGCATCCGAAGATTGCGCCTTCTCCACCGGCGCGGTGTTTGATATCTCCGGCGGACGGGCGACGTACTGAGGCAACGGCCGTCCGAAGGGGCGCACCATGCGGTTTGGGCGGCGTGATTTTGTGAAGCTCGCGGCGAGCGCGCTGCCGTTGCTTTCGCACGATGCGCTTGCGCAACTCACGCCCAACCCGGCGAACATCGGCCCGCCGTCGCCGGCCGAGCGCGACGCCATGGCACGGCTCGCGCACAGCTTCATGGACAGATATGGCGTGCCGGCGCTGTCCTTTGCGATCGGCTATGCCGGCACTGTTGTCCACGAGGACGCCTTCGGTGTTGCCGATATCGAGCGGAACGAGGCCGTGACGCCGCGGCATCTGTTCCGGATTGCCAGCGTCAGCAAGATGATCACGTCGGTCACGATCTTCCGCCTGATCGAGGCGGGCCGCCTCAAGCTGACGGACCGGGTGTTCGGCCCCGGCGCGCTGCTCGGCACCGAATACGGGCCGCCGCCCTACTCTGCCGGTATCGACCAGATCACGCTCGAGCATCTCCTGACGCACACCGCCGGCGGCTGGAGCAACGACAACCGCGATCCCATGTTCACGCATACCCGGATGGATCATGCCGGGCTGATCACCTGGACGCTCGCCAACCGGCCGCTGGACCTCTTGCCGGGCCAACGCTACGCCTACTCGAATTTCGGCTATTGCGTGCTGGGGCGCGTCATCGAGAAGCTCACTGGCCAATCCTATGCCGAGCATGTCCGCAGCGAGGTGCTCGCACGCTGCGGCGTCACCGACATGACCATCGCGCGCGACACGCGCGAGCAGCGCCAGGACGGCGAAGTCGTCTATTACGGCCAGGGCGAAAATCCCTACGGCATGAACGTCCCGCGGATGGATTCCCACGGCGGCTGGATCGCGACGCCGGCGGATCTGGTTCAGTTTCTGATGCATGTCGACGGCTACACGAAGCCCGTGAACATCCTACGGCTGCGCACCATAGAGATCATGACCACCGCACCCGCTGACAGCCCCAACTACGCCAAAGGCTTCTGTGTCAACAAGTCAGACAATTGGTGGCACAATGGCAGCCTGCCGGGCACCAGCACGATTGCGGTACGGACCCATGGCGGCTTCTGCTGGGCCGCCTTCACCAACACCAGACGCAGGAGTTCCGACATGGACGGCGAACTCGACAAGCTAAACTGGAGCATGGCGCGTCAGGTCGCCGAGTGGCGGGTCGCATGATCCGGGAAGGCGGATGCCTGTGCGGCGCGGTGCGATTCAAGGCCGAGGGCGAGCCGCTCAACGTCCGCATCTGCCATTGCCGCCTCTGCCAGAAGGCGATGGGCTCGCCCTATTTCGCCCGTGCGCAATTCGACCAGCGCGCGTTGACCGTCGAGGGCGACACCGAGCGCTATGCGTCGTCCGAGCACATCGACCGCGTGTTCTGCAAGCGCTGCGGCACGCGCCTGTTCGCCTGGCGGCGCAACGGCACGCTGGCTGGCGTCGCACTGGCGACCTTCGACGATCGCAACGCGTTTGTGCCGACCGAGCACATCTGGGTCAGCGAAAAGATGGGCTGGGTGACGATCGAGGACGGCATGATCCGATATGAGGGGACGATCCCGACGTAGCTCATCCGGCGCCAAGGCTCGACGTCATGGCCGCCGGTCTCGCCGATTATTTGCGGCGTGGCATTTCGGAACCGGCCACCCTATGTTGAGGTGAAGCGTTGCTGCACCACCGGTTGGCTGGGTCGGCTGCAAGACCGCAGGCAAATCGGGACGGACGAGCCGTGAACATTTCTTTGTATGACCTCTCGGTGTGGGTGCTGCCGCTGGTGCTCGCCATCACCTTCCACGAGGCTGCGCACGCCTTCGTCGCATATCGTCTCGGTGACGACACGGCATGGCAGCTCGGCCGTGTCAGCTTCAACCCTATCAGGCACATCGACCCGTTCGGCACGCTGATATTGCCGGCGATGCTGCTGTTCGCGCATTCGCCGTTCCTGTTTGGCTATGCCAAGCCTGTGCCGGTGAATTTCCGCAAGCTCAACGCCCCCAGGCTCGGCATGGTGTGGGTGGCGCTGGCCGGGCCCGCCACCAACATCCTGCTGGCGCTGGCCGCAGCTCTTGCCCTGCACGCCCTGCCCTGGGCTCCCGCGAACTCGGCGCAATGGATATTCGACAATCTCAAGAACGCACTGCTGATCAACGCGGTGCTGGCGGTGTTCAACATGATGCCGATCCCGCCGCTCGACGGCGGACGCGTCGCGGTCGGGCTGCTGCCCCGGCCGCTCGCCCTGCCCCTGGCGCGGCTCGAGCCGTTCGGGATGCTGATCCTGATCGGTCTGCTGATCCTGCTACCGCTGGCGGGCTCCCAGTTCGGTCTAAATCTTGATGTTATTTCAGCAATACTGCGAACGTTGACCGGTTATGTGATTCAGGGTGTTCTCATTCTGACCGGCAATGCGTAGTTGAACAGCGACACACCCGAACACAAGCCGAAGGGCTCGAGGCCGACTTGGTCAAAGCTGCCGATATGCTGATCGCGCGACGCGCCGATACCCGCGCCCGCGCGGATTTCGCCACCTGGAAGATGATGGCCAAGCTCAACGGGTCGTCCGCGCTGCCTCCTGGGGCGCAGGAGTTCCTCGTGAGCTACAAGAACCTGCAGGCGCAGATGAACGAGGGTGAGGCGACCGAGGCCACCATCGGCGCCATCTACAAGGCCTACTATGCCGAGATGGGCGGCGCGGGAACCCCGCCTGACGTCCGCCCCCGTCCGGCCGAACCGGCGGCGGACAATGTTACCGCTTTCCGTCGCCCAGACCCGAAACCGAAGAAGGCCAGTTTCTTCGGGGCAGCGACCGCGGGCGCAAGCCAGAAACGGCCGCTCCCGGTGGCGCTGATCTTCGCCTGCCTGGTCGTGGTCTATGTCGGGATCAGGTTCTACTGGCGCTGAGCCGTCTTCTTCTTTTTCTTTGCGTCCGGCGGCGTGAAGATGATGTCGACGGTGCGCTCGAACCGGTCGTCGGTCAGGCTGGCAGGCGGCTGCGGGATGGGATCGGACTTGCGGACAATCGAGATCGCAGCCGCATCGTAAGCTGCATCCCCGGACGACTCGACAACGTCGACTGAAAGCACGTTACCCCGTCGGTTGATCGCGAAGCTGACCTTGACCTTCTGATTGTTGGGCTCCTTGCCCTCCGGGTTGACCTTGTGGGCCGTGAGATGCGCGCTGATCTTGCGATTCCAGTCTGCCGTGAGCTTCAGAATATCCTTACCGATGCCGAGCACAGGCGCCAGCGCCTTCTCGGCCTCGCGCGCGTCCTCGTCGAGCGTCTGCCGCGCCGTCGCAACGGACTTCGGCGAAGCTTCCGCAGCGGGCGTTTCGACCGCCGCAATCTTCGGATCCTCGTCCTGCGGCTTCTTCGAGATGTTCTCGGTGACGACCCGATCGGGATCGTCGACCTGTTGCGACTGATCCTTTGGAAGCTCGGTTTCCTTGGTCTCGGCCTTTTGCTCGGGAAGCGCCTGCTGCTCCTGCATCGCCTCACTATCCGGTCCCGGCGGAAGGTCGGTGTCAGGCGCCTTCGGCGAGGCCATCTCGACAGCGAACTCCGCGCCGGCCGCGCCGAGGCCATCGTCGCCGTCGTCGGCCCGCAGGTGCGCCAGCGCGAGCGCGGCACCACCGAGATGCAGCGCGAGCGCCGCCAGCGCTGCCAAAATCCAAAGCGTCCGGGCTGGTCTGGACTCATCCGACATCGCGGGCCTCTAAGGCTGAGCGGCGCCTGCCGCAGGCGCTCCCGGAGCGCCTTCCAGCGCAACCAGCTTCACCCGCGAATAGCCGCCGGAGCGCAACAGCTCCATGACGCCCATCAACTCGCCATACGGCACCGAGCGATCGGCGCGCAGGAAGACGTACTTGTCCTTGCTCATGTCGGACAGACCATCGAGCGTGCCGATCAACTCGGCGCGGTGGACCGGGTTCTCTCCGATGGCAAGCGTCAAATCGGGCTTGATGCTGAGATAGGTCGGCTTGTCCGGCTTCTTCTGCGGCGTCGCGCTCGACGTCGGCAGATCGATCGGCAGGTCGACGGTCGAGAGCGGCGCTGCGACCATGAAGATGATCAGCAGCACCAGGATGACGTCGATGAACGGCGTGACGTTGATTTCATGCGTTTCGCCGAAATCGTCGTCGTCATCATTGTCTGCGAGCGAAACGCCCATGGTTCACTCCGCCGCGCGCGAATGCACGCTGCCGTGGCTGCGGTCGAGATCGCGCGAGAGCAACCGCCCCGCAGCGCCCGAGGCACGGCTGACGAGCTCGAGATAGCTCTTCGTCACGCGCGAGAAGTAATTGTAGATGATGACGGCGGGAATGGCGGCGACCAGACCGATGGCTGTGGCGAGCAGCGCCTCGGCGATACCGGGCGCGACGACGGCGAGGTTCGTGGTCTGCGACTTCGAGATGCCGATGAAGCTGTTCATGATGCCCCACACGGTGCCGAACAGACCGACGAAGGGCGAGGTCGAGCCGATGGTGGCGAGCACGCCCATACCGACGCGGATGCGCCGCGCCTCCGCCCGCATGATCTCGGAGAAGCTCGAAGCCGCCCGCTCCTTGATGCCGGTGTCGCTGGAGAGGCCGGCCGACATCCGCGCCTCCCGCAGCGCCGCCGCCAGGAAGGACGGCAGGATGCCCGCCTTGGCGCCGAGCGCCATCTGCGCTTCCGCGAGCGAGCGCGCCTCTGCGATCTTCTTCAGCGCCGAACGAAGCTTGGTCGCGGCGATCGACAATTCGATCGACTTCGCGATCAGCACCGTCCAGGTCATCAGCGATGCAAAGGCCAGCCCGATCATCACCGCCTTCACGATGATGTCCGCCGACATGAACATCACCCAGGGCGACAATTCCTTCATGGCGGGCGCGATGCCGGCTGCCAAATCGGACTTTGCAGCCGCGGGCACGGCAGCTTGGGGCGCCGCAGGTGCAGCAACAACCGGGGCCGGGCTGACCGCTGACGGCTGAGCCGTCGATTGAACCGGTGCCGCGGGCGCGGCTTGCGTCTGGGCAGAAACAGGGGATGCAAGCCAGGCGGCCGCCAGCACCAGAGCTGCGGCAAGGCTTGCTTGGAAGGACATGATCTTCATACTTCGGCCCAGTAGCGAATGAGGTTGTGATAGATACCCGTCAATTTGACCGTTTCGGGATCGTCACGCCCGAGCCGTTCCACCAGCGCCTGTATCGCGGTGTCGAGGTCAAAGATCATGCTCCGGGCTTGATCGTCCCGTATCATGCTCTGAAGCCAGAAGAAAGATGCAACCCGCGTTCCCCTGGTCACCGGGGTCACGAGATGGAGGCTGGTCGAGGGATAGAGCACGCAGTCCCCGGCTTGCAACTTGACTTCGTGCGAACCGTAGCTGTCCTCGATCACAAGTTCGCCACCGTCGTACTCCTCCGGCTCGGCCAGGAACAGCGTCACCGAGAGGTCTGTGCGGATGCGAAGGCCGGTCAGGCGGTCGCCGCGGATGGCATTGTCGACATGCAGGCCGAAATGGTGGCCGCTGCTGGCTGCATAGCGGTTGAACAGCGGCGGGAAGATCTGGAGCGGGATCGCCGCCGCGATGAAGCGCGGGTTCGACGTCAATGCCGAGATGATGCGGTTGCCGAGCTTGCGCGCGACCTCGCTGTCCGGCGGCAATTGCTCGTTGCGCTTGACCATCGCCGACTGCGAGCCCGCGGTGGAGCGCCCGTCTTCCCAATTGCTGGCGTCCATGATGCGGCGGAAATCCGCCACATCATCCTTGCTCAGGACGCCAGGAAGGCAGGTCAACATGATCAGAACTTCGCCGTCGTGATGAGGTAGAACGCCCGCCCCGGCGCGACCGCGACGAAGGGAACCGCGCTGCGATAGAGCGTGTCGTAGTAGAGCTTGTTGGTGAGATTCTGGGCGTAGAACTTCATCGTCCAGTTCTTGTCGATCTTCTTCTCGACGAACGCGTCGAAGCGCCAGTAGCTCGGCAGCTCGTTGCCGGTGTTGGCGGCGAACGTGCCGCCATACACCTTCGAACGGTACACCGCCTGACCGCCCAGCTCCCAGCCGTCGTCGAACTTGTACTTGGTCAGCATGCTGAACGATTGATGAGCCACGTTGGCAAGCTGCAGGCCGAGATTTGAGGCGACACCGCTCTGCGTGACCTTCGATTGCATCAACACCAGGCCGCCGAAGATGCTCCAGCGATCGGTGATCTTGCCTTCGGCCTCGATATCGATGCCCTGGATCCTGTAGGCAGCGCCCGAAGTCAGCAGGCCGCTGACGGTTTCGCGCGCATTGTCCTTCGTGGTCTGGAACAGCGCGGCGCTGACCAGCAAATGGCGATCAGCTAGCTCCCATTTGGTGCCGAGCTCGGCTGCCTTATTGCGCTCCGGCCCGAGCAAGATAGCCGTGTTGGCAGGAATGCCGCCGTAATCGGTGGCGGTCGCATCAAGCTCCGATCCGAACGGATTGGCGGAGGTCGCATAGGCCGCATAGAGGCTGCCGATCGACATCGGCTTGTAGACCAGGCCGACGTTGTAATTGACGAGATCGGCGTTCTGCTTGAGATGGTCCGCGTTGGTCGACGAACTCTGGCTGTAGCCATCGTAGCGCACGCCACCATTGACGATGATCGTGTCCTGCCAGTTCGCGGTGTCCATGACGTAGACGCTGCTGGTGTTGACGCCATAGCGCGTCGGATTTCCAACCAGCGACGGCGTGTTGCTGAAGGGAATGTAGGTGTACTGCGGCGAGTAAAGGTTCACCCCCGTGACCGCCCCGCTGCTGGTCGAGCCGCCGCCGAACAGTTCCGACGAGAGGCCGGTGTAACGGTCGATCGAGATATTCTCGTTCGAATATTCGACGCCGAACACCGCCGTGTGCTTGACCCCGCCGGTGTCGAGCTTGAAGGTGGCCTCGTTCTGGTTGGCCCACACGTCCACGTTCTGGTAGCGGCTCTGCGCGCTCGCCGTCGTCGTCCAGAGCAGCGGATTGGGGCTCGTCGTAACCGGGTTCTGCGGCAGCGTGCCGATATAATTCAGCAGCGAGTGCTCGCCGCGCACCTTGCTGCTCAGCGTGATGGCCTCGTTGACCTTGTACTCGATCGTGCCGGTGCCGAAATCTTGCCGCGCGGTCTGGAAGTCGCGGTTGAGGAAGCCGTACCAGTTGCCACGCGGAATGCCCGCCGACGTCACTGGGACGTTGCCCTGCTTGTAGTAGGGCACGCCGAAATCAGGATAGCCGCTGAGGTCGGTGTGGACGTAGTTCGTCGTGATCTTGATGTCGTTGGTCGGGGTATACCTGGTCGAGATGAACGAACCCCAGCGATTGTCGGTGACGTAATCGCGGCCGGCGACGTTGGCGTCCTGGAACAGGCCGCCGGCGCGCACCGAGAACGTGGGATCGATGACCTGGTTGACGTCGAGCGTGACCCGCTTGGTCCGGTCGGTGCCGAACTCGGTGTCCATTCGCTTGAAATTGACGTCGCCAGCCTGCTTGGTAACGATGTTGATGGCACCGCCGGCGGTGCCGCGGCCGGCGTAGGACGAGGCCGGCCCACGCAGAATCTCAATCTGCTCGGTGAAGAAGTTCTCGCGGATCGAGACCGCGGGATCGCGGATACCGTCGATGAAGACGTCGTTGCGCGCATCGAAGCCGCGGATGAAGAAGCGATCCCCGAACGCGTTGCCGCCTTCCCCAGATCCCAGCGTCACGCCGGCGGTCGAGCGCCCGATCTCCTTCAGCGTCGTGGCGTTCTTGTCCTCGAGCACTTCCTTGCTGAGCACGGTGATGGTCTTCGGCGTGTTCAGCATCGGCTCCGGAAACTTGCCGGAGGCCTGGACGTGGTCAACCTTGTAGGGCGCCGCCGGATCGGAATACGGATTACGGTCGACTTCGCCGGACGGCGTGGTGGGAGCGGTCTGCTGCGCCGCCTGCTGACGCTGCGCGGCGCGGCGAAGCGCATTGCGCGCGCGGACCTGGTCCGCCGTCGGCTTCGAAGCCACCGGGCGCGGACGCGCGACCGGCGCATCGACCGTTACCGGCGGCAGGTTCGACTGCTGCGCCTCGGCACCGCTCGACACCGATGCTGCTGCGATCAGGCCGGCGACTGCGGAGACCTTCTTGCCGGAAACGCTCGTCAACTTCTCATCGAATGCTGCGACCGAACGCAACGACTTCGGTGCGACCACCTGCCCCATTACCAACACGCCCCATATTCCTGTTCGCCCATTCACTTCGACGAGCGATTGGAGTGTTGGTATCGACCGCAAAATAGCGGGTCAATGCGAGTAAGCCGCGAGAACCCTTGAATAAGTCCAGATCAAAGCGATTCTAAACTGCAGTTTGAAATCGTTCTAAAGCACGATTGGATTCGTTCTAAAGAGCGCACGAAAATGCCGCGAGATCGGCGGTCGCGCGCGCATCGTCAATCGCTACTTGGCGGCTTCATCAGCGAGAACAATTCGTCGACGGTCTTCTGCGCCACGGCGCGCACGCGATCGCTGTTGTCCATGCCGGCAATGTTGACGCCGCCGACGACGGCTCTGATCTCGTCGCGGAAGTCGGTGAGAAAGCGCAAGGGATCACGCTGCTCGTTGGCGACGCGTGCGATCAGTCCCGTGATCAGGATCTGACACGCGATCAGCTTGCCGTTCAGTTCGTCCATGCTGCGCTCCCGTTGTGGCGCGCCGATATGACTGATGCCGGTTTGCCTGACAACCGAAACGGCCTCCGCGCGACTTAGAACCGTTCTTGCGAGCCGCCCCGCGCAGCGCATCCCTATCCCGCGCACACCGCTTCCGAGCATTGCACAAGATTTACTCGCGGATCGTTCGTCGCGGGGGAATGCAGCACTGCACACCGTAGTGACACGGAGCTGCCTAAGCAGTGCAAAGCTTTCCAATTGTTTAGGATTCTCAGCCGATAGTGCTGTTTACACTGGAACTTGGCGTGTATTATACAAGCGCGCTGGAACCCTATGATTGCCCCAAAATTCGTAACTAAGGGCATACCAGCCGACACGAGACGAAATGAAAATGTCCCGGCCGATCCTCTGGATTCTGATCGTCGCGGCCGTGGCCTCCGCGGGTTACTATGGTTGGCAGAAATTCGGCTCGCCCGACGCCGGAAAAACCCAGACCGCACAGAAGGGGCCGCAGCGCCCGCCCGCCGTCCCCGTGAGCGTTTCGCCGGTCCAGAAGGTGGACTTTCCGGTTTACCTGACCGGTCTCGGCACGGTTGCGGGCTTCAACACCGTCCAAGTCCGGACCAGGGTGGACGGCCAGATCGACAAGATCGCCTTCACCGAAGGCCAGATCGTCAAGGAGGGCGAGCTCCTCGCCTCGATCGATCCCCGCCCCTATCAGGCCACGCTCGACCAGGCCAAGGCCAAGAAGGCCCAGGACGAGGCAAATCTGGCCAACGCCAATCTTGAGCTCCAGCGCGCCATGAAACTCGGCGAATTCGCCACCGCACAGCGGGTCGACACCCAGCGCTCCACGGTCGCCCAGCTCACCGCGCAGATCGCCGCCGACGAAGCTTCGATCTCCAACGCGCAGACGCAGCTCGACTACACCCAGGTCAAGGCGCCGATCACCGGCGTCGCGGGCCTGCGCCAGGTCGACGTCGGCAACATCGTCAATTCCTCGACGCAGACCGGCATCGTCACGATCTCGCAGGTCGAGCCGATCTCGGTGATCTTCACCGCGCCGGAAGATCAGTTGCCCTATATCAGCGAGGGCCAGAAAACTGGCGCGCTCAGGGTGATCGCCTTCACCACCGACGGCAAGAAGACGCTGGCCGAGGGCAAGCTCGCGGTCATCAACAACCAGGTCGACACGAGCAGCGGCACGATCCGACTCAAGGCGGTGTTCGAGAACAAGGACCACGCGCTTTGGCCCGGTCAATCGGTGTCGACGCGCCTGCTGGTGCGCACCCTGAAGGATGCGACCGTTGTCCCGGATGACGCGGTCCAGCACTCCACCAACGGCCTCTACGCTTATACTGTCAATCAGGACAACAAGGCTGAGGTGCACAAGATCAAGGTCAGCTACGCCATCGACGGACGTTCGGTCGTCGACGAAGGGCTCACGCCCGGACAGCAGGTGATCACCGGCGGCCAATTCAAAGTCCAGCCCGGAAGCCTCGTCTCCACGGCCGTGGCGAGTACGGATCCGGCCCAGAACAAGGTTCGACGGGAATGAACGCGGGCGGGATTTCGGCACCTTTCATCCGTTATCCCATCGGCACCTCGCTGCTGATGGCCGGCATTCTCTTCGTCGGTCTCGTCGCCTATCCCCTGCTGCCCGTCGCGCCCCTGCCGCAGGTGGACTTCCCGACCATCCAGATCACCGCCAATCTGCCGGGCGGCAGCCCGGAGACCATGGCCTCGTCGGTGGCCCAGCCGCTCGAACGGCAATTCGCCCAGATTCCCGGCATCGCCCAGATGACCTCGACGAGCTATCTGGGCACCGCGTCGATCACCATCCAGTTCGACCTCAACCGCAGCATCGACGGCGCCGCCAACGACGTGCAGGGCGCCATCAACGCCGCGAGCGGTCAGCTGCCGAAGAACCTGCCCTCGCCGCCGACCTACCGCAAGGTCAACCCGGCCGACGCGCCGATCCTGCTGTTGTCGGCAACCTCCGAGACAATGCCGCTGACCAGCGTCAGCGACGCGGTCGATGCCCAGCTCGCCCAGCAGATCAGCCAGCTTTCCGGCGTGGCGCAGGTCTTCATCGGCGGCCAGCAGAAGCCGTCTATCCGCATCCAGATCGACCCGGCGAAACTCGTCGCCAAGGGCCTGTCGATGGAGGACGTGCGCAGCCAGATCGCGATCACCACGGTCGACAGTCCGAAGGGCAACATCGACGGCGACAAACGCGCCTACACGATCTACGCCAACGACCAGCTGACCCAGTCCAAGGACTGGAACGACGTCATCATCGCCTATCGCAACGGCGGTCCGTTGCGGATCCGCGACATCGGCCAGGCGGTCAGCGGCCCCGAGGACGCCAAGCAGGCGGCCTGGGCCAACGGCAAACGCGGCGTGTTCCTGGTGGTGTTCAAGCAGCCCGGCGCCAACGTCATCGAGACCGTCGACCGGATCAAGGCGACATTGCCTCGCCTCGTCGCAGCGATCCCGCCCGCGATCAAGATCGAGGTCATCAGCGACCGCACCACGACAATCCGCGCCGCGGTCGAAGACGTCCAGTTCACGCTGCTGCTGACCATTGCGCTGGTGGTCATGGTCATCTTCATCTTCCTGCGCAGCTTCTGGGCGACCGTCATTCCCACCATCACGGTGCCGCTGGCGCTGCTGGGCGCCTGCGCGCTGATGTGGGTGTTCGGCTATTCGCTCGACAATCTGTCGCTGATGGCGCTCACCATCGCGGTCGGATTCGTCGTCGACGACGCCATCGTGATGCTGGAGAACATCACGCGCTACATCGAGGAAGGCGAATCGCCGATGGCGGCGGCCTTCAAGGGCTCGAAGGAAATCGGCTTCACCATCGTGTCGATCAGCATCTCGCTGGTCGCGGTGCTGATTCCGCTGCTGCTGATGGGCGGGATCATCGGGCGCCTGTTCCGCGAATTCGCCGTCGTGCTGGCGATGACGATCTTCGTCTCGATGTTCGTGTCGTTGACCCTGACCCCGATGATGGCCTCACGCTTCCTACGCGCCCATGGCGAGGTCACCCACGGCAAATTCTACCAGTGGAGCGAGCGCGGCTTCGATGCGATGTTGCGCGGCTACGAATGGGTGCTCGACCATGCCCTGGCCTGGCGCCGCACCACGCTCACGATCTTCTTCGCGACTCTCGCCCTGTCGGTCTATCTGTTCGTCCTGATCCCGAAAGGGTTCTTCCCGCAACAGGACGTCGGCCTGATCACCGCGACCTCGGAAGCCTCCCAGGACATCTCGTTCGCGGAGATGCAGCGCCGCCAGGTCGAGCTCGGCAAGATCGTGATGGACGATCCCGACATCGCATCCATCGCGATGAACATCGGCGGCAGCGGCCGCGCCGGCAACAACGGCAACATGTTCATCACGCTGAAGCCGCGCAACGAACGCGAAGCCTCCGCGCAGCAGATCATCGCCCGGCTGCGTCCCAAGCTCGAGAAGGTGTCCGGCGCCCGCCTTTACATGCAGGCGGCTCAGGACGTTCGGCTCGGCGGCCGCCCGACGCGTACGCAGTTCGAGTTCACTCTACAGGACGCCGATCTCACTGAGCTCAACGACTGGGCGCCGAAGATCCTCGCCAAGATGCAGACCTTGCCGCAACTGCGCGACGTCGCGACAGACCAGCAAACCCAGGGCACCACGGTTCAGCTCAAGATCAATCGTGATACCGCAGCGCGTTATGGAATCCAGCCGCAGCTGATCGACGACACGCTGTACGACGCCTTCGGACAGCGTCAGGTCACGCAGTATTTTACCCAGCTCAACACCTACAAGGTGATCCTCGAGATCCTGCCGGAGATGCAGGGCAGCCTCGAGAGCCTGAACAAGCTCTACCTGAAATCTCCGCTGACCGGCGACCAGGTGCCGCTGTCGACATTTGCGACCTGGAGCACCGATCCGGTCCGCCCGCTCTCGATCAGCCACCAGGGCCAGTTCCCGGCGATCACGATCAGCTTCAACCTCGCCCAGGGCGTCGCGCTCGGTCAGGCCACGGAGGCCGTGCAGAAGGCGATGGCCGATCTCGGCGCGCCGCCGACGCTCAATTCGAGCTTCCAGGGCACGGCACAGGCGTTCCAGCAGTCGCTGGGCACCGTGCCGCTCCTCATCCTCGCCGCGCTGGTCGTGGTCTATCTGATCCTCGGCATCCTCTACGAGAGCTACATCCATCCGATCACGATTCTGTCGACCCTGCCCTCGGCCGGTGTCGGCGCGCTCGCGATCCTGATGGCGGCGGGCTTCGAGTTCAGCCTCATTGCTTTGATCGGAGTCATTCTGCTGATCGGCATCGTGAAGAAGAACGGCATCATGATGGTGGACTTCGCCATCGCTGCGGAGCGCGACGAGCACAAGACACCGGCGGAATCGATCCGGCAGGCGGCGCTGTTGCGCTTCCGTCCGATCATGATGACGACGATGGCTGCCCTGCTCGGCGGCGTGCCGCTGATGCTCGGCCACGGTACCGGCGCCGAGATTCGCCAGCCGCTCGGCTACGCCATGGTCGGCGGTCTGATCGTCAGCCAGGCGCTGACGCTGTTCACCACCCCGGTCGTCTATCTCTATCTCGACGAGCTCAACAACTGGTTCTCGGGCTGGGGCCGTAAGGGTGACGGCGAAGGCGACGAGACGGTCGAGCACGGCACCGTTAAGGAAGCTGCCGAGTAGTAGCAGCTTGCACCGCGCGCCTCACGACGTTACAGCGAGGCCCTCGCTTCACGTCAACGCGGTTTTGCCATGCCCATGCAATCCAGACTTGTCGCCCTTATCGCCGCTGTCCTGTTGTCGGCGGGTGCCGCGCATGCCCAGCAAGGCGCCAAGAAGAACGCGGCTCCCTCTGCCCCGGCGGTACAGCCCGCACCGGCTCCGGCGCAACCGCAGGCTGACGGCGCTCCGGCGCAGCAGCCCGGCTGGGTCGTGCGCTGCACCAGCGTCAGCCGCGACGCACCGCTCGAATGCGCGATGGAGCAGAACGCGGTCCTGACCAAGACCGGCCAGACCATCGTCCTGATCAACATCCGCATCGCGCCCGACACCCGCACACCGGTGGCGCTGCTGCAATTGCCGCTCGGCCTCAACCTTCCCATCGGCGCCAAGCTCCAGGTCGACGACGGCAAGACGGTCGATCTCCCAATCCAGACCTGCGAGAACCGCGGCTGCTACGCCTCGACGCCGATCGCACCGGACCTGCTTGCGACCTTGCGGTCGGGCAAACAGCTCAAGGTCTCCTTCCAGAACATGGCCAAGGAAGCGATCGCGATCCCGATGCCGCTCGGCGATTTCGCGGCGGCCTACGACAAGATCAAGTAGCTCTTTCGCGCGTTCACTGCCGCGCCATCTGCGCGTTGCCGACGGCGTCGCCGTCGAGCTTCTGGTCGTCGTGCATGGTGACGGTGACGCGCGAGAGCCGTCCTTCGAATTCGAACGGCGTCACGTAGTGCGACACCGGCCTGCCTCGGTCGCGGCCGACGGCATCTTGCGCTCCGAGCGGACGATCTGATGACTGCCGCCGATGTTGAGGTCGTGCACGAGATGGCCGGCCTTGACGTAAAGGCTATATCGGCAAGTGACGGCTTGCCACGAGGCTGCATTGACAAGCACCGACGTGTGGGCCTGGTCAGCGCCCTCACCACACGGGGTCGCTCGCCCTCAGCAGCGTCGTGAAGCCGCCATAGATCATGCGTTTGCCGTCGAACGGCATGCCGTCCAACTTCAGCCGCGGGTCCGCCATCACCTTCTTGTTGACGGCGTCGCGAGTCTGCCGGTCGCGATAGACGATCCAGGAAAACACCACGATCTCGTTCTCCTTCGCCATCACGGCACGCGGAAACGAGGTGAGCTCGCCATAGGGCACGTCGTCGCCGATGCATTCGACGTAATCGAGCGCACCGTGCTCCATCCAGATCGCGCAGGCCGTTTTCGCCAGCGCCTTGTAAGCCTCGATCTTGTCCTTCGGCACGGCCAGCACGAAACCATCGACATAGGGCATCACGGATCTCCTTGGTGTGTGTGTCCGAAGGACGATGCGGCGCCTGACGATCCGACCAGGAAGCGTGATTTTCGGATGAGGCAAACGGTCGCGCGCCGCCGGGGCGCGCCGCCGGAGTCCGCGATCCCACGGCCCGCACGCCCCAAGTGGACCGCAAAACACCCTGCGTCGCAGCGCTTGCCAGCCCACAGCCGAGCGGGTAGAAACCCTCCACGCCTGAGCCGTGATTTGCGCGATAAGTGCCATCGGCCACAGCCGGACAAATCAACAAGTCATTGAATTTGTTCGGCTATTCCGTTGGGGAATGGTGTAACGGTAGCACAACAGACTCTGACTCTGTTTGTCTAGGTTCGAATCCTAGTTCCCCAGCCACTCCAGATAGGCAGCTCACAATCAGATCGTCAGAGGTTGCGCTCTATTTGAGCGGCCGCTAAATCACGATGCGATCGAAGTCGGCGGCGATCCGCGTGTTCGGAAAAATCATGGTCGCTTCGGCCAAAATCTCTTCGTCCCGATAACGCCCCGACATGTGATTCAGCACGAGTTGCCCGACATTGTTCGCAGCGGCAAATGAAGCCGCCTCGCGTGCGGTGAGGTGGCCATAATCCCGTGCGGTCGCGGCGTCTCGATCGAGGAAGGTCGCCTCGATCACCAGCAGATCGGCGTTGGCGACATGTTCGGACAGCCCGTCGGTAGTTTCGGTGTCGCCGATGACCACGAGCTTCCTGCCGCCGCTCGGCGGCCCCAGAACGTCTTCCGGATCGATCGTACGGCCGGCGATCACGACTGGTCGTCCCGCGGCCAGTTCTCCACGTAGCGGCCCATCGGGAACACCGAGTTCGGCGAGGCGCTCCCGCTCAAGATGGCGACGTGCGGGACTCTGGAAGCAAAAACCAAAGCTGTCGGTGTCGCGGTGGCGGACCGGAAAGCAGTCGATGGTGAAGTCGCCGGCGTCGATAACCTGTCCTTCGGCTAGCGGTGCGAACTCCACAGGGATCGGCGCCCTGCCCGCGCCCCACAGGCCGGCAAGCATGCGGGTGACGATGTCGAGCGTGCCCTGGCCTCCATGGACGGTCATCACGTCCGATTGCTGGCGCAACCCCAGCGTCGAGAAGAGACCGGGGATGCCGAGCACGTGATCGAGATGGGCATGCGTCAGCAGGATGCGGCCAAGCCGTCGAAAGCCCGCGCCGCTGCGCAGCAACTGGCGCTGCGTACCCTCGCCGCAATCGATGAGGACGCGCTTGCCCGCCGCCTCCACCAGGAGAGCCGGATGGTTGCGCTCCGCCGACGGAACGCTGGCGGAGGTCCCAAGGAATGTCAGGGCGAACATGCTCGTCAGTATCCAGGCTTCACCGCCCCCAATGCCACGTGAGTAGCAGCGCGTACAGAGCCCATCGATCGCGCATAGAGCGGGGCAAGAAGTGTGTATCCCGCGATCTGATGGCCGGGCGCCGCCTTCGGCCCCCGACCGGCGGACAGATCTGGTTCCCGTTGCGCGGCCTCCTCATCCCATCTGCCAAATTGCATGCTCGATACTCGGATCGATTTGCAGCCGAGCGACATCGACGCGGCGATGCAAGACAATGGAGATCGTGATGCCGCCCGGATCGACCGCCACTGACTGGGACTATGGTTCGATCAGCACATTGCTGAGCGCCCTACACGCGCGCAACATTTCTGCGTCGGAGTTGATCGAGCATACGATCGCGCGCATCGAGGCGCTGGACGGGCGGATCAATGCCGTCATCGTTCGCGATTTCGATCACGCACGAGACGCCGCGCGCGCCGCCGATGCCGCGCTTGGCCGCGGCGAGCGGCAGCCATTGCTCGGCATCCCCGTGACGTTGAAAGAACCGTTCAACGTCGCCGGCCTGCCGACGACATGGGGCTTTCCGCATTTCAAAGATTTCCAACCGGCGGAGGACGCCCTTGTCGTCTCGCGGTTGAAGGCGGCGGGTGCTGTCATCATCGGCAAGACCAATATCCCGATCGGTCTGCGGGATTTTCAGAGCTACAATGAGATCTACGGGACGACGAACAATCCGTGGGATCTCGGCCGATCGCCCGGCGGCTCCTCAGGCGGATCGGGCGCGGCGCTGGCCGCAGGGTTCGGTCCGCTCTCGATCGGCTCGGATATCGGCGGCTCGATCCGGGTGCCGGCACATTTCTGCGGTGTGTTCGGACACAAGCCGAGCCACGGCCTGGTCCCGCTGCGCGGATACAACCTGCCGCCGGCGCCGCCCGTGCCTGGCCAGGGCGATCTGGCTGTCGTCGGGCCGATGACGCGCACCGCCTCGGATCTCGCACTCGCGCTCGACGTGATCGCGGGGCCGGATGAGACGCGCGACGGGATCGGCTATCGTCTTGCGCTGCCGGCCCCGCGACACGACCAGCTCAGGGATTTCAGGATCCTCGTGATCGATACGCATCCGTTGATGCCGACGGGCGATGCCGTGCGTTCCGCCATCGGGCGGCTGTCGGAACGGCTCGAACGATCAGGCGCACGGGTCGCGCGCTCGAGTGCGTCACTGCCCGATCTCGCCGAATCCGCGCGGCTCTACATGAAGCTGTTGAACGCGGCGCGAAGTCCACGCCTGACACCGGCCGCCTTCGCAGAGGCGCAAGGCGTTGCCGCGGCACTCTCGCCCGACGACCGCAGCCTGCAGGCCGAGCGCGCGCGCGGCTGGGGCATGATCCATCGCGAATGGCTCGCGACCGATGCGACGCGCTTGCGGCTGCAACAACGGTGGCAGGAGCTGTTCCGCGATTTCGACGCAGTGATCTACCCGGCCGCCGCCGTGCCGGCCTTTCCACAGGACCAGTCCGAGCCGTTCGACGCGCGGCAACTCGATATCGATGGACAGCTCTATCCCTATGCCGATGCGTGCTTCATCTGGGCAGACCCCGCTTCGACCTGCGGACTGCCTGCAACGGCCGTTCCGATCGAGCGCACGCCATCGGGCCTGCCAATCGGCGTCCAGATCATCGGGCCTTATCTCGAGGATCGCACGACGATTGCGCTCGCCGGACTGATCGAACGCGAGTTCGGCGGCTTCGTCCCGCCGCCGTTATTGGCTGCAAAGTAATGGCGAGCTGACCGAGGGCGATTAAGTTCTGTCGGCCGACTGTGCCTCGACCGCCTGCACGGCCACGCTCGCGACCTGCTGCAATGCCTCGCGATCGGAGCCTGAGGACGCCATCACGCCCATGCCGACCGAGACGGCCGAGACGTAGCGCGCGAGTGCCGCGGGATCCGAGGTCGGCTTGAGATCGCCTTCGGCCTTGGCGCGGATGAAACGGTCGCGAAGCTGGTCCTCGTTCTCCGCGCGGCGGGCGGCGAGCTCGAAGGGGACGCTCTCTGATCCGGTGCCGCACGCAATGCCGCCCTGCACGAGCAGGCAGCCGGGCGGGTTGGCCGGATCGGTCTGCTTGTCGGCGATGCCCATCAGCATCCGTTCGGCGACGTCGCGGGCTGTGGGCGCGGCCACCACCTCGTCCATCCAGACGTTGCGCAGTTTTGTATAGCGGTCGAGCGCGGCCTTCAGCAGCCCTTCCTTGTTGCCGAAACAGGCATAGAGGCTGGGCGGATTGATGCCCATAGCCTCGGTCAACTGAGCGATCGTGGCACCCTCATAGCCATGGCGCCAAAACACTTCCATCGCCTGATCCAACGCCGTCTCGGCGTCGAATTCGCGGGGGCGTCCCATGCCCATGTGCCTGTTCTCCTCGAAATCGGCGTCGTCCCTGACCTAACGCCTGATCCTATCTATTTGTTCTCGCTTTATTTTCTCTTCCACTTGCCAACTCTTGCGGTAAGCGGCTACAATTTTCTTAGCGGACGGTACATAAGTATCTTGCGCTGCGGTATCCAGCTCCACATCTGTAGTGAACACTACATATCTGGAGCGCGCAAATGCCCCCCTCCCAAAATACCTCTCGCCCTGGCCGTGTCCGCCGCCTTCTCGGCGGCGTCGCCATCGTGGGCGCTCTCGCCGTAGCCGGCTCGATCGCGACCGGCCATTACTTTCGTGCCGCGCAGGCGACCGCGACCGCCGCGGCCGAGCAAGCCGTCCCCGTCACTGTCGCGCTGATCGAACCAAAGCAGACGGTGCTGTGGGACGATTTCTCCGGCCGGCTCGAGGCGATCCAACGCGTCGAGCTTCGCCCGCGCGTGGCTGGCGCGATCCTGTCGGCCAACTTCACCGAAGGCGCGCTGGTGAAGGCCGGTGACGTTCTGTTCAAGATCGATCCGGCGCCTTACGCGGCCGAGGTCGACAAGGCCGCCGCCCAGGTCGAAGCGGCGAAAGCGCGCGTGGTGTTCACGCAGAGCGAGCTCGAGCGCGGCGCGCAGCTGGTCGGCAACGCCGTGGTGACGCGGCGCGACTACGACCAGCGCGACAATGCCTACCGCGAGGCCATCGCCAACGTGAAGGCGGCCGAGGCGACGCTCCAGACCGCAAAGCTCAATCTCGACTACACCGAGGTGCGCGCGCCCGTGGACGGCCGCGTCGGCAAGATCGAGATCACCGTCGGCAATCTCGTCGCCGCCGGCACCGCCTCCCCCGTGCTGACCTCGCTGGTCTCGGTCAATCCGATCTACGCGTCGTTCGATGCGGATGAGGAGGTGGTGCTGCGGGCGCTGAACTCGATCGCAGATAGCACCGGCAAGCGCGGCAATCTCGACCAGATCCCGGTGGAGATGACGACCTCAGGCGGCCTCTCGGCCAAGGGCCACATCCAGCTCATCGACAACCAGGTCAACGGCCAGAGCGGCACCATCCGTGTCCGCGCGGTGTTCAGAAACGAGGACGGGCGTCTCATCCCCGGTCAGTTCGCCCGCGTGCGCATGGGCCAGCCAAAGCAGCAGGCGCTGGTCATGATCGACGAGCGCGCGATCGGCACCGACCAGGACAAGAAGTTCGTGATGGCGGTCGGCGACGACAGCCGCGCGGTCTATCGGCCGATCACGCTCGGGGGCGCGGTCGATGGCTTGCGCATCGTCACCGCGGGCCTGAAGTCCGGCGACCGCATCGTCGTTAACGGCCTCCAGCGCGTGCGCCCGGGCGCCCTGCTTAAGACGGAGATCGCGGCAATGGGCGCGCGCGGGCCGCAGCAGGCCTCCAACCACAGTAATCAGGACGTCGTGCAGCGTTAGCGTCTCCGCCATGCCGGAACGCGCGGGCAGCGCGAGCCGGATTGTCGAATTGGTTGAACTACCAAGACATCACTTCTGGATTTCCAGGTTTGCGGGCTTTGCCCGCGCCCGGGAATGACGGGAGAGCTGTCTCTCGCGCAGGGGCAAAGCCATGAATCTCTCGAAATTCTTCATTGATCGTCCGATTTTTGCCGGCGTCTTGTCGGTCCTGATCTTCCTCGCCGGCCTGATCTCGCTGTTCGCGATGCCGATCTCGGAATATCCCGACGTCGTGCCGCCCTCCGTCCTCGTGCGCGCGACCTATCCCGGCGCCAATCCCAAGGTGATCGCCGAGACGGTGGCGACTCCCATCGAGGAGCAGATCAACGGCGTCGAAGGCATGCTCTACATGTCGAGCCAGGCCACCACCGACGGCGCGATGACGCTGACGGTGACGTTCCGGCTCGGCACCGACCCCGATAAGGCGACGCAGCTGGTGCAGAACCGCGTGCAGCAGGCCGAGCCGCGCCTGCCCGCTGTGGTGCGCCAGCTCGGCATCATCACCAAGAAGTCGTCGCCCGACCTCACCATGGTCGTGCATCTGTTGTCGCCCAACGGGCGCTACGACATGACCTATTTGCGTAATTACGCCGTGCTCAACGTCAAGGACCGCCTTGCACGGATCGACGGCGTCGGCGATGTCCAGCTCTATGGCGCCGGCGACTATTCGATGCGGGTCTGGGTCGATCCGCAGAAGGCCGCCGAACACGGACTGACTGCGAGCGACATCGTCAAGGCAATCCAGGCGCAGAACGTCGAGGCCGCTGCCGGCGTGGTCGGCTCCTCCCCGAACGTCAAGGGCATCGACCTGCAGCTGTCCGTCAATGCGGAAGGGCGGCTCGCTAACGAAGAGCAATTCGGCGACATCGTGGTCAAGACCGGTACGCGTGGCGAAGTCGTGCGCTTGCGCGACGTCGCCCGCATCGAGCTCGGCGCGTCCGAGTACGGCCTGCGCTCGCTGCTCGACAACAAGCAGGCGGTGGCGATCCCGATCTTCCAGGCGCCCGGTTCCAACGCGCTGGAGATCTCCGATCACGTCCGTGCCACCATGGCCGAGATCAAGAAGAACATGCCGGAAGGCGTGTCCTACCAGATCGTCTACGATCCCACCCAGTTCGTGCGCTCCTCGATCGAGGCCGTCATCCACACGCTGCTGGAGGCGATCGCGCTGGTGGTGCTGGTGGTGATCCTGTTCCTGCAGACCTGGCGCGCTTCGATCATTCCCCTGCTCGCGGTGCCGGTATCGATCGTCGGCACTTTCGCGGTGATGCACGTGTTCGGCTTCTCGATCAACGCGCTCAGCCTGTTCGGGCTCGTGCTCGCGATCGGTATCGTGGTCGACGACGCCATCGTCGTGGTCGAGAACGTCGAGCGCAATATCGAGGGCGGGCTGTCGCCGCGCGATGCGACCTATCAGGCGATGCGTGAAGTTTCCGGCCCGATCATCGCGATCGCGATGGTGCTGATCGCGGTCTTCGTGCCCCTCGCCTTCATCTCCGGCCTCACCGGGCAGTTCTACAAGCAGTTCGCGCTGACGATCGCGATCTCAACCGTGATCTCCGCCATCAATTCGCTGACGCTGTCGCCGGCGCTGTCGGCGCTGCTGCTCAAGGGACACAATGAGCCTAAGGACCGGCTGACGATCATCATGGAAAAGGGCCTCGGCTGGTTCTTCCGCGGATTCAACAAGGTGTTCACACGCTCGTCAGAGAATTACAGCGGCACCGTCACCAAGGTGATCTCGGGCAAGGCTGCGGTGATGGGGCTCTATGTGGTGTTGGTCGGCGTGACCGCGCTCCTGTTCCAGCAGGTGCCGAGTGGCTTCGTGCCGGGCCAGGACAAGCAATATCTGGTCGGCTTCTCGCGGCTGCCTGACGGTGCAGCGCTCGATCGCACTGAAGAGGTGATCCGCAAGATGAGCGACATCGCGCTGACCCAGCCCGGTGTCGAGAGTTCGGTCGCCTTTCCGGGCCTGTCGATCGCCGGCTTCACCAACTCCTCCAATGCTGGCATCGTGTTCTCCACGCTCAAGCCGTTCGACGAGCGCAAGGATCCTTCGCTCAGCGGCCCCGCGCTCGCGGCCGAGCTGAACAAGAAATATGCCGGCATCCAGGAAGCCTTCATCGCCATGTTCCCGCCGCCGCCGGTCAACGGCCTCGGCACCATCGGCGGCTTCAAGCTGCAGATCGAGGACCGTGCCGGTCTCGGCTATGAGGCGCTGAACGAGGCGACCAAGGCGTTCATGGCGGCGATGCAGAAGGCGCCGGAGATCGCCGGCGTGTTCTCGAGCTTCCAGGTCAACGTGCCCCAGCTGTTCGCCGACATCGACCGCACCAAGGCGCTCCAATTGGGCGTGCCCGTGACGGAGGTGTTCAACACGCTGCAGATTTACCTGGGCTCCTACTACGTCAACGACTTCAACAAGTTTGGCCGCACCTATTCGGTCCGGGTGCAGGCCGACGCGCCGTTCCGCGCCCGCGCCGACGACATCCGGCAGTTGAAGGTGCGCTCGGCCTCGGGCGACATGGTGCCGCTCTCGGCGCTGTTGAGCGTTCGCCAGAGCGCAGGTCCCGAGCGCGCGATCCGCTACAACGGCTTCCTGTCCTCCGACATCAACGCGGCGGCTGCGCCCGGCTTCTCCTCCGGTCAGGCGCAGGAGGTCGCGACGCGGATCGCGGCGGAAACGCTACCGCCCGGCTTTGCCTTCGAATGGACCGACTTGACCTATCAGGAGTTCATCGCCGGCAATTCCGGACTGTGGGTGTTCCCGCTGGCGATCCTCCTGGTGTTCTTGGTGCTGGCCGCGCTCTATGAGAGCCTGACCCTGCCGCTCTCGATCATCATGATCGTGCCGATGGGCCTGCTGGCTGCGATGTTCGGCGTCTGGATCTCCAAGGGCGACAACAACGTCTTCACCCAGATCGGCTTGATCGTGCTGGTGGGCCTCTCGGCCAAGAACGCGATCCTGATCGTCGAATTCGCGCGCGAGCTCGAATTTGCGGGACGCACGCCGATCCGGGCTGCGATCGAGGCGAGCCGCTTACGGCTTCGTCCAATCCTGATGACGTCGATGGCGTTCATCATGGGCGTGCTGCCGCTGGTGCTCTCGACCGGTGCAGGCTCGGAGATGCGGCGCGCCATGGGCGTTGCCGTGTTCTCCGGCATGATCGGCGTCACCGTGTTCGGCCTGTTCCTGACGCCGGTGTTCTATGTGCTGCTGCGGACCGTTACCGGCATGAAGCCGCTGGTCCATCACGGCAGCGACATCAGCGCGGCACCGGTTCAGGACGCCGGGCACTAGATCAGGGAAATCCCCGACAGCAACAACAGAACGAGCACGGTCTTCCGAAAGACCGTCTCGTTGACTCGGTGAAAGGCGATCACGCCGAGCGCGGAGCCTGCGAACAGCGCCGGCAGGCTGACCGCGAGATCGACGAAGACTTTCGACGACAGGTCCTGATGTCCGACCAGCAGCGCGATCGCGAACACCTGCATCGCGGCGATGAACGGCTGCACCAGGCCGCGCTGCTCGCTCTTGGGCATGCCGCGCATGTCGCACCAGATCGTCGGGATCGCGCCGGGCATCGCGGTCAGCCCGCCGACCAGCCCTCCCCCGAACCCGATCAACGCGACCCAGTGCCGCCCGACCGCCTCGCCGGCCGTCACCAGCGTCGGCCGCAGCAGCATGTAGGCCGCATAGAGTGCAACGATAATGCCGAAGCCGCGCCGGAGCAGATGCGTATCAGTGCTCTGGAGCAGCGATACCGCGATGGGAACGCCGATCAAGCCACCGACGATCAGCAGCAGACTGCCTTCCCAGCGAATATTGCGCCGAAGCGCCCACAGATTGGTGGCCTGCACGCCGATGCTGCACGCCATCATCAGCGGCACGGCTTCGAGCGGCTGAAACACCCGGAGCAGGATGGCGCCCGCCACTGCGGAAAAGGCAAATCCCGAGAGCCCGGAGACGAAGGCACCGGCGAACACGGCAACGCTGAGCAGCATCAGAGTCGTGACATCAGGCACAATCCGCCCTCCGGTCAGTCGTAGGGAATTTGCGAGACAGGGATATCGGCGCTCTCGGTGCAAACGACCGGCACGAGTGGAACCGACGGATGCGCGTAAGCGTGCGATCGCTCCAGCATCGCGAGGCCGACCAGTTGGAGAGCAACGAGCGCCGCGGTCAGCGCAATGGCGACGATGCTGACGTTACGCACGCTCGAATTTGGGATGGCCGGTCGTGCGCTCGCGCGGATCAACTCCGTTGGCATTTTCAAAAGTATCCTCTTCGCGGGAGACGGGAATAATTTCATTCAAACACGGCGCTTCGTGCGGCTGGTCCAGCAGGTGGCGATAGCGTTGCAACACGCGCTGCGCGTCGATTTCCCGCTGCGCGCGGAGTATCGCGCCTATGCGGGCGACGATATCGCGGAACCTGCCTGTCAGAACCGGTGACGTCGTTCGCATGACAATCTCCTCTCAACCTGTTCGAGAGATTGACGGGATCCACTTCCGCCTACAGTGAGTTGCTTCACACAAATGCCTGACGCGTCGAACAACAGACCGTGTGATGTTCAGTAGAATAGCGCGTGGAAAATCGCGTCATTCGATCGAACGACGTGCGATAACTTTCTAATGATGCTTCTGATTGAACCTATTGCGAGCTGCCGCGACTCGCGTGTGTTTTTGAAGGCGTCTCAGTGCACGAGCGGATTGGAGAATCCAGCTGCGAGCTTGACGAGATCGGCCTGACGAGAAACGCCGGTCTTGGCGAACACGCGATGCAGATGCGTCTTCACCGTCGTCTCCGCGATACCGAGCGCAACCGCCGTCTCCGGCACGCCGCCGACATCGACGATCGACTGCAAGACCCTCAGTTCCGCAGGCGTGAGTTCGAAGGTCCGGTCAATGAGACCGGCACACGAGCGGCCGTCGAGCTCCGCTTTCCAGATGAACAAGGCTCCAACGGCCGAACTGCGCTCGGCCCTACCCTCGCGCAGCAGTGATGGCAGCGCGATGATTTGCGCGACGTAGTAAGAACCGTCATGCGACATCAGCGGAATTTTCCGTCCCGAAGATGCCGCCAACGCGACCTCGCTTGTGTCACGGAAAATATCGCGCAGGGCCGAATTAGCAGCGGAGGATCTTGCCACCAGCCGGCCCGAGACAGACCGCAGGACATCGTCGACGGCCAGGATCGTCGCCGCGGCCGGATTGCTGTGGACGATATGACAGGTCGAATCGAGCAGGATGACACCGGCATTCAGTTGGTCCACGACGTCGGCGAGCGCGATCGCGCGCTGCTGCTTCCGCTCGATTGCCCGGTTGATCAGCAACGCCCGGCTCGCATGCGGAGCCAGGAACTGCATCCGCGCCCGTTGCTCGGTGTCGAGCATCTCCCTGCCCGGGATCACGGTCATCAGCATCGGAGACGGCGACTTCGACTGCTCCAGCACCACGTTGGCGACGTCGACGCAGCCCTGGGGGCGCAGCCATTCCTGGTAGAAGCGGCCGCGGCGATATTCGTCGAAATCCACGAGATCGGGGATGTTGCGCACCTCGCCATAGCGCGGAAGCCGAGCAAGCGGGTCGTACCGGGAGTAGGTCTCCGCATAGAGCTGAATGTAGTGCGGATCGACCCCGCAATAATAATGCGTCGCGCCTGATTTGCTGACCGGGTCCTTCGAAATCAGACCACAGGCCTGGCTGCCGATGAAGGCATTGAGCTTGACAACGACCTCGCTCCACAACTCCGGGTGGAGACCTGCGTCATAGATAGTCTCAATCAACTCGGACGGTTTTGGAAGTCGGGGCATCGGAAGAGCCAGTAGTGACACATGGAGATGGCGACATGTTCTTCATGCCCGGCGGCTCCTGTGAGTCTGGCGAGGGAGGGAAAGGTTCAATCCTGAGGGCGCAATGAGCCGCCTAGTTGACCAGCGGATTGGAGAATCCTGCCGCGAGCTTGACGAGATCGGCCTGACGCGAAACGCCCGTCTTGGCGAACACGCGATGCAGATGCGTCTTCGCCGTCGTTTCTGCGATACCGAGCGCGACCGCCGTCTCCGGGACGCCGCCAACCTCGACGATCGACAGGAAGACGCGCAGCTCGGCCGGTGTAAGGTCGAAAGTCCGCGCGATCAATTCGCCGTAGGACTGTCCGCCGAGCGATACCTTGCGCAGGAGCAGCGCACCGACGGCATCGACCACCCGCTCGCTGCCGTGCCGCAGGACCGAGGAGAGCGGCAGGATGTGCGCGACGTAGCGCTCGCCCGAGGGCGAAAGCAGCGAAAACGCCTGCCCCTTCGCGGCAAGCTGGGCAATTTCATTGCGGGTCGCGAACGCTTCCCGCAGCGTCTGATTGGCCTCCGCACTGCTGGTCACCAGTTGCCCGGCAACGGACCGAACCAGATCGTCGGCCGCAAGCAAGTCGTGCCCCGCGGAATTCGCGTGCACCAGCCGGCAGAAGCCATCGAGCAGGAAGATGCCGCAGGCAAGATTGTCCAAGACCTCCGCCAACGCCGTCGCCAACGTCAGCTGCGAGGTCATGGCGCGGTTGATCAGCAACGCACGGCTGGCGTGCGGCACGATCAGCGAGAGCTGGTGCTTCATCACCGGATCCACCATCCGGCGGCCCGACAGCACCGTCATCATCACGGGGCAGCTCGCATTCGAATTCTCGAGCACGACGTTGGCCGCATCGCTGCAACCCTGCGGCCGCATCCATTCCTGGTAAAAGCGTCCGCCCCGGTATTGATCGAAATTGACGAGATCGGGAATGCTGACGATCTGGCCGTGCGGCGGCAGGACCGTCAGCGGATCGAACTTCGAATGCGTCTCGGAATAGAGCTTGATGTAGTGCGGGTCCGCCCCGCAATAATAGTGCGTGACGCCGAATTTGCTGATGGAATCCTTGGAAAACAGTCCGCAGGCCTGGCCGCCGACGAAGTCACGAATGCCGGTGACGACATTGTTCCACAGCGAAGGATCGAGTCCGGCATCGTAGATGGCTTCGACGAGATCGGGCAGCTTCCGCGGTCCGTGCATGGCTATAAATGGCCTATGTGATCAATATCACCAAGCATACCACAACCGCACTATGCGGCATCCTCCGATCGGAGGAGGCGCCGGCCGGGCAACGAACGGACATCCGTTTCGGGCGCTACTGATGCAGAGTCGCGATACAGCACCGCGACGCTCACGCCTGATCCCAACCGACCTTGTCCGCATTCTCCGACCACACCGCGGCACGATAGATCTCGCGCCCGACGGCGTCTCTGACCCGGATGCAGGCATCGCGGTCGCGCAAATCGTCGCGCCAGACGAACAGGTGGCTTGCCATCTCGTTGGCCACCACGAGCGTCGCTTCGGGGCATTCGAACACCATGCCGCCCGGATCGATCTTCACGATATTGCCGACGATAAGATCAAAGAAAAAACGACGCATGCAATACTCCAACTGCGGGCGGCGCACGCCCGTGCCATCTCCATCGGCATTTGACCTGAAATTCAGCCGCGCGCGGTCACGACATCTCGCCGCTCCTGACGTCACTGGGCGTGGCGCCATAAGTCCGCCGGAAGCAGCGGTTGAAATAGGAGAGATCGCCGAAGCCGACATCGTAGGCGATCGAGCTCACCGTCCGCTCGGCGTATCCGGGTTCGCGCAACATGCGATGCGCACGCTTGACGCGTTGTTCGATCAGGAACGACGAGAACGTCTTGCCGTCGGCCTCGAACAGGCGTTGGAGATAACGCGGCGTCACGCCGAGCTCCTGGGCGACCGTGGCAACCGACAGGTCCTGCCGCCAGCAATTGTTGGCGATGGAGACTTTGGCCTTCTGCAGCCGTGCCGCCTTTAGGCCGCGCCGACCGGCCATCTCCCGCGGCTCATTGGTGGCACCGAGGACGATTGCCAGAAGATCGTGCAGATTCCCGACCCCGAGCTTGCGCAAATTGGGCATCGCGAATGCCTTCTCCCGCACCAGCGTCACCGCGTAATCGACCAGCAGCCGAAGTCCCGTTGAACTCTCCGGCATGACCCGCATCACGGCGTCATCGACATCCACGATCATCGGCGCCAGCACGCGTCTCGGCACACGCAGCGAGAAACAGCTACCCAGCGACAATCGCTCGAACGTCGTGACGTCCTCCGCGCTCGTCAGGACAGCCTCTCCGGCACGGAGGCTCAGATCGTGCCCTCGCTCGGATATCCCAAGCACGCCGGATCGATTCACGATCAGGGCCAGACTATCATCGCCATCGGCAATCAGGTGCTTGGTGCGAATGATCCGCGCTCCGCACAATCCTCCGATCAGCAATTGGGCTTCCGGCAAGACGTGGGACGTGAAGCTCGCCGCGAACGGCTTTCCTTCCCTCACCTCGACCTCCGCCTTCAACACCCCGCGACAGTAGAAATCGCGAAGCAGCGGGATACGCTCGTTTTCGGGAATTTCGTTCGTTGAAACATTGATAACGGAAAAATCAAACTGGGTCACTGCAATCCTCCAACCGACGAGCAGGTCCGGCCGCGCGCTGTCGTTTCCTCACACTCGCGTTCGACGCCGTCGCGGCATCTCTTCGCCGGCGCTCGCTGCTCTTCACTTTTCTAGAACGCGATATACGAAAGTCTCAAATGACTCGCGTCCTGCATTCGGAGGACACCGGAGCTCGGCTCATCACAATGGATTGAGATTGCGGCACATAGCCGGCGAACCATGTGAAATAAATCACAAGGCATCGTCACCGTCGTTCGTGCGACGCGCGAATGGAACGGCAAAGCCGGTGGCAATCTTGACCAAGTCGGCCTGCCTGCCGGCGCCAGTCTTCTCGAACAGGCGACCGAGATGCGTCTTCACGGTCGTTTCGGCGATGCCGAGCTTTGCCGCAATGTCGGGAACGCCGCCAATCTCGATAATTGCCATCAATACGCGCAATTCGGACGGTGTCAGCCTGAAGGCCGCAGCGATCGCATCGGCTGCGAGCCATGTCGCCGCCGATGCCTTCTGAACGAACAGCACCGTGGCTGCAGCATCTCGCGATGGAGTGCGATCGCGCTTCAAGGGAAAAGCGTGGAGCAGATAGTGCTGCCCATCAACTGATGTCGCAAGCTCGATCTGACGGCGGGCAGCGCAACGAGTTTCGTTGCCCGCATCGATTTCGCACAGGCCGCGGAATATTTTGTCCGTCTGGGTGTTGCGGGCCACGATCCGGTCACCGACCATTGCGAGCAGGCTGGCATCGGCGAACAGCCCGCGGGATGCTGCGTTGGCATGCACGACCCGGCCATCTGCGTCGAGCAGGCAGATCGCCGTGCTCAGCCCATCGAGGACATCGGCAAGGTCGTCCACGGTATGCGAGCGTGCCCTGATCTGCCGGCCCATGATTCTGGAACGCTGGAGGTGCGGAGCGAGCAGCCGCATGCGCTCGCGCATCGGCTCGTCAACGAGTCCGCGCGAGCGGTGGCGCAACACCTGCAGGATCGTGGTGCGTGTCTCCGACTTCTCGAGCGCGACGGTTGCAAGGTCAATCGCTCCTTGTGGTTCCACCCACTCGCGATAGAAGCTCGTTGCCAGGAAATCCGCCTGAGGCATGATGTCGGCTACGCCGATCGTCTGCTTCGCCGCGAGCGAGAGATGACGATCGAGCAGAGGGTCCAGCTCCACGTATCGGTCGCGATAAAGCTGGCGGAAGCGGGATTCGGTGCCAAAATGCTCGTGGATCTCGATCGAGAGTCGGGCTCTGTCCCTGGACAGGATGGTCGCGGCACATCCGCCGACGAAATGCGAAACCTGTTCCAGCACCCCGCTGCGCAACGCGGGATCGACCGCCGCGTCGTAGATCTCGCCGACGAGGGACGAAAATCGATTTGCGTGGAGGATTGTCATCGGCCGGACGATGCAATCTGCGTATGGCTCGCGCGCGAGAGAGAGATCGCGATCCGGGGCCAGGCGGAGGAGACGGGCCGGTCAATCGCCGCCTTCGACGCGGAGAAAACGTTGCAACGAAATGCTGGAATATCGAACATCGTCCTTGCGTAACGTCAACCGCAGGATGCGGCTTGGACGTTTTCGCCAAAGACTAGGATAAATGCGAACAGCGCGCGGACTGTGTGCGATGAGTCACGTGTGCGATGCGTCAGGCGCCGGTCGCGCTGCAGAACCCTTTCGCCACCGATCCCGCCGGCCTCGCATCCGGCTCCGGCAACCTACTTGCGATTCTCCTCGCAGAATTTCAGCGCCGCCAGCGCTTCACCGGCACGCGGCACCTGTATCTCGATGCTGTCGTCGTCATCGTCCTCGAAATCGAGCGAGAGACGCTTGGCCCTGGACAGCCGGTCCATCATGGACTGATCGTATTCGAAAATGCCGCGCACGGTGGTCTTGTCCATGACCTCCCACTTGGCCTTCTTCATGATATCGGCGTCATCGATTCCGACATCGGCCCGGAGGATCTCGCCGACCTTGTCCCACTCCCAGCCGTCATAGATCATGACGATGACGATCGCCTTCTCGGAATAGGTGATGACGATGACGTAGTCCCGGTTCTCGTCTTCCTTGTCCTTGTAGCCGCGGCTCGCATTGCAATGTGCGTCCTGCGTGCGCTTCTCGATGGTCCAGTCGCCGACTTTGGATTGTTGCGCCTGCACCGGTCCTGCGGTCAAAGCGACTGCGCTCAAGGCGCCGGCCAGCAACCCGGCGGCGAGAAGAGATCGTTTCATGTCAGCCTCCAGCGTGTTCCCCGGACGGAGATGACCACCTCTGCCGGTGACCCGCAAGGGCTTCGGGCGGCTGCGTAGGGCGCTGACCCTGCCCTACTCCCGCCGCGGGACGATCGCGATCGGTGTGAAGGTGTAAACCTCCTCGCCGTTTTGGTTGAACATGGTCCATTTCACCAGTGCGATACCCTGCGGCTTCGACTTCGACGGCGTCAGGCTCATGACCTCCCCAACCAGATGCAGGCGGTCATCGGGCCGTACCGGGATGGTCCAGCGCAGCCCATCGACGCCGGCGCCAATCAGCGGATGCGGGCCGAAGGGGCGGGTCTGGATCGCGAGGCTCATGGCAATCGCGGCGGTGTGCCAGCCCGAGGCAGCGAGACCCCTGAACAGGGTCCGCTTGGCGGCTTCATGGTCGAGATGCATCGGCTGCGGATCGAACTCGGCCGCGAACCGCTTGATGTCGGCCTCGGTGACGTGAACTTCGGGGGATTTGAACTGCATTCCAATGGTGAGATCGTCGAACCACTCGACCTGCGCCATGATTTCGCCTCGCAATGTGATGCGCCGCCTCGCGGCTAACAGGGTTAAGCAAGAGCGGGATGTAGCGGCTCCGCAGCGCACAAACCAGCCTGGGGCTCCCCCAAGAAACCCGTTTCCAGATGCGACGAAACACGCCTGAAACAGATGGTCGGTTATCTGGTTGTCAAAATCATACAGGGACGGCCATCATGCAATTCTTCCTCGACCTGATCTGGGATTACTCCTGCTGTCAGCACCTCGTCATCCTGCCGCCGCAGGAGGACGAGCTATGATCGAGCTGATCTCGGCCCTGCTCGCGCTTTGCAGCGTCGGCGTTTTTGCAGCGCACGCGGTGGATGCCTATCGCACCACCCATTACTGACAGCCACGCCCTAGAACGGCCGCCGGTAGAAGTGTTCAGAATGCGTTGCCGGCGGAAACCTGTTGGCGAGCGCGAGAGCTCCCCTTTCGTCGGTCTCGAGCGCGATCTTCTGTGCGAGCATGACGTCGCCGGGGACGAGAAAGCCTGACGGGACAAAGCACCACCCCATCGTCGCATTTCCGGCCGCGTCGATCTCATGGACGTTGGCGGCGGTGCCGTAGTGGATGCGATAGGTCTTGCCGGTATCGCAGCCGACGACATCGAAATGCCGGTACTGCTCGAATTGCGCGCACTGCGCCGGTGACAGCCATTCGGCCAAGAGCCGGCGACCGCGGGCATCCGGCGTGTTCTCGCCGAAGAAGCGCCGATAGAGTTCGCGTAGCGCATGCAAACGCGCACGCGCCGGCGCGCGGAGCCAGACTGCCGCGATCATGAGCAGCTCAGATCAACCGCCGACCAGGCGGGGATAGAACAGCGTTTCCTGCGCGGTCGGGTCAAACGATCGGATCCGGGTGACTTCGCCAGGTCCGGTTCGCAGCGCGGCGGTGAAGCCCGCTCCGGTCAGCTCCCGAAAGCGCCGTTCGGCCCGCGCCAGCGCTTCGGCATTGCCAGGATCAAAGTCGTGGCGCGTGTCGCCAGTCTGGTCCATCACGATCTGGGTTGCCATGTTGAGTCTCCTCATGCCCAGCCCTGTTCGATCAAAGCAAACCTCGTGCCGTCGGTTCCAGTTGGCAACAACTTTCTCTTGCCCGCGCATCACGCCTTGCTGAGCAGGAGCGTGTCCAAGCGAAGTGGATGCCGGTTCGCCTGAGGAAAACGCGCCAAAACAAGGAGCCAGAGACCCGTGCGAAACGGGGCTCTGGTCAGCGCGAGGCGGCCGTACCTCCGCCCTCATCGATCTGCCGTCCCATCAGGGCGATCGCCTTCTGATAAACGCCGGCGGCATTCCAGGCTTCGATGGCGGCGAAATTCGGCTCGCCCGGCTGGTAACCCGCTCCGGCACGCCAGCCGTGGGCTTTCAGGAAATTCGCTGTCGAGTTCAGCGCATTGGCGGCAACTTCGAGATTGCCGGTGCCGTAGGCCAGGATGTTCTTGGGCATGAACTGGGTCTGACCGACTTCGCCGTGCATCGAGCCGCGGGTTGCCCCCGACAGCGTGCCGCGATCGATCAGCTTCAGCGCCGCATAGAGCTGCTCGGTGAAGAATTCGGGACGGCGGCAGTCATAGGCGAGCGTCGCAATCGAGGAGAGCATGTTCTGGTTGCCGCGCTGGCTGCCGAATCCGGTCTCCATGCCCCAGATCGCGATCAGCGGCCCCGGCGGGACGCCATAGCGCTGCTGGATCGAGGCGAACAAGGCGGCCTGCGAGTTCTTGAGCTGACGCCCCTTGGCGACGATGGTGGTGGCGCCGCGCTTGGCGAGGAACTGGTCGAGCGACAGCGAGAAGCTGCGCTGGCCGCGGTCGGCCGCGATGGTGGCACTCGCGTAATTGGTCTGCATCAGCGCCGTGAGCGCGGTCTGGCCGATGCCCTTGCCCTGCGCTTCCGCACTGAACTCGCGCTTCCAGGTCTCGAAGCCGGCCGACGAACTGCCGCATTGCGCGGCTTGGGCGGCGGGCGCCAGGCAGCCGAGCAGCGTCATCGCCCCGAAAACCGCCGCAGCTACAGTTCTGCCCCTGATCATGTCTAATGTCCTCTCTCTGGCGCGATCCAATGCCCGAGTTTACCCGGACGAAGGCGCCGACTCCATGGCGTGATCATACGACAGTTCCAGTCCATCCAAATTGCCCTCCTTGCGCCACTTGTCGAGCAGCCGCAGGAATGCCACCGGCCCGCGCCAATACTGGCTGTTTCTCGCCGCGATCGGATCGAACACGCCTTCATTGTTGTAGTAGCCGGGCGTGCATTCAGCGAGATAGGTCTGGCGGCCGAGCGCGGCTTTGACCACCTCCTCGACCCAGGCGTTCTCGGCATCGAGCGTCGGCTCCAGCGTCCGCGCTTTGCGCTTGCGCGCCTCGGCGATCACATAGGCGATGTGCTGCGACTGCTCGTCGATGATGTGCGGAAAGTTGGCGCTCTGGCCGGCCTGCACCATGACGATCAGGAAGCAGTTCGGGAAGCCGCGGCTGTAGAAGCCATGCATCGTCTTGACGCCGTCGCGCCAGCGCTCGGACAGGCGCGTGCCATCGCGTCCATAAATCTCGAAGCCCATACGACGGGCGTAATCGGTACCGACTTCGAAACCGCTGGCATAGATCAGGCAGTCGAGTTCGTAGGCGTGGCCGTCGACCACGACGGCATTCTCGGTGATGCGATCGACGCCCTGTCCCCTGGTATCGACGAGATGCGCATTGGGACGATTGAACGTGTCGAGATATTCGTCGTGGAAACACGGCCGCTTGCAGAAGGCCTTGTACCAGGGCTTTAACGCCGAAGCAGTCATCTCATCCTTGACGATCGCATCGACGCGCGCCCGGATCTCTTCCATCTTGCGATAATCAGCCTGCTCGATGACCTTGAGCGCCTCCTCGATCGAGGTCACCGGCTGGGGCTGGCGGCGCGGCGCCAGCAGGATCTCGCCGAGCAGGCCGGTCCAGCCGTCCTGCACCAGATCCTGTTCGAATGGCTCGCCCGAGATCACGGCGGTGAAATTGTCCATGCGTTCGCGCTGCCAGCCAGGCCTGAGCCCCTGCGCCCAGCTCTGATCCGTCGGGCGGTCGTCGCGCACGCCGATCGCCGACGGCGTACGTTGGAAGACGTAGAGCTCCTTGGCCGAGCGGCCGAGATGCGGCACGCATTGCACGGCGGTGGCGCCGGTGCCAATGATCCCGACGCGCTTGTCGCCAAGACCGGTCAGACCACCTTCGGCCGTGCCTCCGGTGTAGGCGTAATCCCAGCGGCTGGTGTGGAAGCTGTGTCCTCTGAAGCTTTCGATGCCGGGAATACCCGGCAGCTTCGGACGGCTCAACGGGCCGCCAGCGAGGATGACGAAGCGCGCGCGGATGCAATCACCGCGATCGGTCTCGACCAGCCAGCGTGCCTCGTACTCCTGCCATTCCATGCGCGTGATGACGGTCTGAAACAGAGCGCGCTCATAGAGGCCGAAGTGACGGCCGATGCGGCGCGAATGTTCGTAGATCTCGGGTGCTCGCGCATATTTGCGCACCGGCATGTAGCCGGTCTCTTCCAGCAACGGCAGGTAAATGTAGCTCTCGGTATCGCAGGCCGCACCAGGGTAGCGATTCCAGTACCAGGTGCCGCCGAAATCGGCGGCCTTTTCCACGACCCGGAAATCATCGATGCCGGCTTCGCGCAGTCGCGCGCCACACAGAAGGCCGCCGAAGCCGCCGCCGACGATGAGCACCTCGTTCTGTTCGCTGACGGCCTCGCGCGCGAATCCGGAATTGGCCCAGGGATCGTCGAGATAGCGCCCGAACTCGCCGGTCATCTCGACATATGCGCCTTGCCTTCGGCGCGCAGGCGCCGATCGCGCTCGTCGCGATAGCGCGCACGGAGTGCGTCAATGTCGAGTGTAGATTCGCCGGCTGCACCGGTCTTGTGTCTTTCCGCTGACATTCATTTCCTCCGGGGCGGAAACTGCTTCGCCGGCAGCTCGCATCACTTAGCCCTGAAAAAGAGACGCATGCAATCACGCCCCTCGCTTTTTACGTGAACGTCGCGTGGCGTTCCGCTAACCTCAAGCGCACATCACAAGCGCACGCCATGCAACGACATGGCGGTCCGGAGGAGACGATGCAGGGATTGATGATGGACATGCCGCTCCTGATCAGCGGCCTGATCCAGTATGCGGCCGATTATCACGGCGAGGCCGAGGTCGTCGCCCGCGAGATCGAGGGCGACATCCATCGCTACACCTATGCCGACGCCCATCCGCGCATCAAGCGCATGGCATTGGCCCTCAAGAGGCTCGGCATGATGCCCGGCGACAGGGTCGGCACGCTGGCCTGGAATACGCACCGTCACTTCGAGATGTTCTATGCCGCGCCGGGCATGGGCTACGTGTTGCACACCGTCAACCCGCGGCTGTTTCCCGAACAACTCGTCTACATCGTCAATCACGCCGAGGACCGCCTGCTGTTCATCGACCGCGCCACGCTGCCGATCGTGGAGGCAATCGCGCCGCAGCTCACATCGATCGAAGCCTATGTCGTGATGTCCTCGCGCGAGCGGATGCCGGAGACCAGGCTTGCCAACGTCCATTGCTACGAGGACCTGCTGGAGAACGAGCACGACGACGGCTTCGTCTGGCCGGAGTTCGACGAAAAGTCGGCGTCCACGATCTGCTACACCTCCGGCACCACCGGCAATCCGAAGGGCGTAATCTATTCGCACCGCGCCGCGATCCTGCAGACCATGGTCTCCTGCAATTTCGACTTCCTGCCCGGGCACCTGGAAGGCGTGCGCGAGGTGATGATGCCGATGGCGCCGCTGTTCCACGGCAACGGTTGGAACATGCCGTTCACCGCGCCCTATACCGGCTCGAAGCTGGTGCTGCCCGGCCGCAATTACGAGCCGGACAAGCTCTACGAATTGCTCGAAGGCGAGAAGGTGACGCTGTCGGCGGGCGTGCCAAGCTTCTGGCTGATCCTGCTCGACTGGTTAGGGCGCACCGGCAACAGGTTCTCGACACTTCGTGCAACATTGTCGTCAGGCTCGGCACCGCCGCGCGCAATGGTCGAGAAGCTCAAGCGCGAGTACGACGTCGACTACGTCCAGGCCTGGGGCATGACCGAAGCCTTGGGCTGCTCGATGCCTGGCCTGCGGCCGGGCTCCGAGCATCTCGACGACAAGGAGAGGTTCGACCGCCGCCAGGTGTCCGGCCGCGCCTGTTTCGGCACCGCCTTGCGCATCGTCGACGACGGCGGCAACGAGCTGCCGCGCGACGGCAAGAGCGTCGGCCATCTGCGCGCGCGAGGACCGTGGGTTGCGTCCGGCTACATGAAACTCGACGAAGGCCTCGACCGCGACAGCTGGCTGATCACCGGCGACATGGCCGTGATCGACCCACAGGGCCACGTCACGCTGACCGACCGCTCCAAGGATGTCATCAAGTCCGGAGGCGAATGGATCTCCTCGATCCAGCTCGAGGACGTCGCCTTGTCTCACCCCGATGTGCTGCAAGCCGCCGTGGTCGCGATCAACCATGAGAAATGGCAGGAGCGGCCTCTGCTCCTCGTCGTCCGCAAGAAGGGCACGACCGTCGACGGCAAGACGCTACTCGACCACATGCGCCCCAAGATCGCGAGCTGGTGGATGCCCGACGCCGTCGAGTTCATGGACGAGTTCCCGATGACCGGCACCGGCAAGGTGCTCAAATCCGCGCTGCGCGAGAAATTCAAAGAGTATCGCGTCGCCTGAGCCGATTGCGCACCGGCCTGTCCATCGATTGAGGAGACCAAAGATGCTCTACTCGATGTCCCCCAAAATCGTTGAGCTCAAGCGCAGGCTCGAAAGTTTCATGGACCGGCACATCTATCCGAACGAGGAACGTTTTTATCGCGAGGCGGAGGAGCTGGGCCCCTGGAAGGTCTATCCGGTCGTCGAGGAGCTGAAGCCGCTGGCGCGCGCTGAAGGCCTCTGGAATCTGTTCCTGCCGGACTCCGGCTACGGTGCGGGCCTCACCAACCTCGAATATGCCCCGCTCTGCGAAGTCATGGGCCGCTCGCATCTCGCGCCCGAAGTCTTCAACTGTTCGGCGCCCGATACCGGCAACATGGAGGTGCTGGAGCGCTATGGCACGGAGAACGACAAGGAGCGCTGGCTGAAGCCGCTGCTCGCTGGCGAAATCCGCTCCTGCTTCGCCATGACCGAGCCCGCCGTCGCATCGTCCGATGCGACCAACATCGAAAGCTCGATCGTCCGCGACGGCGACCATTACGTCATCAACGGCCGCAAATGGTACACCACCAACGCGACCGACCCGCGCTGCAAGATCTGCATCTTCATGGGCAAGACCGATCCTGACAATGCGGACCGCCACAAGCAGCAATCCATGATCCTGGTGCCGATGGACACAGCGGGCGTCGAGGTCAAGCGTCCCCTGCCCGTGTTCGGCTTCTACGGCGTGCCCGACCGTGCCTCCGAGGTCGTCTTCACCGATGTGCGCGTGCCCAAGGAGAACATGCTGCTCGGCGAGGGCCGCGGTTTCGAAATCGCGCAGGGACGCCTCGGCCCCGGCCGCATCCACCATTGCATGCGGCTGATCGGGCTCTCCGAGCGCACACTGGAGAAGATGTGCCGCCGGGTGCGCAGCCGCGTCGCCTTCGGCAGGCCGGTTTCCGAGCAGACGGTGACGCAGGAGCGAATCGCTGAAGCCCGCATCATGATCGAGCAGGCCCGGTTGCTGACGCTCAACGCCGCCCACGCGATGGACACCGTCGGCAACAAGGTGGCGAAAGCCGAGATCGCGATGATCAAGGTCGCTGTGCCCAACATGGCCTGCCAGATCATCGACTGGGCGATCCAGGCCCATGGCGGCGGCGGCACGTCGAACGATTTCGGATTGACGCAGGCCTACGCGACCGCGCGCTTGCTGCGTCTCGCCGACGGCCCGGACGAGGTCCACAGGAACCAGATCGCGCGGTTCGAGCTGAAGAAATATTCGAACGCGTAAAACACTGCACTCGCCGGAAGCACAGTGCCATCTTCCCTTCTCCCCTTGCGGGAGAAGGTGGCGCGAAGCGCCGGACGAGAGGTATCTATCCGCGGAGACAGACCCCTCACCCGAGCGAGTCTGCGTCCACCAGCGGAGATGCCCTCTCCCGCAAGGGGCGAGGGCACAATGACACGCAGCCGATTGCAACCAGCGCCTTGGCGCCCTCGCCTCAGTTGACCACGTACACATCCGGATCGAAGCTGGAGCTCGGCTTCTTGAAGGCGTTGCGCAAGGCGCCCGACATCGGGACGTTGTAGTTGAGGCCGTTCGGCGGCGTCGGCGATTCCAGCCACTTCTTGTAGAGGACCTCGATCTCCTGGCTGGCGTACAGCTCTGCAGTCGCGCGGTCGGCGAGCGCCTTGAACGGCGCGTCCTCCCGCCGCAGCATGATCCCGTAAGGCTCGGGCTTCGAGAACGTCTCCTCGCTGATCATGAACAGCTGCGGCTCCTTCGAGCGCGCGATCGCGACCGCGAGTTGCACGTCGTCGAGGGCGTAGGCCTGGGCGCGGTCGGTTTCCAGCAACAGGAAGGCCTCGGCCTGGTCCTTGGCCGGCATCACGTTGATGCCGAGATTGCGCTCGGTGTTGACCTTGGCGAGCTGCGTCAAATTGACCGAGCCAGCCACCGCCGTCACCGCTTTGCCCTTGAGATCGTCGATGGTGTTGATCTTCGCGGCTTTCTTGGCCGCAAATCGCGTCGCGCTGAGAAAGTGCGTGTTGGTGAAGGCGACCTGCTTCTGGCGATCGGCATTGTTGGTGGTCGCCGAGCAATGCAGGTCGAGCGTCCCGTTGACCATCAGCGGAATCCGGTTCGACGACGTCACGGCGATGGTGTCGACGGCGATGTCGGGCATACCAAGCTGTTTCTTCACGGCATCCACGATCCTGAGGCAGATATCCATGGCAAAGCCGACCGGCTTCTGGTTGCCATCGAGATAGCTGAACGGGACCGAGGCCTCCTGATAGCCCAGCGTGATCTTCTTGGTCTCTTTGACTTTCTGAAGCGTACCCGACAGGTCTTCGGCGGAGGCGGCAGTTGCAAGGCATGTGAAGGCCAGGACAACAGTGGGTAAACGCATTGGGAACTCCTCGAGGAGGCTCGCGCCTCCATGCCGGGCGCAGCAATCGCTCCGTTGATAGCGCGGGCCCGCGACAGCCGCCACACGAGCTTGCATCTATCAGCTATCGCGGCTTGCGATATGGTGACCGGCTCTTTTGTCCGCCTGGAGTCGAGGCGCCTCAAGCGCCAGGATGGCTGTTACGCGTCGATGCCGCGCTGGACCAGGATCCGCTCGGCGCTGTCGTTCCAGACGTCCATCTTGGTGATCTGGCCATTCCGCACCACGAAGCGGTCGACGTAGCGGTTGCCCTCGAACGCGGTCCCATCCATCCATTCGCCGTAGAGCGTGCCGACGCTATAGACCACGGTCTCGCCGTCGCCGGGGCAGACGTCGAACCGATCCATCTTCTTCTTGACCCAGCGGTAGCGCTTGGCGTTGAACCCGGTCGGGCCCCGCGGATGATCGAACTCGCGCCCGCCGGTAAAGGTGATCACCGTGCCCGGCGCCATATAGGCCGCCGCGGCGTCCGGATCGGGGATCATCGACGCCGTGAGATAGGCTTCAACGATCTCGGCGTCGGACGACGGACCGGCTTCGGCTTTTGCGGTAGCGGACATGGCTCATTCTCCAGGGGGTGCGGAATACTACCGCCGCTCTCGGGGAATACGTGCATATATTTTGAACATTTCCGTCGCTACACTGCCGACAATCTGGAGCCGCCAAACGCGGCCGAATGCACTAAATTCCTTCCCCAAGAGCCATGACAACGCAACCCGCCTTTGACCTCATCTTTCGCAACGCCTTGCTGCGTGGTGCCGCCGACCCGATGGACATCGGCGTCACGCGCGGCCGGATCACCGCCATCGAACCGACGCTCGCCTGCGAGGCCGTTGAGGTCGATGTCGGAGGGCGTCTCGCCCTGCCCGGCTTCGTCGACAGCCACATCCATCTCGATAAGGCCTGCCTGCTCGGCCGCTGCGGGCATGATCACGGCAGCGTCTCCGAAGCGATCCGCGCCGTCTCCGGGATGAAGAAGGATTTCTCGGTCGAGGACGTCTACGCGCGCGGCGCCCGGGTGCTCGAACGTGCCATCGTCCACGGCACCACGCGCATGCGAACCCACGTCGAGATCGATCCGCGCATCGGCTTGCGCGGCTTCGAGGCGGTGAAGGCGCTGAAGCGTGACTATGCCTGGGCGATCGACCTGTCGCTCTGTGTCTTTCCGCAGGAAGGCCTCACCAACGATCCCGGCAGCGAGGAGCTTCTGATCCAGGCGCTGCGCGACGGGGGCGCGGTGATCGGCGGCTGTCCTTACACGGACACCGATCCGAACGCCCATCTCGCACGCATCTTCGACCTCGCCGAGGCGTTCGACGTGGACGTCGATCTCCATCTCGATTTTGATGTCAATCCCTCCTGGTGGCACCTCGACGAGGTCTGCCGGCAGACCGAGCGGCGCAACTACGGGGGCCGCGTGGCAATCGGCCATGCGACGAAGCTCTCCGCACTGCCACCGGAGCGGCTGAGGGCCGCCACTGCGCAACTGGAGAAGGCCGGCGTAGCCGTCACCGTGCTGCCGGCAACCGATCTCTATTTGATGGGGCGCGAGGCGACCCACAACGTGCCACGCGGGCTGACGCTCGTCCACAAGTTCGCCGGCGACGGCGTGCTGTGCTCGATCGCGACCAACAACGTGCTCAATCCCTTCACGCCGTTCGGTGATGCCTCACTGCTGCGAATGGCGAATTTCTACGCCAACGTCGCGCATGCCTCGGTCAACGACTTCGATACCTGCCTTGATCTCGTGACCGAGCTGCCGGCGCGGCTGATGAACCTCGGGGATTACGGCATCGAGGTCGGGAATCCGGCCGATCTCGTTGTGCTCGACACGCAAGACAGCCGCTTCGCCATCGCCGAGCTGCCGGATATCGTGATGGGCTTCAAGAGCGGCCGACAGACTTTTGCACGGCAACGGCCCACTCTATTTCGCCCTGGTTCCTGATCCGCTCTCAATGCATATCTGCATTGAAGGGCGTCTGATTCCCCCGCAGCTTCCGTTCGATGTTACCGCCCATCGTTCCGCAATTCCGAATCCGGTAGATTCCCGGATAGTAGATTCTTGCTGATTCTCGATAGCTGCGCGCATTGCAAGTCCCGCGGTGCCCGTCATAGTAGGATCGGCACTGATGTCTGCATTCAACGGGGAAGCATCGACATGTTCAGCGCATTCAGCGGCATCGAGCACCAATCCAATCGAGCGAGAACGCCCAGCGAGGCCGCGGTGAAGCGGCTCGACGGCATCGGGCACGTCCTGTCGGACCTCGATCTGGCGGGCGTCCGGACACAGGATGAGCTAACGCGCATGCTCCTGACGCTCGATACCGCCGACAAGTGTATTCGATCGATCCGCGCAGAATTCCGGACCGAAGCCGCGAATGATCGGCTGGCCCGCAAGACGGAAGACCTGATGGCGTTGATCGAACGCGCCCGCGACGAGCTCACCGGCAGTCGCACGGCAAAGTCCTGAGCAGGAGCCGCCCTAGCTCTCGCGATTGATCTTCGCCAGGATTCGGTCCGCCTCGGTGCGCCAATCAGCGCTGCAGGCGAACTCCTTGGTGCCTTTCGTTCCGAACAGGCCCTCATCGGCGAGGTCCGCCACCCAGGCCTGCCGCTCGGCGGTGCCCTGCGCGGACCACGGCGTCAGCCCCGCTTCACGCACGGTCTCGGCGACCTCGCGTACTTCCTCGGCGCGGCGGCGGCCATGCTCGATCACGCGCTGGAAGCAATAAGCGCCCTGCTTCTCCCAATCGATCGTGGGAAAGGTTTCCGCCAGCGAAGCCAGTACCGCATCCTCGACGCCATAGGCGCGCGCGGTGGTGAAGCTCTCGATCACCATGGCTTCCAGGCCCTTGATCATGATGCTGCGACACATCTTCACCGCCGAGGAAACCCCGAGCTTGTCGCTCGCAACCTTTGCCGCAAAACCGATCGCGTTCAAGAGCGGCTCGAGTTCCCTGGCGTCGGGACCACCGAGCAGCAACGGCACCTTGATGCGATAAGGCGGCACCGACGTCATCACCGCGCCCTCGACATAACGTCCGGCGGCCCCATCGATCAGCGCGGCAGCGCACTGCTTGGCGCCGGGAGACGCCGAATTGAAATCCAGGAACCAGGTGCCTTGATTGATCGCGGCCGCGCAGGCCTCTGCCACCGGCACGGCCTGGCTCGCCGTGACCGCGGAGATGATGAAATCGGACTTCGCGGCCAGCTCGGCGTGAGACACCGCCAGCGCCACACCGAATTTCGCCGCATGCTCCATCAGCGGTGCGCCCTGCTCGCCCCCGAGCTTGATGTCAAAGGCTGTGACCGTGATGTCCTGCTGGCGCAAATCCTCGGCCAGGATCCTGCCGACCTCGCCGTAACCGACCAGTCCGATCTGCCATCGCCTGGGATCGCCCGCCATCAGTTCAGTCCTCGTGTTGTTGCGTCGAACAGCTCCTCGACAGCATAGCGGCGCGGGATCAGCGCCTGCTGGAACGCGTAGTCGACGATCAGCTCCAGCGACCTTCTGTTCGCTTCGATTCCGAACGGAACAAGGTCCGGCGTTGCCGCAGGCCCCGCCTGCGCCTTGTTTTGCTTGAGCAGATCATAGACGCCCGAAACCACGTCAGGACGCGATTTCGCCAGCTGCTCGGTCACGACCACGAGATGGTTGACCGGGACCACGCTGCGGCGCGCGTACCATATGGCGGCTTCCGCGGCCGGATCGGGGAACAGCGGCCTCAGTTTCGGATCGCTCGAGGCCTCACCGAGGACGGCGTCGAGCTCGCCGTCGAGCAGCATCTGCAAGATCTTCTTGCCCTTCGGCGCGCGCTCGGTGGTGTCGACATATTCGGCGACGTGCGGATCCTCGAAGGTGACCCAGCGGATCTTGCCGAGGTTGACGCCGTAGTCGTTGGCGAGGATGCCCCTGATCCAGGCTCCGGTCGTGGTCGTGAAGGAGCGGATGCCGATGCGCTTGCCTTCCAGATCGGACGGCCCAAGCGTTCCACGCGCAGGATTATAGAGCGCGTAGGAGTGCTGAAAGCGGCCGAGCATGGCTGCAGGCAGCAGCACCAGCGGCTTGCCATGCGCCTTCGCCATCAGATAGGTGACGATTGCCATCTCGCAGACGTCGAAGGCCTGCTCGCGCACCATCGGTTTGAACGCAGTGTTGGTCGGCGTGTATTCGATAAAGTCGAGGTCGAAGCGGTCGGAGCGGAGCTCGCCGCTCTTCACCGCCTCGACATGGCGGTGACTGCCGAGCACGGCCTTCAGCTTGAGACGATCCATCGGCCCACTCCGCTTCTCGAGAGCATGATCCGGAAAAGTGTGAAGCGGTTTTCCGAATAGATCATGCTCAAAAAATACTACGCTCAGACATCCTCGGGATCGTCGACGTAAACGAGCCCCGCTTTCGCCACGGCCTCACGCATGCTGTACATGTCGAGGCCCAGCTCGCCCGAAGCCAGCCGCTTGCGCTTGCCGCCTTCGTCGGCGTTGCGCTTCTTCGCCTTCTCGGCGACCTCGGCTGCGTAGCGCTTCGGCACGACCACGACGCCGTCGTCATCGGCCACGACGATGTCGCCGGGATCGACGTTGACGCCGGCGCAGACCACGGGGACATTGACCGAGCCAAGCGTCGCCTTCACCGTGCCCTTCGCCGAGACCGCGCGCGACCACACTGGAAAGTTCATCTCGTGCAGCGCTTTGACGTCGCGGCAGCCGGCATCGATAATCAGCCCCTGCACGCCGCGCGCCTGCAGCGAGGTTGCGAGCAGCTCGCCGAACATGCCGTCGGTGTTGTCGGTGGTGCAGCCGACGACGAGAATGTCGCCCTTCCTGCACTGCTCGACCGCGACATGAATCATCCAGTTGTCGCCGGGTTGCGCCAGCACAGTGACGGCGGGACCGGCAATCGCGGCGCCAGCCCAGACCGGCCGCAAATACGGCTTCATCAGGCCGAGCCGGCCATAGGCCTCGTGCACGGTCGAGACGCCGTACTCCGCCATGGCGGCGGGATCGGCGCGCTTGATGTTACGAACGACGACGGGCTTCATGCCAGCTCCTCCGCTACCGTCGGGAACAGGCGCTGATAGGCCTCGCCATAGGTCATCGGCACGCCGGTGTTACGGCTGCCCTGGATGCCACGATTGAGCGCGACGCGCTCGTAATAGCCCCAGAGATGCTTCTGCGCAGCGAGGATCTGGAACGCCTCGTACTTCTCCTTCCAGACCTCGTCGATCTTGAGAAGCAGGTCCGGCTTGTAATTGCATTGCTCCGGCTGGTGCGGCTCGAACAGGAACACCGGCGGCGCCGAATATTTGTACTGCGCTCCGGGCTTGTGACCCATGGCCTGCGCGACCACGCGGGTTTCCTGCGCGAAATGCGCCGCGTTCGGATGGTCGAAATTATAGGGGTCCTCCAGCGCATGCGTCAGCACGAAGCTCGGATTGAGCTCGCGGTAGATGTCGACCATGCGGTTGAAATGCGCCTCGGTCAGCTTCAGCGGATAGTCGCCGCAGTCGAAGAACTCGATCTCGGCGCCGAGCAGTTTTGCAGCACGCTCCGCCTCGTCCTTGCGGCCGGCCTTGACCGATTCCAGCGTCGCGCCCTTCTCCTTCCAGGCGAACTGGCTCTCGCCGCGCTCGCCGAAGGACAAGCAGACGATCTTCATGCGATAGCCCTTCTTCGCATGCAGCGCGATGGCACCTCCAGCGCGCCAGACGAAATCGCCCGGATGGGCCGTGATCACGAGACCTGTTTTCATGGGACAAACTCCCCTCTTCTGTTCGTCAACGTCATAAATTCATCGAGCCGCGGCCGCGGGCTCCTCGCCGTCGAGCACCCGTCGCAGGCGCTCGTGATCGAGCGCGCCTTCCCATTTGGCAATCGCGATCGTCGCGACCGCGTTCCCGATCAGATTGGTCGGCGTCAACCCCTGCGACATCAGGCGGTGGATGCCGAGCACGAGCGCCACGCTCGTCACCGGAATGCTGCCGGTGGCGGACAGCGTTGCCGCCAGCACGACAAAGGCGGCGCCCGCGATGCCCGCCGCGCCCTTGGAAGTCACGAGCAGGATCAAAAGCAGCTCGATCTGTTCGGTGAGCCCGAGCGGCGTGTTGGTCGCCTGCGCCAGGAACACCGAGGCGGCGGCGAGGTAGAGACAGGTGCCGTCGAGATTGAAGGAATAGCCGGTCGGGATTACGAGGCCGACGACACTGCGCTCGCAGCCGGCCTGCTCCAGCTTGGTCAGCATCCGCGGCAGCACTGTCTCGGACGACGTCGTGGCGATGCAGATCAGCAGCTCTTCCCAGATGTAGCGGATCAGCTTGAGCAGCGAGAAGCCGCACAGCCGCGCGACGGGACCGAGCGCCACGACGATGAAGATCATGCAGGTGAGATAAAAGCCGCCCAGCAGCTTGCCGAGCGAGGCCAGCGATCCCACGCCGAACTTGCCGACCGTGAAAGCGATGGCGCCGAAGGCGCCGATCGGCGCGGCCCACATCACGAAGCCGACGACGGTGAATACCATTTTGGCGGCGATGTCGATGAGATCGACCAGCGGCGCGGCGCGCTCGCCGAGCTGCACCAGCGCAAATCCGCACAGTACGGCGATGAAGAGCACCTGGAGGATGTTGCCCTCGGCAAAGGCGCCAATGAACGTCGCGGGCACGATGTTCATCAGGAACGGCACGAAGCCGATCACGCCGGTCTGCTTGACATAGGGTTCGATCGCGCTGGCATTGATGGTGGCTGGATCGATGTTCATGCCGACGCCGGGCTTGAGCAAGTTCACCGCAACAAGGCCAATGATCAGCGCAATCGTGGTCATGATCTCGAAATAGACGATCGCCTTGACCGCGACGCGGCCCACCCGCGCCATGTCGGCCATATGGGCAATGCCATGGACGACCGTGCAGAAGATGATCGGTGCGATCAGCATCCGGATCGCCTTGATGAAGGCGTCGCCCAAAGGCTGCATCCTGGCGCCCGCCTCGGGATTGACGATCCCAAGCGCGACGCCGGCGGCCATGGCGATGAGCACCTGGATCCAGAGCTCCTTCCACCAGGCCCGTCCACGCGGCTTGTCGATCGCCAGCGCCGTCATCGCTCGAACTCGAACAGCCGCGCTGGATTATCGACGAGGATCTTCTGCTGATACTCCGGCTCCGGCGCGAACAGCGGGATCAGGTCGACGAGGTCGCCGTCGTTCGGCATCGCCTTGACGTTGGGATGTGGCCAATCGCTGCCCCAGATGACGCGGTCGGGCGCGGTCTCGACGATCTTTCGCGCGAATGGCACGGCGTCGGTGAACGGCGGACCGGCCGATGACACCCGCTCCGATCCGCAGATCTTGACCCAACACTTCTCGTCGCGCTGCATCAGCTCGATCAGGATCTTGAACGGAAGCTGATCGAGCCCTTCGGACGCCTTCACCCGTCCCATATGGTCGATCGTGTAGCTCAGCGGCAGCCTTGTCAGCATGTCCGCATATTCAGGCAGATCGATCGCGTCGAAATGCAGGTCGATGTGCCAGCCGAGCGGCGCGACCATCGCGACGATGCGGTCGAACACACGCTTGTCGGGAACGCCGCCGAGATGGTGGACGAAATTGAAGCGGCAGCCGCGGAAGCCGCCCTCGTGCAGCACGCGGAGCCCGCGCTCCGTGATGGTGTCATCGATATTGGCAACCGCGCGATAGGCGCCGTTGCTCTGCGCGATGGCGTCGAGCGCCACCGTGTTATCGGTGCCATGCACACTGGCATTGACGATGACGGCACGTTCGACGCCGAGCTTGGCATGCAGCGTGCGGAAATCGGCGAGCGGCGCATCGGGCGGCGTGTAGGAACGGACCGGCGCGTAAGGGTATGTCGCGCCGGGCCCGAAGATGTGGCAATGCGCATCGCAAGCCAACTTCGGCAGCTTGAACTTCGGCGTGCGCGTGTTCGGATCGGGCGGCGGGATGGTCGGTGTGTACATCATTGCCATCGGATAAACCGCCGAACGAGACCGAGTGTTCAAGTCTTGCTGCTGACGACCGGTCGTCGCCGTGCCGGTGCAGCCTGATCGAGCGCCGGCGCCTGGAACGCGGCCACGGTGGCTTGCACCAATTGTTCGATGGCGCTTGCGGCATCGCTGCCGTCGGCCTCGCCGCGCGACAGGCGCGAGACGCGATCCGGCGTCACCAGCGAGTAGTAGAGCGCGCCGAGCAGGAAGTGGCTGCGCCAGACGATGTCGGTGCGCGAAACGTGCGGCAGGCTTTCGTGGATCGCGTCGATGAAGGCGTGGCTGGTGTCGTCAAACGTCTGCGCGATGATTTTCCGCGCGACCTCATTGCCCTCCGCAGACATCACCGCGCGCAGCCGCGTGAACCGCGCTCCGCCCCCGGCAAGATCGCTGCCCGAGGTGAAGGCCGGCACGACATAGGCCCGCACCACCGCTTCGAGCCGGTCCTGGAGATCGCGCACGCGTTTGGCGGCCGCGAGCAGCTCGGAACGGCGCAAATTCATTGGCCCGCAATGGCGCCGATAGATCTCCAGCAGCAGGCCGTCCTTGGTCTTGAAATGATAGGTGACGCTGCCGGGATTGGCGCCGGCGGCCTGTGCGATATCGCGGACCGACACGGCGTTGAAGCCGTTGGTGGCGAACAGCTCCTCGGCCGCGGCGAGAATTGCCTCGCGCATGTTCGGCTTGCGGGCCGTTTCCTTGCTGGCGGGGTTGCGCGTCATGTGATTTGTACTATCGTACAAAAGATCAGGTCTCGTCAACAAGAACCATAGGCGGCGTCCGGACGGCTCGAAAGACCGACGGTCCGCGCGCAGACGCCCGCAAGGAGTGCTGGAAATGCTGGGTTTGAACAAGAAGATCGGCAGCTTGATGCTGGGTGCCGGTCTGCTGCTGGGAGGCGGCGGCGCCGAGGCCGCCGACAACTATCCGAGCAAGCCGGTTCACATCCTTGTCCCTTATGCCGCCGGTGGCGCGGTCGACGTGCTCGCGCGCACGCTCGCACAGGCATTGGCGAAAACCTGGGGCCAGCAGCCGGTGATCGACAACCGTCCCGGCGCCGGCGGCATCGTCGCCTCGCAGGCGCTGACGCAAGCCGCCCCCGACGGATACACGCTGATCCTGGTCGCGAGCGGTCATCCCCTCAATCAGTTCATCTATCCGAGCGTGCCCTACGACACGTTTAAGGATTTTACCGCGATCACCGAAGTCGCTTCCTCGCCGCTCGCGATCGTCGTCGCCAAAGACAGCCCCTACAAGACGCTCGGCGATCTCCTCGCTGCGGCGAAGAAGGACCCTGACAAGCTCTCCTACGGCATGTCGGGCAACGGCACCTCGGCGCATCTCGCCGGTGAGCTATTGAAATATATGTCCGGCACCAAGATCGTCGCGATCCCTTACAAGGGCGGCGCCCCCGCGCTGACCGCCGTAATCGCCGGCGACATCCCGCTCAGCATCAATCCACTTGCAGAAGCCATCAGCCAGATCGAAGGCGGCCCGGTGCGCGCGCTCGCAGTAACCTCGGCCGAACGCTCCAAGGCGCTGCCCAATGTTCCGACCGTCGCCGAGTCGGGTGTGCCGGGTTACGACGTCTCCGTCTGGTGGGGCGTTCTCGGCCCGGCGAAAATGCCGCCGGAGATCGTGGCGAAGCTCGAAACCGATCTGAAGGCGGCGTTGCAGGACTCGAACGTACTGTCGACGCTCGGCAAGATCGGCGCAGCCCCGGTCGGCTCCTCCTCCAAGGATTTCGACGCCTACATGCATGCCGAGGCGACCAAATGGGAGCCGGTGCTGAAGGCCGCCGACATCCGCGCGCAATGAGGTGCTTCGCATGAGGACCGGCGCGCTCGACACGATCCAGCAGCGAGCGGGCTTGCGCGGCGCGACGAAGGCGGCGCGCGAGTAGGTCAATTGCGTGCGCTCGCCCGCCTCTTCTCCGGCGGCGCGGGACGCCGCACGAAATCGGCGTCATCGTCGCCTCCCCCCGACGGGATCAGGATCGCGCGCTCGCGCGGCAGCGCTTCCGGCATCTCGTCGCGGATGAAGGCGATGAGCTTCTCCCTCATCTCGCAGCGCAGGTCCCAGGACTGTGGCGCGTTCCTGGCGCTGACGAGGGCGCGAAGCTCGATGGTGCGAGCATCCGCGTCGATCACCTGAAGATTGACCACCTCGCCGTCCCAGAACTTGGATTCCTTCACTGCTTCTTCCAGCCAGCGCCGGATCCGCGGAACGTCCGCGCGGTAGTCGACGTGGAGCGCGATCACGCCGATCAGGGACGCGGTGTCGCGGGTCCAGTTCTGGAATGGCTTTTCGATGAAATAGGACAGCGGCACCACCATGCGGCGCCAGTCCCACAGCCGGATCACCACATAGGTCGAGGCGATGTCCTCGACCCAGCCCCACTCGTTCTCGATGATGACGGCATCCTCGATGCGGATCGGCTGGGTGATCGCAATCTGCATGCCTGCGATCAGATTGCTCAGCAGCGGCCGGGCGGCAAGACCAACGATGATGCCGGCGGCACCGGCGGAGGCGAACAGGCTGACGCCATATTGCCTGACCGAGTCGAACGTCATCAGCGCGGTAGACACTGTGATGATGACGATGATGATATCGGTTACGCGCTTGAAGACGCGGACCTGGGTGACGTGCTTGCGCGCGACGAAATTCTCGGTGACGTCGCGAAAGTTCAGGAGATACCGTGCCGCGCTCATATCCACGATCCGGATCGAGATCCAGCCGATCAGCGCGATGAAAGCAACGACGAACAGGCGCGTCAGCGGCGTGCGGAAGGCGTCGTCCAGCGGCGCGAGCGGCAGCACCAACGCCACGGCGGCAAGACAGACGGCCAGCTGAGCAGGGCCCGCCGTGCGCTCGATGAACACGGTCACGAGCGGGAGACGGGTTCCGAACGCGCGGTTGAACAGCCAAACCGCGAGACGGTAGATCGACAGGGCCATCAGGATCGCGCCAACGACCAGACACAGGCCGATGAACCACGACGGTATCCACCCGAACATCCTGTCGATGTCGGCCAAAAGGGTCTGCCGATTCATTAAAGTCCCCGCATTTGCATTCGCGCTTGCCGTTCAACGCGTCGCAGCGTGGTTCGCTCCCCCGCTCTGTGCAACGCAGCATCCCTCTGGTGCAATCATCGCCGAACTGCGCTATTTGTGGTCAATCATGACTCGACGGACCGGCAGCGCCGATCTTCCCCTTCACACCGGCCGGGTTCCACCCTGGCTGGCCACCCGCATGTCTTCGCTCGGCGCGATCGTCACGCAGGCGATCGTCCATCATTACGGGCGCGATGCATTCCTCCAGCGGCTCTCGCACCCGTTCTGGTTCCAGTCCTTCGGCGCCGTAATGGGAATGGACTGGCACTCCTCCGGCATCACGACGTCGGTGATTGGCGCGCTGAAGCGGGGTTTGGGCCCGCTGCAGGATGAGCTCGGAATCTACGTCTGCGGCGGGCGCGGCCAGCACTCGCGCAAGACTCCGGACGAACTGATGCAGCTCGGCGACCGCGTCGGCTTCGACGGCGCAATGCTCACGCGTGCGAGTCGCCTCGTTGCGAAGGTTGACAGCGCCGCGGTCCAGGACGGCTTTGACCTCTACCTGCACGGATTCTTCGTCACCGCCGACGCCAAATGGACGGTGGTGCAGCAGGGCATGAACGGCGACAAGCGGCAGGCCCGCCGCTATCATTGGCATTCCGAGGCACTGAAGAGTTTTGTCGACTCACCGCACAGCGCGATCGACGGGCCGCTGCAAGGCGAGATCGTCAACCTCACCGACCATCGCGCCGATATCTCGCGCTCCGCGCAGCTCGAACTGTTGAGTGATCTCGGCCCCGATCGCATTCTTTCCGAATTCGAGCGGCTCACCGGGACTGCGCCAGAGCCCGCGCAGGCGATGCTGCCGCACCTGATCATGCCCGCGCATCACGACGTCCGGCCAAAAGATGTGTTCGCGCGCCGCCTGCACGGCACACTCGCGGCCGCGGCCGAGCGCGGCCCGGTCGACTTTCCGGAGCTGCTGCTGACGCCCGGCGTTGGCGCGCGCACGGTGCGTTCGCTGGCGATGGTCGCCGAAGTCGTGCACGGCGCGCCCTACCGCTTCAACGATCCCGCCCGCTTCTCGCTTGCCCACGGCGGCAAGGACCGGCATCCCTACCCTGTTCCAATCAAGGTCTATGACGAAACCATTCGCGTGCTGAAGGGAGCGATTCAGAACGCAAAGCTCGGGCGCGAGGAAGAGATGCAGGCGATCAAGCGCCTCGACGACCAGGCGCGGCGGCTGGAGCGCACCGCGCACGGGCCATCCGTCGATACGTTCATCGCCGGAGAGCGTGCCGCCTCGCCCGATCTCGACGGCCGCTCCGTGTTCGGCTGGGAGCGCGATCTCGGGCCGGCAAAAAAGCGGACCGGCTGAAAACCGGTCCGCGAGTTCAGCGGAAAGGAGCGCCGCTCTCAGGTCTCGTCGCTGCCCGGCTCCTCATCGAGTCGGTTGGCCGAGTGATCCTGATATTGATCCGTCTGGATCGACTTGCCGTCCATGCCGCGAATGTCCGAATGCTGCTTCTTGTCGCGGTTCGAAAGGACCATGTTGTCGCCGATCTTGTCCTTGGACACGTCCGTCATGGCGCCGGTGCCGTCGCCCTTGCCGTGCATGCCCGATCTGAAATGCGTCTTGCTGCCATGACCACCTGGCATCTTTTTCTCCTCTTGCTTTGATCGCCCGTGAGGCTCAGTGCTTCTGCTGGGCCGGCGTCGGTTTCGGGGGCTTGTGGCCGCTCTGGCCGGTGTCGTTGTGCTTGTTGTGGTCGCTCTCCTGGTTGAGGCCGCCCCGGCTCACCGGAAATTCACTCTGCCGCGCCTCGGGTCGCGCGCGATGGACGGCCGTGTCCTCCGGATTGTGGCCGATGGCTTGGTCAAGCTCTCGCGCGTCTGGAACATCCGGCTTGCGCTCGAGGATGCGAACCTGTTGCTCGTGGGTCTTCTTGCCTTGCATGCTCGTCCTCCGGAGCTATCGGTCTCGTCGGTGCGTGCCACTGCGCGCGACGTCCTTGTCGAGGCCGCCAGTGGCGTTCACGTCGTTCTCGACGTCGCCTTCGATCGTGTTCTCGCCCAGGGCGTCCTCGAGGTCCTCAGGCGAGATACCGGCCATCGTTGCGCCCTTCGACCCGCCGATCAGGGGATTTTCGTGCAGATCCTTTCCGGTCGGTGCGTAGAGTTTGGGTTGCCTATTGATCATGCCTCACCTGCCTCCGCCCTTTCCGGCCTCGTCATGCCTGTGGTGTGAATCGTGCTCGCCACCTCCGCCGGAGACGCGGCTGTGGTTGCGCTGCGGGTCGTCCGCCGGTGGCTTCTTCACTTCGAGCGGTGCCTTCGCATTCTCATGCGAAGCGCCAGGTCCGCCCTGACGGATGCTGTTCGGTGTCTTGGTGGATGTCGACATGTCACCTCCTCAGCGATCCTGCTGATAGCCTTGGTTGGTGGTGTTCTGCTTGATGTTGCCCTGCTGCCCTTGCTGGTCTGGATTTTGCGCACGCTGCTGGCCGTGCGGGGCAGTCGAGGACACTTGCTTGCTGTCGCCGGTTCCCTTTGGGCTTTGGTTCTCGGCCGGAACAGGTGGCATCTTGCCGGTCATGATGCTGTCTCCTGTTGTTGATCTGCGACATCGACCGGAGGAACTCATCGCGGCTTTCGATGTCGCAAAAACAACTAGAGCAACGGCATGCCGTTCCTACCGACGAGTGCAGAGAAAATTTTCCGCAAGGCGTAAGTCTCAGCAGGCCACTGGCTGGGAACGAACCGTCATCGATCCAGCTGACGCTGTCGCCTGTGCTCCGTGGCCGTCGGGCACGACAGGGAGGTTCGCGATCGCACGCATGCCCGGTCGCTTGCGCCAGTGGATCTGAGACACGTCCACAGCAAGGCCAAGTTTCGGCCATCGCACGAACAACGCCTCCAGGGCGCACGCCGCCTCGATCCGGGCAAGTTGATGACCGAGGCAGAAATGGATGCCCGTTCCGAAGGACATGTGACGGTTCGGCTTGCGCGCGAGATCGATGCTGTCGGGACGATCATGCATCGCCGGGTCCATATTCGCGGCGGCGAGCATCACCATGACGCGATCGCCCTTCTCGAGACGCACGCCCGCGAGCTCGATATCCCGCCTCACATAGCGCGGCTTGGAGAACTGCACCGGCGACACGAAGCGCAGGAATTCCTCCACCGCGATCCCGACGCGGCTCCAGTCCTGTGCCAGCCAGTCGCGGACGCCGGGATTTCTGAGGAGCTCGTAGACGGAACCGCTGATGAGATGCGTGGTGGTCTCGGAGCCGGCCGCGAGCAGCAGGAACACCATCGACACCATTTCGTCCGACGTGATCTGGCCGCCCTCGCGCTCGACCTGGACCAGCTCCGCGATCAGGCCCTCGCCGCCCCGCACGCGCGCAATCTGTAACTGCCGTTCGAGGTAGGCTCGCATCTTGCGGAACGCGAACAGCAGGCGGAAGAAGCTGGCAACGTTCGTGAGCGAGGACATCGTATTGGCCCAGGCGATGAAGCGAGGGCGATCGGCCAACGGCAATCCGAGCAGCTCGGAGATCACCGCGAGCGGCAGGATGCGGGCATAGCGCTGGACGAGATCGGCCGGGCTTCCTGCCAAGAACAGCTCGTCGGCGAGACCCTCCGCGATGGCGCGGATACGCGGCTCCATCGCGACGATCGCGCGGCGTCGGAACGCCTCGTCCACGATGCTGCGCAGCCTTGTGTGGTCAGGCTCGTCCATCGTCAGCATGTTGTTGGCGATGGTTCTAACGTAGTTCGGCATCCACCAGCGCAAACCTGCGACGTCGCCATCCTCCTTGCGCAGCGTGAAATTGCTGCCCTCCTTCAGGACTTGCGCCGCGGCCTCATAGGTCGTGGTGATCCAGACATCGCCGACGAGAGGAAATCGCACCGCGACAACAGCACCGGACATGCGCAACGTCGCGATCGCCCTGGGTGGATCGCGAAAGAAGGCCTCGCTGGTGAAATCGAGGCGTGGTGCCATGTGATCACCGAAGCGGTTGATGGCGTCTCACCGAGATGGTGCACGACGCCGCCCGCGCAAGGGGTGCGGAACCTGCGCTTCGGCGGTGCAGGCGTAGAGCGACGAATCTACCCCCGCCCCGGCGAACGCGGGCTGATCTTGCGCTGCTGCTGGTTGGTGTAGGCGTCCCAATTGCTCCAGCTGCCCTTGCTGAGGCTTTGCAGGTCGGTGGTGAGCGGACGGCGCGTGCGCTTGTCGTGATCGGCGATGGCGCGCTCGGATTGCGCGATCTTGCGCCTGAGTTCCCCGACCGCCTTCTGGGTTTGGCCGTTCCGTTTCGAAGACGCGATCTCGCCCATTGTGAAGCGCGCGGTCTCGAGCGCCTTCAACTCGGTGCGGTTCTTCTTCAACTGAACCCGGTGCCAGGCGATGTTGCTGTCGCTGTCCGCAACCATGTGGGAACTCCGCTGATTCGTTCCCGCAGTGTATCGCGCGCCGAATCGGCGCCGCAACGGGCGCTCGACGGCGAAAATACGGTCTTATCGCGCAAAAATTCCGGGCCTAGCGCTCAGCGAAGGCCTTTTCGACCACGAATTGGGCCGGCTCGCCGTGATTGCCCTCGACAAGCCCTCGCTCGCCGAGGAGCACGCGGGTATCCGCCACCAGCGCCGGGCTGCCGCAGATCATGACGCGGTCGTGGGCGGCTTCCAAGGCCGGCAGGCCGATGTCGGAAAACAGCTTCCCCGAGGTGATGAGGTCGGTGATGCGGCCGCGATTGCGGAAGGGATCGCGCGTCACGGTCGGATAGTAGATCAACTGACTACGGATGTACTCGCCGATCAGCTCGTCCTTGGGCAGCGTCTCCGTGATCATCTCGCCATAGGCGAGCTCCTTCACGTGCCGGCAACCGTGCAGCAGCACGACCTTCTCGAACCGCTCGTAGGTTTCGGGGTCCTTGATCACGCTTAGGAACGGCGCAAGGCCCGTGCCCGTGCCGATGAGGTAGAGGTTGCGGCCGTCCTCCAGATTGTCGATCACCAGCGTGCCGGTGGCCTTGCGGCTGACGATGATCTCGTCGCCTTCCTTCAGATGCTGGAGCCGGGAGGTGAGCGGGCCGTCCGGCACTTTGATCGAGAAGAACTCCAGCGTGTCCTCGTAATTGGCGCTGGCGACGCTGTAGGCCCGCAGCAGCGGCTTCTCGCCGACCTTGAGGCCGATCATGGTGAATTCGCCGTTGCGGAAGCGGAAGGTCGGGCTGCGGGTGGTCTTGAAGGAGAATAGCGTGTCGGTCCAGTGGTGGACGCTCAAAACGGCTTCCTGATTGAAATTGCTCATCTCACCCTTCCGTGGTGTGTCGTGGCGGTTTTCAAGGCGGCAGCTATGCGTCGTTTGTACACGATCATTTGTATACTAATGAATAATCCGGCTTGATCCCGCGGTCAAGGCTGCCCAAGATCGGAAGCGTTGCAGTTAAGGACAAGGACCCATTCCATGGCGCATGACGCACCCCAGGCCACCGGACCTTCGAAGCTCGTGATCCGCGATATCGGCCTGATCCTGTCCGGCGCGCTGGAAAAGCCGATCCTGGACGGCGACACCATCGTCGCCGAGAACGGCAAGATCACTGCGATCGGCCGCTTCAAGGACCTCAACACCGAAGGCGCGACAACGATCGTCGAGGCCAATGGCACTACGGTGGCGCCCGGCCTGATCGACAGCCATGTCCACCCTGTTGCGGGCGACTGGACGCCTCGCCAGAACCAGATCGGCTGGATCGACAGCAATTTGCATGGCGGCGTCACCACGATGATTTCCGCCGGCGAGGTGCATATGCCCGGCCGCCCGCGCGACGTCGTCGGGTTGAAGGCGATGGCGATCTTCGCCCAGCGCGCATTCTGGAATCTGCGGCCTGGCGGCGTGAAGGTTCACGCCGGCGCGCCGGTGATCGAATGCGAGATGGTGGAGGAGGACTTCAAGGAGTTGGCCGCAGCCGGCGTCAAGCTGCTCGGCGAAGTCGGCCTGGGCGGCGTCAAGGACGGCCCTACCGCGCGAAAAATGGTCGGCTGGGCGCGCAAATACGGCATCCAGAGCACGATCCACACCGGCGGTCCCTCGATCCCCGGCTCCGGATTGATTGACAAGGACGTGGTGCTGGAGGCCGACACCGATGTGATTGGCCACATCAATGGCGGTCACACCGCGCTTCCCGACGACCAGATCCGCTGCATCTGCGAGGGCTGCAAGCGCGGCCTCGAGCTCGTCCACAATGGCAACGAGCGCTCGGCGCTATTCACGTTGCGCATTGCGCGCGAGATGGGCGATCTGCACCGCGTCATCCTCGGCACCGATGCGCCGGCCGGCTCCGGCGTGCAGCCGCTCGGCATTCTACGCATGGTGTCGATGCTGTCCTCGCTTGGCGACCTGCCGGCCGAGGTCGCGTTTTGCCTTGCCACCGGCAACACGGCGCGGATGCGCGAACTGGATTGCGGCCTGATCGAAGTCGGCCGCTCGGCCGATTTCGTCATCATGGACAAGGCGCAGCACTCGGCCGGCAAGAACATCCTGGACAGCGTGCAGCTCGGCGACCTCCCCGGCATCGGCATGACCATCATCGACGGTATCGTGCGCACCCAGCGCAGCCGCAACACTCCGCCGGCCGGCAGGGTGCCGGAGGTGGTGGCGAAGTGACGCAGCCGGAGCGGTTCGCCGCTCCGCGCGGGAAAAAGCTGATCATCCAATCAGCGGCGCTTAGCGATTTCACAACGCACGTAGGTCTGGCGCTTGCCTTGCCCGACCGGACTGTCGTCCACCACCAGCTTGCCGTCAGCGGCAATGGAAACCCGGGGACTGGAGCGATACTTTTCGCCCTCGCCTTCGCAAGCGAGCTTCATTTTCCAGCTCAGGTGCCCGTCGGCCGTGACCTCGCTGGCGCGGCACCTGGTCTCGTACCAATAGAGGCGGTTGCCGCCCTCGATGCTCATGCGGTTGGCGCTGTCCTGGTCGCGGCAATCCTTTTTGGTTGACGCCCAGAACCCCTCATAGGCTTGCGCCGCCAGGGCGTGAGCACACTGGCTTGCCAGCACCGCACTCATACTCAGAACCATCGCAAAGCGGGTCGCCGCTCTCATATCAAAAAACCTCGACAAGACCTTCACCGAGGTTAGTCGCACCTCACCGCAGCTTGTTCAACAGCGCCATCAGCATCTCGCGCTCCCTTGCCTCGAGCGGCGCCAGCGTCTCCCGTGTGATCGCGAGCGCATTCGGCGCGACCTTTTCCGCCAGCTGTTGCCCCGCGCGCGTCAGGCTGACCAGAAGCCGCCGTCCGTCCTCGGGATCCTGGCTGGTCTCGGTGAGGCCGCGCGCCGTCAAACGATCGATCACGCCCTTGATGGTCGCCACATCCATCGCCGTCAGGCGCCCGAGCTGGTTCTGCGAGCATGGCCCGGCCTCGGCGAGCTTCGACAGCGCCGCCCATTGCGTCGGCGTAATATTGGTGCCGATCTCGCGAGAGAAGATCGCGCTGTGGCGCTGCCAGACCTGTCGAAGGATGAAGCCAACCTGCTCATCGAGCACGTAAGGCGGCTTTGCCGGTTTGACGCTTTTCTTCGCCGCGACGCTTCTCGCCATCCGCTCCCCGCCCCCTACAACGACAAATGTGCGTCGCGGATATCCGGACGCGCATCGAGCTCGGCCATGGTGCCGCCGAAACAGATGCGGCCGCGCTCGATGATATAGGCGCGATCGGAGATCAGCCGCGCAAAGTGCAGATTCTGCTCGGAGACGACGATGCTGACGCCCTCCTTCTTCATGGTCAGGATGGCCTCAACCATCTGCTCCACGATCTTCGGCGACAGGCCTTCCGAGGGCTCGTCGAGCAGCACCAGCGACGGATTGCCCATCAGCGTGCGTGCGATGGTGAGCATTTGCTGCTCGCCGCCGCTCATGCGGCCACCCGGGCGATTTTTCATCTCGCCGAGGTTGGGGAACAGCGAAAACAGCTTGTCGCGGGTCCAGTGCGGCGCGTTCGGGCGCTTCGGCTGGCGGCCGACTTCCAGATTCTCTTCCACCGTCAGATCGGTGAAGATACGCCGCTCCTCCGGCACGTAACCAAGCCCATCGCGCACGATCTCATGCGTTGGACGCGCCGAGACATCCTTGCCTTCGAACATGATCCGTCCTGAGCGCTGCGCGACGAGCCCGACGATCGAGCGGAACGTCGTCGACTTGCCGGCGCCATTGCGGCCGAGCAATGCCACGACTTCCCCCTCGCCGACCTCGAAGCCGATGTCGAACAGGATATGGGCCGGGCCATAATGACTATTGAGGTCTTGCACCGTGAGCTTCATGCCGATGCTCCCTCGCGATGCCCGGCATCGTATAGCAGGCCCTCGCCAAGGTAGACCGCCTGCACCTGCGGATTGCCGCGGACCTCGGCGGGCGAGCCCTCGGCGATCAGCGTGCCGCGGTTGAGCACGATGATGCGATCGGCGTGCTCGAACACCACGTCCATGTCGTGCTCGGTGAAGAGAACGCCGATCGATTTTTCCCGGGCGATCTGCGCGGTCAGTCGCATCAAATCGACGCGCTCGCGCGGCGCCATGCCGGCGGTCGGCTCGTCCATTAGCAGCAACTTTGGCTGGTTGGCGAGCGCGACGGCGAGCTCGAGCCGCTTGAGATCGCCATAGGCAAGCTCGCCACAAGGGCGATCCGCATAGCCGCCCATGCCGACCAGTTCGAGCAGTCGCCCGGCTTCGCCGCGGTCGAAGTTCGGCGCCGAGCCCCAGAGATTGAACAGCTGCTTGCCATGCGAGATCAGCGCGACCTGCACATTCTCGCGCACCGTCATGGTCGCGAAGGTCGCGGTGATCTGGAAGGTGCGGCCCACGCCCATCCGCCAGATCTCGCGCGGCTTCCTGCCGGTTGTGTCCTCGCCGAGCAGGCGGACGTGGCCGGTGTCAGGCTTGTTCTGTCCGTTGAGCATATCGAAACAAGTGCTCTTGCCCGCGCCGTTCGGTCCGATCAGCGCCAGGATCTCGCCTGATCGCAGCGAGAACGAGACGCCGCGCACGGCGTGGACGCCGCCGTAGGATTTGGTCAGTCCTTCGACCGCGAGAAGTGGGGGGGCGACGCTCATTCGGCGGACTCGATCGGCTTGGCAAGCAAGGGGGAGCCCGGCGGCGATGCCTTCCTGCGGCGCTGCGCCAGCATCTCCAGCATGCCGACGATGCCCTTGGGGAAGACGACGACGATCAGAACGATGAAGCCGCCGAGCACGAGTTTTGACAGATCGGTCTGGCTGACCAGCCAGATGTTCAAGGCCTTGTAGACGATGGCGCCGATCACCGCGCCCGACACCGTCTCGACGCCGCCGAGCAGCACCATGACCAGCGCATCGACCGAGAGCGAGATGCCGAGATTGTCCGGGAAGACGCTACCCTTGAGGTAGGCGAACAGCGCGCCGCCGATGCCCGCGGTCGTGCCCGCGATCACGAAGGCCGTCCACTGGATGCGCTTGGCGTTGATGCCGACCGCTTCGCTGCGCAGCAGCGAGTCGCGCGTTGCTCTCAGCGCATAGCCGAATGGCGAGAACACCATTGCCCGCAAAGCGATCGTCACGAGCGCAGCAACACCGAGCGACAGCCAATAGAAATGCGATGGGCTCGCGGCCCAGCTCGCGGGCCAGACGCCCAGGATGCCGTTGTCGCCGCCGGTGACGCTCACCCACTGGAACGCGATCGACCAGACGATCTGCGCGAAGGCGAGCGTCAGCATCGCAAAATAGACGCCCGAGAGCTGTACCGCGAAGAAGCCGAACACGGCAGCGCCCATGCAGCCGAGCAGCGGACCGAGCAACAGGCAGACGATCATCGGCAGCCCCGCCATCTTGGCGAGGAAAGCGACGCCGTAAGCGCCGAGGCCGAAATAGGCGGCGTGGCCAAAGGACGCGAGCCCGCCGACCGACATCAGGAAGTGCAGGCTGACGGCGAAGATCACGGAGATCGCGATCTCCGAGCCGACGGTCAGTGCATAGTTGCCGGCGAACAGCGGCAGCGTCGCTGCGATGACGAGCGCTGCAAGCGCAGCCAGCCGCTCATTCGACGTCAGCGGCCGCCAGGGATTGACGGTGAGACCCGGCGTCTTGCGCGCGGGGGCCTCTGGTTTGCCGAACAGGCCCCAGGGCCGCACGATCAGCACCGCCGCCATCACCAGGAACACCAGGATGATGGAGATTTTGGGAAAGATCAGGATACCGAAGGCGTTGAGCTCGGAGACCAGCACCGCCGCGACGAAAGCACCGATGATGCTGCCGAGGCCTCCGATCACCACGACAACGAAGACCTCGACGATGATGCGCAAATCCATCGCATGATGCACGGCATCGCGTGGGATCTGGAGCGCACCGCCGAGAGCGGCGAGGAAAACGCCGACCGCAAACACGCTCGTGAACAGCCATTTCTGATTGACGCCGAGCGCTGCGACCATGTCGCGGTCCTGCGTCGCTGCGCGCACCAGCACGCCCCAGCGCGTGCGCTGGAACAGGAGCCAGAGGATGCCGAGCACGACCGGGCTGAGCACGATCAGGAATAAATCATAGCTCGGGATGTTTTGGCCGAAGAAGTCGATCGCCCCCTTGAAGCCGGGTGCACGGCGCCCGACGAGATCGTCCGGGCCCCAGATCAGGACGACGAGGTCTTCGACCATCAAGGTCAGGCCGAAGGTCGCAAGCAGCTGGAACAGCTCGGGCGCGTGATAGATCCGCCGGAGCAGCACCATCTCGACAATGACGCCGATCACCGCCACGGCAAGCGCAGCGATGACGATCCCGCCCCAGAAGCCGAACGTCCCCGATAGGCGCTCGGTGAGCGTGAAGGCGATATAGGCACCAATCATGTAGAAGGCGCCGTGCGCGAAATTCACGATCCGCGTCACGCCAAAGATGATCGACAGGCCCGACGCCACCAGGAACAGCGACGCTGCGCTGGCGAGACCGGTCAGAAACTGTACGACATAAAAGGCCATCGGCGGTCCGGGTTAGTGTTGCATCACCTCTCCCCGCTTGCGGGGAGAGAGAGCTTCGTAGGGTGGGTTAGCGCAGCGTAACCCACCTCTTCTGGTTCTGCGGGTACAGACCGTGGTGGGTTACGCTTCCGGCTAACCCACCCTACGGCAGCGGAGATCAATCCTTCGGACGCAGCTTCTCGACTTCGGCATCACTTGGCAGATAATCCGCGCCCTTCTTGTAAGACGAGTCCACCATCACGCCCTTGCCGTCCTTCAGCGCGGTCTTGCCGACATAGGCACCGAGCGTCGACTGGTGATCGATCTTGCGGAAGGTGATCTCGCCCAGCGGCGACGGCATCGACAGCCCTTCCGCCGCAGTGATCAGCTTCTCCGGATCGGTCGAATTGGCCTTCGCCAGGATCGCCGCCGCCGACTTGATGGTCTGGTAGCCGACGATCGAGCCGAGGCGCGGATAGTCGTTGTACTTGGCCTGATAGGCCTTCAGGAACGCATCATGCTCGGGCGTCTTGATCGAGTACCAGGGATAGCCGGTGACGATCCAGCCCTCTGGCGTCTCCTCCTTGAGCGGGTCGAGATATTCGGGCTCGCCGGTGAGGAACGAGACGACCTCGCGTCCCTTGAACAGGCCGCGGGTGTTGCCTTCACGCACGAGCTTCACGAGGTCCGCGCCGAAGGTGACGTTGAGGATCGCTTCGGGATTGGCCGCGGCAACCGCCTGCACCACCGGGCCGGCGTCGATCTTGCCCTGCGGCGGCCACTGCTCGTCGACCCACTGGATGTCGGGCCGCTTCTCCGACATCAGCTTCTTGAACACCGCGACCGCGGACTGGCCGTATTCATAGTTCGGCGCAATCGTCGCCCAGCGCTTTGCCGGCAGCTTGCTGGCTGCTTCCACCAGCATCGCCGCCTGCATGTAATTGGAGGGGCGCAGTCGGAACGTGTACTTGTTGCCCTTGGACCAGGTGATGGCATCCGTCAGAGGCTCAGCCGCCAGGAAGAACACCTTCTTCTGGTTGGCGAAATCGCTGACCGCAAGACCGATGTTCGACAGGAACGTACCCGTCAGCATCGCCACGCCCTCGCTCGACACCAGCTCGTTGGCCGCGGTCTGCGCATCCGCCGGCTTGCCGCCGTCGTCCTTGGACACGACGATGAGCTTCTTGCCGTTGATGCCACCGGCTGCGTTGATCTCTTCGACCGCGAGCTGCCAGCCCTTGCGATAGGGCTCGGTGAACGCCGGAAGCAACGAATAACTGTTGATCTCGCCGATCTTGATATCCTGCGCCAGAGCCGAATGAGCCATGCCGCTCGCCAACAGCGCAAATGCTGCGCCGGCGAAATAGTTCTTTGCTCGCATCCCAACCTCCACTTTTCTGAAAAGATTAACGCAGTCCGTCTTCGCCCTTGATCTCCGCAACGGTCAGCCCGCCGACGCGCGGCAAAGGACGGCCGCTGTCGGTGACGGCAACCGCGACCATGATCTCGTTGGCGCGCGGCGCGTCGTTGATCTGCACTTCCATGCCGTCGAAATGGCTGCGCACGAAGGCTGCATCCTTGTGGCCCAGCGGTATGTCCAGCGTCGTGCCGGGTCCGCTGCGTTTCTTCGACGACGGGATCAGCGCAGCGCCCTTGCTCAGCACTTTACGGACCGGCGCACCCATTTTCGGGTGAAGGATGGCGGCTGCATGCTCCAGCTCGCCATTCTCGCCGACGGCCGCCGCCTTGCCATAGCTCTGCGCCTTGGCCCCGTCGATGCCGAGCGCCGCCACCGCACGCTTCGACAGCAGCTCGCCGAGCTCCTCGCCAATCGCGATCAGCGGCGAGAGATCCTCGACATACTTTCCGGCAAACGGATTCTCGATCACGGCGATTGCCGCCGCACGCCGCGTCGGCGGCGAGACCGGGCGGCCCATCTCCATCTGCGTCTCTTCGACGACGGTGACGATCTTGCGGATGATCGCGCTCATGATTGTTTCCTCAAGCCGCTTCCCTGTTCAGGCATGAACCGCGTTCTCCGGCACAAGCGGGCGCGATCTTTGCCGTTCAATATCCTTGGTCCCGATGACAAGCATATCACCACAAAGCTGCAACACGGCACCCTCGATCAATCCGCGATCGAACAATTGCCGTGCACATTCCGCGCCAGATTCGAGCGCGGTGGTGATCTCGTTCTGCGACAATCCACCAACGTTGCGGGTCACGAGCCGCGCGCCGAGATCGCTGTCGGGCTGAAGCTCGCACGCTGGCTTTCGGATGATCGCCGAATGCCCCGGCAGATCGACGGCATTCGCAATGATCGTCGCGGCGGCATCGGCTTGCGAGGCCGTTCCGGCCAACACGGTCACCGCATCGGCAATCCCGAGCGAAAAGCTGCGACCGTGCCGTCCACTGGTCGCAATGCCGCGCACGGAATCATCGGCGTCCACCCTGATTGTCCGCATCACGCCGTCGCGATCGGGCCGGTCCATCAGGCCGACCGAAAAATGCCGGCCCTGGCCGAGATGTAGGGCAATGTCGCCGCCATTGTTGACATAGGCCCGATCGAGCGCCGCAGCGTTCAGCATTGCGCCGAGAATCTCCTCCGCCACGCCGCCGGCAACCGCCGCCATCGGCGTAATGAAGTCATCAGCGGCATAGGGCGCCACCGCGGCGTGCATGCGGCGCGCCACGGCGCCTACCAGCAATGTCCGCTCCGGCTCAGCTGCCGCCCGCAGTTCTGGCAGTTCCGCGCAGAGCTCGTCCAGCAAACCCGTGAAGCGCCGGGCCGCAGCCTCATAGGCCGCGCGCACTGCGTCGGCAGCCCCCCTCGCCTCGACGATCAAATCAATCGGTCCATCCTGCAAATGCAGCCGCCGGCCATCAGACAGCAACGCGATTTGCGGGAGCCTTGTCATGCCCGAGGCCCCGGAATCGGGTTCTGCCAGGGCAATTGGCGGACATCCTCGCCGCCCTGAACTTCGGAGAGCGGTTTCACATAATCCATGTGCCCGCCGAGTGCCGCATAGTCCGACAGCTTCATCGTGAATTCGATGGGCGCGACCAGCGCCGGCGTCGGCACGTAACCGAATGCGCCGGCCGGCATCTGCGTCACGTCGACCATGTAGGTGATGCCGCCGCCCGGCCAGACATAGACCGGCGCGCCGCCACTGGTGACGCGCGTCAGGGCGTCCTTCACCGAGCGCGTCAGCCGCACTGGATTGTCGGTCACGCCCGCCCGCAAGGAACCACCGGCGCCGGCCATGAACAGCACCGTACACAGCGCTGGCTCGCAATTCTCCTGAATGCGCTCGACCGAGAACTTGAGGTCGTCAGGCATTTCGGTCTCGACCGGCTTCAAGGCTTCGTCGAGCACGTAATAGGACGAATGCTCGCCCGTCGTGGAGACCATCAGCATGGTGAGGCCAGGCTTGGCCTCCTTCGCGTCGAACGGTCCCAGGATTGCGAGCGGATCGGAGATATTGGTGCCGCCCCAACCCGTGCCGGGATCGGCGACCTGGAAATAGCGGCCGGGCGTCGAGCGGCGCCCCTTCATCTTGATGCCGGTATCGGCGATGTCGAGCAGCTTGCCGGCCTGGTGCTCCGAGAGCACGCCGGTGATATGGTCGTCGACCACGACGACCTCGTCGACCTTGCCGTGCCATTGCTTGGCGAACATGCCGATCGTCGCCGAGCCGCAGCCGACGCGCATGCGCTCTTCTTTCATGCCGTTGACGATCGGCGGCTGGCCGGCCTGCACCACCACGCTCGCGCCGCCGTCGATGGTGAGTTCGACCGCCTTGCAATTTGCGAGATCCATCAGCGTGTCGCAGGTGACGCGGCCCTCCTTCTTGGAGCCGCCGGTCAGATGATGCACGCCGCCGAGCGACAGCATCTGCGAACCGTATTCGCTGGTGGTGACATGACCGACCGCCTCGCCTTGTGCACGGACGGTTGCCGTCTCCGGCCCGAGATAGCGGTCGGTGTCGATCTTCACCTTGATGCCGCAATAGGAGAAGATGCCCTCGGTGACGACAGTCACCATGTCGACGCCGTCGACCTCCGCCGAGACGATGAACGGCGCCGGCTTGTAGTCGGGATAGGTCGTCCCCGCGCCGATCGCCGTTACAAAGGTGGAAGGCTCGTGGACGATCTTGCCGTCCCAATCTTCGGTGCGGCTGAACGGAACGAGCTTGCCGCCATGCGACACGGTGCGCTCCAGGATCACATGCGGATCGACGCGGACGAGCTTGCCTTCGTGATTGGCATAGCGGTCGCATGCGCCCGCCGCGCCCGGCTTGATGTAGCACATCACCGGACACGCATCGCAGCGGATCTTGTCGATGGCGGCGCTCGTAGGTTCAGTCACCATGTCAAAGCCAGCCGACAGTGCAGTTATCATTTGTACACGAACGATGTTGCGCGCCCTCCCGATGGCTGTCAAGCGGCGGTGCGGCGCAAAACATACGCCTGCCGCATAAAACCTCATTTGCCTACCCACCCTGTCCACAAAGAAGGCATTCGCGCTGCACTGCGGCATGCACGCCTTGCACGTTTGTGTACAAACGGTATCGTCGCAACGTAGATTTTGAGCGGACTTGGAATTCGCGAAGCTTTGGCCGCGGCGCTCAACGAGTCGACTTGGGAACGAGGATGACGCAGACACCGATCCGCCTCACCGTGAACGGCAGAATCCACGAGCTCACTGCGGCGCGAGACACGCCGCTGCTCTATGTGCTGCGCAACGATCTCGCGCTCAACGGTCCGAAATACGGTTGCGGCCTCGGTGAATGCGGCACCTGCACTGTCCTGATCGATGGCGCGGCGGCGCGCTCGTGCGTCATTCCGATCAGTGGCTGCGCCGGCCGCGACATCGTGACGCTCGAAGGGCTCGGTATCCGCGACAACCCGGATGTGGTGCAGCAGGCCTTCATCGACGAGCAGGCCGCGCAATGCGGCTATTGCCTCAATGGCATGATCATGACCACCAAGGCGCTGCTTGCGATCAACCCGCGGCCCACCGAGCAGGAGGCGCTGGCGGCGCTGCGCTACAATCTCTGTCGCTGCGGCACGCATATCGAAATTCTTCGCGCCGTGATGCGTGCGTCTGGCCAGCTCGCCGAGGCCGGTGATTGATGGCCTCCCCGCATCCGAACGGAGCTGAGCTGCAATCCGGCTCGCTCGTCGTCGTCCGCACGGTGGACGAGTGCACCTCCGAGACCTTCGTCCGCATTACCGCGGAGGGTTTGGTCAGCGCCTACAATGGTCATGTCGATCTCGGCACCGGCATCCGCACGGCGCTTGGCCAGATCGTGGCCGAGGAGTTGGATGTGTCCTTTGCCCGCGTCGTCGTCGTGCTCGGCGACACCGCAACGGTGCCGAACCAGGGCGCGACGATCGCGAGCGAGACCATCCAGATTACCGCCGTTCCCCTGCGCAAAGCCGCCGCGCAGGCGCGACACTTCCTGATCGCACGTGCGGCCGAGCACCTGGAGCTGCCGGCAGCCGATCTCAGGATCGAAGACGGCCTCGTGCGCGGGCACGACAATCGCAGCATCAGCTATGGCGAGTTGATCGGTGGAGAGACCATTCGTCTCGAGCTTGCCGACGACGTCGCCCTCAAGCCGGTGGGCGATTACGCCATTGTCGGCCAATCGATGCCCCGTGTCGACCTCCCGGCCAAGGCCACGGGCGAGCTGACCTTCGTGCACGACATCCGCGTATCCGGCATGCTGCACGGCCGCGTGGTGCGCCCGCCCTATGCCGGGGTCGACGCCGGCCCGTTCGTCGGCACCAGCCTGATTTCGGTCGACGAATCCTCGGTGCGCGACATTCCCGGCATCATGGCCGTCGTACGGATTGGCGATTTCGTCGGCGTCGTCGCGGAGCGCGAGGAGAACGCGATCCGCGCGGTGGAGCAGCTTGCGGTGAGCTGGCGACCGACGCCTGAACTGACCGATCTCGCCGACGTCGAGAACGCGCTGCGCGCCAATCCATCGACGCCGCGGACGCTGATCGACAAGGGCGACGTCGACGCTGCCATTGCCGGTGCGGCCAAACCGATGCAGCGCACTTACGTCTGGCCATATCAGATGCATGCCTCGATCGGCCCGTCTTGCGCGGTCGCCGACTTCCAGGACGGTAACATCCGTGTCTGGTCGGGCACGCAGAACCCGCACGTGCTGCGCGCAGACCTGTCGCTGCTGATCGAGCGTCCCGAGAGCGAGATCGAGGTCATCAGGTTGGAGGCCGCCGGCTGCTACGGCCGCAACTGCGCCGACGATGTCACCGCGGACGCGTTGTTGCTTTCGCGCGCGGTCGGCCGGCCCGTGCGCGTGCAGCTGACGCGCGAACAGGAGCACGCCTGGGAGCCCAAAGGCGCCGCGCAGCTCATCGACGTCAATGGCGGCCTGGACGCGGCGGGCGACGTCGCCGCCTACGATCTCGCCACGCGCTATCCGTCGAATGCCGCCCCGACGTTGGCGCTGTTGCTGACGGGGCGGATATCGCCGAGGCCGGACGTCCTCCAGATGGGCGACCGCACCGCGATCCCGCCTTACGATTACGACCACATGCGCGTCGTCGCACACGACATGGCGCCGATCGTGCGTGCGTCCTGGTTTCGCGGCGTCTCGGCCCTGCCGAACACCTTTGCGCATGAATCCTATATCGACGAGGCCGCAACCGAGGCGGGCGTCGACCCGATCGAATATCGCCTGCGTTACCTGAAGGACCAGCGCGCCGTCGATCTCGTCCATGCGGTCGCCGAGCGGGCGGGCTGGACGCCGCGGCCGGTGCGCGAAGAGAAAGACGGCGAGATCGTGCATGGGCGCGGCTTTGCCTATGCGCTCTACGTCCACAGCAAATTCCCCGGCTACGGCGCGGCGTGGTCGGCCTGGGTCACCGACGTTGCCGTGAACAAGGCCACCGGCGACGTCAGCGTGACGCGCGTGGTCGCCGGGCAGGACTCCGGATTGATGATCAACCCGGACGGCGTGCGCCACCAGATCCACGGCAACGTCATCCAGTCCACCAGCCGCGCGCTGATGGAGGAGGTCTCGTTCGAGCGCGGCGCAGTCTCGGCGCGTGAATGGGGTGCCTATCCGATCATCCCCTTCCCTGACGTGCCCAAAATCGACGTGTTGTTGCTGCCGCGGCAGGACCAACCGCCGCTCGGCGTCGGCGAATCCGCCTCGGTCCCGAGTGCGGCCGCGATTGCGAACGCGATCTTCGATGCCACCGGCGTCCGATTTCGCGAGCCGCCGTTCACGCCTGAGCGTATCCTCAAGGGGCTGCACGGCGGCGCCCCGGCCACGCCGCAGGCGCTGCCAGCTCCCGCTACGCCACAGCCATCCCGCATCTGGGAAAATCCCTTCGCGAAACGCGCCGGCGTCTTCGCGACGATCGCGGCAGTCTGCACCGCGGCAATCGGCATCGGTGCGGCTCTTTTGCCGGGCCGGGCCATCGCGCCGATCACCCGACCCGATGCATCCGTCTATTCCGCCGCAACGATCGCGCGCGGGCAACAACTGGCCGCACTCGGCAATTGCGCGGAGTGCCACACCATGATCGGCGGTGCGCTCAACGCCGGTGGCCGCGCCCTGGGGACGCCGTTCGGCACGATCTACGCGACCAACATCACGCCAGATATCGAGACCGGAATCGGCGCCTGGTCCTATCCCGCGTTCGAGCGCGCGATGCGCGACGGGCTGCATCGCGACGGACGGCAGCTCTATCCCGCCTTCCCCTACACGCACTTTTCGAAGACTGGCGATGCCGACATGCAGGCGCTCTATGCCTATCTGATGGCGCAACCAGCAGTGCGCTCGACGCAGCCTACGAATACGCTCGCCTTCCCGTTCAATCTCCGCCCGCTGCTCGCGGGCTGGAATGCGCTGTTCCACCAGACGCGGGAGTTCAAGCCTGATCCCGCCAAATCCGAGGTCTGGAATCGCGGCGCTTATCTCGTCGAGGGCCTCGGCCATTGCAGCGGCTGCCATTCGCCGCGCAACGCACTCGGCGCCGAGCAGCGTGGCGCTTATCTCGCCGGCGGCTTTGCCGAAGGCTGGGAGGCGCCGCCGCTGACCTCGCTCTCGCATGCGCCGATCCCATGGAGCGAGGACGAGCTCTTCGCCTATTTGCGCACCGGCCACTCGCGATATCATGGCGTCGCCGCCGGACCGATGGCGCCGATCGTCAGGGATCTCGCGGCCCTGCCCGACCAGGACATCCGCGCCATGGCCGTCTATCTCAACTCGTTCAGTGACGCCGCGACCGACGGGAAAGCCCAGGATGCGATTGCTCTAAAGCTCGAAGCTTCAACGCAAGTCACGATGGCGTCCTCAGCCGGCGCGCGACTCTATCAGGGCGCCTGCGCCGTCTGCCACGAGGTCGGCGGCCTGCCGCTGTTCGGCAGCCGCCCCTCGCTCGCGCTCAACAGCAATCTGCACAGCGCGACATCGGACAATCTCGTTCAAATCATCCTGCACGGCATCGCCGAGCCGGTGTCGAGCGATCTCGGCTACATGCCGGCATTCAAGAACAGCATGAGCGACGCACAGGTCGAGGAACTCGTCACGTTCCTGCGCAAGCAGTTCGCACCGGACAGGCCAGCATGGACCGGCGTGAAAGAGACGATTGCGCGTGTGAGAGCCGCCGCGAACTGAGCGCTACTTCTTGTGCTCGACCGGCGGCGTGCCGTGCGTATGGAACGACTCGATCGTCTTCAGGCCCCAGGCCTGCCCCTTCTTGCGCTCCTCCTCGGTCCACACGATCGGCTTCCAGTCGGGCGCGAGGATGAGACGGGCGCCGGCATTGGCGACTTCGACGCGGTTTCCGCCGGGCTCGTAGACATAGAGGAAGAAGGTCTGCTGTATCGCGTGCTTATGCGGCCCGGTCTCGATGTGAATACCGTTCTCCAGGAAGATATCTGCGGCGCGCAAGATCTCCTCGCGGCTGTCGAGCGCGTAGGTGACGTGGTGGAAGCGGCCGGGCGTGCCGGAATGGTCGAGCGAATAGGCGAAATCGTAGCTCTTGTTCGACATCGTCAGCCACATCGCCGCTTCGCGGCCGTCGTTGAGCACGATCTGCTCGGTGAGCCGACAGCCGAGATAATTCTCGAAGAACTCGCGGTTCGCCTTGATGTCCACGGCGAGGCAATTGAGGTGGTCGAGGCGCCGGACGTTGACGCCACGCGCGGGAAAGCGCTGCGCCTGGTTCTTCAGTGCGGGCTTCAGCTCGGGCGGCGCCTGATACCATTCGGTCTCGTAATAGAGCTCGACGATGTGTCCATCGGGATCGCGGCAGCGGAAGGTCGGCCCCTGCCCCATGTCGCCGTCGATCCAGCCGATGTCGAAGCCGGACCCCTTCAGCGCCGCAACGCGGCGCTCCAGCGCCTGCTGGCTGCGCGCACGCAACGCCATGTGCTCCATGCCTGACGTCTTCGACGCCGTCAGTTTGAGCGAATAGCGCTCGTAATCGTCCCAGCCGCGCAAATAGACCGACTCGCCCTTTTGTCCGCTGACGGTCATGCCCATGACGTCGACGAAGAATTTCAGGCTCTCGTCCGGCTTCGGCGTCAGCAGCTCCATGTGGCCGAGATGGGCGAGATCGAGGATCGGTTCGGGCTGCATGGTGTCCTCCAAGACGTGGCTTGCGATCCGCTGGACCGGATCCCCGCGATCCGGCGCAGGCTGTAATCCGCTCACGCGCCGGTGGCGGCACTGGGGTCGCCGGTTCATTTGTACCAATGTACAAATGATTAGGTCTCGTCAACAAATCAAACATCGCCCCCCCCCCGAGCGAATGACGGGCCATCCAGGATGACAACCCGCCCCCCGAACGGCGGACCGACTGCCTGAATGGTAAAATCTTCCTTAAACACTCCCAGGACCGCCGGCCGGGAAAAAGCAGCATTTTCCGGCCGTTTCTGCCCGCAAGTATGTATTGGGAACAAACCTCGCACCCGAATTGTCGCGGATTTAACGAAGCGCCGGCGCCTGCCGTTTAACCGTTTGTCCAGCGGCGGCCGTGCATAGTCCGGGGCAACCCGTTGCTCTTGCCAGGTTCATTCATTGTGACATCCTTTGGACGCGTGATTTCAGTTCGCGGGTCGCTCGCCCGGGTCGGGCTGCTGGCTGAAAGCCGGATGCCGGTCTCGGAAGTTCGGGCCACTGTCGGCCGCTTCGTCAGCATCCGCTGCGCCAGCTCGGTCATCGTCGCCATGATCACCGAGGTGTCCTGCGAGAACCTCTCGAGCAACGACAATTTGATCGCCATCGCCTCGGTCGACCTGCTGGGCGAAATCCTCAACGCGACCGGCAAGGCCAAATTCCAGCGCGGCGTCACCAACTATCCGACCATCGGCGATTCGGTCGATCTGATCACGAGCCAGGAGCTGCGCACGATCTACGCGCCCACCGGTTCCGACCAGATCAATGTCGGCTTCCTCCAGCAGGACAGCTCCGTCGTCGCCTATGTCGACATCGAGGAAATGCTCTCCAAGCACTTTGCGGTGCTGGGATCGACCGGTGTCGGCAAATCGACCGGCGTGTCGCTGTTGCTCAACGAGATCCTCAAGGCACGCCCGAACCTGCGCATCTTCCTGCTCGATGTGCACAACGAATATGGCCGCTGCTTCGGCGACCGCGCGCTGGTGCTCAACCCGCGCAATCTGAAACTGCCGTTCTGGCTGTTCAATTTCGAGGAAATCGTCGACGTGCTGTTCGGCGGCCGCGCCGGCGTGCCTGAAGAGCTCGACGTCCTCGCAGAAGTCATTCCGCTCGCCAAGGGCGTCTACACCCAATACCAGAACGCCGACCGCATCGGCTTGAAGCGCATCGATCCCAAGCAGATCGGCTACACCGTCGATACGCCGGTGCCCTATCGCCTGGTCGATCTGATGTCGCTGATCGACGAGCGCATGGGCAAGCTCGAGAACCGCTCCTCGCGCATCATCTATCACAAGCTGATCTCCCGCATCGAGGCGGTCCGCAACGACCCGCGCTACGCCTTCATGTTCGACAACGCCAATGTCGGCGGTGACACCATGGCCGAGGTGATCAGTCATCTGTTCCGCCTGCCGGCCAACGGCAAGCCGATGACGGTGATGCAGCTCGCCGGCTTCCCGGCCGAGGTCATCGATTCCGTCGTCTCGGTGCTCTGCCGCATGGCCTTCGACTTCGGCCTGTGGAGCGACGGCGTTTCGCCGATGCTGTTCGTCTGCGAAGAGGCTCACCGCTACGCCTCCGCCGATCGCAATGTCGGCTTCGGGCCGACCCGCAAGGCGGTGTCGCGCATCGCCAAGGAAGGCCGCAAATACGGCGTCTATCTCGGCCTCATCACCCAGCGTCCGGCCGAGCTCGACGCCACCATCATTTCCCAGTGCAACACGCTGTTCACGATGCGTCTTGCCAACGAGCGCGACCAGGCGCTGCTGCGCGCCGCGGTTTCGGATGCAGCCGCGAACCTGCTTTCGTTCGTGCCCTCGCTCGGTACCCGCGAAGTGCTGGCGTTCGGCGAAGGTGTCGCACTGCCGACGCGGCTGCGCTTCAAGGAGGTACCGCCGCATCAATTGCCGCGCGGCGAAGCCACCATCAGCAGCGTGCCGTCCGTCACCTCCGGTCACGACATGCATTTCGTCGGCGCCGTGCTCGAGCGCTGGCGCGGTGCCACCTCGCAGCGCGACGTGCCGAACGATCCGTTGTTCTCGGCGCCGCCCGCGAAGACGCTCTCCAACGTCGAAGCCCCGATGCTGCAACCGTCGATGGGGTTGGATCCGGACCGCTTCTCGCTGCTGAAGAAGCCGCTGCGGTAAAGCAACACTCGTTTTCCAGCTCCGGCATTGCCAGCCCGGCGTCACGTTGAGCATGGCACCGGCATCGACTATGGTTGCCGGCCCCAAGCCGGAATCCATGCCCATGACAAAGCCCGCGCAACGCTTCCCCGCTCCCGCCCTCGATGCGCTCCCTGACGACATCCGCACGCGTCTCCTCGGCGTGCAGGAGAAGAGCGGCTTCGTGCCGAACGTGTTCTTGACGCTGGCCTACCGCCCGGACGAGTTCCGCGCCTTCTTCGCCTACCATGACGCGCTGATGGAGAAGGACGGCGGCCTCACCAAAGCCGAACGCGAGATGATCGTGGTCGCGACCTCGGCGGCCAATCAGTGCCAGTATTGCGTGATCGCGCATGGCGCGATCCTGCGTATCCGCGCCAAGAACCCGCTGATCGCGGACCAGATCGCCACGAACTACCGCAAGGCCGACATCACGCCGCGGCAAAAGGCGATGCTCGACTTCGCGATGAAGGTCTCGGCCGATGCGCAGCGGATTTCCGAGGATGATTTCACCGCGCTCGCGCCGCATGGCTTCAGCGACGACGACATCTGGGACATCGCCGCAATCTCAGCCTTCTTCGCACTGTCGAACCGGCTGGCGAATTTCACCGGTATGCGGCCGAATGACGAATTCTATCTGATGGGACGGCTGCCGAAGAAATGACCGACTGCCGCGAACGCGGTAAGGACCGGGTCGCCGACAAATGCAGCGGATGAGTTCCCGTTTGACGGGAACTCTGTGTTTTCGCAATCGCATACGTTTTATTAAGAATCTCACCCTCAACTAGCACAAACGCTTTGGCACAACTTACGTAGTTTCCGTCACCGGAGACGTGGATGAGTCGTGCCTGTTGGGGGCTTCTCATTAACGTGCGGGCATTTGTTGTCGCGACCTGTATCGGCACGGCATTCTTCGCGGCCGGATACGCCTGGAACTATCAGCCGGAGATCATCAACGCGAACGAGATATGGAGCATGTTCGAATCGGAGCATGGCAAGGCGCGGGCTGCCGTCTTGCGCGTCCTCATTGCGCCGAATTCAGCTCACTTCAACGGCCTGCGAACGATCGATGCAGACAAAGCAAGATACGTATGCGGCTCCGTAAAGGCGATGGATAAGGAGAGGCAGTATGTCGAGGCCGCGTTCGTTTACACTGTCGCGATCGATTTTGCCCGTATCGACGACGACGGCCGGATGACGTCGCAGCGCTCTGCTTACAGGCCCTGCCCAGACGCGGCCGACGACAAAATTGCCGACCAGAACACGCTGATATCGCCAGGCGCGCTGTCGATGATCAAGACCGTCGAAAAAATCATCCCCAAGTCCAGCGGCGGAACGATGGAACAACAGCTTGGCCAGCTGGCCGGACAGACAGCGGCGGTCGCGCCAGGTTCGGCGGTCGCGCGGAGATCGGCCGGCTCATCGGGTTCGGCAGGCTCCGCAGGGGCAGGATGGGCGCCAGCAGCCCAGCATTCGAGTTCGGGCGTGGAGACACGACAAGCAGATGAACTGACGTGGCGTGTCGACCAGCCGCCGAACGCATGGCCGAATTTCCCGTCGGACCATCCGCTGGCGAAATCGACCCAGAAGCGGACGAGCGCCGAGGCCCTGGCTTTCGCGAAAGATATCGAGGGTCGATGGGAGGACGCCAAATCATCCGGCGTTCCGGCCAAGCGTCCTTCGCCTGAGGAGATCAAGGAAGCATGCCGCGCGCTTCTTACGATCGATCCCACGGACAAGGATTATCCGCGGGCCTGGGCCGCCTTTGTGCGGCTGCGCAAAATCGATCGCGACGCTGCTGGTTGAACCGGCGTGAATCTGTCCTAGCGGTTCGCCATCAACTCGAGCGCCGGGGCAAAGCGCTCTGAAAACGTCAATGTCTTGGCATGGTGAACTGCCGCGAACGATGCCGATATCCCGGCTGAAGCGACCACGAGCAGGGCAACGGCGAAAACCAGACGGCGCATTTCGGCCTCCTATGAGAGCTCGACAATCCCAACAGATGGCACGGTTTTGTTTCAGCACGGCTTCGCGCGGACGGAAGATGGTTTCGCTCAAGAGGCTGTGATCAGATCAGGTTTGCGCAGCTGCATGCCGTACTGCTGCGAGCGTTGCGTCTAATCATCCTCCGCTGGCCCACACCAGCCGGGCAGATAGATCGCATCCTTGCTCTTGGCTGAGGACATCGCCTTCTCAAGTGCCTTGTCGAAATTGGCATCCACAGCCTTGCGCGACAGCTTTCGGCGCAGATAATCGGCCCACAGGAATTCGGAGAACGGCGTGGTGTCCTTGGCGAAGCCGCCCATGCGGCGCAGCTCGCCGGCAAGGCTCCGGAAGGGATCATCCTTGAGATCGACGACGGATTTGGGCAAATCGCGGAACGGTCGCCGTTCACCCTTGGCGTCGTAGGGGTAAACCCAGCGCTTGTTGTCCATGACGCCCCAGAAAGCTTCGCGCTCGACCATCCTGAGGTCGCCGACGATGGTGACCAGCACCTCCTTGACGCCCTCGTCGTGCAGCGCGCGACCGAGATGATGATGGTCGATCACGTAATAGCGCTCGTCGGGGCCGTGCACGACGGGGATCATGTGCTTGCCGAGCAGATCGGCCTGCTTCTTCTTGTCGTGCTCGCGCCAGCGCTTGCGCTTCTCCTTGACCTCGCGCATTCCGACCGTCATCTGCGTCGGCCGCAGCGACAGGATCGACACCGGATGCACTCTCGGTTCGCGCGTATTGGTCATGGTCGAAAGGCCTTTAACATGGTTGCAACTGCGTGGTCAGGTTCCCTGGACTATGCCATGGGCATCGCGCCGGCAAATGCATTCGGTTCGGTGGGGATTATTGCATCGCACCCTCTGCATGCCGGAACGACCACGGTTCCACGATCCTTCGTTCGCAGCCCTGCAGGATAGTGCGGACGCGCAATGCACGTGCGCGTTGAGAAGATTTTCTGCAACGCGTTCACCACGTATGCTATCTAAAAATCGCTGCTTCGGAGTGATCCCTGCACCATGACAACCCAGCGGCCCATAAGCTCGGATGACGAGCACCGGGTGCTCCAGTTCAGGCCGCGCACCTCGCCTTCCCCGACGGGCTACCGCGGCAACGGTAGCGTGCAGCAATTGCGCGTCGCGCCCGAGCCGCTCGACCTGTCGCGCTACGAGCAGCCCCGCACTGAACCGGACGATTTCCGCCATCGCATGCTCGCCAACATCGCGGCGCTGGCCTTCACCATCGCACTGACCGCGATCGGGATATGGCTCGCGGTGAGCATCGCCGACCTGCGTCGGACCCAGGATTGCGTGCTGATGGGCCGCCGCGACTGCGTGAAGATCACGACGCCGCACATCTAGGCAAGGCGTCTGGCGAGCAAGACGTCTGGCGAGGCCCGCCGGCGGTACTTCGGCGGAAACGGCTCAGCCGGGCATCCCTGCCCTGTCCCCACACCCGCCGGCTCCATTGAACTCAGGGCGGCGCTCCGATATACGGGCTTTCGACCCGGCCAGAGGGGGGTTGAGGGCGTCATCGGGGCGCGATGCCCACCCACCGTTCCACTCTGGACAATCTGACAAATATCTGCAAAATATCAAAGGCTTAGTGATGTCCTCCACATTCGATCAGGTCGCTACGATCATCGCTGAAACCTGCGACATCCCGCGCGACACGATCACGCCGGATAGCCATGCCATCGATGACCTCGGCATCGACAGCCTCGATTTCCTGGACATCGCGTTCGCGATCGACAAGCAGTTCGGTATCAAGCTGCCGCTGGAAAAGTGGACCCAGGAGGTCAACGACGGCAAAGCGACCACCGAGCAGTACTTCGTGCTGAAAAACCTGTGTGCCCGCATCGACGAACTGGTTGCGGCCAAGGGCGCGAGCGCCTAAGCGCGCGGTCATGCAACTCGAATACTTTCACATGATAGATCGCGTCGTCGACCTCAACGTCGACGCGAAGACGATTGTCGTCGAGGCTCAGGTCCCGATGGAAAGCACCATCTTCGAGGGGCACTTCCCGGGCTATCCCCTGATGCCCGGCGTGCTCCTGATCGAATCGATGGCGCAGGCCTCGGGCTGGCTTCAGCTTGGCGTGCTCAAATTCGAGCGCATGCCGATCCTGGCTGCCGTCAAGGAGGCCAAGGTCCGCGGCTCGGTCTTCCCCGGCGATCTCATGAGCATCGAGGCGAGCCTGACCCATCAGGGCTCGGGCTACGCCGTGACCGAAGCCAAGATCAAGGTCGGCGGCAAGCTGCGCGCGAATTCGACGCTGACCTTCACGCAGATTCCCTTCCCCCATGCGGATATGCGCGCCCACATGGACGCGGTCGCCAAACGCGTCGGCTTTCCGCAACAGGCCGTATCGCCATGACCGAGACTGCTTCGAAGCCCGCCCAGACGGAAGTCTGGATCACCGGCATTGGCCTCGCCACCTCGCTCGGCGAGGGCCTGGACGCCAACTGGGCCGCGCTTCAGGAGAAGCGCATCAATGTCGACGAGAAGGGCTTTGCGCCCTACATCGTGCACCCCCTGATGCCTGTTACCTTCGACAGCCAGATTCCGAAGAAGGGCGACCAGCGCCAGATGGAAGCCTGGCAGCGCATCGGCACCTATGCGGCCGGGCTTGCGCTCGACTCCGCCGGGATCAAGGGCAACAAGGACATTCTGTCGAAGATCGACATGGTGGTCGCCGCCGGCGGCGGCGAGCGCGATCTCAACGTCGACACCGGCGTGCTTACGGCCGAGGCCAAGGGCGCCAACGCGCCCGGCTTCCTCAACGAGCGGCTGATGAGCGATCTCCGGCCGACGCTTTTCCTGGCCCAGCTCTCCAACCTGCTCGCCGGCAACATCGCCATCGTGCACGGCATTGGCGGCACCTCACGCACCTTCATGGGTGAAGAGGTTGCCGGCGCCGATGCCGCCCGCATTGCATTGTCGCGGATCGCCTCCGGCGAGAGCGACATCGCGCTGATCGGCGGCTCGCACAATGGCGAGCGCAAGGACCTCATGGTCCTCTACGAATTCGGCGACTTCAATCTGAAGGACAAGTTCGCCCCCGTGTGGGCGCGCAAGGATCACGCCGGCTTCGCGCTCGGCTCCGCTGGCGCGTTCCTGGTGCTGGAGTCGAAGGCGCATGCGGAAGCGCGCGGCGCAAAGCCATTCGCAAAGCTGTCGAGCGTCGTTGCCGACCTTGCCCGGCGCAAGACCCCCGGCGACATGGCCGCGACGCTGGAGAAGCTTTGGGCAAAGTTGCCGAAGCGCGACGGCAAGGGCGCGATCATATCGGGTGCGACCGGCGCTGAGCCGGCGACATCAGAAGAGCGCGGCTTCCTGAAGGGCCACGCCGAGTTCCCGGTGCGCTCGACCGGCACGATGTTCGGCCACACCATGGAGACGCAATTCCCGCTCGGCATCGCGCTCGCCGCGCTGTCGATCTCGCGCGGCGCCCTGTTTCCGCCGAACGATTCCACGGGCACCGAGATTGAAATGCAGGGAGCGCCCACCCAGATTGTGGTGGTGGGGGCCGGACACTGGCGCGGCGAAGGCATGGCGCTGGTCGAGGCAGTAAGCTAAAGCGCGTTGCGCTTTGGCAGGTTATTGTTTGGGCATGATCTTCTCGAAAAACCGCTTCACGCTTTTTCGGATCTTGCTCCAGCTCAAGCGGGGATCGACATGACTGCACCACGCGACAAACTCGGGCGTCCCGTCGTCGTCGTCACCGGCATGGGCATCATGACCTCGCTCGGCAACGGCAAGACCGACAATTGGGCGAAGCTCGTCGCCGGCGAATCCGGCATCCGCACCATCACGCGCTTTCCGGTCGACGGCCTGAAAACCACGATGGCCGGCACGGTGGATTTCGTCAGCGTCGATCCGTTCTCCTCCACCGCCCTGTCCGAGCGGATGGCCGAACTGGTGACGCAGGAGGCGCTGGACCAGGCCGGCATCGGCGCCAAGGCGGATTTCCCGGGTCCTCTCTTCCTTGCGGTCGCACCTGTCGAAGTCGAATGGCCGCAGCGCCGCGAGCTCGGCCGCGCCGTCGGTAAGCTCGACTTCAACTACGACGATCTGCTGCGCATCTCCGGCGGCGGCAAGTACAGCGCCTATCACCACCGCTTCATGTTCGGTTCGGTCGCGGCCTACCTCGCCGAGACCTTCGGCACTAAGGGCTCGCCGATCTCGTTGTCGACGGCCTGCGCTTCGGGCGCGACCTCGATCCAACTCGGCGTCGAGGCGATCCGCCGCGGCGAAACCGATGCCGCGCTGTGCGTGGCGACCGACGGCACCGTGAATCCGGAGGCGCTCGTGCGCTTCTCGCTGCTCTCGGCGCTGTCGACCCAGAACGACCCGCCGCAGGCGGCCTCCCGTCCCTTCTCCAAGAACCGCGACGGTTTTGTCATGGCCGAAGGCGCCGGTGCGCTGGTGCTCGAAAGCTATGAAGCCGCCACCGCGCGCGGCGCAAAAATCCTCGGCGTGATCGCCGGCTGCGGCGAGCTCACCGATTCCTTCCATCGCACCCGCTCCTCGCCCGACGGCAAGCCGATCATCGGCTGCATGAACAAGACGCTGGCCGATGCCGGCATGACGCCGGACCAGATCGACCACATCAACGCGCACGGCACCGCGACGCCCGAGAACGACAAGATGGAGTACAATACGACATCGGCCGTGTTCGGCGAGCTCGTCTCGAAGATTCCGGTCACCTCCAACAAGTCGATGGTCGGCCACACCATCTCGGCCGCCGGCGCGGTCGAGGCGATCTTCTCGCTGCTCACGCTGGAGCATCAGCGCATCCCGCCGACGATCAACTACGACAATCCGGATCCCACGATCCTGTTCGACGTCGTCGGCAACAAGGCACGCGATGCCCGCGTCACCGCGGTGATGTCGAACTCGTTCGGCTTCGGCGGCCAGAACGCCTCGCTGATCCTGACCCGCGAACCGGCCTGACCGGACGCATGGCGCTGCTTCCTGCGAGGACGAAGGCGCGCGCGCGGCAGACGGCCAAATCGATCGGTGGAGGCCTGATCGGGGCTGCCACCGTCGGCATGTTGCGCACCACGCGTTACTTCGATCCGGCCAAGACCTCGGACTTTTTCGCACGCGCCACCAGGCTGATCGGGCCGCGCCTTCGCGAGCACCGCATCGGCCGCGCCAATCTCACCGCCGCCTTTCCGGACAAGTCGCCCGAGGAAATCGAATCCATCCTGATGGGCGTCTGGGACAATCTCGGCCGCGTCGGCGCCGAATTCGCCCACATGGACCACGTCTGGGATTATGACCGCGATCATCCCGACAACAGCCGGATCGAACTGCCCGACCGCAGCATCGAGCTGTTCGACCGCATCCGCGACGACGGCAAGCCGGCGCTGATCTTCGCCGCGCATCTGGCCAATTGGGAATTGCCGGCGCTCGCCGCCGTCGCACACGGGCTCGATGCGGCGATCCTCTACCGCCGCCCGAACATCGCCTCCGCCGACCGCATCATCCAGGAGATGCGCCAGGTCAACATGGGCACACTGATCCCCGCGGGGCGCGACGCGCCGCTGCGGCTCGCGCAGGCGCTCAAGGACGGCAAGCACGTCGCGATGCTGATCGACCAATATCTGACCGGCGGCGTCGAGGTCACCTTCTTCGGCCGCAAGACCCGCGCCAATCCAATGCTGGCGCGCCTGTTGCGCCAGGTCGAATGCCCGATCCACGGCGTCCGCGTCATCCGCCTGCCCGGCGGCCGCTTCACCGCCGAGATCACCGAAGAGGTCCAGCCGGTGCGCGACGCCGACGGCAAGATCGACATCCAGGGCACGACCCAGGCGATCACGAGCGTGGTGGAAGGCTGGGTGCGCGAGCATCCCGAGCAGTGGCTGTGGCTGCACCGAAGGTGGCGGTAGGCGCTCGATCGTCTTTCCGGGACGATGCGAAAGCATCGAACCCGGAATCTCGAGATTCCGGGTCTGGTGCTGACGCACCATCCCGGATGACGGAGAACTCACCGCTCCGGCAGTTCCGCGCCGACTTCGGCCTGAACGACGCGATCCCAGGCTGCGATACAGATCGGACTTGCGCGTTCTTCATCGGCGGCGAGACGTTGAGCCAGGTCGTGCCGGGCCGCAGCCGCGCAGTCGGTCGCAATCAGGCTCCGGCTTGTGCCTTGGCATCGGCGGCCAGAAGTCTTTCATCAAAAGTGACACCTGCAAGCTCGGCAATTTCGGCAAGTGGCCGCTGATACCGAGCATACTGACCGGGGGCAAACTCGATGCCGAAATCGTCGACCACGTTCTTCTGACTAAGAAGGAAGCCGTAGGTTAAGAGCCGCGATCGGCTTCCAGCGTCCTTGGCGGCCACCGCCACAACCTTCCAGAACAGAACAGGGTAAGCGATCGGTCCTGAGCCGAAGTCCGCCGTTGGATCATCGGCGGCGAGGATCGGCCCAGCGATGATGCAAGCCCTCGTATCATCGTGCTGCAGGCTCTTTTGAATATAGGCCTCGAAGCCGCCCCACAGACCCTTGATGCCGCCGTACGCCGACCCGGGGGACTCACGATTGAAAGCCTGGTGCTGTGGCGTGCAATTCGTCCAATGAAAGGTGTCCGAGTTCGAGAACTCGAGTTCTTTTGCGGTTTCGCCCCAGGCGCTATCCTCGCGGCGAACGATATGTCCACGATCGATCTGCCCGGCAGGCTTATAGAAATCTGGATCGGCAATTTGGAATTTGTTGGGTATCCGCGGATCGGCGACCCAGCGGTCGGTTCCGAAAAATGCCCGACCATTTTGTTTTCGAAGATCGGGATTGTAGTCCACATTTGCGGCCGACCACATCTGGAGCCGACGAGCTTTATTCATCGCAAGGCTATAGTGGTGATATTTGAGAATTAGGATTTCACCATTTTCCTTGTACATCTCGCCAGACCGCGCGGCCACGATTCCTGGAACGGGTACGACCACGTCAGTACCCAAGAATGCTTCTTGATAACCCTCGCGATCCTCATAGTTCGGATCGAACCGCAACGTCTTTTCGAGGGCGGCGACAGCGGACTCCGCACCCGGCTGTGGCGGAGCCGTTTGCTCCGCATAAACATGGATGGTGACAGGGCCACTAAAATTCATGTTTGTACCGGACATGCTTCTCTCCTCAAATGCCACTCTTTGGGTTAGTAACTGGTTGTTTTCCGAGCCGCCAGAGCTTGCCGCAAAGAGACTGGTAGGAGCGGCTCCCCTCAGCATTTGACTGACATCATCGGCGGGGTCCGTCGTGCCCGCGAGCAGATCGCTTAGGATTTTCGCCTGTTTGGCATCGGTCAATTTGACCTTGCCCAACGCCTGGACGATTGAGCTGATGCGGATACCCTCGTTGGCGACCCAATGAACCTTGTCTTCACCCATATCTTCGGTCCAGACGGAGCCATCGGTTGCGACGATGTCATCGCCCCGCATTTCAGGTATCCCGGCGTGGTGAAGGGCAACCAGTTCCCACGCCTCACTGAAGGCCGGCGATCCTGATGATCCCTCCAAAGTATCGGTCTCGTAATGTAGGAAGCCTTCATCGAGAACGTCGAGCAGCCGGTTGTTCATGATGGCATATTGCTTGCCACCGCCGTCAGGATACTGGATCACCTCAATGGGGTAGCCCTTGAGGACTTTGGACGTTGCCTCCGAGAGCGGGATTGCTCCGAGGCTCTCGATCGGCTCACCCGTATTCGCGATGGGGCTAACCCCGACCAAGGCAAAATCAAGATGATTGTCACAGACAAAGAAGCTGCTGGCATCGATCGCAAACGTCACACCCACCTTGAGACCATGCTCGTCGAACTCGTGCAAGAAATTGGCGCCAGTACCGTGAGACGAGGCTGCATCTGGAAACACGTGACAGTTCGTCAAAAGCAGCCTCGGCGAGACCAGGAACCCCGACGCAAACCCCTCCGGTTGGACCCTTGGATCGACAGAGCTGACGATGCGAGCGACGGGTCGCCCAACCTTGCGGGCCGCCTCGCTCGGTGCCATTGAAATCAAGTCGAGTGTCGGACCAATTTTTCGCTCGATGAAGATTGGAAGTCGGCCTCGTTCGCGGAGATTGGCGGCATGCGCCAGAAGGTCTTGCCGTACGGCAAACCTCGCCTGCCGCATCGGACTGTCCGCCGTGCCCGGCCCCGAACGCGCGATCGTAGCGGCATCGGACGTTCGGCTCTGTGTGCGGGCTTGCCAGCGTTTGGCGGCAGTGCGCACGACTTCTAATCTGCGGTCGCGGGCTCTATCGATTTCAGACATGTCGCCTCCGAAGACAGGTTAGATGTCGCAAGTTTCATTTATGCGACAATCAGAGCGAATGAACCGTAGTGCGCGCTGGATTACCGTGCCGAGACCAAGTTGATATTGCTCGATTTCGGCAAGTCTTCCTTGAGGGTGGCCAAGACGATCGCCGTCGCGGCGAGATCAAGCACCTGAAGCGATCGGTCTTCATCAAGAGCGCCGAGCTGCGGTCGCGGTATGAAAAAGTCTTCACCGTTGAAATTGACTTGTACGGCCGCGACCGGTGGTCCGGGGTTGCCGCGCCTGACGACAAACAAGTTCACCAGATGATGGTGTCCGTCCGGGCCTCCGAGAAGGACCTTCGGCTCATAACCTTGTGCCGAGTAGTTCTGCGCAGCGATGAGTTCGCCCAAGAAATATAGAATGCCTTCTGCCGACCGCATGTAGGTGGATTTGAATTCATAACCCAACAGTCGGTATGTTCTCAGCAAAATCTGAAACTGGTTCATCGAGCAGAATTCACGTGCCGAGTTGACAAATTCGTAGCGTCCCTTCGAGAGGCGGGGCGGCGGACAATTGAATTCGGAATGGTCCTGTAGATATTCATCTTCCGCAATTTGACGGCATATTTCCATGGTGCGCGGATCGGACTCGCGGCATTTGAGGTCCTTCATGCTGCGAGCCTTGGTATATTCTGCAGGTGTCAATTCAACCCGCTGAAAAAGGATGCGCTGAACGACTTCTTCGGGCCACTTCTCTGAATTGAAGTAATCAACGATCTTGCGGCTCAATGGCTGATGCATCGTGCTCGCAAACTGCACATGGTTCAGATTGTTCATCTGGAACGACGTGAACCCTCCTCCATAGGACACGGTAGGATTCAAAGAGTAGCCTGTGAGGGCACTCGGGCTTAAATTGAAAGTACCGTTGGTGCTGCCTGAGAACACCGGACTGGCGGAGACATCGCCGAGCCCCACGAACGACATAGGCGCGCGCTGGCTCGCACGAACGGCATTCAACAGGATTTGCCTATTGTTGGAGTCCCAGATGGCCGCGTCGTAAGCATCGGCCTTGTTCACGAGCTCGGCTCGGGTACAAGCCCCACACAACACGGACAAGAAAACGGATGACAGCACAAATGCACACTTAAACAAAGCAGCCCCCAAACCCCCGACGTTAAATTCATCCCACGATTGAAAGCTCGTACTGTTTCACCTCGGCCAGGCGCCGTCTAGCCTAGGTTGAGCTTTTTCAACGATCCGGTGGGGGCCATGAGACGGTAATTCGGTATTGACCTCGGAGCACGCAAGCTCCTTTGCACAAACTTCTCCTTCGTTGGACGGGGGTTTGCGTATGCGCAAACAGCGGCGCATGACCCCTGGGCTTCGCCGAGACAGCAGTGCGGTCGAGCTTGCCGCGAACACGAAGGTTTATGATCCGTGCTTGTGTTCCAGTGGCAAGAAATTCAAGAAGTTGCTGCGAACGATTGATCGACCTGACGGCTACGCGTCCAGCGCGTCACTTATCTAAGCCCGATGGCCACGATGCAATTTGCCGCTGTTTTGCCGACGAGGCAAATGACCGGAGCCTGTGACGTCACGCGCGTTCGGCCTCCATCGCGCTTCATTTCGCGCCCGCACGCGCGCTGCTTCGGGTCATTGCGCCGGCGCGTCGATTAAGCCAAGCCGCACTACGGCTTGGGCACTGCCAGCGGCGCGCCAGTCGCGATTCTACTGTGATGGGGTTGTTTTGCAGAAAATGACTTGCCGGGTTAATCCCAGCACGACCGCGGCGTCTCACCTTCCCGTCTTCACCCTGGTCCAGAGCCGATTGATAACCCGCTGGGTCGCCGGATCACGCGCCGTGATCACGAACAGCTTTGCGAGCGTCGCCTCGTCCGGATAGATGTTCCTGTCGTTCAGGATCTTCGGGTCGACCAGCTTCTGGCTGGCGAGGTTGCCGTTGGCGTAGGACAGGAAGTCCGTATTCTTGGCGGCCACGTCCGGACGGTAGAGATAGTTGATCAGCTCGTAGGCCTCCCTAACGTTCCTGGCGTCCGCGGGGATCGCGAGATTGTCGAAGAACATCTGCGCGCCCTCCTTCGGGATGGCGTAGCCGATCTCGATGCCGCTTTTGGCTTCGGCAGCGCGGGCGCGGGCCTGCATGATGTCGCCGGACCAGCCGACCACGAAGCAGATCTCGCCGGTGGCGAGCGCGCTTAAATATTCGGACGAATGAAACTTGCGCACGGAGGGCCGCACCTTGGCGACGACATCGGCGGCCTTTTCGAGGTCGGCCTGCTTGGTCGAGTTCGGATCGAGCCCGAGATAGTTCAACGCCGCTGGAAAGATGTCGTCGGCGGAGTCTAACATGTGCACGCCGCAATCCTTGAACTTGGCAAGGTTCTCCGGCTTGAACACGATGTCCCAGCTGTCGATCTTCGCATCCGCTCCGAGAATCTGCTTCAGTTTTGCGACGTTGTAGCCGATGCCCGTCGTGCCCCACATGTAATTGGCAGCGTAGACATTGCCGGGATCGTAGATCGCGAGACGTTCGGTCACCACCGGCCAGGCATTGGCCAGGTTCGGGAGCTCCGACTTGTCGAGCTTCTGGAAGATGTTGGCCTTGATCTGGCGCTGGAGGAAATAGGCGGTGGGCACCACGACGTCATAGCCGGATTTGCCGGCCATCAGGCGCGTCTCCAGGGTCTCGTTGGCATCAAAAGTGTCGTAGACCACCTTGATGCCGGTCTCCTTGGTGAAGGCATCGAGGACGTCGGGCGCCACGTAGTTCGACCAGTTGTAGAAGTTGACGACCCGCTCCTCGGCCCCGGCGGGGGCGGAGAGCAACGTCAGCGCGGCGGCGATCGCGAGGCCAAAACCGAAGCGGCTGACGTTCGTCATCTCCCCTACCTCTTGCGCCCGCGCACCGCGTCCGACAGCCGCTCCAGTGCGGTGTCGAGCGTCTCGTCCTTCTTGGCAAAGCAGAAGCGCACCACCGAGGTCACAGGGTCCTGCTCGTAGAAGGCCGACACCGGAATTGCCGCGACCTTGTAGTCCTTCACGATCCGCCAGCAGAACTCGGTGTCGCTCTCGTTCAGCCCGAGCGGGGACAGGTCGACGGTGAGGAAGTAGGTGCCCTGCGACTTCAGCACCGGGAAGCCGAGGCTCTCCAGTCCCTTGGCGAGGCGGTCCCTGCTCCGCGCCAGGTCCTTGCGCATCGACAGGAAATACTCGTCCGGCTTGCCGAGCCCGTAAGCGACGGCGGCCTGGAGGTTCGGCGCGGTGGTGAAGGTCAGGAACTGGTGCACCTTGGCGGCAACGCGCAGCAGCGGCGGCGCGGCGCAGACGAAGCCGATCTTCCAGCCCGTCAGCGAGAAGATCTTGCCGGCAGAGCCGACCTTGATGGTGCGGTCGCGCATGCCGGGGATGGTGATCAGCGGGATGTGCTTGTGCTCGTCGAAAGTGACGTGCTCCCAGACCTCGTCGCAGATCGCGATGACGTCGAACTCCTGGCAGTAGCGCGCCAGCAGCTCGGGGTCCTCGCGCGGAAACACCACTGCGGACGGATTCAGGGGGTTGTTGAAGAGCACCGCCTTGGTCTTTGAATTGAAGACGCTTTTCAGCATGTCCTCATTCAGCCGCCAATGCGGCGGCTCGAGCCTGACCAGGCGCGGAATGCCGCCGGCCTGGCGGATGATCGGCAGGTAGGAATCGTACACCGGCTGGAAGCACACCACCTCGTCACCGGGCTGGACGACGGCGAGGATGGCCGAAGTCAGGGCCTCGGTGCCGCCGGAGGTCACCATCACCTCGCTCATCGGATCGAGCTCGAGGCCGTGCCAGTGGCCGTAATGGGTCGCGATCGCCTGGCGCAGCTCCGGCAGGCCCATCATCGACGGGTACTGGTTGTAGCCGTTCAGCGAAGCCTCGGCCGCGGCGCGGCGGATGTCCTCGGGGCCGGGATCATCAGGGAAGCCCTGGCCGAGATTGATCGCGGCGTTGTCGCGCGCGGCCTGCGACATCGCCTCGAAGATGGTGACCGGAAGGTCCGCGAAGACCTTGTTGAGGGACGAGCTCTTGGACATCGGCGGGGTCAGCCGCCGACCTTGCTGGGAAGACCCGCCGCCTTCCAGCCGAGCATGCCGCCGGCCAGATGCTTGTCGTACGGCAGCCCTGCCGCCTGCGCCGCCAGCGAGGCCGTCACCGAACGCTTGCCCGAACGGCAGGCGAACACGACCTCCTTACCCTCGGGATCGGGGATCGCCTTGGGATCGAAGGTCGAGAGCGGCACGACCACGCCGAAAGGATAGGCTTCGGCCTCGACCTCGTTCGGCTCGCGCACGTCGACGAGGAGATAGCGGCCCTCCGCGACACCCTTGGAGACCTCGTCCGGGGTCAGATCCTGTACTTGATTTGCCACATCATCCTCCAACGTCGCGGGCCGCTGCCGGGGCGATCCCGGCGGCCGGCAACCTCGCCTCTCGGCCGGTGAAAATCAAGCGCTACAAAGGCTTGAGCTGCCTTGCGCAAGTTAAAGCTAAATCGCAGCGACTTGAAGCGCGACCTTCAAATGGAGGATCAGATCGTCGCTTCAGATGGTGACCTGGGTGCCGACCTCGACAACGCGGCCGGAGGGGATCTGGAAATAGTCGGTGGCGTCGTTGGCGGAACGGCTGAGCGAGATGAACAGCCGGTCCTGCCAGCGCGGCATGCCGGAATGGGCGGCCGGCTTGAGCGCCCGCCGCGACAGGAAGAAAGAGGTCGACATGATGTCGAACTGCCAGCCGAGCTTGCGGGCGATCGCCAGCGCCTTCGGCACATTGGGCGATTCCATGAAGCCGAACTTCAGCGTCACCTTGGAGAAGGTCGGCGAGATCTGCTCCAGCTTCACCCGCTCGGCCGGATCGATGCGCGGGGTCTGCGCGGTCTCGATGGTGAGAATGACGTTCTTCTCGTGCAGCACCTTGTAGTGCTTCAGACTGTGCATCAGCGCCGTGGGCGCGCTGAGGGGATCGCTGGTCAGGAACACGGCGGTGCCGGGCACGCGCTGCGGCGGCCGCTTCTCCAGCATCGCCACGAGGTCGGCGAGCGGGAATTCGAGCTTGCGCGACTTCTCGAACAGCAGCCGGCTGCCGCGCCGCCACGTGTACATCAGGATGATCATGAGCGCGCCGAGCGCCAGCGGCACCCAGCCGCCCTCGAACACCTTGAGCAGATTGGCGGCCAGGAAGGTGAGGTCGAGAAACAGGAACGGCGCGATCAGGGCGGCAGCCGTGAACGGCGACCACCGCCATACCTTCCAGATCACCACGAAGCCCATCATCGCCGTGACGACCATGGTCCCGGTGACGGAGATGCCGTAGGCCGAGGCCAGCGCGCTGGAGGAGCGGAACAAGAGCACCAGCAGGACCACCGCGACCAGCAGGAGCTGGTTGATGCGCGGGATGAAGATCTGGCCGGAATGGGCTTCAGACGTATGGCGAATTTCAAAGCGCGGCAACAGACCGAGCTGGATCGCCTGACGCGTCAGCGAATAGGCACCGGTGATGACCGCCTGGCTCGCGATGACAGTTGCGGCGGTCGCCAGCACGACCATGCAGCCGCGGAAAAAACCTTGCGGAAAGAGCTGGAAGAACGGGCTGACGATCGCCCCGGGATCGCCGAGCACGAGCGCACCCTGCCCCAGATAGTTCAGCGCCAGCGACGGCAGCACGATGAACAGCCAGGCGGTCTGGATCGGCCGCTTGCCGAAATGGCCGAGGTCGGCATAGAGCGCCTCCGCGCCCGTGACTGCCAGGAACACCGCTCCCAGCGTCACGAATCCGATGATGCCGTGGTGGAGCATGAACGACACCGCGTAGAGCGGGTTCAGCGCCAACAGCACCTGCGGCTGCTGGATGATCGGGTGGATCGCCGCGATCGCGATCACAGCGAACCAGACGCACATGATGGGGCCGAAGAAGGCGGCGACGCGAGCGGTGCCGCGGGATTGCACGGCAAACAGACCGACCAGGATGATCACGGTCAGCGGTACGATGTAGGGCTCGAAGTGCAGGGTGATGTCCTTCATGCCTTCGATCGCCGACAGCACCGAGAGCGCCGGCGTGATCACGGCGTCGCCATAGAACAGGGCGCCGGAAATGATGCCGAGCAGGACGATGGTTGTTCCGCGGGTGCCGACTGCGCGCTGGGCCAGCGCCATCAGGGCCAACGTGCCGCCCTCGCCGTTGTTGTCGGCACGGAGCAGGATCACGACGTATTTGAGCGTCACCACGATGATGAGCGCCCACAGGATCAGGGAGAGCACGCCGAGCACGGCCGCCGGCGTCGGCACCCCCTCCGCGCCGGACGCCGCCATCACCGCCTCGCGGAACGCGTAGAGCGGGCTGGTGCCGATATCGCCATAGACGACGCCGATGCTGCCGAGTGTCAGCGCACCGAAACCGGCGGTGGTGTGGGCGTCGCCATGCCCATTGGCCGCCGCCGTTTCCGGGGCGGAAATCGCTACATCACTTGTCATGGGAGAGCCTGATGGCCTCTAAAAATGCTTCACTGCACAACGGCGGGGAGCGCGGGGCTTATAGGCCTGCGCTACCGGCATAGCCTAGCCCGTTTTTGGGGCTTAGGTATGCAATTTGGCATGTCTCTGCCAGTCGCCGCTTAGATGGTGACCTGGGTTCCGACTTCAACCACCCGGCCCGTGGGAATCTGGAAATAGTCGGTGGCGTCGTTGGCGGACCGGCTCAGCGCGATGAACAAATGGTCCTGCCAAAGCGGCATGCCGGATTGCGCCGACGCCTTCAGCGAGCGCCGCGACACGAAGAACGAGGTCGACATGATGTCGAACTGCCAGCCCTGCTTGCGCGCGATCGCGAGCGCCTTGGGCACGTTCGGCTGCTCCATGTAGCCGAAGCGCAGGCGGACCTTGAAGAACTTGTCGCTGATCTTCTCCATCCGGAAACGCTCCGACAGATCGACCCGCGGCGTATGCGCGGTCTCGATGGTCAGGACCACGTTATGCTCGTGCAGCACCTTGTTGTGCTTGAGATTGTGCAGCAGCGCGGTCGGCACGAAGGAGGGATCGCTCGTCAGGAACACCGCGGTGCCCTTGACGATGTGCGGCGGCCGCTTCTCCAGGCTCCGGATCAAATCGTCCAGCGGCACCTCGATGCGGCGCGTTTTCTGGATCAGGATCGCGGACCCTCGCCGCCAGGTCCAGATTGTCCCGGCCATGATCGCGCCGAACAGCAGCGGCACCCAGGCGCCTTCAAGCAGCTTCAGAAGATTCGCGCTGAAGAAACTTATGTCGACCACGACGAAGGGCAGGATCACCGCTGCGGCCGTCGCGGCGCGCCAGTTCCACAATTTCCAGATCACGATGAAGCCCATGATGCCGTCGGCAACCATGGTGGTGGAGACCGCAATACCGTAGGCCGAAGCCAGATTGCTGGGGGTGTGGAACAACAGCACCAGCAGCATCACACCGATCAGGAGCAGCCGATTGACACGCGGCAGATAGATCTGGCCGGCGTGGGTTTCCGAGGTGAAGCGCACCTCGAAGCGCGGCAGGAGGCCGAGCTGCACCGCCTGATAGACCAGCGAATAGGCCCCTGTGATCACCGCTTGGCTCGCGATCACCGTCGCCGCGGTCGCAAGCCCGACCAGCGGCAGCACGAAGTGCTCGGGGACCATGCGATAGAAAGAGTGCTCGATCGCGCTGGGATCGGACAGCACCAGCGCGCCCTGCCCGAAATAGTTGATCAGGAGCGAGGGCAGCACGAAGAACATCCAGGCTGACTGGATCGGCTTGCGGCCGAAATGGCCCAGATCTGCGTAGAGCGCCTCACCGCCGGTCACCGCGAGGAACACCGCGCCCAATGTCACCAGGCCGATCGTGCCGTGCGACAGCAGGAATTGCAGCGCGTAATAGGGATTGATCGCTGCCAGCACCGACGGATCGTCGGCGATGTGAACGACGCCCAACACGGCAAGAACGGTGAACCAGACGACCATCACCGGCCCGAAGGCCGAGGCCACCAGCGCCGTCCCCTTGCTTTGGACCGCGAACAGCAGCGCCAGGATGAGCACGGTCAGGGGAACCACATAGTGCTCGAAGGCGGGCGTGGCGAGCTTCAGACCCTCGACCGCCGACAACACCGAGATCGCCGGCGTGATCATGGAATCGCCGATGAACATGGAGGCGCCGACCACGCCGAGCGCCATCAGGAACCAGCTCCGCCGCCCGAGCGCGCGCTGGCCGAGCGCCATGAGGGAAAGCGTGCCGCCCTCCCCGTTGTTGTCGGCGCGCAGCAGCAGCAGAACGTATTTGGCGGTGACGACGATCAGCAGCGCCCAGAGGATCAGCGAGAGCACCCCGAGCACCATGACCCGCGAGACCGGCTGGCCATGGGCGGCACCCCTGACGGCCTCGTGGAATGCATAGAGCGGCGACGTGCCGATGTCGCCGAAGACAACGCCGATACTCCCGAGCGTCAGGCCCCAGAAACCAGAGGTGACCGGCCCGTCCGGAGCTTCGGTCGATGTGATGCTCGCCGTCATATGAAACTGGAACGCTTCTGCCCGAGAATTGATCCGGCGCCTTTTGACGGTTCCGGCGCCCCTGTCAATCAGCACGTCACCATAGCAGGCGCCGGGACGGATGCTGTGACGGCGCAGCAACGGTCGTCGCCCACGCGACGACATGCCTCAGGTAAGATGGTGGCGCAAGAGCCCAGAGCCTTCCCGTTCCCGATTGAACGGGAATTGGCTCTACATCCTTGTTTTGTCGCGCTTTCTTCGCGCGAAACAGGGCCCGCTTCGCTCGAATGCGCCCTACGGCTTCAGATTCGGCGGCAGCGGCGGATCTTCGCGCATCAGGGTGATGGTCACCCGCCGGTTGGCCGCGAGCGAGGGATCGTCCGGAAACAGCGGCTGGGTGTCCGCCTTGCCGGCGACGGCGAAGACATGGGCGGCCGGCAAGCCCTCGCGTTCGAGAATCTGACGCACGGCATTGGCGCGATCGGCCGACAGGTCGAAGGCGCCGTAGTCGCTGCGGGTCGGCACGAATCCAGCCGCGGTATGGCCGGCGATGGAGACGCGCAGCGGCGTCGCCTTGAGCGGAACAGCAAGCTTCTCGATCAGGCGACGGGTGCGGTCATAGGGCACCTTGGAGCCGTCGGCGAACATCGAGCGGCCGTCCTGGTCCACGATCTCGAGGTTGAGGCCCTGCTTGGTCTCCTCGAACATGATGTGCTTGGACATCTCGGTCAGTTCCGGCATGTCCTGCAACGCCTGGCGCAGCGAGGCCGCCGCCAGTGCAAAATTCCGGTCGACCTTGATCTTCGCGCCCGAGGTGCGGTCACGATCCTCCTGGTCCGGCGTCGGCGTGTTGGAGGAGTCCTCGGGCTGAATGTGATCGACGTTCTTCAGCCGAGGGCGGGTCGGCAGCCCGTCGGACTCGACGATGCCGGAATAGCGCGCTTCGGTCTGGACACCGAAGGCGTCGCGCATGGAGCCTGCGACGACCTTCAGCTTGTTGGCATCCTGGGTCGAGAACGCGACGAGCATCACGAAGAAGCTCATCATCAGGCCCATCAGATCGGCGAAGGTCACGAACCAGCCGTGACCGCCTCCGTGTGAATCGCCGCGCTTCTTCTTGGCCATGTCTCAAATCCCGACGCGCGGCCTCAGGCCGGCACCGGCTCGCCTTCGGCGTGGCGGTGCTTCTCGGGCAGATAGGCCAGCAGCATTTCGCGGACCAGCGTCGGGCTCTTGGAGTCGCGGATCATCAGGATGCCGTCGATGATCAGCGTGCGGTTGGTCTCTTCGTCCAGGAGCTTGCCATGCAGCTTGTCCGCGATCGGGATACAGAACAGGTTGGCGACCAGCGCGCCGTAGAGAGTCGCGAGCAGCGCGGTCGCCATGAACGGCCCGAGCTTTGACGGGTCGGTCATGTTGGCGAACATCTGCACCATGCCGATCAGCGTGCCGACCATGCCGAAGGCCGGGGCGCAGTCGCCGATAGCGCGGTAGATCTTGCTGCCTTCGTCCAGATGCATCAGGAAATTGTCGCGGTCGCGCTCGAGATTGTCGCGAATGAAATCGAGGTCGTAGCCGTCGGCGACGTAGCGGATGCCCTTGGCGAGGAACGGCTCGTCGGTCTCGACCTTTTCCAAACCCACCGGCCCCTGCTTGCGGGCGATCTCGGCGATGCGGGCGAGTTCGTCGACCAGATCATGCGCTGACAGACGGCTCATCGTGAAGGCAAACTTGGCGCCGAGCGGCAGGCCGTGGATCAGCGTCGAGAGCGGAAAGCGGATCATGGTCGCAGCCGTCGAGCCGCCGAAGATGATGATCATCGCATGCTCGGAAATGAACATGTGGAGATCGCCGCCCAGCAGCATCATCGTCGCGATGACGACAATGCCCGCCACGAGCCCGATGCTCGTCATGATATCCATGGGAGACTCCAACGCGAACGCAACAACGGCCGTCCTGGCCGATGGCGCGGCCCAACCCCGAACCGCATCGGAAACCCTAGTGAGCCGCGATTAAAGACGCGTAAAGGTTAAGTTGAGCCGGCGCGCCTGGCGGCCGCAGCGCGCTGAAAGGCGCCGGCTTTTGCCGACTGCCGACACGGATTTCAACATTTTGCTAACCATACGGCGGCCCCGCACCGTCACCCAAGGCGGGACGCGCGAAGTCCTCGGCTGCGCTGCCGCGATGCTCGGCGAGCCGGATCGGGCCGCCTTGTTCCTGACGGAACAGGGCAGCCTGCGAGCGGCGTCGCAACCGTAGATCGTTCCGGTCCCGCCGTTAGTGAATCTCCGCCGAACGCTTCAGCGCAGCTTTCAACTTCTCCAACGAGAAGTCGGGGCTGCGGGCGATCTCGAGGATCGGCGTCTCGCGGCGGCCGCAGAGCTCGGCTGCCTCGGGCAACTTTGCTGCGATGTCGTGCGGGATCACGATGGCGCCGTGCAGATCGGCGTGGATCAGATCGTCCGACTTCACGGTCATGCCGGCAACGCGCACCTCGCCGCCAAAGCTCTCGGCATGCACCCATGCATGCGACGGGCCGATCGAGCCGGCCAGTGCCTGGAAGCCCGGCGCCCATTGCGGGATGTCGCGGATCGAACCGTCGGTGATGACGCCGAGGCAGCCGAGCGCCTTGTGCACGTTGCTCTGCACCTCGCCCCAGAACGCGCCGTAGCCGACGTCGGGACCGTCGATATCCTGGATCACCGAGATGCGCGGACCGTGGCCGGTACCGACATATTCGTAATAGTCGATGCGGCGCTTGGACTGCTCTTCCGCCGGTAGCGAGTTTTTCAGCACCGAGCGGATCGCGACCGTGCGGGCATAGCCGACGATCGGCGGCAGATCGGGAAATGGGCAGACCAGCGGCTTGGTGGTGTAGCCGATCAGCCGGCGCTCGGGCGCCACGATCTCCATGGCATTGCAGATCGTCGGCGTGTCATAGCGGCCCAGCGCTTCGAGGACGGAAGCGGGCAGCGGCCCGGTCGCGATATTCGTCACGGCGTTCTCTCCCAGATTGGCGGCCGCTGTTGGCGCGGTGCCGCCGTCACCAGGCGATATAGCCGAGATCGGGCCTCAACCCAACTCAGGGCACCTCATGGCAGATATCCAAGTCTTGCTGCTTAAGTGGCTCAGTGCAGCCGGTCAGGCCGGTCGTCGTCGCGCGGCGGCTCCGACAGGTTTGCCAGCGTCGGTGCCGACGGCGGCGACGAGACCTCGCCTCCCGCCGGCGCCGTGGCTTCCATCGCGCGTGCCTGGTCGCGATAGGATTTGTAGCCGAGCGGCAAAGCGAGCAGATACAGCACGGTGCCGATCGACAACACGTGCCAGGGATAGGCGATCAGGATCGCGATGAAGACGATCACCGCGACGAACGCAGGCAGCACCAGTTCGGGCGGCACGCGCATGCGCTTGGTCTTGCCGGAGAACACCGGCAGGCGCGACACCATCAGGAAGGCGATCAGCAGCGTATAGGCAGCCGTCACCGCCGCAGGCAGCCGGCCGAGATCGAGGAACGCGACATAGATCGGCAGCAGCACCGTGATCGCGCCCGCCGGCGCCGGCACGCCGGTGAAGAAATTGGCGGCAAAGGCCGGCTTGTTGGGATCGTCCATGGTGGCATTGAAGCGCGCCAGGCGGAGGCCACCGGAGATCGCGAACACCATGGCGGCGATCCAGCCGGCATTGCCGAGTTCGTGCAGCTGCCAGAAATACAGCATCAGGCCGGGCGCCACGCCGAAATTGACGAAGTCGGCGAGGCTGTCGAGCTCGGCGCCGAACTTGGACTGCCCCTTGATCATGCGCGCGATGCGGCCGTCGATGCCGTCGAGCGCCGCCGCGAACACGATGGCGTAGACCGCGAGCGACATCCGCCCCTCGATCGAGAGCCGGATCGAGGTCAGGCCGGCGCAGATCGCCAGCAGCGTGATGACGTTGGGCACCAGCATGCGCACCGGGATCGGGCGGAACCGCCGGCGGCGCACATCAGGATCTTTGAAGTCGTAGGGCGTCATGGCTCGTCCTCACCTTGGGGCGAGATATAGCAAGCCGCGTTCCCCTCCGCCATTGCGGCGGAAGACCCTTCGGGCCGACTTATTGGTTAATTGGAGCGGTAGGCGCGGCTCGGGTCGTCTCCGGCGAGATCGGCCAGAATCGTCTCGCCGGCGATCGCGGTCTGGCCTTCCGAGACCAGCGCCCTGGTGCCCAGCGGCAGATAGACGTCGAGCCGCGAGCCGAAGCGGATCAGACCGAAGCGCTCACCGGCGCCGATTGCCTGCCCCTCTTTGACGAAGCAGACGATGCGCTTGGCGACGAGCCCTGCGATCTGGACCACGCCGATCCGCGCCGTCGGCGTCGTGATCGCCAGCGAGTTGCGCTCATTGTCCTCGCTCGCCTTGTCCAGCTCGGCATTGATGAACAGGCCGGGACGGTAGGCGATACGGTCCACCCGGCCCGTGATCGGGCTGCGGTTCACATGGCAGTTGAACACGCTCATGAACACCGAGATGCGCGGCAGTGGCCGGTCGCCGAGCCCGAGCTCGGCCGGCGGCAGCGCCATGGTGATCATCGAGACGCGGCCGTCGGCCGGCGACACCACGAGCCCCTCGCGCACAGGAGTCACACGCACGGGGTCGCGGAAGAACAGCGCGCACCACACGGTCAGGATAGTGCCGATCCACCCCAACGGCGACCACAGCCAGAACAGGACGAGGCTTGCCAGCGCAAAGCCTCCGATGAAGGGATAACCCTCCTTGTGGATCGGCGGGATCTGACGCTGGATCGAATCGAGAATGGACATCGCTATCTGCCGCTCAGGGTTGATGGCGCAGGTCGTCCCGCGCGGTGGTGTTGTTTAGGCCAGAGTTGGGACCGGAGACAAGGTCACTCCGCCGCCGCAGGCGTCGTCAGGACATCGGCGACCGGCGGTGGCTCCCGGTTGGGCGCCTCGTCAGGGTCGGCCATCCTGGCCAGTTTCTCGCGCGCCGCCTCGGCCTCGCGCTGCCTGTTCCACATGCTGGCGTAAAGCCCCTCCTCCGCGAGCAGTTTCGCGTGGGTGCCGCGCTCGGCGATGCGGCCCTGGTCCAGCACGATGATCTCGTCGGCGCCGACGATGGTCGAGAGCCGATGGGCGATCACCAGCGAGGTGCGGTTCTTGGCCACGCGCTCGAGTGCGCCCTGGATCTCGTGCTCGGTGTGGGTGTCCAGTGCGGAGGTCGCCTCGTCCAGCACCAGGATCGGCGGCGCCTTCAACACGGTGCGCGCGATCGCGACCCGTTGTTTTTCACCACCTGACAGTTTCAGGCCGCGCTCGCCGACCTGGGTCTCGTAGCCTTTCGGCGCCATGCGGATGAAATGATCGATCTGCGCCAGCTGCGCTGCCTGCTCGACCTCGGCATCGCTGGCGTCCCAACGGCCGTAGCGGATGTTGTAGCGGATGGTGTCGTTGAACAGCACGGTGTCCTGCGGCACCATGCCGATGGACGCGCGCAAGCTCGCCTGCGTGACTTCGCGAATGTCCTGGCCGTCGATCAGGATCTTGCCGCCGGAAATGTCATAGAGGCGAAACAAAAGCCGCGAGATGGTCGACTTGCCCGCACCTGACGGGCCGACGATCGCGACCGTCTTGCCGGCCGGCACCTCGAAGCTGATGCCCTTGAGGATCGGACGGGACGGCTCATAGGCAAAGCGCACGTCCTCGAAACGCACATTGCCCGCGGAGACCACCAGCGGCTTCGCGCCCGGCGCGTCCTTGATCTCGGCCTCGCGTCCAAGCACGTTGAACATCTTCTCGATGTCGATGATCGCCTGCTTGATCTCGCGATAGACCATGCCCATGAAATTCAAGGGCTGGTAGAGCTGGATCATCATGGCGTTGACCAGCACGAAATCGCCGACCGTGTTGGTGCCGTTGCGCACGCCGATCGCGCACATCAGCATGGTCGCGGTCAGCCCCAGCGTGAAGATCACGGCTTGTCCGGTGTTGAGCACGGCAAGCGAAGTGTAAGCCTGGACGCTCGACTCCTCGTAACGCGCGACCGATCGGTCGTAGCGCTGCGCCTCACGGGTCTCGGCGCTGAAATATTTGACGGTCTCGTAGTTGAGCAGCGAGTCGATCGCCTTGGTGTTCGCCTCGGTGTCGGCATCGTTCATCTTGCGGCGGATGCCGATCCGCCACTCGGTCGCGATGTAGGTGTAGTACATGTAGACCGCGACAGTGACGAGGGTCGCGAGCACGTAGCGCCAATCGAACTGCCACAGCAGCACGGCCATCAGCAGCGAGACCTCGACGATGGTCGGGATCAGCTGCAGGATCACCATGCGCACGATGACCTCGATGCCCTCGCGGCCGCGCTCGAGCACGCGCGTCAAGCCGCCGGTCTTGCGCTCCAGGTGGAAGCGCAGCGACAGCTCGTGCATGTGGATGAAGGTGATGGTGGCGAGCTTGCGCACCGCATGCATGGCAACGCGCGCGAAAATACCGTCGCGCCATTGCGTGAGCACCGCCATCACGATGCGCATCACGCCATAGCTGGCGGTCAGCAGCAGCGGCGAGGCGATCACCCAGAGGTGCCAATTGTCGGCCTGAACCGGCGCGGTGTTGGCGCCGGTCAGCGCGTCGGTCGCCCATTTGAAGCTGAAAGGAACCGTCAGCGTGATCAGCTTGGCGGCGAGCAGCAGCACCATCGACCAGACCACGCGCATCTTCAGGTCGAAGCGGTCGCCCGGCCAGATATAGGGCCACAGATGCGCCAGCGTGCCCATCAGCGTGGCCCGCTCCAGCGGCCCCCCGGCGGGATCAGGAACGTTGGGGCCGGCGGGCAATTGAGCTTGGTCCATCAAGAAGCCTGAAAAAGCCCGTGGGATGCGGGCTGCGTTGCTATTAAGGATTTTCGATTGTCATATAGAGCCTTACCGATGCCCATGCACCCCGCCAGATGGCGAATCTTCGATTGTTCGCCGTCGTTTACCGGTAGATTTCCGGAAGTCCCGAATCACCGATTGGGCTTGACGCCTCTCCGCTGCAATGCATCATGGCACCAATGAGCACGATCAAAACCGTCTGTGTCTATTGCGGCTCCGGCCCAGGAACCAATCCCCGTTTCACCGAAGGCGCCAAGGCGTTCGGCAAGGCGCTCGCCGAGAACAACATCCGCCTCGTCTACGGCGGCGGCTCGCTCGGCCTGATGGGCTCGGTCGCGACCTCCGTGCTCGATCACGGCGGCACTGTCACCGGCATCATCCCCGATTTCCTGCGGATGCGCGAAAACGCGCTGACGCGCGTGCAGGAGATGATCGTCACCCCCGATATGCACGAGCGCAAGCGGCTGATGTTCGAACGCTCCGACGCCTTCGTGGCGCTGCCGGGCGGCGTCGGCACGCTGGAGGAACTGGTCGAGCAATTGACCTGGAAGCAGCTCGGACGTCACGCCAAGCCGGTGCTGCTGGCCAACATCGATAATTTCTGGGAGCCGCTGTTCTCGCTGCTGTCGCACATGCGCCAGACGGAATTCATCCGCGCCGGGCTTTCGGTCGACATCCTCAAGGCCGATCGGATCGAAGAGATTTTGCCGAAGCTGAAATCGGCGGCAGCGCAGATCGAAGATGCGGAAAAGCAGATCGCCCCGGAAATGGCGCGCAAGCTCTAGTCCGCAGGAAACGTCACCGCCTCGATCCGGTTACCATCGGGGTCGAGGACGAAGGCTGCGTAATAACGCACGCGATCGTGCGGGCGGATACCCGGCGAGCCGTCGGACACGCCGACGGACAGCGCCGCGGCGTGAAATGCATCGACCTCGGCGGTCGTCTTGGCCCGCAGGCAGATATGCACGCCGCTCTCCGGCGGCACGTGCGGCATGCCCTCGCGCAGATTGATCCAGAATTCGGGATAGGCCTTGCCAAAGCCGATCGTCCGCGGCCGCGTGACGATGCGCGTGAGCCCAAGGGCCCCGAGCGTTGCTTCGTAAAATGTCGCCGAACGTTCGAGATCGCTGACGCCGACGGAGATGTGGTCGATCATGGGTCGCGCTCCCCTCTCTCCTCGTCATTGCGAGCGAAGCGAAGCAATCCAGACTGGCCCCGCGGACGCAGTCTGGATTGCTTCGTCGCTTCGCTCCTCGCAATGACGGCGTTTGTGGCGCCGCCATGGCTCACGGTCACTATCCCCTACGCCGGCGCGCCCGACTTCACCAGCTTGTAGATCACCGAATCCATCAGCGCCTGGAACGAGGCGTCGATAATGTTGGGGGACACGCCGACCGTGGTCCAGCTGTCGCCGTTCTCGTCCTCGCTCTCGATCAGGACGCGCGTGACCGCGCCGGTGCCGCCGTTGAGGATACGCACGCGATAGTCGATCAGCGTCAGGCCTTCGATATATTTCTGGTACTTGCCGAGATCCTTGCGCAGCGCGACGTCGAGCGCGTTGACGGGACCGTTGCCTTCGGCCGCCGAGATCAGATGCTCGCCGGCGACGTTGACCTTGACCACCGCCAGCGCCACGGTGACGCGCTCGCCATGCGAATTGTAACGCTGCTCGACATTGACGTCGAACTGCTCGACCTCGAAATAATGCGGCACCTTGCCGAGCGTGCGCCGCGCCAGCAGCTCGAACGAGGCGTTGGCGGATTCATAGGCGTAGCCTTGCGCCTCCCGCTCCTTCAACTCCTCGACCAGCCGCGACAGTTTCGGATCGCTCTTCTCGTAGGCGATGCCGGCGCGGTCGAGCTCGGCGATGACATTGGAGCGTCCGGCCTGGTCGGACACCAGCACCTTGCGGTGATTGCCGACCAGTTCCGGCAGGACGTGTTCGTAGGTCTGCGGATCCTTCAGCACGGCGGAGGCATGGATGCCGGTCTTGGTGACGAACGCGCTCTCGCCGACATAGGCTGCATGCCGGTTCGGCACGCGGTTGAGCATGTCGTCAAGCGTGCGCGACACTTTGACCAGGGTCGCGAGCTTCTCCGCTGTCACGCCGATCTCGAAGGCGTCGGCAAACTCGGCCTTCAGCTTCAAGGTGGGGATCAGCGAGCAGAGATTGGCGTTGCCGCAGCGCTCGCCGAGGCCGTTCAGCGTGCCCTGGATCTGCCGCGCGCCGGCGCGCACCGCAGCGAGCGAATTCGCCACCGCCTGCTCGGTGTCGTTATGGGCGTGGATACCGAGATGATCGCCGGGGATGTGCTTCGTCACCTCGGCAACGATCGCTTCGATCTCGTTGGGCATGGTGCCGCCGTTGGTGTCGCACAGCACCACCCAGCGCGCGCCGGCGTCATAGGCAGCTTTCGCGCAGGCGAGCGCGAAACCGGAATCCTCCTTGTAACCGTCGAAGAAATGCTCGCAGTCGAGCATCACCTCGCGGCCGGCGGCCTTCGCCGCCGCGACGCTGTCGCGGATCGAGGCGAGGTTCTCCTCCTTGGTCGTCTCCAGCGCAACGCGCACCTGATAGGCCGACGACTTCGCCACGAAGCAGATGGCGTCGGCTTTGGCTTCCAGCAGCCCGGCCACACCGGGATCGTTGGAGACCGAGCGCCCCGCCCGCCGCGTCATGCCAAACGCAGTGAAGCGCGCATGCGAAAACTTCGGCTTGGTGCCGAAGAACTCGGTGTCGGTCGGATTGGCGCCGGGATAGCCGCCCTCGACATAGTCGATGCCGAGTTCATCGAGCATCTGGGCGATGATTTGCTTGTCGGTCAGCGTGAAATCGACCCCATTGGTCTGTGCACCGTCACGCAGCGTGGTGTCGAACAGATAGAGACGCTCCTTGCTCATTGCAGCGCTCCCGACGCGGGGCCGCTGCCGAGCGTCTTCTGCATGGTGGTGTTGGCCAGCCACTCGTCGTTGACGGTGATGCTGTTGCGCTGCATGGCGACATAGCCGCGCTTAGCGAAAAAGCCCTGCGCGTTATCGCTGGCGTCGACCGTCAGCTTGTCGGCGCCGCGGCCGCCCGCAAGCTTTTCCAGCGCATCGACGAGCATCGTCGCCAGGCCCTGCCCGGCCACGGCCGGATGCACATAGAGCATGCGGATATGGTCCTTGCCCCGCAGCGACGCAAAGCCCACCGGTGATCCCTCCAGCGTTGCGATCAGCGTCAGGTCGGAGGCGAGCCCCTTGCCGAACTCTTCGTCCTCCACCGACGCCATCCAGGCCTGCTGCTGCGCTTCGCTATAATCGTCGCCGGTCAGCTCTTCGATGCTGGCCGTGAAGATCGCGGCGAGAACCGGCACGTCCTCCGGCAGGAAGGGCCGCAAGCCGGGCTTTGGGAGTGCTTGTGCCATCGTCTTTACCACATCCCATGGAGTTTCAGTGCCAGCGCCACGGCGGCGCCGAGCAGCAGGATTTTCAGCGCGATGTAATAGAACCAGTGCCGCGGAAAAGGCGTGTCGGGCCGCTTCATCGTGCGACCTCCCACGTCGTGCCTTCCTTGGAGTCCTTGATCGCAACGCCCATCGCGGCAAGCAGATCGCGGATACGATCGGATTCCGCAAAGTCTTTACGCGCACGCGCCGCCGTCCGCTCCGAGATCAGCCGCTCGACTTCCTTGGCATCGACGCCGCTCGCCTGCTGCTTGCGCCCTTCCCACTGCGCGGCGCTCTCGGAGAGAAAGCCGAGCAGACGCAACGAACCCGCGAGGGCATCAACGTCGCTGCCGCGCAGGCCATGTAGCGCCGAGATCGCCAGCGGCGTGTTGAGGTCGTCGAGCAGCGGCTCGACCACTGACGGGGCGGGCTTGCCAGGTGCGACGTCAGCCGCGACCCGATACCAGTCGTCGAGCGTCTTAGCGCTCTCCTCCAGCGACTTCATCGTCCAGTCGATCGGCGAGCGGTAATGCGTCTTGAGCATATTCAGGCGCAGCACTTCGCCCGGCCAGTCCGCGAGCAGTTCGTGAATCGTGACGAAGTTGCCGAGCGACTTCGACATCTTCTCGCTCTCGACCTGCAGGAAGCCGTTGTGCATCCAGTAGTTCGCCATGCGCTCCCGGTGGAAGGCGCAGCAGGTCTGCGCGACCTCGTTCTCGTGATGCGGAAATACGAGATCGATGCCGCCGCCATGGATGTCGAAGTGCTCGCCGAGATGCTTCCAGGCCATGGCCGAGCACTCGACGTGCCAGCCCGGCCGCCCCTGCGCGGCGATGCCGGCGGGTGACGGCCATGACGGCTCGCCGGGCTTGGAGGGCTTCCACAGCACGAAGTCGGTATTGCCCTTCTTGTAGGGCGCGACATCGACGCGCGCGCCGGCAACCATCTCGTCCAGTGAGCGATTGGACAGCGCGCCATAGCGCGGCAGCCCGGAATCGACCGCGTTCATCGCCTGCGGCGAGAACAGCGCGTGATCCTCGGCAACATAGGCAAAGCCGCCGGCGACCAGCCGTTCGATGATCTCGCGCATCTCGCCGATATGCTCGGTGGCGCGCGGCTCCACGCTCGGCCGCAGCGCACCGAGTGCGTCAACGTCGGCGTGAAACTGTTTGCCGGTCTGCTCCGTGACTTTCCGGATCGCCTCGTTCAGCGGCAGGCCGGGGAAATCCCGCGCCGCGCGGTCGTTGATCTTGTCGTCGACGTCGGTGATGTTGCGGACATATTTGACGTGCGCCTCACCGTAGAGATGGCGCAGCAGCCGGAACAGCACGTCGAACACGATCACCGGCCGGGCGTTGCCGATATGGGCGAAGTCATAGACGGTCGGTCCGCAGACATACATGCGGACGTCCTTGGCATCGAGCGGCACGAAGGTGCGCTTTTCCCGGCTCAGCGTATCGTAAAGGCGCAATTCCATAAGGATACCCGTCGGCTGTTGGCCGGGCGTCCAGTGCTCTCAATGGTTTTGAGAAAAGACGGCTCCAGCCAGCGAATCGCTAGCTCGTAATCTCGCGGCAAATGGCGCAAATGACGAGGAGACCGTTCATGACGGAACATATGGGCTATGAGGCGGCCCCGCGTCAAGAGAGCCGCGAAAATGCCGCTTTATCTCCGCAATGCGCAGCCGCCGCGCATAGATGGTTCATATCCTTAACCATTTGAGCCCATTCTGGAACTGGCAGTTCCTATTTTTTGCCCTCCGGTGTTTTCATGCGATCATTGCTCGCGCTCATTTCTTGCGCCTCCATCCTTGTCGTTTCCAGCGCTCTCGCCGAGACCCGCGTCTTCATCATCCCCAACCAGGCGGATGGCTACGGCGTCGATCAGTGCCTGGCCAAGAGCGACAAATGCGGCGCGCAGGTCGCCCGCACCTACTGCCAGTCACGCGATTTTGCCCAGGCTTCGGCCTATCGCCGGGTCGATCCCGACGAAATTACCGGCTCTGTCCCCAAATCCGGCGCAAACTGCTCCCATGGCCATTGCGACGAATATGTCGCAATCACCTGCCAGCGCTGAATTCGCTCGGAACTGGCGTACCTTAGGCCCAATCGCTGGCCTCTGAAACGACGTGACGATGCCGCAGGAAGCGGCTATGGGAGGGCGCGCTTCGGCCCCCCACATCACGCGTGGCCGTGACCTCGCTAGAATGGCGGATATGCCTGAATTTTTGTCTCTCTCCCGTGCTCGCTCGATCCTTGCCTGCGCCGTGCTCTTGAGCACGGTCGTGCTCGCCAATGGTGCCTCCGCACAGGCCGGCCCGCCGGGACCGCCGCCTCAGCCCGGCCAGAACGGGCTCGGACCCAACCCGATGTGCGCGCGCCTGGAAGGCCAGCTCGCCGGTCTCGATCGTGGCAACGGCGGTGATCCCGCGCGCGAAGACCAGATCCGCCGCTATCAGGAATCGCAGAGCAAGCAGCAGGCCGAGCTCGACCGCGTCACCATGCAGGCCAAGCGCATGGGTTGCGATTCCTCCGGCTTCTTCTCGCTGTTCAGCGGCCAGTCCGCGCAATGCGGTCCGGTCAACACCCAGATCCAGCAGATGCGCGCCAATCTGGACCAGATCACCGGCAATCTCGAACGCCTGCGCGGCGGCGCCGGCGGCTTCAGCCCCGAGCGCGACAACCAGCGCCGCTCGGTGCTGGCAGCACTGGCGCAGAACAATTGCGGCCCGCAATATGCCAACGCCGCGCAGTCGCAAGGCGGCGGCAACTTCCTGAGCAATCTGTTCGGCGGCAACAACCCCAACAATCCGCAAAGTGTGCCGCCGTCCGATCTCGGCCCGCAATCAGGCACCTATCGCACCGTGTGCGTGCGAACCTGCGACGGCGCGTATTTCCCGGTCTCGTTTGCGACCGTGCCGGCGCGCTTCCCCGACGACGAGAAGACCTGCAAGGCGCTGTGCCCGGCCGCCGAAGCCGTGCTCTACACCCATCGCAATCCCGGCGAGGATATGAACTCCGCGGTCTCCACCAGCGGCCAGCCCTACACGGCGCTGCCGACCGCGTTCAAATTCCGCAGCGAGTTCAACCCGTCCTGCTCCTGCAAGGCCGCGGGCCAGACCTGGGCGGACGCGCTCAAATCCGCCGACGACAAGGCGTCGGCCGAGCAGCAGGGTGACATCATCGTCACCGAGGAGAGCGCCAAGAAGATGCAGCAGCGGCAGCTCAACAAGGGCACGCCCGCGAATGCCAAGAAGGGCGCAGCGCCGGCGACGACGACGGCTGGCGCGCCGGCAGCAACGCCGCCGGCGGAAACCGGCACCGCTACGACCTCGTCCGAGAACAAGCCGATCCGTTCGGTCGGGCCAAGCTTCCTGCCGCAACAGCAGAAGTAGGCGGCCACAAATTCAACTGTCATGCCCGCGAAGGCGGGCATCCAGTACTCCGCGGCGGCAGTTGGGTTTCGACAACGTCCGCCGCGGCGTACTGGATCATCCGCCTTCGCGGATGATGACAGCGTCGTACGTGACGACACCGTCCATCCCACGACCTTCGGCCAGCCTTACCCCTCGAACGCGTCGATCGAGGCTTTGCTCCCACGCGACACCAGCGTCTCGTCCGGGGCGGCGAGCTGCTCGCCTTTATCGCGAAAGCGGTTGGTGATGGGATAGCGGCGGTCGCGGCCGAAATTCCTGGCCGTCACCTTGACGCCGGGCGCGGCCTGGCGGCGCTTGTATTCGGCGACATTGAGGAGATGATCGATGCGGGTGACCGTCTCGCGGTCGAAGCCGGCGGCGATGATTGTGTCGAGCGGCTCTTCGCGCTCGATCAGACGCTCCAGGATGGCATCGAGCACGTCGTAAGCGGGCAACGAATCCTGGTCGGTCTGGTTCTCGCGCAGCTCCGCGGTCGGTGGACGCGTGATGATGTCGGGCGGGATCACCTCGCCGGCCGGCCCCAGCGCCCCCTCAGGCTTCCACGAATTGCGCAAGCTTGCGAGCCGAAACACCTGTGTCTTGTAGATGTCCTTGATCGGATTGAAGCCGCCGTTCATGTCGCCATACAGCGTGGCGTAGCCGACCGACATTTCCGACTTGTTGCCGGTGGTCAGCACCATCAGGCCGGTCTTGTTGGAGATCGCCATCAGCAGCGTGCCACGGGTCCGGGCCTGGAGATTCTCCTCGGTAACATCGGGCGGCAGATTCTTGAAGACGCCGGACAGGATGGTCTCGAACCCGGTCACCGCCTCCGCGATCGGCAGCACCTCGTAGCGGATGCCGAGATGGCCGGCGAGCTCGCCGGCGTCCGCGATCGAGTGTGCCGCGGTGTAGCGATAAGGCAGCATCACGCCGTGCACCTGATCGGCACCGAGTGCATCGACCGCGATCGCCGCGCAGAGGGCAGAGTCGATACCGCCGGAAATGCCGAGTAGCACACCGGGAAAGCCATTCTTGGCGACGTAGTCGCGTAAGCCCAGCACGCAAGCCGCGTAGTCGGCGTGGTCGCCCTCGGGCTGCGCGGCGATCGGACCGGTGCAGCGCCAATCGTCGCCGCTTCTCGTGAAGTGCAGTGTGGTGATGCTCTCCGCGAACGCCGGCAATTGCGCCGCGAGCGAAAGGTCGCCGTTGAGCGCGAAGGAAGCACCGTCGAACACCAGCTCGTCCTGGCCGCAAACCTGGTTGAGATAGACCAGCGGCAGACCGCTCTCGGTGACGCGCGCGACCGCGACCGACAAGCGCACGTCGGCCTTGTCGCGGGCATAAGGCGAGCCGTTCGGCACAAGGATGATCTCCGCGCCGGTCTCGGCCAGCGTCTCGACCACGTTCTCGTAGTTCTCGGACTCCTCCAGCCAGATGTCCTCGCAGATCGGCACACCGATGCGCACGCCGCGCACGGTGACGGGGCCGGCCGCGGGACCGCGCGAAAACAGCCGCTTCTCGTCGAACACGCCGTAGTTCGGCAGATTGCATTTGAAGCGCAAGCCAGCGATACGGCCGCCGTCGAGCAGCGCACAGGCATTGTAGAGCCTGCCCTCCTCGACCCAGGGCGTGCCGATCAGCATCGCCGGCCCGCCATCGGCGGTCTCGCGCGCCAGCGCTTCGATCGCAGCGCGGCAGGCGGCCTGAAACGAAGGCTTCTGCACCAGATCTTCCGGCGGGTAACCGGCGATGAACAATTCCGGAAACAGCAGGAGATCGGCGCCGTCGGCGGCTGCCTGCACGCGCGCCGCGCGCGCTTTGGCGGCATTTCCGTCGATGTCGCCCATGGTGGGATTGAGCTGGGCGAGCGTGACCGCGAATGCATTGAGACGTTCGGTCATGGCCACCGCGCTCCGATCAGAGCATGATCCGGAAAAGTGTGAAGCGGTTTTCCGAAAAGATCATGCTCAAAACAACAACCTAAAGCGCGATTAGCGCTTTAGAGGAATCCCAATCGCTCGATGATGGCGATGATCCAGAATGCGCCGGCCATCAGGAGCGCAAGACCGACCGCGGCCGAACCCATGTCTTTGACCCGTCCGATCTGCTTGTCGTGATCCATGGTCAGCCGGTCGGCAAGCTTCTCGATCGCAGTATTGAGCAGCTCGACCACCAGCACGAACGCGACCGCGCAGATCAGCTCGACCGCGCGCATCGCAGTCGCGCCGACGAACCACGCGAGCGGCAGCGACAAGAGGAGCGCAACGATTTCCTCGCGGACCGCCTGCTCCGAGCGGAACGCAAAGGCCAGACCGTTACGGGAATTGATCGTGGCCTTCCAGATCCGCAGCAAGGTCTTAGAGCCCCGCTGCGACCGGGATCGGCCTGACCTTGCCAGCGCGTTCCTGCTTGAGCAGTTCTGCGACCAGGAAAGCCATGTCGATGGATTGCTCGGCGTTGAGCCGGGGATCGCAGACCGTGTGGTAGCGGTCGTTGAGATCCTCGTCAGTGATCGCACGGGCGCCGCCGAGGCACTCGGTGACGTCCTGGCCGGTCATCTCCAGATGCACGCCGCCGGCATGGGTGCCTTCCGCCGCGTGGATCGCGAAGAACGACTTCACCTCGGACAGGATGCGGTCGAAGGGCCGCGTCTTGTAACCTGACGTCGATGTGATGGTGTTGCCGTGCATGGGATCGCACGACCAGACCACCACTTTGCCCTCGCGCTTCACGGCGCGGATCATGTTCGGGAGGTGCTCGCCGATCTTGTCGGAGCCGAAGCGGCCGATCAGCGTCAGCCGGCCCGGTTCGTTGTCGGGATTGAGCACGTCGATCAGCTTCAGCAGTTCGTCGGGCTTGAGCGACGGGCCGCATTTGAGCCCGATCGGATTCTTGATGCCGCGGAAATATTCGATATGGCCGTGGTCGAGTTGGCGGGTGCGGTCGCCGATCCAGATCATGTGACCCGAGGTCGCGTACCAGTCGCCGGTAGTGGAATCGACGCGGGTCATGGCCTGCTCGTAGCCGAGCAGCAGGGCCTCGTGGCTGGTGTAGAAATCGGTGGCGCGCAGCTCGGGGTGGGCCTCGAGATCGAGGCCGCAGGCGCGCATGAAGTTGAGCGCATCGGAGATGCGGTCGGCCAATTCCTTGTAGCGGCGGGACTGCGGCGAGTCCTTGAGGAAGCCGAGCATCCACTGATGCACGCTGCCGAGATTGGCGTAGCCGCCGGTCGCGAACGCGCGCAACAGGTTCAGCGTCGCGGCCGACTGGCGATAGGCCATCAGCTGGCGCTGCGGATCAGGGATGCGCGCTTGCTTGGTGAAGGCGATGTCGTTGACGATGTCGCCGCGATAGCTCGGCAGCTCGACACCGTCGATCTTCTCCATCGGCGAGGAGCGCGGTTTTGCGAACTGGCCGGCGACGCGCCCGACCTTCACCACCGGGACGGCGCCGGCATAGGTCAGCACCACCGCCATCTGGAGCAGCACACGAAAGAAGTCGCGGATGTTGTTGGCACCGTGCTCGGCAAAGCTCTCGGCGCAGTCGCCGCCCTGCAGCAGGAAGGCCTCACCGGCCGCGACCCGCGCTAAGGCCTTCTTCAGATTGCGCGCCTCGCCCGCGAATACCAGCGGCGGAAAGGTCGCAAGCTGCGCCTCGACGTCGGCCAGGGCCTTGGCGTCGGGATAATCGGGCACCTGTAGCACCGGCTTGCTGCGCCAGGATTCGGGCGTCCACCGCTCGGACATCGCAATCTCTCCGTGAAGCAAAAAGCACAACCTGATCTGTGGGTTGCGAGGGTCGCCTTATACACAGGCTGGCCACCGGCCGCCAGTTGTAAATCCAATTGGCACTGCAAAGCCTTGCGGGGAAAGCCAAATTCGCATTTGCTGGGAAACGGCGAGGAAACCGGCAGGATACCTTCTGCCCATGGGCGTGGCACTGGACGACGTTTTCATCGACGAGATCAGCTTCCCGGCGACCGACGGGTATGCGCTGGCCGGCACGCTATTTCTGCCGCGCGGCACCAAACGCCATGCCGTGCTGGTGAATTCGGCGACTGCCGTCCCGCGAAAAATCTATCGCGGCTTTGCCTCCTATCTCGCCCATCGCGGCTGCGCGGTCCTGACCTACGACTATCGCGGCATCGGCGACTCCCGGCTGCCGGCGATGGTCGGCTACAACCAGCCGAAATCGCTGGTCGGCTTCAAGGCCTCGATGTCGGACTGGGCCGCGCTCGATGTCACCGCCGCAGTGCACTGGATGCGCGAGCGCTACAATACCCTGCCCTTGGCCTATGTCGGTCACTCCTTCGGCGGCCAGGCGCTCGGGCTGATCGCGAACAACACGGACATTTCGCGCGCCGCGTTCGTGGCTTCGCAGGCGGCGACCTGGCGGCTGATGACGTCGCCGGAAAAATACCGCGTCTTCGCCTTCATGAATCTTGTCGGCGTGCCGCTCGCCCACGCGCTCGGTTACGCGCCGGGCTGGGCCGGTATCGGTGAGGATCTGCCCAAGGGCGTCTTCCTGCAATGGGCCAAGTGGGTTTCGAGCCCCCGTTATCTCTTCGATTCAAAGCTGCCGGCGCTGGAGAATTTCGCCAGATTCAAGGGCGAGCTGCGCACACTCTGCTTCTCCGACGATCCCTGGGCAACGCAGCCCGCGGTCGAGTTGCTTGCGAGCGGATTCACCGCGATCAAGCCGGAGGTGCTCAACGTGAAGCCGTCCGACGTCGGCGCCAAGGCGATCGGCCATTTCGGCTTCTTCCGCCCCGACCATCGCGACACGCTGTGGCGTGGCGTCGCGGAATGGATCCAGGGGGAATGAGAATACAGCATGAAAGGCGTGGACCGACACATGCTCCTTCCCTGAGTGAAGCAGACCTGAGCACGATGATCCGGCATTCCGTCTTGTGACCCCGGACGAACGTCGGTGCTAGCCGAAAGCAGCTCTGCGTGCTTTGATGCGCAGGGCCAAATATCTTATTTTAGAGGCCATTTTGTTAGAGGCAATTTTGACCGGCGAGCGCGTGGAACGACGACTTGTAGCGGTATTGGCTGCCGATGTCGCCGGTTACAGCCGTCTCATGGGCGCCGACGAGGAAGGCACGCTGGCCCGGCTGACGGCGGCTCGAAGGATCGTTGTCGACCCCACGATCGCTGCGCATCGCGGCCGCATCGTCAAGACCACCGGCGACGGCATGCTGGTCGAGTTTGCGAGTGCGGTGGACGCCGCGCGCAGTGCGGTCGAAGTCCAGCGCAGAATGGCGGCGCAGAACGCCGACGTCTCCGCGGCAATGAGGATCGATTTCCGGATCGGCATCCACATCGGCGACATCATCATCGATGACAACGACATCTTCGGCGATGGCGTCAACATTGCCGCGCGCCTTGAAGGAATAGCCGACCCCGGCGGCATCTGTATCTCCGACGATGCTCGTCGGCAGATTCGCGGCAAGATAGACGTCGTCTATAACGATATGGGTCTGCAAGCACTCAAGAATATCGCCGAACCGATGCATGCATGGCGCCTCCTTGTCGATGCGAATTCCTCTGCAGCATCAACGCCAGCACAAGCGCCCGAAATTGCGCAACCGCTGGCGCTTCCGGACAAGCCGTCCATCGCGGTGCTGCCGTTCCAGAACATGAGTCCCGATCCGGACCAGGAGTTCTTCGCGGACGGAATCGCGGAGGACGTCATCACGGCATTGTCGCGATATTCCTCACTGTTCGTCATCGCCCGCAATTCGTCATTTTCCTTCAAGGGACGCGCGGTAGACGTAAAACAAGTCGGCCGCGAACTGGGCGTTCGCTATGTGCTTGAGGGCGGCCTGCGAAAATCGGGCAACCGCGTCCGAGTCACCGCGCAGCTTGTCGAAGCAGAGACAGGCAATCATGTCTGGGCGGAACGCTACGACCGCGATATAGCGGACATCTTCTCCGTACAGGATGACATCGCGCAGTCCACGACGACCGCAATCGCGCCGGTCATTGCCGGCGCCGAGCAACAGCGGGCAATGCGCAAGCCACCCGCAAGTCTTGATGCCTGGGGCGCCTACCAGCGTGGAATGTGGCATCTCGGCAAAGCGAGTACCGAGGATGATGCGCTTGCCGGAGAATTCTTTCAGCGGGCCATCGATCTCGATCCGATGTTCGCGCCCGGATATATCGGGCTCTCCACCGTGCTCAGTCGGTCGAAAGGAACACAAGTCGAAGAAGAAGAATTGGCGCGACGCGCGGTCGCGCTGGATCGCGGCAACGCAGACGCCCACTCACGCCTGGGGCTGGCGCTCAACGCTCGGGGCGATCACGGCGGAGCACGTGCGCAGGCCGAGCGTGCGCTGGCACTCTGCCCGAATCTCGCACCGGCTCACGGAGCGCTGGGCGTCATTCTCGCGTATTCTGGCTGTCCCAAAGAGGGCCTCGTCGCCCTCGAGACGTGCATTCGGCTGGACCCTCGTGACCCATCGCTGGTGAATCGCTTGAACCAGGTCGCGTTGGCTCACTATTTTTGCCGGGACTACACGGCCACAGTCGAGGCGGCGGAGCGCGCGATCCGAACATTTCCCGATTTTCCCTCCCCCTACCGCTGGCTTGCCGCAGCTCTCGGCCAACTCGGTCGAACCGCTGAAGCCGACGATGCGCTGCAGAAAGCAATCGCAATTTCATCAGCATCCTTCGAGTTTCAGGTCCGTCAACGGCCACCGTGGTTTCGGCCAGAAGATCACGCCCTCATGTTGGACGGTCTTCGTAAAGCCGGTTGGGAGGATTGAAGAGGCAGTTGACCGATTTCCATTCACGGCCCGTCGTGTCGGTGATGTAGCGGGGGGTCCGACGCAAGCGGCAAGCCGCCGGCCTGGGCGCGAACCGCCGCGGTTGCAGTCGGAACGACGAGTATGCGTCCTAGCGAATGATTGTCGTCAGCGACGAATAGCGCTTGTTCGGCTTGGCTTCGCCGGGCGCGAATTGCGCAAAGGCGTCGCTGACGCGGACGGCCGGCGGCGTATCGCCGGCGAAACGAAACTCCTTTGGCCGCGGCGCGTAGAAGCTGGCGCTGTAATAAGCATCGTCGAAGCGCGCCTCGCCGATCCCGAACATTGCGTCGCACGCGAACAGAAGTGCGTAGACTCCCGCGACCGCGACGACGACCTCCCTGAGAACTGACATTGCTGATGCCCCACCCTGTTGCAGGCAGGATGCACGCCGGTTCCAAAGCCGGGGTTTATGGCCGTATAGTTCTTGTCCGCAGGGTTTGCCGCCGCTGAGCGGAATGCAGACAATTTTACCGATCTCGAAAAAAGAGCCCGCCGGACCGGGTGATCAGGCGGGCTCAAGGCTTGGCCGCTCGGGAGGTTTCAAACGGCCAGATTCATCCAGACAGCCTTGGGCTCGGTGAAATTGTCGAGCGCGGCGGTGCCGTGCTCGCGGCCGAGGCCGGAGTCGCGCTCGCCGCCCCAGGGCAGGCGCACGTCGGTGTAGCCATAGGTGTTCATCCAGACCGTGCCCGCGCGCGCCCGCTTGGCGAAGCGCTGCAGCTTGCCGATGTCGCGGCTCCAGACGCCGGCGGCGAGGCTGTAAGCCGTGCCGTTGGCAATCCGCAAAGCGTCGGCCTCGTCCTTGAACTTGATGACGCTGACGACGGGGCCAAAGATCTCTTCCTGCGAGATCCGCATCTCATGCGCGACATTCGCGAACACCGCGGGGCTGATGAAGTAGCCGCGATCGCCTACCTTCTCGCCACCGGTGACGAGGGTCGCGCCCTCCTTCCGGCCGATATCGACATAATCGAGGACCGATTTCATCTGCTTCTCGGATATGACGGGGCCGAGCGTCGTCTTGCGGTCGAGCGGGTCGCCGATCCTGAGCGACTTTGCGCGCGCTGCCAGTCGCTCGACGACCTCGTCATAGGCCTTCTCCTGCACCAGCACGCGGGAGCCTGCCGAGCAGACCTGGCCGGCATTGAAGAAGATGCCGGAAGCCGCAGCTTTCGATGCGGCTTCGAGATCGGCATCGTCGAAAATAACGTTGGCCGACTTGCCGCCCAGCTCGAGCGAGACGCGCTTGAAGTTGCTTGCGGCGCCCTTCATGATTCCCCGCCCGACACCGGGAGAGCCGGTGAAGGTGACCTTGTCGACGTCGGGGTGATTGACCAGCGCGTCGCCGACGACGCGGCCGGGGCCAGTGACGACGTTGAAGACGCCCGCCGGCAGGCCGGCTTCAAGCGCGAGCTCGGCGATGCGTAGCGCCGACAACGAGGTCAGCTCGGCCGGCTTCATCACGATGGTGCAGCCGCAGGCCAGCGCCGGCGCAAGCTTCCACATCCCGATCATCAGCGGGAAATTCCAGGGCACGATCGCCGCGACCACGCCGACCGGCTCGCGCACGGTGTAGGTCAGGGCATCATCGCGCACGGGCACGACGTCGCCGCTGATCTTGTCGGCCCAACCGGCGTAGTAGATCAGCGTGTCGACGGCGGCCGGAAAATCCTGCCGCGATGTCGCGGAGATCGGCTTGCCGGCGTCGATCGATTCGAGTTCGATGATCTCCTCGGCGTGGGCCTTGAGCAGGTCAGCCCAGCGCAGCAGGATCTGGCCGCGTTCGGACGCCCGCATCGTGCGCCAGGAGCCTTCGAAAGCCCGGCGCGCGGCGGCGACCGCATGCTCGACATCGGCCTCGTTGCCTTCGGCGACGACGGCGATGACCTGCCCGGTGGCCGGATTGAGCGACTTGAAGGTGCGACCGGAGCTTGCGGGGACGCGGCGGCCGTCGATCAGCAGATGCTGTGGCCGGGACATGAACTCGGTGGCCGGCGAATGTGCAAAGTCATATGCAACAGACATCATATTTCCTCCAGTTCTGGTATGCCAGACTAGATGTCTGTCGAGCGGAGTAAATATGATATGGTTTGCAAATGGACGCTCCTGATATGAAGTCCAGTTCATAAAGAGGACCAATGCTTCAGATCGAGATCGAGGCCGTATGGCGGTTTCGCCGCGAGGGCAATCCGCGCACAGCCATCATCATGCTCGGCGTCCTCAACGAAATCCGGAGGACCGGGAAGATCACCAGCGCGGCCAAGGACGCGCACCTCTCCTATCGCCATGTCTGGAATCTGATCGAGCAATGGTCGGAGTTCTTCGGCACGCCGCTGGTCGAGACCCAGCGCGGCAAGGGCTCAAAGCTCACACCGTTCGGCGAGCGGCTGGTGTGGGCGGGCGAGCGCATGCAGGCCCGGCTCGGACCTCAGCTTGAAAACCTCGCGCAGGAATTGGCGAGCGAGATCAAGCCGTTCCTCGAGCAGCGCCCGTCGGTGATCCGCGTGCATGCCAGCCACGGCTTTGCGGTGGCAAAACTGCGCGAATTCCTCGACCGCGAGCCGGGCATCGGCGTCGATCTGCGCTATGTCAGCAACCAGCATTCGCTGGTCTCGCTGGCGCAGGGCGCCTGCGATCTCTCGGGCCTGCATCTGCCGCACGGCGCGCTGCGCGCCCAGGGCATCAAGGCTGCGCGCGAATGGCTCGATCCACGCGAGGATCGCATCATCAGCTTCGTCACACGCGAAATGGGATTGATGGTCGCGCGCGGCAATCCGCTGCGCATCGCTTCGTTCGACGATCTCACCGGACCAAAAGTCCGCTTCGTCAATCGCGACCACGATTCCGGCACGCGGCTCCTGTTCGACCAACTGCTCGCGGCAAGCGGAATTGACGAGAGCCGCATCAACGGCGCGCAGCAGATCGAGTTCACCCACGCCGCGGTCGCGGCCTATGTCGCCAGCGGCATGGCGGATGCGAGCTTCGGCGTCGAAGCCGCCGCCCGGCATTTCGGCCTCGATTTCATCCGGCTCCTGACCGAGGATTATTTCTTCGTCTGCAAGCGCGCGTTCCTGGACACCGGGCCGATGCAGCGCATCCTGGAGATCATCCGCGGCGCCGATTTTCGCGCGGCCGTCGCCACCCTGCCGGGTTATGTGCCGTCGGACACGGGCACCGTCACCGGTGTGAAGGCGTTTCTGGAGATGCACGCCGTGCGATAATGCCGAAGGATGCCGTCGCCTTGTCCGCGCCGGTCAGATCGCCGGCTCGTCCTTCAGCGCCGACAGGACCCGCTCGCCCTGCGCGGTCAGCCGGTACGTCACCAGCGGACGGCTCGACGGCGGCTTTCGCGCGAGCTCGACGATGTAGCCGCGCACCATCAGGGCTTCGAAGCTGCCGTAATAGCCGAACATGCTGATCTGGTTCTGCCTGAGCAGCTTGAACTCGCGCAAGAGACGGATCTCGTTGCCCGACAGCAGCGACCGGCGCACGCGCTGAACGAACCGCGCGCGCTGCTCGAACCAGTTTTGGTCCGGCAGTTCGTGCAAGGCCGGTGCCGGGGCCCGTTCGCAGGGACGCGCGTCCTGCGCAATCTCGACCGTCACCTGCGGCAGGCACGGCATGCTGCTGCTGACAACCGCGTCCTTCGCGACGTCGAGCAACGCGAGCGGCCAGCGCCGCTTGTTGTCCACCATGACAGGCGCAGGCACGACGCTGTCGCGCACCAGCTGCTCGAAGCGTCCGGCGGTGACGCCGACATAGGCCGCCGCGCGACGGCGATCGACCAGACGCGTATCCGGCGCGACCTCGCAAACAATGTTCTCGTCCACCCCGGATCCCCTGGCGCCTCGTTGCGCATGGCATGACGGTCCGGCGGGACCGGCCAAGCCGGGCGCGAACCTAGGTGGGAGGAGCGTGCTCGAAAAGCACAGAATTTCGTACATATTGATGCCGTTTCGGCAACAGCTATAGTGGGCCGGGGATCCCATGCGCTTTCACTCACCGGCCATCCAGTACTTCCACGCCGTCCGCCGCACCGGTTCGATTCGGGCCGCGGCGCGCCTGCTGAACGTTGCCTCGTCGGCCGTAAGCCGCCAGATTCTCAAGCTCGAACAGGAGGTTGGGTCACCGTTGTTCGAGCGCAATGCGCGCGGCCTGACGCTGACGACGGTCGGCGAGATGTTGGCCCGGCACGTCATGAACGTGCTCCAGGACCTCGACCGCTTCCGCTCGGACGTCGCGTCCCTGTCGGGGACCTGGCACGGCACCGTCAGCATTGCCTGCATCGAGTCGCTCACGGAATCGGTGCTGCCGGACCTGATCGCCTCACATCGCGGCCGCGCCCGGCGCGTCAGCTTCACCACCGAGGTGAAGGGATCGTCGGATGTGCTGGAGGCCCTGAGCCGCGGCGAGGCCGACATCGGCATCGCCATGGCGCTGCGCCATCCGCCGGACCTGCGCCAGGTCGCCTTGAAACGGTTTCGCCTCGGCGCCGTCGTCGCGCGCGAGCATCCACTGGCGCGCCGCAAGACGGTCACCCTAACCCAATGTCTCGCCTTTCCCGTCATCCACGCGCTGCCGGAGCTGTCGATCTATCATCTGCTCCAGCCGCTGATCGCGCAGCTGTCCGAGACGCCGGAGCCTGCCATCCAGGCCAACTCGATCGACCTGATGCGCGAGCTCGCCGCGCGCGGCGTCGGCGTCGCCTTCCAGACCCAGCTCGGCATCGACAGGCTGTCGCGCGACAGCCGGCTCGTCTTCCTGCCACTCGACAATGCCGGCAGTCCGGTGTGGTCAGATCTCGGCATCTACGTTCGCGCCGAGCGCACCCTGCCCGCCCACACGGAATCCTTTCTCCAGGAGCTGGTGCGCGAGCTGGGCGAGCGCGAGCGGCGGGAAAACGCGGCCTATCCGCAGGTTGCGTGATGAAGCGTCGCAGTAGTTTCCCGGGATAGGGCCGACGGTCGACCATCTGATACCGTTTGTATTTTGCGGCTCATCCCTCGCGCCAGGATCCCGAAATGCCGCTAGCTCGGCTGAAGCCTTCGCGAATCCTCGGCATCGAGCGCTTCTCGGATTTCGCCGAGTTTCGCGCCAACGAGGTGCTCGGCCTCGGCATCAGCACGCCGCTCCGCCCGCGCGAATTCTCGCTGTCTCGCGCCATCCTGCCGCTCCAGGATGGGCTGTTCGTGCTCCAGCGCTCCTTTGCACGGCGATTTGAGGCCGAGATCGGCACGGACAATGGTGTCGGCCTCGTTGTCCCCCTCACGTTTCACTCCACCTCCAACGGCCGCGAGGTCGACAATTCAACGATTGCGATCATGCGCGGCAAAACCCCCGTAGACGCGATCGAGCATCATCCCAACACTTACCTGATGCTGCGCTTCAACTCGGACATGCGCCATCGCGGCTGGACGGATTTCGACACCGGCCTCGCATATGTTCGCGCGCAGGACCATCCGATGGCGCGCCTACGTGCCGCTATCCTGGAGATGTTCTCACTCGCCTCGGCGTGCAACGATCCCCGGCAATTCGAGGCGCTCAACCGCCCCATCCAGGAGACGCTGCTCGCCTGCCTCGACGACACCCTGGCGCCGGCCGGCGGGCTGACTGCGCGACGCGCATCGTTCGCCAAGCACTGCAAGCTGATCGCGCGCCTCGACGAAATGGTCATGTGGTCCGGCAGCAAGGCACTCTACAGTGACGACCTCGCCTCTGCGCTCGGCGTATCGGTGCGTACGCTGCAGACCGCCGCACATGCGGTGCACGGCGTGAGCCTGCACCACTATCTGCGCCTCAAGCGGCTGTGGTCCGCCCGCATCCAGCTCATGGTCGGAGGCGGCGGCATGAGCGTCAAGGCCGCAGCGCTCGGCAACGGCTTCTGGCATCTTGGTGAGTTCTCGCGCGGCTACAGATTGGCGTTCGGCGAGGCACCCTCCGAGACGCTGGCGCGGAGCCGACGTCCCTGAGCGCAGCCTTCGGGCTTTGAGCGGCCGTCGGTCACGCTCAGCCGTGGCCGGCTCCCTTGCGCTGGCCGCCCTCGCTGAGGCGGTCGACCCAGGCGATGCCGATCGCGGAGATGATGAAGGTCAGATGGATCAGCACCTGCCACATCACGCCGCTCTCGGTGAAATTGCTCCGCGTCGTGCCGAGATTGCCCGCCTCGATGAAAGTCCTGAGCAGCGAGATCGAGGAGATGCCGATGATTGCCATCGCAAGCTTGATCTTGAGCACGCTGGCATTGACGTGGCTGAGCCATTCCGGCTCGTCCGGATGACCGCTGAGGTTCAGGCGCGAGACGAAGGTCTCGTAACCGCCGACGATCACCATCACCAGCAGGTTCGAAATCATCACGACGTCGATCAGCCCGAGCACGACCAGCATGATCTGCTGCTCGCTGGCGTCGAACGAGTGGACGACCAGGTGCCAGAGCTCCTTCAGAAACAGCAGCACATAGACGGCCTGCGCGACGATCAGGCCGACATACAGCGGAACTTGCAGCCAGCGCGAGCCAAAGATGAGTTGGGCAAACGGGCCGATTTGCGGCGCCGACACGGTATCCACCGAAGGTGCTTTGGATTCGGACGTCATTGATCACTCCAGATGATGGACAGGCGCGCTGCCTCAGAGACTCGCGATCACAGGCGCGAGCTCGAGCGATCCGCGATAGATCATCTCGAAGGCGACGTAAACGATGATAGCGAGGCCGACATAACCGATCCAGCGCTGCTTCTGGAGTACGCGGCCGAGCAAATCGGCGGCGACGCCCATCAGCGCGACCGACAACAGCAGGCCGAAGGCGAGGATGTAGGGATGCTCACGGGCAGCACCCGCAACCGCGAGCACGTTATCGAGCGACATCGAGACGTCGGCGGCAACGATCTGCACGGCCGCCTGCCTGAAGGTCTTTCGGGAGGCAGGAGCAGCGCCGCTGCCACCATGGCTGAACGCGAGCTCGTTCGCATGCGCGGACTGCTCGCGCAGCTCCCGCCACATCTTCCAGCACACCCAGAGCAGCAGCACGCCGCCGGCGAGCAACAGCCCGATCACTTGCAGAAGCTGGGTCGCGACGCCGGCAAAGACGATGCGCAGGGCGGTCGCGGCGATGATGCCGACGACGATGGCGCGCCGGCGCTGCTCGGCCGGCAGGCCGGCTGCGGCAAGGCCGATGACGACGGCGTTGTCGCCGGCGAGCACGAGGTCGATCAAGACGACCTGAAGCAGCGCGGTCAACGCTTCGGTGGTGATGAATTCAGTCATGATTGGTCATTTTTCGGTGCGGCAGGATCGAGCCATTGCGGCTTCTTCCGCTCGACCCAATCCAAAACCTTGCTGCGCGAGGATCGCAGCGCGGGCACGTCTTCCGCGAGCAAAGCGAGGCCGAGCGGCAGCATCCAGACGCCGAGCACCGGCAGGAACGAGAGCACGCCGCCGACAATCAGCAGCGCGCCCGAAGGGATTCTCACCCAGCGGCTGGACGGCTTGAGCAGATAGGTGACGGTTTCGCCCATGCGCGGCGGCAGGCGATGGACAAGCTTGTCGAGGCGCGGGTCGCCGCCAGCCATCTGGCCGGTAGCGCCCGCAGTCCCTGTCTTATCCTCGTCCGAAACTGCGCTCATGCTTACTCCTCGGCGGCGATGCGCTGTTCGGCGCGCACGGCGCCCGGCGCCACCTGCTTTGCGCGGGGCAGCACCAGCGTCAGCAGGCGCAACAGCTTGATCGCCTGCACTTCGTGGGGATGCACGTCCTCGTCCGCGGCCGCGACGCGCTCCGACAGCTCCATCAAATGAGCCGACAGCGGCAGGTCCGAAACCGGACGCAAGTTCTCGATCACCACATTGGCGAAATCCGGTTCCTCGAGCCGTTCGGCAAGCTCGTCGAACATGGCGTAGAGCCGGTCCTCGGATATGTGCGGTGCCAGCTTGCGATCCCGGATGAAACGGACGACCTCGTCGCGTTCGACCGGCGAAACTTGGCGGTCGGCAACCGCAACCAGCGCGCCGACGATCACCAGCGCCACCGCAGCCTGCTCGTTCAGGCTGGACGGCTCGGTGATTTCGATTTCGATCGGATTTGAATGCTTGGCGTCAGACATCGTTGCTCCCGTATCTTGCGAAATATCCGCACGGAGCTGCGATGGGGACGATTGAGTCGGAGAGGCTCTCAAGAAGGCCCGACGATCGGCCGATCCATCGCATTCGCGCGGGACAGGTCATCCGACATCACGAGGTTTTGCCGACAGCGTCGGCGTCCTCGCCAGAGGGGCCCGGATTCTTGTTCCTTCCACACATAAAGATGGGCCTGTCGGAATCAAGGCGACGCGGCTGCGACCAGCCGCCGCATCGGGTTCCGTGTTGCGACCGAGCCCGTGTTACCCCACCCGCTCGACAAGATGCGCCCGCGAGGGCGACGGCTCGAACCCGTCGCCGAAATACTGCGTCTCGTGCGCCACCAGACCGTCGCGGAATTCCATGATGCTCACGACGTAGGACGGCACGCCGTCATAGGTCAGCACGAATTCGCTTACCCAGAGATCGTTACCGCCGACGATGCGCCGAACCGTGAAGCGCTTCTTGTTCGGTTGTACGAACCGGCTCTGCTGGATGTTGCTGCGACCGCGGATGCGCTCGCCGGATTGCGGATAGTCGAGCACCGCGTCCTCGCGATAAATGTCGTGCTCGGCCTCGAAATCGTTCGCGTCCGAAGCGTCCCAATGGCGCTGGAGCGCGGCCAGCTTACCCTGATCATCCATCGTGATCTCCCGTTTGACTGTGTTCTCGTTATGCCATCTGAGATTGGCCTCAAGGCCGCCGGTGGCAAGGCTTGCTCGCAACGTCTAACAACGACTAACGAGCCAAAAACCCCATCCGAATGCAAGGATGACGGCAGAACCGCGCAGTCAGATCGGGAACACGCAATGGCAAATCTGCTTTCGGTCAATGTCGGCCTGCCGCGCGACGTCGCCTGGCAGGGTCGGACCGTCCACACCGGCATCTGGAAGGCGCAGGTCGCAGGCCCGCGCAGGGTGCGCCGGCTCAACATCGATGGCGACGGCCAGGGCGATACGGCCGGTCATGGCGGCGAACATCGTGCCGTATTCGTCTATCAGGAGGAATCCTATCGGTACTGGCAGGAGCATCTGGGTCGATCGAACCTCGTTCATGGCCAGTTCGGCGAGAACTTTACGGTCGAGGGCCTCGCCGACACCAACGTGTGCATCGGAGACCGCTACAGGATCGGCTCCGCGGTGTTCGAAGTGACCCAGCCGCGCGTCACCTGCTACCGGCTCGGCATTCGCATGGACGAGCCGGACATGGCTGCGCTGCTGGTCAGGCACGGGCGGCCGGGATTCTATTTTCGTGTGATCGAGGAAGGCGACGTCGAGGCCGGTGACGAGATCACGCAGATCGCCGTGGGACCCGAGCGCATGAGCGTGTCCGAGATCAATGCGTTGCTTTACCTGCCGCCGCATCCGCACGAACGCCTCGAGCGCGCGCTGCGGATTCCCGCGCTGAGCCGCGGCTGGCACCGTTCATTCGAGGCGCTGCTCGAGCAGCAGAAGGAAAACAAGACCGCGGGAAACGCCGGGCTTGGGCCGGCGGCGAGCGCTCCTCCGGCCTGGCGCGGATTCCGTTGCTTTCGCGTGGCGCGCAAGATCGCCGAAAGCGACAACGTGACGTCGCTGATCCTCGAACCCGTCGACGGACATCCCGTGGCGGCCGCCCTGCCCGGTCAGTTCGTCGTCATCAGGCTCGAGCCTTCCCGTGCGCAGCCGATGACGCGCAGCTATTCGCTGTCGAGCGGCTCCGATGCCGCGTCCTATCGCATCAGCATCAAGCGCGAAGTTCACGGCGCCGCCAGCCGTTACATCGCCGACGAGCTGGTGGACGGCGCTGCCGTGCAGCTCGGTGCGCCACGCGGCAGTTTCACGCTACAACCGGGCACCGGGCCCGTCGTCCTGCTGAGCGCCGGTATCGGCGTCACCCCGGTGCTCGCGATGCTCCACGCTCTCGCCGCCGAAGGCACGACGCGGGACGTATGGTGGCTGCACGGCACCCGCAACGGCCGCGAACATGCGTTCGCCGCCGAGACGCGCGAGTTGCTAGGAGGGCTCTCTCGTCACCATAGCCACGTCTGCTACAGCGCGCCTGACCCGGGCGATCGTCTCAATGTGGCGTTCGATACAGCCGGACATCTCGACGCACGCCTGCTCCAGAGCCTGAGCGTGCCGCGTGACGGCGATTTCTATCTGTGCGGACCGGCAGCTTTCATGAGCGATCTGAAAGCTGGCCTCACCACGTTGGGCATCGCACCGGATCGCATCCACACCGAATTGTTCGGCGCCGGACCATCCTTGACGCCTGGCATAGCGTCCTCCCCGCAGAAGCGAGCGCACCCGCCGGTCGGCGCTCCTGGCCCCGGCTCGATGGTTTCGTTCGCCCGCAGCGGCCTCAACGTGTGCTGGGGACCGGCCTATGCCAGCCTGCTGGAATTGGCCGAAGCTTGCGACGTCCCCGTGCGCTGGTCGTGCCGGACCGGCGTCTGCCATAATTGCGAGAGCGGATTGATCGCGGGGACGGTCGACTATGCGCCGGATCCGCTCGATCCGCCGGCGGACGGCAATGTCCTGATCTGCTGCGCACGGCCCCGAAACGACGTCGTGATTGATCTGTAAAACTGGGAGAGCGTAATGCGACCTGACATCATGCCGGGAGTAACCTTCCCGGATTACGAGCTCAGCGACCACACCGGCAAGCACCGAAAGCTCTCCGAACTGCAGGCGGGCGCTCCCATGGTGCTCGTGCTCGGCCGCGGCGGATACTGTCCGAAGGATCGCCGCCAGGCCGAAGGCTTGCTCCAGCTCCATCGCGAGATGGAGGTGGGCTATTGCCGGATGGTCACGATCACGACCGACAACATCACCCAGACCAGCGAATATCGCAGCGGCGTCGGAGCGCACTGGCCCTTCCTCTCGGATTCGCGGCGCCTCGTTCAGAAGGATCTCGACATCGCCGAATACACCGACCCCGTCCACAATCCGATGATTCCGCACGTGATCGTGCTCGAGCCCGGCCTCGTCATTCACAAGATCTACAACGGCTATTGGTTCTTCGGCCGTCCAACCGTCGAAGAGCTCCGCCAGGACCTCAGGGCAGTCGGCATGAAGTGCCGGCCGGATTGGGACATCACGACGCCCGGCCTTAGGGCACTGTGGGACCAGGGCCGCAAGGAGCATTTTCATCCCTACGGCAAGGCTTACGTCGAAACTCTCGGCGAACGGGATTAGAACCACATTCCGACATCGTCCGCTCGGGCGAATGCCGGCTTGGAATGTGGATGACCCAGATGAAGACCAATCCCGCGCCCCGTGCCGACCGCATGGGCGCGCGCCAGATCTACGAGGCCTTGAGAGATCAGATCCTGGCGCGGGTGTACGGGATCGACGGTTTGCTGCCGTCCTCCCGCGCGCTGGCCGGCGAGATGGGCGTGGCACGCTCGACCGTGACGATCGCCTACGAACAGCTCGCCGCCGAAGGCTTCATCGAGACACGCCATGGCGCGCGGCCGCGTGTGGCTCGCGCCGTCGTCGAGCGAGGACACGCGCGCGTAGTGTCGCGACCGTCGGCGCGGAAGGTGCGGCTGTCGGCTTTCGGGGACCGGTTGCTTCAAGATCCGCCGCGCTGGACCGAGCCGCCGCGCGGGCTCGTCGCCAACTTCCGCTATGGCGAGCTCGCGCCGTCGGATTTCCCGGTAGTGGCATGGAAGAAGGCCGTGACTGCTGCGATGGCACGCAAGCCCGAGCGGCTGGCCTATGATGACCCCTGCGGCGCGCTGCGGCTGCGGACCGCGCTCCAAGGCTATCTGTGGCGGTCGCGCAGCGTCCGCTGCGAGGTCGATCAGATCGTCGTCGTCAACGGCTCGCAGCAAGGCCTCGACATCTGCGCGCGCCTGCTGCTCGATGCCGGCGACCGCTTCGTGATGGAGGATCCCGGCTACCAGATGGCGCGGCATACTTTTGCGGCGACGGGCGCCAAGACGATCCCGATCCCGGTCGACGCGGATGGACTGGAGACCACGCGGCTCGAGGGCGTCGAAGCCCGCCTCGCCTATGTCACGCCGTCGCATCAATATCCGCTCGGCGGCGTCATGCCGATCGGACGCCGGCACCAATTGCTCGCCTGGGCCAGGGCAAACGACGCCTACGTGATCGAGGACGATTACGACAGCGAGTATCGCTACGACACCAAGCCGATCCCGCCGCTGCATGCGCTGGAAGGCGGCGGCAACGTGATCTATCTCGGCACCGTCTCCAAGACGCTGTCGCCGACCTTGCGGATTGGATATCTGGTGGTGCCCAGCGCCCTGCGATCCCTGTTCGCCGCCGCCAAGCAGATCATGGACCGGCACACGCCGCTGATCGAACAGGACGCACTCGCGTCGATGCTGGAAAGCGGCGCCTATGACGGCCACATCAGACGCGTGCGCCGGCGCAACGCCGAACGCCAGCGCACGCTGCTCGACGCGCTTCGCCGCCGGTTCGGGGATCGCGTCCGGATCGAGGGCACGGCCGCCGGCCTGCACATCGTGGCGTGGTTCGACAACCTGCCACAGAAGCGAGAGGACGCGTTGATCAAGGCGGCCCATGCAAAGGGCGTCGGCATCTATCCCGTCTCGGCACTGTTCGTCGGACCTCGCCGACCGCGGAAGACAGTCGGCCTCGTCATGGGCTATTCGGCACTGGAGGTGTCACAGATCGAGCGCGGCTGCAGGCTTCTCGCACAGGCCGTCGCCGAACTGGACTGATTAAATAGGCGATAACTGGCAGTTTATTATAGGCCAGATTCCGGCTATCTCCAGACCAACACCGGAGATAGACCATGTACATCCCTCCCGCCTTCAAGGACGATATCGAGAGCATCCGGGCGACCATTCGCGGCGCCCGCCTCGCCAGTCTGGTCACGGCCACCACCGAAGGCCCGGTCGCCACACCGCTGCCGCTCTTTCTCGATGAGAGCGAAGGCGAGCATGGCGTGCTGTACGGACATGTGGCGAAAGCCAATCCGCAATGGAAACTGCCGCCGATCGGAGATGCGCTGGCGATCTTCAGCGGTCCCGACGCCTATGTGACGCCGTCCTGGTACGCGACCAAGCAGGAGACCGAAAAGGTCGTGCCGACCTGGAACTACGTCGCGGTGCATGCCTACGGCCCGGTCGAATTCTTCCAGGAGCCCGAGCGCCTGCTCGACGCCGTGACGCGGCTCACGAACAGGCACGAAGGATCGCGTGCCAAGCCTTGGGCCGTGACGGATGCCCCTGCGGATTTCATCGCCGCGCAGCTGCGCGGAATCGTCGGCGTGCGCATTCCCGTCATGCGGTTCGAAGGCAAGCGCAAGATGAGCCAGAACCGTCCCGAGGCCGACCGGGTCGGCGTCGCACAAGGTCTCGCAGCTAGCGAGAACGCGCTGGATCGCGAGGTTGCTCCATTGATTCCGGTGCCGGTGTAGTGACCACTTGGTTCCCGACACTCGCTGTCGGGAACCATCCTCCTGTCAGGTTCGTTGATACATTTCAGCAAGCATCTCCTGACAGGATTCCCATGTGTCGCTGGATCGCATACCGTGGCGAGACCACGTCTTTCGAGCCCTACGTCACCGAGCCCGAGCATTCGCTGATCGCGCAAAGCATCCGCTCGCTCCAGTCGACGGCCGGCTCGAATGGCGACGGCTTCGGTCTCGGCTGGTACGGCGAGCATCCGGAGCCTGGTCTTTATCGTGAAACACGCCCGGCCTGGTCGGACGAAAATCTCCGCTATCTCTGCCGGCATCTGCGCTCGCATCTGTTCTTCGCCCATGTGCGCGCCGCCACCGGCACGGCGGTGACACGGCAGAACTGTCATCCCTTTGCCTGCGGCCACTGGATGTTCATGCACAACGGTTTCGTCGGCAGCTGGAATCGCCTACGGCGCAAGGTCGAGGCGCTGATCCCCGACGCCTACTATCCTTCGCGGACAGGCACGACCGATTCGGAAGCCGTATTTCTCGCCATGATGGGCGCGGGGCTCGATGCCGATCCCTTGGGTGCGACGCATCGCGTGCTGCGGGCCCTCGTCGATCTCGTCAACGAAGGCGAGCTTCGTGAGCGGCTACGCTTCACCAGTGCCATCGCCAACGGCCGCGATCTCTATGCCTTCCGGGGCGCGGTCAACGATGCCGCCAACACGCTGTATTTCCGCGAGGCTGGCGGCCAGGTCATCGTCGTGTCCGAGCCGTTCGACAAGGAAACGGACTGGACGGAAGTGCCCGCGAATCACGCGCTGGTCGCACGTGCGTCCGAAAGCGCGAAAATTGTTCCGTTCGACCTTGCAATTTCCGGTGGGCTCGACGCGGAACCCGCCCCCGTCAGAAGGATTAACGCCCGCAGGTAAATACCTTGGCCGGGTGGCACAATGACATTTGCATCAGACGTTTTAAAACTGCTGCGGCTCGATTCCTCGGAAGACAAGCAGCACCTCGTCATTCGCTCGGCCGGCGGACGCGGCAAGGCTGCGGAATATTCGTTCGGCATCGAGGAGGAATACTTCCTCGCCGATCGCCGTAGCCTGGAGGTCGCGATTCAGACCCCCAATGAGCTTTTCGAATCTGCAAACTGGTCGACAGGCGGCCAGGCGATGCGGGAGATGTTGCAGTCCCAGCTCGAGGTCGCCACCAACGTTCATGTCGACGTCGCCGACGCGCGCGAAGAGCTTCGCTTCCTGCGGCGCGAAGTCGCGAACGTCGCGGCACAATACGGCTTCGTGATCATGGCCTGCGGCACGCATCCGACCGCGGTCTGGCGCATGTCGCAGCCGAGCCCCAAGCCGCGCTACGAGGAGATGATCGAGGATCTGCGCAGCATCGGCCACCGCAACCTGATGTGCGGCATGCATGTGCACGTCCAGCTGCCCGATCCCGAAAAGCGCACGGCGGTGATGCGAGCGATGCTGCCGCATTTGCCGTTGTTCATCGCCCTGTCGGCCTCCTCTCCGTTCCGGAATTCACACAAGACCGGTCTGAAGGGCTACCGGCTCGCCGCTTATTCCGAGCTGCCGCGCACAGGCCTGCCCGAATTGTTCGAGAGCAGGCAAGATTACGACGAATATGTCGGCGCCTTGCAACGCTCCGGCGTGATCCCCGATGAAAGCCACATCTGGTGGGCCATGCGCCCATCCATGAAGCACCCGACCCTCGAGTTGCGTGCGCCCGATACCTGCACCTTCGTCGACGACGCCGTTGCCATTGCCTCGCTCTATCGCTGCCTGACGCGCTATCTCTACCTGCGACCTCATCTGTCGAAAGAGGTCACCGCGGTCGAACGCGCGATTGCGGTGGAGAACAAATGGCGAGCCCAGCGCTACGGCACCGATTGCATCTTTGCCTCCAGGGAGGGGCCGGTCGAGATCTCCGAACTGCTCTCCCGCGTGATCGAGGACGTCGCCGGGGACGCGGCCACGCTGAACTGCGCCGCCGAGGTCGAACACTGCCGCACCATCGTCGAGCGTGGCAGCTCGGCTGAATTCCAGCTTCGTGCCTTCCGCGACAATGCGGAGGACATCGCCGCCGTGTCGCGCTGGATCGCAGACGCGACGATCTCGGGGACGAGCGCCGCGCCGGCAAGCGTCCCTACGCCCTCATAGCGCCCGCGCAAGCTTCGGGAGCAACAATGTCGCTCCTGAATTCGGAAGCTCGCGGGGAGAACCATGAATCGCGTCAAATGTTGTGCCGGCTGCGGCCATGGCCTCATTCCGATGCTCTCGGCCAAAGGTCGTGCGGAGCTCAGCTGCCTCTGGTGCGAGCTGATCGAGGCGCGTGCAGCAGACATGGCGAAGTGGGCTGACAGCCCGTACGGAAAGCGCGAGCGGACGGTGCGTCGATCTTTCGAATGAACGGCTTCAGACACCCGGCCGCCAACTTCTCCTGATCGGCGCGGCTGCACGTCCGCGCCAGAATGCCGACAAATTAGACAAGACACGTCTCGTCGCCAGGCTTGCAGACTGGGCGAACATGGCCATGCAGGCTGGCGAAGCGTGTCATCTAACCTCAGGTGCAACCTTGATTTTTCTTCGAGTGGCGGCGGGTCGCAAAGCCTCCGTGCCGCGCGGCGCCGAGACTGGCCCAAAATTCGCAAGGCAGCATCAGGCCTGATCCCCTGCTCTCCTGATTGCAGCAGCAAGATGCGTGCGCCGAGAGAGACCGGGTGAGCGGCCTAGAATCGGAGACTGCCATGAACGTGCATGCCGCCGGCGATCTCAAAATCACCGGCCTGACCCGCCCGGACGGCGCCCCCCTTCGCCTCAACGACCGGGATTTCGTGGCGATCGACCGCGACCGGAATGCGAAGTTCGAGGCGACGTACCGGCCGCAGGCCCTCTACAATCGCGCCAACGAGGGCTTTCACGCCAACAACGAAACTTTCCTGCTGCACGAGGTCGCGACCAATCTGCCGATCTATCTGCCCGACACCGGACCGACAGATTTCCATCTTCATCTGCCACCGGGCGGCTTTCAGCTCGTGCTGGTCACCTCGGGCGCGTTCACCTTCGACTATGACGGGCGCTTCTACAATGTCGGCCCCGGCGCGGTGATGCTGCAAAGCGCGATCGTGCACCGCCAGCTGTTCTACACCTGGTCGGGACTGTCGACCGAAGAGAATTTGAAGACGCCACAAACGGTGGCGCCGGATCCGATTTCCATGGGCTATTCCGGCAAATTCCTCGAAGCCTTCATCACCGATCCGACGACCTTTCCAAACCCGACCATTGTCGGCCCGGATCAGATCAACGAAGACGAGACGCCACGGGTGGCATGGAGCCACTCTCTGCATGATCGCCCGGCCGATGCAGGCTTCTGGCTTCAAGACCCTTTGGCGCTCGACGCGCTGTTCAAGCCGCTCACCGACAGCCCGGTCAAATCGGCCATGCCGGTTTACGTGCGCGACATCGGCATTGAAGTGCCGAGCGGCCGTCTCGTCACCGGCCACATCATCGCAACCGACCCACGCGGCCAATCGCTGCTGCCCAAGAGCACGTCGGCAGCAGCGGACACCACATGTTTCGCCAAGGGCGAGGTCGTGATCTACCGCGTCATCCGCGGCACGGCCGAATTCAAGAACAAGACTGGCGAGACCTTTGAGCTCACGGCCGGCGATGTGGTGACGGCAGGCAAGAACGCCACAAGCCTCATCGGTGTCGGTGAGAACACGCAGGTCCTTCGGCTCGGCCTTCTCAAAGGCATGAACGACCTCCGCAGCTGGACGCCGACGCAACGCGACGAAATCGACGGCCTCGCCGGTCAGATCATCACGCAGAGGGACATCCGTCCCCTGCGGACCGAGGGCAAGCCGGTCGGATATTTGTACGGCTGAGCGGAGTTTACTCCGCCGCCTGGCGCACGTGGCGTGCGGTCGGGGTGCGCATGGTGACGAGTTCTTCGGCCGCGGTCGGATGCAGCGCGATCGTCGCATCGAAATCGGCCTTGGTCGCCTTCATCTTCACGGCAATCGCGACTGCCTGCGTGATCTCGGCCGCGGCATCGCCGACGATGTGACAGCCGAGCACGCGGTCGGAGGCACCGTCGACGACGAGCTTCATCAGCACGCGGGTATCGCGGCCCGACATCGTCGCCTTGATGGGGCGGAACGTGGTCTTGTAAATGTCGACATGGCCAAATTGCGCGCGCGCCTCGGTCTCAGTGAGGCCGACGGTGCCGACCTCCGGCTGCGAGAACACGGCGGTCGGGATGTTGGCGTGATCCACCTGCACCTCGCGCCTGCCGAATACGGTGTCGGCGAACGCATGGCCCTCGCGGATCGCGACCGGCGTCAGGTTGAAGCGATGGGTGACATCGCCGATCGCATAGATGCTGTCGACCGAACTCTTCGAGAAATGGTCGACCGCAATGCCGCCGTTCCGCGGGTTGATGGCGACGCCGGCCTTCTCCAGGCCGAGATTGGCCACCGCCGGATGGCGGCCGATCGCGAACATCACCTGGTCGGAAGCGAGGCTCGATCCGTTCGACAGATGCGTGGTGAATTCTTCGCCGTGCCGATCGACCTTCGTCACAGTGCAGCCGGTGAGAATGGTGATCCCCTGCTTCTCCATCTCGGCGCGGACATGGGCGCGAACATCCTCGTCGAACCCGCGAAGAATGTTGTCGCCGCGATAGATGACTGTGACGTCGGAGCCGAAGCCGGCGAAGATACCGGCGAACTCCAGCGCGATGTAGCCGCCGCCCTGGATCACGATCCGCTTCGGCAGCCTGGTCAGGTGAAACGCCTCGTTGGAGGAGATCACGTGCTCGATGCCGGGAATCGGAGCACCGTGATTGGGCGCGCCGCCGGTGGCGATCAAAATGTATTTTGCGGTGATCTTCCGGTCGTTCTCGAGCAGGCGGACCGTGTGTTTGTCCTCGATCACCGCCCGGCTCTTGACGATCTGCGCGCCTGACTTCTCGACATTGGCGGTGTAAGCCGCCTCCAGACGCGCGATCTCCTTGTCCTTGTTGGCAATCAGCGTCGGCCAGTCGAAGGTCGCAGGCGGAACGGTCCAGCCAAAGCCGGCGGCGTCCTCGATCTCCTGACGGAAATGCGAGCCGATGACGAACAGCTTCTTCGGTACGCAGCCGCGGATCACGCAGGTCCCGCCCATGCGGTACTCTTCCGCGATCATGACGCGGGCGCCGTAGCCGGCCGCGATGCGGGCGGCACGCACGCCGCCCGAACCGCCACCGATGACAAAGAGGTCGACGTCGAATTCAGCCATTGTCCACTCCGACCTCTTTCAGAACATGATCCGGATTCTGATCAGATAGGAACTGTCAGATCTCCTTGCCACGCTTGCGCATCTCGGCGCGGAAGTTGCCCATCACGGTCTCGGAGAAGTTCTGGGCCCAGGAGTTCATGAAGGCCATGCTCAGCCCGATCGCGCGCGGCTCGGCCTCGATCAGCTTCTTGCCCAGCGGCGACTTGTAGAAGGTGACGAGATCCTTCAACTCCTGCTCGGTGAACTCGCTGGCATAGACCTGCGCCATGCCATCGCCGATTTCGCTCTCGCGGCCTTTGAGCTGCTGGGCGACGATCTGGGCGACCTCGGTGAGGTCCTTCTGGTAGTTCAGGTTCTGCTGGATCAGCGCGATCTTGGTCTTCTCGACCAGGCCGGGCACCGCGTTGGCGTACATCGCACTGGCGTTCTTGATCGCCAGGATCTCCTTGGCGGCCGCGACGGCGGCCGGCGACGATTTCGGCGCCGCGGCCTGCTGGGCCCCGGCCGGGGCGACCGAGAGGGCCAGTCCCACAGCGAGAGTCGCGACCGGCAACAATTTCAAAACGCTCTTCATTCCTAGTCTCCTTTCGGCTTTCGCCGTTCAATCACGCGAATTCCTTCGCCACCCGCCAAAACAGCCGAGCTGGCCAAGCCGATGAACAAACCATGTTCGACGACGCCGGGGATCGCGCTCAACGCCGTGGCAAGGCGGGCGGGATCCTCAATCTTTTCGAGCTGGGCATCGACGATCCAGTGGCCGCCATCGGTGACGAAAACGTGGCCGTCCTTGCCGTTGCGGACCGCCATCTGCCCGGAAACGCCGCATTCCGCAAACGCCTTCTCGATCGCGCGCCGCGTTGCGCCGAGCCCGAACGGGATGACTTCGACCGGCAGCGGAAAGCGGCCAAGTGTCGGGACCCATTTGGTGTCGTCGGCAATCACGATCATGCGATCCGAGGCGGCCGCCACGATTTTCTCGCGCAACAGCGCGCCGCCGCCGCCCTTGATCAGATTGAGTTCGGGATCGATCTCGTCGGCGCCGTCGACGGTGATGTCGAGATGGTCGATCTCGTCCAGCGTGGTCAGCGGCACGCCGCAGCGGATTGCATCGAGGCGCGTCGCCTCGGAGGTCGGCACGCCGATCACTTTGAGTCCAGCGCGGACCCGCTCGCCGAGCAGCTCGACGAAATGTTTTGCGGTCGAGCCGGTGCCGAGCCCGAGCTGCATGCCGTCACGGACGTCCTCGAGGGCGCGCGCCGCAGCCTGCCGCTTCAACTGGTCCATATTCACGTTTGCGCCGTCCCTGAATTACGAGTGTCGTGCCTTATAGGCTCGCGGCGGCCTGTGTAGCCTCGTTTTCCCTCGGAGAACAGGGTCTGGGGAACAGGCCTCCCGCCCCACCTTATAAGGTGATCTTATGGCTTCCGCCCTTGCGCGGGCGGGGCCGGGCCGGTAGCGCTGGACCATGACCTCCCCCCACACCATCGTCTTCGATCTCGACGGCACGCTTGTGGATACGGCGCCCGACCTGATCACCGCGCTCAATTACGTGCTCGACCGCGAAGGGCTGCCGCCCGTGCCGATGGCCTCGGCCCGCAACATGATCGGCGCCGGCGCCCGCAAGCTGATCGAGCGGGGGCTGGAGGCCGAGGGCCGCAGCGTCACGGTTGCCGACATGGACCGGATGACGGCCGATTTCATCGCTTATTACGCTGACAATATCGCCGTCGAATCCCGGCCCTTCGAGGGACTGGAGGCCGCACTCGACCATTTTGCGGCCCAGGGCCATCGTCTCGCGGTCTGCACCAACAAGCTGGAATGGCTGTCGAAGCGCCTGCTGGACCAGCTCGACCTGAGCCGACGCTTCGCCGCGATCTGCGGCGCCGACACTTTTGGCGTCCAAAAGCCCGATCCGACCATTTTCCGCGAAACGGTGGCGCGGGCCGGCGGCGAGGTCAAAGCCAGCATCATGGTCGGCGACGCCGGACCCGATGTCGGCGTGGCCCGGCGCGCCGGAGTTCCCGTGATCGGGGTCAGCTTCGGCTATACGGACGTCCCGATCGCCGAGCTGAAGCCGGACCGGCTGATCCATCACATGCGCGACCTGCCGGCAGCCGCCAGCAGCCTGATGACTGCGCAGGCAGATCTCAAATAGCTGAGATAGCTTGATTATTCCGCAGAAATCCCGCGTTAACCATCTATTAACTATGCGAGGCCCGCCGGTTGCTCGCTCGGAACGACACTCCTAAGTTTGTCCGGGGTGTGGCGGTTCGCCGCACTAGGTGAATGTCATGCGTCGTGTCATCTCGTTTTCATTAGCTGGAGTGAGCGTCCTCGGGGCAACGAGCCTTGCCGGCTGCTCCTCGATGTCTTCAACTTCCTGGAACATGTTCAAATCGGCCCCGCCGACCGTCCAGGTCCGGCTCGAATCCAATCCTGCGGGTGCTGACGCCACGACCTCGCTCGGACAGGGCTGCAAGACCCCCTGCTCCGTATCGGTTCCCGCCCCCGACGTCCCCTTCACGGTCGCTTTCGCGCTGCCGAAATACCAGCCGGTAAGCGTGCCGGTGAACGTCATCAAGAACCCCGGCGACTTCACGACGCCCGCCTCGGTCACCACCGACCCCAACCCGGTTTTCGCGGAGCTCCAGCCGGCCGTTCCGCCAAAACCGGTCCGCAAGCCGCACCGGCTGAAGAAGCCGAAACCGGCGGCGCCCGCCACCGCCCCGGCTGCTGCTGCCGCACCGGCTGCGGGCTCGTCGTTCCCCGATCCGAACACGGGCAAGCGCTGACCTCCGTCATCCCCCCAATTGTCTCTGACGCCTCCGATGCTTAGATTGCGTTCAGGGCGCCGCTGAAGCAAAGCTGCTCCCGCCGCCGCAAGTGACAAGGCATTTGGTATGAACGGACTTTCCGCGAGCCCCCGCGCCGCGCTGTCGAGCGCGATGACCGATCCGTTCGGACGGACCATCTCGTATTTGCGCGTGTCCGTCACCGACCGCTGCGACCTGCGCTGCTTCTACTGCATGTCGGAGGACATGACGTTCCTGCCCAAGGCGGACCTGCTGACGCTGGAGGAACTCGACCGGCTCTGCTCGGCCTTCATTGCCAAGGGCGTGAAGAAGCTGCGGCTCACCGGCGGCGAGCCGCTGGTCCGCCGCAACGTGATGACATTGGTGCGCTCGCTGTCGCGGCATCTCAAGAGCGGCGCGTTGAGCGAGCTGACGCTGACCACCAACGGCACCCAGCTTGCGAAATACGCGAGCGAACTCGCCGATTGCGGCGTCCGCCGCATCAACGTCTCGCTCGACACGCTCGACCCACAAAAGTTTCGCGAGATCACCCGGTGGGGCGAGATCGACAAAGTGCTGGAAGGTATCGAGGCGGCACGCGCTGCGGGCCTCGCGGTCAAGATCAATGCCGTTGCGCTGAAGAACCTCAACGAGGACGAGCTTCCCGACCTGATGCGCTGGGCCCACGGCAAGGGCATGGGGCTGACGCTGATCGAGGTCATGCCGATGGGCGAGATCGGATCCGGACGAATCGACCAATACCTGCCGCTGTCGCTGGTGCGCGCGCGCCTCGCCCAGCAGTTCACGTTGACGGATCTGGCCGAGAGCACCGGCGGGCCCGCGCGCTATGTCAGCGTCGCCGAGACCGGCGGCAAGCTCGGCTTCATCACCCCGATGACCCATAATTTCTGCGAATCCTGCAATCGCGTGCGCGTCACTTGCACGGGAACGCTGCACACCTGCCTCGGCCACGAGGATGCCTCCGATTTGCGCAAACCTCTGCGTGCATCGGACGACGATTCGCTGCTTGCGGATGCGATCGACCGCGCCATTGGCCTGAAGCCCAAGGGCCACGATTTCATCATCGACCGCCGCCACGACCGCCCCAGCGTCAGCAGGCACATGAGCGTCACCGGCGGCTAGCATCGGCTGCCCGGCCGCGGCTTATTCCCCTTAACTATCAACAAACTTCCGATTGACTGGCGGCAAACTCGCTGGTTTGGTGCGGCTGCCTCATGCCTGCGCGGCGAGACAAGCCAACGCGCCACTCGGCGCAGTCAAGACGGCCGGGGCAAATCGGGGAGGACCAATCTTGCAAGCGCTCCTGAAGCTGAGCAATGGAATTGACGCGTTCACACGTTGGACGGGCAAGCGTCTGGCTTGGCTGATCCTGGTCGCCGTCGTCATCTCGGCGCTGAATGCGATCATTCGGAAGACGTTGGACACGTCGTCCAACTCGTGGCTCGAGCTGCAATGGGTGCTTTTCAGCATCGTATTCCTGCTGTGCTCGTCGTGGACGCTGCTCGATAACGAGCACATCCGGATCGACATCTTCAACAGCATGATGCCGAAGCGGGCTCGCAACATCATCGACATCATCGGGCACATCTTCTTCCTGATCCCGCTGACCGTCGTCATGATCGTCACCGGGGTACCGTTCTTCCTGCGCTCGCTCCAGATCAACGAGCAATCCGGCAATGCGGGCGGCCTGCCGCAATGGCCGGCAAAAGCGCTGATCATGATCGGCTTCGCCCTCCTGCTCGTTCAAGGCATTTCCGAGCTGATCAAGCGAATTGCGATCATGCGCGGCATGATCCCGGACCCACACGAGTCGCAGGTGTCCGCACTGGAGGCCGAGGTCGAGCACCTCGTCGAAGCGATCGAAAAAAAGTAGCCGTTGGCGACGGTTTAGGGGGAAGTCATGACCGCGTTTATTATCGCCAATCTGGCGCCTATCATGTTCGCGACGCTGGTGATCGTGCTGCTGCTCGGCTATCCGGCGGCATTTTCGCTCGGCGCCGTCGGCCTGTTCTTCGCCATCATCGGCGTTCAGCTCGGGCAATTCCACCCGGACTTTCTCCAGGCCCTGCCCGAGCGCGTCTACGGGGTCATGAACAACGACACGCTGCTCGCCATTCCCTTCTTCACCTTCATGGGACTGGTGCTCGAGCGCTCCGGCATGGCCGAGGATCTGCTCGACACCATCGGTCAGTTGTTCGGCACCATCCGCGGCGGCCTCGCCTACGCGGTGGTGTTCGTCGGCGCCCTGCTTGCGGCGACGACCGGCGTCGTGGCGGCGTCGGTGATCTCGATGGGCCTGATCTCGCTGCCGATCATGTTGCGCTACGGCTACGATCGCCGTGTGGCGACCGGCATCATCGCGGCCTCCGGCACGCTGGCGCAGATCATTCCGCCCTCGCTCGTCCTGATCGTGATGGCCGACCAGCTCGGCAAGTCGGTCGGCGACATGTATGAGGGCGCGTTCATTCCGGGCCTGGTGCTCGCCGGCCTCTATGCGGGTTACGCGTTCCTCGTCACCATGATTTTCCCGAAGGCGGCGCCGGGTCTTCCCAAAGAAGCGATCGGCTTCCGCGAGGAGAGCGGCGACCGCGGCCTGAAGTCGCTCGGCGTGCTGTTCCTGGCGAGCTGTGTGTTCGGCTGGTTCATGATGCGGAATTCGGAGACACACGGCGCCGACTTCGTCGTGCTCAGCATGTTCTTCGGCATCCTCTTCGCGTTCTTCGTCGCCATCGCGAACTGGGCCATCGACAAGCTGACGGGCTTCCGTTTCCTCTCGAAGATGGCGCAACAGACCACCTTCGTCATGGTGCCGCCGCTGTTCCTGATCTTCCTGGTGCTGGGCACGATCTTCATCGGTGTCGCGACGCCCACCGAAGGCGGCGCCATGGGTGCAGCCGGCGCCCTCATTCTCGGAGCCGCGAAGCGGCGACTGACCTGGGACCTGATCCGTCAGGCCACCGAATCGACGGCGAAGCTGTCCGCGTTCGTCGTCTTCATCCTGGTCGGCGCGCGCGTGTTCTCGCTCACTTTCTACGGCGTCAGCGGTCACGTCTGGGTCGAGCACCTGCTGACCTCCCTGCCCGGCGGCCAGATCGGGTTCCTGATCTTCGTCAACGCCTTCGTGTTCGTGCTGGCGTTCTTCCTCGATTTCTTCGAGCTTGCCTTCATCGTGATCCCGCTGCTCGGGCCCGCGGCCGAGCATCTCGGCATCGACCTGATCTGGTTCGGCGTCATCCTCGGCGTCAACATGCAGACGTCGTTCATGCATCCGCCGTTCGGATTTGCGCTGTTCTATTTGCGCTCGGTCGCGCCGAAGGAGCGCTATACGGATCGCGTCACCGGCAAGCGCATGGAGCCGGTCACGACGGGACAGATCTATTGGGGTGCGGTGCCGTTCGTCGTCATCCAGATGATCATGGTGCTTCTGGTGATCATGTTCCCGTCGATGGTGATGCACTACAAGGGCGTGCAGTCCACCGTCGATCCCAACAGCATCAAGATCGAGATTCCCCAGATCGATCTGCCGCCGCTCGACTTCGGCCAGCCGAAGCAATAGCGCCCGGCCCACCCGCAAAAAAGAACCCGGAGCTTGCGCTCCGGGTTTTTTGTTTGGGCCGATCGTGCGCTCTGCGATCAGCTCTGCGAGTTGCGCGCCATGAAGTTGTCATAGCCGACTTCGGCGACCTGGAACCACTGATATCCGTTGTTCGAGAACGCGGTCAGCGATTCGTAGACCTTCTTGAAGTCCGCGTTGTTGGCCGAGACTTCGGTGTGCAGCTCCTTTGCCGCCTTGAAGCAGGCTTGCATGACCTCCGGCGAGAACGGATGCAGCTTGGCGCCGGCCGCGAGCAGGCGTCGCAACGCCGGCGGATTGGACTGGTCATACTTCGCCATCATCCAGTTGTTGGCGTAATGCCCCGCCTGCTCGAGGATGCTCTGATAGTGCTTCGGCAGCGCATTCCATTTGTCCTGGTTGACGAAGGCCAGAAGCATGGGCCCGCCTTCCCACCAGCCCGGGAAGTAATAATGCGGCGCGACCTTGACGAAGCCGAGCTTCTCGTCGTCATAGGGTCCGACCCATTCGGCGGCGTCGATGGTGCCCTTCTCCAGCGCAGGATAAATGTCGCCACCGGCGATCTGCTGTGGCACCGCGCCGAGCTTGGCCATCACTTTTCCGGCGAAGCCGCCGATGCGGAATTTCAACCCGTTGAAGTCCTGAGGCGTCTTGACCTCCTTGCGAAACCAGCCGCCCATCTGACAGCCGGTGTTGCCGGCAAGCAGCGAGACGACGTTGTACTTCTTGTAGAACTCGTTGAGGATGTCCCTGCCGCCGCCCAGCATGTACCAGGCCTGGTTGATGCGCATGTTCGGTCCGAACGGCACAGCCGAGCCGAAAGTAAAGGTCGGGTCCTTACCGAAATAATAGTAGGACGCGGTGTGGCCGATTTCGCAGGTGCCGTTCTGCACGGCATCGAGCACCTGAAGGCCCGGCACGATCTCGCCGCCGGCAAATGTCTGAATCTGAAATTTGTTGTCGGTCGCTTCCGCGACCATCTTGGCCATCATCTCGGCGCCGCCATAGAGCGTATCGAGTGATTTCGGCCAGCTCGTCGGCATGCGCCATTTGATCTCGGGCGTCGTCTGCGCGATCGCTGGAGCGGCGAGCGTGGCGACACCCGCCGCACCAAGCCCGGTGACCTTGATAAAATCTCGTCTTTTCATGATTTCCTACCCTGATGGATTGTGACGGTGGGCCTTCTTGCCGAGGCTTGGAGGCCAGCATGGAACAAGTGTCGTCCGATTTCCATCCCTCACGATGTGAGGGACAAAAATGCTCAGCTCCCACGCCATCCGATCCTACGACTTTAGGCTTAGGCGGCCGGCGCCCTGGCCCTTCCCATCACGTCCGCCTCGGCCGGGCATGCCGGGTGCCCCGGGCGCGTGACAAGCGCCGGAAACACGGGCATACCGCGCCATCCCCCCAACCTAGGGCCGCCACGCATGTCTCGATCCCACCCTGCTCCATCGCTCGTTGCTCCGTTGATCGCGTCGCTCTGGCTGGCATGTGCGGCAATGCCGGCGCATGCGGAGCCCAGTGCGAATGTCGTGGCCGACGTCCATGCGCTGGCGCAAAAGGAGCAGCAGCCGCTGCTCGACACGCTGCGCGATCTCGTCAGCATCGAATCCGGCAGCAAGGATGTCGAAGGCTTGAATCAGATCGCCGAGCGCGTTGCCGGCCAGCTCAAGCAGCTCGGCGGCACGGTGGAGATCCTGCAGCCCACCGACGTCTATCGCCTCGACGACACACCCGAGAAGATCGGCCCGGCCGTACACGCCGTATTCAAGGGCACAGGCAGCAAGAAGATCATGCTGATCGCCCACATGGACACCGTGTACCTGAAGGGCATGCTGAAGGATCAACCGTTCCGCATCGACGGCGACAAGGCCTACGGCCTCGGCATTGCCGACGACAAGCAGGGCGTCGCGCTCATTCTTCACACCGTAGCGTTGCTGCAGAAGCTGAGCTTCCGGGATTACGGCACGCTCACGGTGCTTACCAATGGCGACGAGGAGATCTCGTCGCCCGGCTGGCGCAGCACCATCACCAGGTTCGCCGCGGATCAGGATGTGGTGTTCTCGTTTGAAGGCGGCGGCACCGACGGCACGCTGCGGCTGGCCACCAGCGGCATCGGCTCGGCGTATCTCACGGTACAGGGCAAGTCGTCGCATGCAGGCTCGCGGCCCGAGGGCGGCGTCAATGCACTGTACGAACTCTCCCATCAGCTGCTGCAGATGAAGGACCTGTCCAAACCGGAGCAGGGCCTGAAACTGAACTGGACGGTCTCCAAGGCCGGTACCAACCGCAACGTCATCCCCGCCGAGGCCACGGCCCAGGCCGATGCGCGCGCCCTCAAGGTCGCCGATTTCGACGAGCTGGAGAAGGCGCTGCAGGACAAGATCAAGAATCACCTGCTGCCCGACTCCAAGGTCGCGCTCAAATTCGAGGTGCGCCGTCCGCCGCTGGAGGCCAACGACGCCTCGCGCCGCGTGGCGGCCTACGGCAAGACCATCTATGGGGAGATCGGACTGCCCCTCAAGGTCGACGAGAAGGCGACCGGCGGCGGCACCGATGCCGCGTTTGCCGCGCTGAAGACCAGCGGAGCCGTGGTCGAAGGCATGGGCCTGTCGGGTTTCGGCGCGCATTCCAACGACGCCGAATATGTCAAACTCGACAGCATCGTGCCGCGCCTTTATCTGACCACGCGCATGATCATGGATCTGTCCACCGGCAAGCTGAAATAGCGCTCTCTTCCTTCTCCCCTTGTGGGAGAAGGTGGCGCGAAGCGCCGGATGAGGGGTTGCCTCCGCGCATTCAACTCGCAGTCGGACTCGCGGAGAGAGACCCCTCACCCGGCTCGCCGTTGTCGCGGCGAGCCACCCTCTCCCACAAGGGGCGAGGGTGCAGCGTCAGTGCCGCACTGCGTTCAAATCAACGTCGCCCCGCTTCTCCGCCAGCCTGAACCGCAGCGTGAACTGCGCGCCGCCGCCCGGAAGATTCTCCACCGCAACCGTTGCCGCGTGATCATCCGCCACCGCGCGCACGATCGAGAGCCCGAGGCCGGCGCCGTCGCTGCGCTGGCGGTCGGCGCGCCAGAAGCGGTGGAAGATCAATTCACGCTCGGCTTCCGCAATTCCCGGTCCGCAATCGCGCACGCGCACCGCACCGTTCTCGCTCACATCGACATCGACCGACGTGTCCTTTGCGGTGAACTTGATGGCGTTTTCGGCGAGGTTGAAGATCGCGCGCTGGAGCATCATGGAGTTGCCGTGGATCAGCACCGGCGCCTCGGTGCCCCTCAGCGCGATATCCTTGTGCTGCGCGATCGCGAGCGGCGCGATCGAACCGACCACCTCGGCGCAGACGGCGCGCAAATCCGCGGTCTCGCCGGGATCAAGCACCAGCGTGTCGAGCTCGGCGATCTCCAGCAATTGCGCGACAATGCGGCTCATGCCCTCGATATCGGCATGCAGCGCCTGCCTTGCAGCGCCGTCGCCGAGCGTCTCGATCCGCGTGCGCAGGATCGCGAGCGGCGTGCGCAGTTGGTGCGCGGCGTCGGCGGTGAACTGCCGCTGCACCCGAAAGCCGTCCTCGAGGCGGTCGAGCGCCTGGTTGACGGCGGTGACGAGCGGCATGATCTCGCGCGGGATCTGCTCCGTCGGCAGGCGGATGTCGGTGCGCGCCGGGCCGATATTGCTCGCCTCCTCGGAGGCCTTCCACAGCGGCGCGACGGCGCGGCGAAAGATGATGATGTCGATGGCGAGCAGGACCAGCAGGATCGGAATCGTGATCCACCCGACCCGCCGGAAGAAGTTCGAGACAATGTCATCGATGATGACGTCGCGGTGCGCGAGGTCCTCCGCGACGCGAATGCGCATCACCTTGCCGTCGATGATGCGAGTGACGCCGGCGCCGGAAATCGTTTCGGAGAGCGGCGGAGGCGCGGCCGTAGCAGTGCCGGTCTTGCGCCGCGACGAGAACAGCAGATTCCCCTCGGCATCGCGAATGTCGTACTGGTAGCGGCCATAGGCTTCCGAATAAAGGCCCTTGAGACTGTCCGGCAGGTTGAACGTCAACAGCCCGTCGGGCTGGGCGACGATGCGCTCGGCCAACACCTCGGCCTGCGCGCGCATGGCATCGCGATGCAACTGGTCGATCTCGGAATTGAGCAGCCAGAACAGCACCAGCGGCAGGAAGATCGCGACCACCGCGACCGCCACGATGTGCAGGAACACGATGCGCCAGATTAGCGATTTGAACGTTGGCGACCTCGCATGGATTCCGGCGCGGAATCCGGCGTGAGATCCGATCCGGGCCACGCTATTTCTCCTCGGCCATAAGATAGCCGACGCCACGGATGGTGTGGATCACGACCTTGGCGCCGTGCTCGGCGAGCTGCTTGCGCAACCGCGAGACGTAGACCTCGACCGCATTGGAGGCGACTTCGCCGTCGAGACCGAAGATGTGGTCCTCGACGTTCTTCTTCGGCACCACCCTGCCCTGCCGGCGCAGCAGGATCTCAAGCACCGAGGTCTCGCGCGCGGAGATGATGCGCGGCTGGTCGTCCACGAAGATCTGGCGGCTTTCGGTGTCATAGACGAGGTTGGCGAGGCGCAGCGAGCGGCCGAGCAACTGGCCCGGACGGCGCAGGATCGCCTCCAGCCGCGCCACCAGCTCCTCCATCGCGAACGGTTTGGCGAGATAGTCGTCGGCGCCGCTGCGCAGGCCGCTGACGCGGTCCTGCAAGCCGCCGCGCGCGGTCAGCACCAGCACCGGCAAGGGCTCCATCTGCCGGCGCAGCTCGCGCAGCACCGACAGGCCATCGCCGTCGGGCAGTCCGAGGTCGAGGATCATCGCGGCATAGCTGACGCTGCTGACCGCCTCGCGCGCTTCGGCCGCGCTGCCGACGATGTCGCTCTCATAGCCGGCCGCCGACAGCCCGCCGGCAACGAGCCGTGACAGCTCGGCATTGTCCTCGACGATTAGAAGGCGCATCGCATTTTCCCGCGGGATGTTCCGCTGTCACCGCACGGCTTCCGCCGCATCTTCGCTGTCATCCATCATCCGGGGCATCTCGGCCAGCGAAAAAGCAGCCGGCGGGCCGGCTGCTCCCTTCCGTCAGGTTCCTGTAAGCCAATCAGGGCACCTGCGAATGAGGTCGCGGATGGCGCGGACGTTTGCCCCCTTGGGCCCCGCCGCCGGCGCCGCATCGATCCTGCCAAGGAACGAACACCCCGGCGAACCGTTCAACTCAGCTGCAACATTTCTCATTTGATGGGGCGTCGTGCAGACCACCTAGGTAATGCACATGCGCCTTGCACGACGAACACGTTCCAGCTCCCTTCTATCCGATTGCCTGGCCGCCATCACGCGACATCCGGGCGCCGCCGCGTTTGCTGCCGCAGGTACCTTCATCGCGGCTAGCGCAATCATAAACCGGCGGCTCGCGAACAAAGCGCAACGCGATAATCCTCCGCAGGGTCGGTTCATCGATATCGATGGCGTTCGCCTGCACTATTTGGAACGCGGCAGGGGCAAGCCGCTGGTTTTGTTTCACGGCAATGGCAGCCTGGTCCAGGATTTCGACGCGAGTGGATTGATCGATCTCGCAGCCGAAAACTACAGGGTCATCGTGTTCGATCGTCCCGGATTTGGGCATAGCTCGCGGCCGAGGCACGTCGTCTGGACCCCGGATGCCCAGGCGGACCTGTTCAAGAAGGCGCTCGATCAGCTCGGCGTCTCTCAAGCGATTGTCCTTGGCCATTCGTGGGGCGCGTCGGTTGCGGTTGCGCTGGCGACAAGACATCCTTCGGTCGTGCAGGCTCTCGTGCTGGCCTCGGGCTATTATTTCCCGACGCCCCGCTCGGACAGCGCCGCGTCAGTGCTGTCCGCCCTACCGGTGCTCGGGGACCTCATCAGCTCCACGATTTCGCCGCTAGCCGGTCGGATGATGTGGCCCGCGACGTTGCGCAAGTTGTTTGGGCCCCGGCCGGTCCCGGCCAAGTTCGCGGGCTTTCCGAAAGAAATGGCGCTGCGTCCATCACAGATGCGGGCCGCAGCGGCCGAAGCGACGATGTTGGTCCCCGCCGCATTCTCAGGCGCGAAGGCTTACGCTGAACTCAAGATGCCGACGATCATTATCGCGGGTCAGGGCGACCGTATGATCGATATCAAGCAGTCGGTCAGGCTGCATGGCGAGATCAAGCAGAGCAAATTGCGCCGGATCGACGGAGCGGGTCACATGATTCATCATTCCGCAACCGCGGACGTGATGGCGGCGATCGACGAAGCTGCTGCCGAGGCCGTGTTGATTCATGGAAGGGCAGGCTCAGGCGTTTCGCGAAGCAACGCGTAATCGCTCACCAACAACGCCGCTGATGGCCGCCGGCGAACCTCATGGGTCGTTCGCGGAGGATCGCTTCTGAGCCAACTCGGGCGCGGGACCAGGCTTCAACCCGCCCTTTCGATAGAACCGAGACCTTTTCGCCCGGGTATGGTATCTGTCAATCACCGGTCGGCAGGGGGGCCGATTTGGCCGGATATGCAGGAAAGCAAAGCGCAATGTGTGCTAGCCAGGTGACGATGCCGTTGTGGCACGAAAGGCACCTCCGGGCTGCCACTCGCGCGGCCGGTGTCGCTCTATGGTCGTGGAACGTTGATACCGACGCCATCACCATGGATGAACCCGCGTACGACCTTTGGGAGGTGCCCAAGGGCGAGCAGAAAATTACGTTTGAGATACTGTCCAAAAACATCCACCCCGCCGATCTCGAGAGGGTGAGATCGGCATTTGCCGCTACTCGCGCAGTCGTCGGCTCCTACGAAATAGATTTTCGTATTCTAACCGGAAGCGATATCCGTTGGATCTCCGCTCGGGGCCAAGGCGACGACGCCGACATCGCGGATCGAACCATGTTCGGTATTTTCCTGGATGTAACCCAACGCAAGCAAGCTGAGGAAGCCAACGAGCTGCTGGCGGGCGAGATGAGTCACCGGCTGAAAAACCTTCTCACCATCACAACGGCGCTGACTCAAATGAGCTCACGCTCGGCAACATCAAAAGAAGATATGGCCCATGAGCTGACCAGCCGCCTGATCGCTCTTGGACGTGCTCAGGACCTTGTTCGCCCGGTACCAGGACGAAATCGAGAGGGGACGCTTCTTGGAGACCTCATCTCTGTTCTGCTTGCTCCGTACGATGAAAAGGGAGCCAGCGTTCGTATTCGCGTCTCGGTCCCCAAGATGAACGTGGGAGAGACTTCCAGCACAGCGCTCGCCTTGGTAATGCATGAACTGGCAACCAACTCTGCGAAATACGGTGCGCTGTCGCTTTCAAGTGGTACCCTGGACGTGTCGTGCAACGCCCACGAGGACGAGGTCGTGGTCAAGTGGACGGAACGGGGCGGTCCTCCCGTTGTCGCTCCAACAAAGCTCGAAGGCTTTGGAAGCAAGTTGGTGCACCGAAGTATGGCCGCCCAGCTTGGCGGGGCTATAACTTTTGACTGGTCGGATGAGGGTGTGGTGGTCATCCTGCGCATGAGCAAAGACCGTCTTGCGAATTGATGTTCAGCTGATTTCCCGCGCACAGTCCTGTCATCCGTCTGCGATTGGCCCTTACCTTTTCTTCGTACGACGCTCCTGAAAGGCGGCTCTGAGTTCGGCCAGTTCATCGCTTGTCGCTCCCAATCCCGCATCGGCACGGCTTGCAGGTAAATCCTTGTAAGCAATCGGCTGATCAAATTGGCTCGCCGTGAAGTCATACCGCCGGCCTTTGATGCGATTGTAAAAATGGTCGCCGGCAGGCAGCGGCGTCTTCAGCATGTCGCCGCCGAAGAGCTCGTGGATCAGCAGCGAGGTGACGTTGCATTGTCCTGCCGCCGGATTGCTCGCCGTCCATTGACTGGCCGTTGCCAACGACCAGGCCTTGCGCAGCGCGCTTTGAACCTCATCGGGATCGAAGCTCATCATCACCCCACGGAGCGGCACCGAGGTAGCAATTTCGGATTATGCGATAATACCTTTATGCTCCTGTTTTGCCCGACGAGTCAAATGGCCCTCGCTGAAACATTCGCTTGGTCCGCCTGGGCTCACCCCGCTTTTGCGCTTAAAATGCGAAGTTCCCATCCACCGCGCGATGCTTGGGCCTGCCTGCCAATTAGCTCCATCGCATCAAGCGCTTGGCTGCACGCGCAGCGCCTTGTCCTCTCACCCCTCGTCTACTGTGCATGGGGTTGTTTTTCAGATTTTTTGTTGGACGCCCCACCCGTACCCCGGCGACAACGCCGCTCCGCAGCCTCGTCCCAAAGAAAAAGCCCGGCCTCGCGAACGAGACCGGGCCTGTCGTCTTGCGGCTTATTCGAAGATCAACCGCGAGTGCGCGAGCGGATCATGAAGCTGTCGTAGGTGTATTCGGCAACCTGCCACCACAGATACTCGTCGGAGCGGTAGGCCTGCATGGCGTCGATCGACTTCTTGAAGTCGGGGTTCTTGGCCGAGATCTCGCCCCACAATTCGTTGGTCGCCTTGAGACAGGCTTCCAGAACTTCGTTGGTGAACGGGCGAAGCTGCGTTCCGCCGGCGACCAGACGCTTCAGGGCGCCGGGGTTCACCATGTCGTAGCGCGCGGCCATCCAGGTGTTGGTGTTGACGGTCGCGTTGGTGAGGATCGCCTGGTAGTTCTTCGGCAGCTCGTTCCACTTGTCGATGTTGGCGAAGGCGTGAACGGTCGGACCACCTTCCCAGAAGCCCGGGTAGTAGTAGTACTTGGCGACCTTGGCGAAGCCGAGCTTCTCGTCATCGTAGGGGCCGACCCATTCGGCCGCGTCGATGGTGCCCTTCTCGAGCGACGGATAGATGTCGCCGCCGGCGAGCTGCTGCGGCACCACGCCGACCTTCTGGAGCACCTGGCCGGCAATGCCGCCAATGCGCATCTTGAGGCCCGAGAGGTCGGCAACGGTCTTGATCTCCTTGCGGAACCAGCCGCCCATCTGGGTGCCGGTGTTGCCGCAGGGGAAGCCCACCACGTTCGTCTTCTTGAAGAACTCGTTGGCGAGTTCGTTGCCGCCGCCCTGGTACAGCCAGGAATTCTGCTGGCGTGCGTTCAGGCCGAAAGGCACCGACGCGAAGATCGCGAAGGTCGGGTCTTTGCCGACGTAATAATACGACACCGTGTGGCACATCTCGACGGTGCCCTTCTGCGTCGCATCGAGCGCCTGCAGGCCCGGAACGATTTCACCCGCCTGGAAGACCTGGATCTGAAACTTGTTGTCGGTCATCTCGGCGACGTACTTCGCCATCTGCTCGGCACCGCCATAGATGGTGTCGAGCGACTTCGGGAAGCTCGATGTCAGGCGCCACTTGATCTCGGGCGAGGACTGCGCGATTGCCGGCGAGGCCACCGCGGCGGTCGCCGCCGCGCCGGCTGCCGACACTTTCAGAAAATCACGACGCTTCATCTTCAGTCTCTCCTTGTTGGGGCGTTTCCCCTAACTTCCTCTTTGCTGCCGCTCATTCCGGCGACGCGTTCTTGGGCCGCGTCGAACCGAAGGGGCTTGACTGCCGTGGGCCTTTAACACGGAAGCCCCGCTTTCGAAACGCGACATTGGCATGACAGGGCTCTACGAAAGTCGCATGTCCCCAGAGTATTGGTTTGAAGGGGTTGGCTTGAAGGTATTGCCTTGGATCCGCTCAGGCCGCGGCGACGACGCCCTTGAGCTGGTCCCGCACCTGTCCCGCAATGGCGCGGTAGATCGCCGCATGGGGACCGTCCGGCTCGCTGTCCACAACGGGCGTGCCCGCATCCGAGGTGGCGCGAATCGCCATGTGCAGGGGGATCTCGCCCAGGAACGGCACCCCGAGCTTCTCAGCCTCGTGGCGCGCGCCGCCATGGCCGAAAATGTCGGATTTCGTGCCGCATTGCGGGCACTGGAAATAGCTCATGTTCTCGACGATGCCGAGCACGGGCACGTTGACCTTCTTGAACATCGCAAGCCCCCGCCTTGCGTCGATCAGCGACAGGTCCTGCGGGGTCGAGACGATCACGGCGCCTTTCAAAGGGACGTTCTGCGCCAGCGTGAGCTGGGCATCGCCGGTCCCTGGCGGCATGTCGACGACGAGGACGTCGAGCTGCCCCCATGCGACGTCGCGCAGCATCTGCGTCACCGCCGACATCACCATCGGCCCGCGCCAGATCATCGCAGTCTCTTCTTCCACCAGGAAGCCGATCGACATGATCGCCAGGCCGAAGCGCCTGAGCGGAATCATCTTGCGCTCGCCATCCAGCTCCGGCTTCTCATGCAGGCCCGTCAGCCGCGGCACCGAGGGGCCGTAGATGTCGGCATCGAGCAGCCCGACCTTGAGGCCGAGATCGCGCAGGCCCAGCGCAAGATTGAGAGCAGTGGTGGACTTGCCGACGCCGCCCTTGCCCGAGGCAACCGCGATCACGGCCGCGACGCCCGGAATCTCGGACTGCCGCGCCATCGGCGATTGGGCGCCGCCCTGCGGCGGCGGCTTGTGGGCATGGACCGGCTGCACGCCTGGCGTACCGCGGCTGGGAGTTGGCGGCGGTGGCGGCGCCGCGCCGGCCTTGCGCTCGGCGGTCAGCGCCACCATGACGGTGGTGACGCCGGGAATGGCCCGCACCGCGGCCTCGGCCTCGGCCCGGACGGATTCCCAGGCGCGCGCCTCGGCGGCATCGACATTGATCGAGAAGAACACCTTGCCGTCGGCCGCGCTGATCGCGCTCAGCACATTGGCATTGGTGAGCGCAACCCCGCGGGGCGACTTGATCCTGGCGAGGCTGTCGAGAACCTGTTGCTGCGTCACGCTCAAAGCGCATCTCCTAGAATTCAAGATGCCCCATTAGAGCGGAAACGCCCAAAAGGCTACTGCCTGCCGATATCGTCAGCCATCTCGGCGGGCGCGGCGCCCTGCTCCAGGGCCGCTTCGTAGTTCAGCTCGATCATGACCCCGTTCGGGTCATGGACGAAGATCTGCCAGAGTTCGCCGCCGGGCACCTGGCGGGAGTCGAACTTCATCCCCTTTGAGGCCAGCCGCTGTTTCATGCCGTCAAAGCCGCGGCTGGCGAAGGCGACGTGGTGGACAACGCCGGAATCCGGCTTTTGTGGCTCGGCAGTCGGAGAAATACCGACCAGGTGCACCACCGGTTTACCCTCGCTGTACATCCAGGCGCCGGGGAAAGGCGAAATTCGGCCGGGGGCCTTTTTCCAGGCCCAGCACGTCCTCGTAGAAGCGGGCGGTCTCGGCCAGATTCCGGGTCCGGATGTTGAAATGATCGAGCACGCCCACGCTTACGCCGCCCATGCCTTCGCTCCATTTTTTTGAAGTCCTTAAGTCCGCCATCCTAGCACAGGCAGGGGCCAAACGAAGCCGTTGCCCTCCGGCCTCAAGGGTTTATGGTGCGGCCGATCTGCCGCAATGGCGGAACCGGGCGGCCCTCGCCCGGCAAGAACCGTAAAACCCAAACTACGGACAAGGTACCACAGATGGCTAAAGTCGCTTTCCTCGGTCTCGGCGTGATGGGCTTCCCCATGGCCGGACACCTCGTGAAAAAAGGGGGCCATGAGGTCACCGTCTATAATCGCACCGCGGCCAAGGCGAAGGAGTGGGCGGACAAGTTCGGCGGCAAGACCGCGGCGACCCCGAAGGCCGCGGCCGAGGGCCAGGATTTCGTGATGTGCTGCGTCGGCAACGACAACGATCTGCGCGCGGTCACGATCGGTGCCGACGGCGCGTTTGCCGGCATGAAGAAGGGTGCGACCTTCGTCGACCACACCACCGCTTCCGCCGAGGTCGCGCGTGAGCTTGATGCTGCCGCGACCAAGGCCGGCTTCAAGTTCATCGACGCACCCGTGTCCGGCGGCCAGGCCGGCGCCGAGAACGGCGTGCTGACGGTGATGTGCGGCGGCACGCAGGACGCCTATGCGGGTGCCGAGCCGATCATCACGGGCGCCTATGCGCGGATGTGCAAATTGCTGGGGCCCGCCGGCTCCGGCCAGCTGACCAAAATGGTCAACCAGATCTGCATCGCCGGCCTCGTCCAGGGCCTCTCCGAGGGTATTCACTTCGCCAAGAAGAGTGGCCTCGACGTCGCCGCCGTGATCGAAACCATCTCAAAGGGCGCCGCGCAGTCCTGGCAGATGGAGAACCGCTACAAGACCATGAACGAGGACAAGTACGATTTCGGCTTCGCGGTCGAATGGATGCGCAAGGATCTCTCGATCTCACTGGCTGAAGCCCGCCGCAACGGCGCCAACCTGCCCGTGACCGCGCTGGTCGACCAGTTCTACGCCGAGGTCGAGAAGATGGGCGGCAAGCGCTGGGATACGTCGAGCCTGCTCGCGCGCCTTAATCGCTGACACCTGACGAAGTGATCCTGTCTTGCTGATCGCACTCGCCGCAATCTTCGTCCTCGCCTATGCGGCGATCGCGCTTGAGCATCCGATCGGGGTGAACAAGAGCGCGTCTGCTCTACTCGGCGCGGGCGTGCTCTGGACAATCTACGCGCTCGCGACCGGCGACCACACGCTGGTCGGCCGTCAGCTTGACGAGTCCGTCGCCGCCACCGCGCAGATCGTGTTCTTCCTGGTTGGCGCGATGACCATCGTCGAGGTCATCGACGCCCATGACGGTTTCGAGGTCATCACCTCCCGCATCAGCACGACCAGCCAGGTCCGTCTGATATGGCTGATTGGCTTCGTGACCTTCTTCCTCAGCGCAATCCTCGACAATCTGACCACCACCATCGTCATGGTCTCGCTGATCCAGCGGTTGATCGCCAAGCGCGACGACCGCTTGCTGTTCGCCTCACTCATCGTCATCGCCGCAAATGCCGGTGGTGCATGGACCGTGATCGGCGACGTCACCACGACCATGCTGTGGATCGGCGGACAGATTTCGCCCCTAAAAATCATGGGCGGGGTGTTCCTGCCCTCGCTGCTGAACCTGCTGGTGCCGCTCGCATTCATCAGCTTTTCGCTCAAGGGCAAGACCATCGCACCGCCGCCGAAAGAGGACGGATTGCAGGGCGTCGATCCGTTCGAGCGGAACGTGATGTTCTATCTCGGACTCGGCGTGCTGATTGCGGTGCCCGCCTTCAAGACGGTCACGCACCTGCCGCCGTTCATGGGCGTCCTGCTCGGGCTTGGCATCGTGTGGTTGGTCGGCGAGATCGTTCATCGCAATAAGGATGAGCATGTCCGCGGTCCGCTCACGCTTGCGAATGCGCTGACGCGGATCGACATGGGCTCGATCGTGTTCTTCCTCGGAATCTTGCTCGCGGTTGCCTGCCTCGAACATGCCGGCCTGCTCTCCATGCTGGCCAAATGGCTGGACACCGCGATCGGCCGACAGGACATCATCGTGATCGTGCTCGGGCTGCTCAGCGCCGTCATCGACAACGTGCCGCTGGTCGCCGCGACGATGGGTATGTACGACCTCGCGCATTATCCACCCGACAGCTTCATCTGGGAATTCATCGCCTATTGCGCCGGCACCGGCGGCTCGATTCTGATCATCGGCTCGGCCGCAGGCGTCGCCGCCATGGGGCTCGAGCGCATCGAGTTCCTCTGGTACGCCCGTCGCATCGCCCTCCCGGCGCTCGCCGGCTATCTGGCGGGAGCAGTGGTGTACATCGCACAGCACGCGGCGCTGCATTGAGCGGCTCACACCGGATCCAAAATTAACGCCGGGTTAACGTAATTCTTTAGCTCCTTAAGTCACCTCTTAAGGATTTCTTGCCAGAGATAGACAATGCAGAAGGCCCGTCCCGCGCGGGCAGGAATTGTTGTTGTGCGATGAGTAAACCCGCTGAAAAGCCCGAGGTTGTGCAGCTTCCGGCCGAGCCGGTGAGCGTGCCGTCGGCGAGCCATCGCCGGGCTGCGGCACAGCGGGTGCGCGAGGCGCGCGACAAGTTAACGTCTACCAGTGGAACCCGGCCGGCTTTCGACGCCGAGATGCTGCGCCATTACGCCCAGACCCGGCTGTCGGCCTCCTATGTCGTGATGCTGCTTGTGGTCGCGACGGGCGTGCTGTTTGGGCTGTGGATGCAGCCGATCCCGGCCGCGGCCTGGACCGCCGGCATGCTTTGCATCCATGCCGCGATGATCCGCAGCTGCCACCGCTTCCTGGCCGAGCCCGCCTCGCCCGCGGGAACGCGCGCATGGCAGACACGCTTCGTCGTCCTCGACCTGCTCTATGGCCTTTGCTGGATGGCGATCCTGATCCATCCCGTGCTCGACATGATCACGGAATCGCTGATGATGTTCCTGATGCTGCTGGTGATCGCAGTATCGAGCATGCTGGCCGCCAATCTGCCGATCGCCGCCCTCGCCGCCACCGCACCGGTCGCGGTCGCGATGGCGCTGAGCTTCGTGATGACCGGCTCGCTGGACAATTACATCCTGGCCGCGCTCGCCCTCGCCGCTGAAGGCTATTTCGTGCTGCTGGCCCACCGTCTGCACTCTTCGACCTTCGCCACGCTCGAGGCGCGCGCCGAGAAGGACGCGCTGATCGGCGAGCTCGAACAGGCCAAGGCGATCTCGGACGAGGCGCGCCACCGCGCCGAATCCGCCAATGTCGCCAAGTCGCGCTTTCTGGCGCAGATGAGCCATGAACTCCGGACGCCGCTCAATGCGATCCTCGGCTTCTCGGAGGTGATGAAGAGCGAGATTTTCGGCGCGCATGCCGTGCCGGTCTACAAGGAGTACTCGGCCGACATCCACAATTCCGGCGTCCACCTGCTCAACCTCATCAACGAGATCCTCGATCTGTCGCGGATCGAGGCTGGCCGCTACGAGCTCAACGAGGAAGCGGTCTCGCTGGTCGGCATCGTCGCCGACTGCCATCATCTGATGAAGCTGCGCGCCTCGAGCCGTGGCATTACCATCCACGAAGTGTTCGAGCAGGCAATGCCGCGGCTCTGGGCCGACGAGCGAGCGATCCGCCAGGTCGTGCTCAATCTGCTCTCCAACTCGATCAAGTTCACTCCGCAGGGCGGCGAGATCTGGCTCAAGGCCGGCTGGACGGCTTCAGGCGGACAATATCTCTCGGTGAAGGATACCGGCTCCGGAATCCCCGAGGACGAGATCCCGGTCGTGCTGGCATCGTTCGGCCAAGGCTCCAACTCGATCAAGTCGGCCGAACAGGGCGCCGGTCTCGGCCTGCCGATCGCCAAGAATCTGGTCGACCTGCACGGCGGTACGTTCACGCTGAAATCGAAGCTGCGCATCGGCACCGAAGTGATCGTCACCTTCCCGCCCGAGCGCGTGATGAGCGCGCTGGCGCCGATGTCGGATGATTCTCCGCCGCTCCAACCCGAGAGTTCCGCGGTCGCGGACGAGAAGCGCCGGCCCCGCCGCAAGCCGATCATGAGCGCAGGTACGGGCTCGTAACGAGATGCTTGCAGTCATGCCCGACCATCCGCCACTATGTCCGAATGAGCAAAGAAACGCCGTGCGTGGCCGTCTGCATGATCGATCCCAAGACCAGGCTGTGCTTCGGCTGCGGACGCACATTGCCGGAGATCGCGCGCTGGCACGCCATGGAGAGCGCGGAACGGCTCGCGCTCATGGCGCTGTTGCCGGCGCGCATGAATCAGGCTGGACTTGCGCCCATCGCGGGATCGCCGAAACGCAGCTGACCGGCCTGAGCGCATCGGGAGATGCGCAATGATCCGGTTCCTGCTCGTTCTCATCATGCTCGCCTGCACGGCCGGTGCCGTCGTCGCCTATGGCGATTCCGACCAGATCGCGCGCGCGAGCAGCAAGGTCTCGCATATCTTTCGCACGCAGACCGCAGCGCCCGCCCCCGCCGTGCAGATTCAGCGCGGCCAGGGCGGCGAATTCGCGCTGCGCGCCAAGATCAACGGCGTGGCCGCACCGATGGTCATCGACACCGGCGCGACCTCGGTGGTGCTGACCTGGGAAACCGCGAAAGCGATCGGGCTGCCGCTCGAGATGCTCGAATACGACGTCGATCTCGAAACCGCGGGCGGTCACACCAAGGCGGCCCGCCTCACGATCGACCGTCTCTCCGTCGGCCACCTCGTCGAGAAATCGGTGCCGGCCCTCGTCGTGCAGCGCGGACAGATGAAGACCAACCTGCTCGGCATGAGCTTCCTCGATCGCCTGGAGAGCTGGGGCGTGCGCGCCGACAAGCTGATGCTCACCGGTTATCCGGAGCTCCAGACCAGTCACCGCCGCTCGCGCCTGGCAGTCGACTAGACTTTTGCAATCCGGCTCGTCATGCGACTACGGCTAGGTCGCCGCCTCTGCCGGCGCGCGGGCACCGACACGTGCAATCGCATCGCGCAGCACCTCGAGGCCGGCGCCCGGCTTCACCCCCTGCTCGGCAAGATGGCGGCGGAAGGCGCGCGCGCCGGGCACGGCATGGAATGCGCCGACGAAATGCCTCGTCATGGAGTGCAGCCGCGTGCCGCGCACGAGCTGTTGTTCGATGTAGGGCATCATCGCTTCGAGCGCATCCTGCATCGAGGCATGCGGCGCCTCCTCGCCGAAAATGTCGGTATCGACGGAGAGCAGCCGCCATGGCTCCTGATAGGCGGCCCGTCCGAGCATCGCGCCGTCAACGTGATCGAGATGTGCTTTGGCCTCGTCGACACCGGGGATGCCGCCGTTGATGATGACAGGCACATTGGGCATCGCGCGCTTGAGGCGATAGACGCGATCATAGTCGAGCGGCGGGATGTCGCGATTCTCCTTCGGTGACAAACCGTTGAGCCATGCTTTCCGGGCATGCACGATAAGCGCATCGCAGCCGGAGGCGACGACCGCGCGCGCAAGCTTGTCGAGTGCGACTTCCGGATCCTGGTCGTCGATACCGATGCGGCACTTCACGGTCACGGGCACGGCCACCGCACCCTTCATCGCCTCGACACACCTCGCCACGAGATCAGGCTCTGCCATCAGGCAAGCGCCGAAACGGCCGTCCTTCACGCGGTCGGAGGGGCAGCCGACGTTGAGGTTGATCTCGTCATAACCGAACTCCTCGCCGATCCGCGCCGCCAGCGCCAGCTTGCGCGGATCCGACCCGCCAAGCTGAAGCGCGACCGGGTGCTCGACCATGTCGAACCCAAGCAGCCGCTCCCGGTCACCATGAATGATGGCACCAGTGGTCAGCATCTCCGTATAGAGCGGCGCCCGCCGCGTCAGGTGACGGTGGAACACCCGGCAATGCCGGTCGGTCCAATCCATCATGGGCGCCACAGAAAAGCGATAGCGTTGCGATTTCAATGATTTACCGTGTGCTTTCAATAGGATGAAGCATGAACGTGTGCACTCCAAACTAGCCGAATTTGCACACGTTTGTACCTGTTTTGACCTCTCAGTGCACACGTAGCGCACACGAATTGGGGAGTGCACACGGCCGTGGCCAGCTTCACGCAATTGTCTTCCGGGAACTGGCGCGTCCAGGTCCGCCGCAAGAACCGCTACGTGTCAGAGACTTTCCGCCGGCGCAAGGACGGCGAGGACTTGGGCGCTCGATATGGAGCGCAACATCGACCGCAGTGGATCACCAAAACCGAAGGCTGCTGTGCAGGCTCGAACGTTCGGCGACATCGTCGACCTTCACGTCGAGGATACCCTTGCAGCCATCCGCGACCTGCTCACTTCAACACTTGATGCAGCAGGACCTGAAGACACGGTCATTCTGAGTTTCGTAGGCCATGGTATCCATGACCATCGCCTAGTCACTCATGACACGCAATTTTCTGACCTAGCCGCCACGACTCTCCCAATGGATGAGCTAGCCCGTCGATTCAAGGTCTCACGCGCAAAGGCCGTCATTTGTTTCCTCGATTGTTGCTTTAGTGGTGGCGCCCCGGCGCGCGTTCTCGAAGGTAGCCCAATTCCTCGCGACGCTGGGTCAGCCTTTGTGGAGATTACCGGTAATGGGCGCGTTCTATTCGCTGCGTGCGGTGTGACCGAAGAGGCGCTTGAGGATCCGATTTCTCAACATGGGCTTTTTACCCAAGCAATCATCCCGCTCCTTCAGGAGGGCGATATCGCAAACAGTGTTGTAAAGCTGGTTCATGACACTACCGTACGAGTGCGCGCGGATGCTGCGCGATTTGGATACGTGCAAACCCCAGTTATGTTTGGTCACGTTGAAGGGGAAATAGCGGTTCCGGTATTGCGGCCTGGCACCGAATACAATGCATTATTTCCGGACGCTTCGTCTGTTCAGGTAGGGATACTGTTGAAGAAGTAGCCGTTGAGGAAGCTCACATGCCTCGCGCGAATGATGGCAGCACGGCTCACCTACAACCCAAAACTGCGACTAATCTGCCGCACAAGCCTGCGCGCAGCGTCAGTATTTCGACCATAGGAAGAGCGCCTGATCGAGCTGCGAAAGAATGGTCAGCCCAAATAGCGCGATAGCAAAACCTCTAAACATGGTGGTGGACCGGGTTGCCCCGGCTCCGAGGGATTGGGGGAGCTGGGGCACGACTGCATTGCCCACTTTGGGGCCGTGTGCCGGGAACATTCGCTAATCGGCGAAGCGTTCCAACGCCGCACCGTCGCTAGCGGCCTCTGCCAGAGCCTCGGACGAAGTCAAGGGGAGGCTAAAGTTCGCGTGCCACAACTTCAAAGAGATGAACGGACTGGGGAAACTGGAAAACGCGTATGCCGCGATGGCGCTCGCGAACGGGACGGAGCGGTTTCGACAGTGATCAGTACGCTCCGCTCCGCTTCGAGCACGCGGGCCCGAAGACACTCCAGTTCGGACAATTGAGACGTAAGCTGTTCTAGACGCTCATGCAGCCGCACAATGGCGTCAGCCGCTGGACCGGGATATTCACGCATGTCGTGTAACCCCCAACCAAGCCTTCTAACAAGCTTGGATCATGGCCCGCCGGTGGACCAATCGGGAAAATGATGCAACGGAGACTGAAATCCGCCGACGTTGTTCCAGCATCCACATATGTGAATCGTATGTTGCTGTCGGCGGAGTGCATCAGGCGCCGCGCGAAGGCGCAGCCGAACCGTCCGGTGGTGAGCGCCATTCCGCGGCGATGCAGGGCTTTACGTGGTCGACCTGTCCCGGCTCAGCGACCCGGCTCTTCTCGCCAGTGGTCCGAACAAGAGACGCGGCGCTGGCTGGGATTTCGTCCATTCCCGCGTCGCCTTCTCCGCGCCCGGACGAACTCGAAGACGAAGAGCCGCTAGTGTATGAAGAGCTCCTAGGCGAAGTGCGTCTCGAGGAAGACCGTCCTGTGCGAGTTGATCCCGATAAACGACCGGCTTCTTCGCTGGTGGTGAAATCGCTCAGCTCGTAAAGGGGAACGATCTTGCCGCAGGATTCGCAATGTCCTGTGGCGTACTCGGCCTCGTCCGACTCTGCTTCATCGGCATCGCCTAGCTGTTCTTCCAAATCTTCGAATGTTTGAAAAGCTGGGTCTGGTTCGTACTCGATAAATCTCGCGCCGCCCCTCTTAGGCGTGTGGTAGCCGTATCCTCTGGCGCGAGGCACCTCTTCGAGAATGTCAGCGTAGGGTTTGTTCCACCAGAACATCATCGGCTCCTCCTTTGAGGAACGTCCGACTTTGAACACCGCAGCTTCGCTCAGGTAGACGCCCTTGTCTTGATTAGCTCCGCTAAGCTTTTCCGCCTCACGCATTGCTTCATCGAAATCATCGAAGGTGCCAGCGTCCGTGTATTCCGCGTCTCCCGATAAGGGTGCGAGCGTTAAAACGAAGTAGCCCCGATTGGATGACCCGGCAGACATCAGTTCCTCAATTTCATTTTCTTGAACGAATTACGTCCTTATGCCAAGATTCTGAGGTGACTGCAAAGACTGCCCGCGCCGGTGGCGGAACGCTTCAAGGCGCTGTATCCAGAACCGGACAGATAAGAAAGACTTTCCGACAGTGGCACAGGAAAAAGTTGCGGAAGCGCTTAAATCAATCTTCCACGGCATTACATAGCTGAAGCAGAATTTCTCAAACAGGCAATTTACGATAGATGGCCTAAACTATGCGCGCTTCCTCGAAATTGGCGTGGCGGGCCAACCCGACGACTACATTCTTTGGACAGGCGCGGACCTTCCCAACGCCTTTGCAGATCCCGCTTCGCAGCAGTTGGACGAACGCAACGACTTCCTCGTTGCCATCGACAGATCGTCCCACCACGGCCGATTGCACGACCTGATCGTGCGCATTCAGAACCGCCTCGACCTCGGCGGGGTAGACGTTGAACCCGGAGCGAATGATGAGTTCTTTGGTGCGGCCGGCGATGTAGAGATGGCCCTCACCGTTCACCCGGGCGAGATCCCCTGTGTTGAACCGGCCCTGGCTGTCGATCGCCGCCGCCGTCAGCTCCGGAGCACGATAGTAGCCCAGCATCACGTTGGGGCCGCGAACGTGCAGCTCGCCCACTTCGCCGATCGCAACCGTCCTGCCTTGCCCGTCCACGATCCGGTGCTCGATACCGGGAAGAAAGGGGCCAACCGACTCGTCTGGAACAGGTCTGAGCGGACACCGGAGAGACCCGGTGAACATTCGGTAGTGCTATAATTGTTCAGGAGCGGAATACCAAGCTCGTCCTCGATCTGGATGCCCTTGACCGCCTTGTATTCGAGCAAGCGCTGATACGTGGCCGGCACGCCGAACAGGCTGGTGATCCCTTCCTCGGCGATGGCATGAGCGAGCGCAGCCGGATCGGCCTTGGCGATGACGTGCAAGGTGCTGCCGTGCATCAGCGTCGAAATCAGCAGAATGGAACAGTCGACGATGTGGGACATCGGCAGCACGCCGTAGGTGCGGTCGGATGGACGATTTTGGCGAAGCAGTCCGGAAACTCGCCCGGCCACCAGCAGGTTGCAAGTGACGCGATCGTATTCTTCGATTATCGGTACGCCTACCGGCGCCCGGCCTAGATGAATGCACCGCGCGGTCCGGACGTTTCGCCTGAACTTCGATGGTATCCGGTCGTGACCATGCTGCAGATCGCCGTTGACATGGCGGTCGCAACCGGCACGCCCTTCGGTTATGGCCATGTCTACGCGCCAGAACACTATCCCGATGCATGGGTTGCGGTGGCCAATCTCCGAAATTGGCCGGCCGAGGCACTTGGAAGACTTAAGAGTCATCTCGGAAGGGCTGCGAACGTCTCTGCCGGCGTCTGCGGCGACAATCCCTAATTCGACAGGGAAAGATAATGGCCGCTCGCGTTGCGCTCAATGCCTCGGCACTGAGAATTAATCACTCGGCCATCTGCACCGCTTTTCACTTCGACAAGATCAAGTTGACCTCAGCTTTGTCAACGATATCGGCGAGTGCGAGGAATTCTTCGCTGATCGTTCAAGCTGTGGTGCAGGCGGGTTGGGTTTGCTGCTCCATCACACCTTCGATCTGCATCGCCCGCCAGCCATTCTGCAGTGGCGCACACATCCGCTTCTCTTTCGCCTGCCTCCGCCGCCTTTAGAGAGATTTTGTTTGATGTCCCGGTGCACACGACGCCAACTAACAAATGCTCTGAATTCTGAATGATGGTGGACATTAACAACGGATTGCTACCATAGAGTGGGATGAAGGCGACCGGAATCAAAGGCGGTGCGCGTCCGCTTTATGAGCCAATCAGCTCGTGGGCCGCACCGCATAGCAATCCGGTGCCCAGACCACACCTGAGCCGCAGAAGCCGTTCGCATTCGAGCCGGTCCGGACGGCCAGCAGAAGTTGTGGCGACGCATCGGGCAGCATATTTCGAGTTCGATACGCAGCTGAATTCGCCCGCCGGCTCGCGCGCGAACACGGTTGGTGTCCGGCTAGCGGCGCTTCGGCTTTCTCGCCGTCATCTGCCTGGCGCCGCAGCTTACGCTGGGCAGAAGCCCGCTTTTATGGCAGTGTCGATGTAGCCACAGAGCGCAACACAGTACCTCCTCGCCCGATATTGGTCACGCGGAGGCTTCGGGGTTGAACCCAGCGTTTTGGGTTGATGCGCATGGATAGCCGGTTCCAAGTGCTATGGGAGGACGATGACCGCATCTTTTGCCGGCCATTGCGTCCGGCTTCCGATGGCGCCTGCAGAACTGTATTGGCCGTACTTCCCAAGGCGAAACACGCTTCGTCCGGCCTCCTCGATCGTCTTGATCACGAGTTTGCGCTGAAAGACCAATTAGATGAGACTTGGGCAATGCGGCCGCTCGGGCTGGAGTGCGATGGTGACCGTCCAGTGCTGCTGCTCGAGGATCCTGGTGGCCAGCCGCTCGAACAGTTGCTTGGTGCGCCCATGGACATCGGACGCTTTCTGCAGCTCGCGATCGGCATCGCCGCAGCCCTGAACAAGGTGCACCAACGCGGCCTCGTCCACAAGGACGTGAAGCCGGCGCATATTATGGTGAACTGCGAGGACGGACGGGTCCGGTTCACCGGGTTCGGTATCGCCTCGCGCCTCGCCCGCGAGCGACGCGCCCCTGGGCCGCCGGAATTCATCGTGGGCACGCTGCCCTATATGGCTCCCGAACAGACCGGATGGATGAACCGGTCGATCGATTTCCGGAGTGACCTCTATTCACTTGGCGTTACGCTCTATCAGATGCTGACCGGCTCGTTGCCGTTCTCAGCGGCACATTCCATGGAGTGGGTGCATTGCCACATTGCGCGAAAGCCAGTGGCGCCCGGCGAGCGGGTAAGCACTGTACCGGCTGCAATCTCGACCATAGTCCTCAAACTGCTCGCCAAATCCGCCGAGCAACGCTACCAGAGCGCTTCAGGCCTCGAACATGATCTACGCCGCTGCCTGATTGAATGGGAAACCGGAGGCCGCGTCGAAGAGTTCGCGCTCGCACAATACGACACGCCCGACCGACTGCGGATCCCTGAGAAGCTCTACGGACGGGACCGCGAGATTGAAGCCATGCTGGCCGCCTTTGACCGGATGATCAAGAGCGGCGCGCCGGAATTGATGCTGGTTACCGGCTATTCCGGCGTTGGTAAATCCTCGGTAGTCAATGAGCTCCATCGTCGCCTTGTTCCGTCCCACGGGCTGTTCGCATCAGGCAAGTTCGACCAGTACAAACGCGATATTCCCTATTCAACGGTAGTGGAGGCTTTTCAGAGTCTCGTGCGGTTCCTTCTGAGCAACAACGAAGCCGAGCTGACGCACTGGCGCCAAGCGCTTCGTGGTGCGCTGGGCGCCAATGGACGACTTGTTACCGATCTGATCCCTGAATTGCGGTTGATCATCGGAGAGCAGCCACCCGTCCCTGAGCTCCCTCCGCAGCAAGCACAGAACCGCTTCCGTCTCGTGCTCCGGCGCTTCATAGGGGTATTCGCACAGTCCGAGCATCCATTGGCGTTGTTCCTCGACGATCTCCAGTGGGCCGATGCCGCCACGCTCGATCTGATCGAGGACCTTTTAACCCGCTCCGAACTGCAATACCTGATGCTGATCGGCGCCTTTCGCGACAACGAGGTCACCGTCGCTCATCCATTGTGGTACAGGCTTGAGGCCATAAAGAGTGCTGGCGCTAACGTGCAGCAGATCATTCTAGCGCCGCTTGCCAGCTCACACATTTCGCGTTTGATTTCCGATGCTCTTCGCTGCGATTCGACGCGTGCCGCGCCACTCGCGAAGTTGATTCACGATAAGACGGCTGGCAACCCATTCTTTGTGATTCAATTCCTTCAGGCGCTTGCCGAAGAGGGATTGGTCCGCTTCGATCACGACGCACGGTGCTGGTGCTGGGATCTCGCTCGCATTCACGTCAAGGGCCACACCGACAATGTCGTGGATCTGATGATCGCAAAGCTGACCCGCCTGCCTGCCGAGACGCAGATCACGCTGCAGCGGCTGGCCTGTCTCGGCAACATCGCCGACACGAGGACAATTTCGATCGTCCTCGGTCGCTCCGAGCAGCGGGTACACGCGGATCTGTGGGAGGCCATTCGCCAGGAATTGGTCGAGCACCAGCCAGGAGTGTATCGGTTTGTCCACGATCGAGTGCACGAAGCCGCCTACTCGCTGATTGCGGATGATCAACGCGCGGCGCTGCATTTGCGAATCGGTCGGGAGCTGCTGGCGCAGACCCCCCGGGAGAAGTGGGAGAGGGCTATTTTCGAGATCGTCAACCAGCTCAACCGTGGCGAGCCCTTGATCACCTCGCGAGACGAACGCGAGCAACTCGCAGAGCTTAATCTGACAGCCAGCCTGCGCGCGTGGGGGGCGGCGGCCTACGCGGCATCGCTCAACTATGCCGCTGCCGGTGCCGCGTTGTTACCAGACGACTGCTGGGAGCAACGCCAGCAGCTTGCCTTTGCGTTCGAGTTGCATCGCGCCGAATGCGAGTTCGTGACTGGCTCGGTCCTGGAGGCAGAACAGCGCTTGCAGGAGCTGACGACGCGAACCGCGACCGCCGCCGACCTTGCTGTCGTCGCGCGCCGCCGGGTGGATCTGTATACGGCGCTCAGTGAGCCGGACCGCGCGGTTAGCGCCGGTCTCAGCTATCTGGAACAACTCGGGATTCGATGGGTAGTCCACCCAAGCGATGATGACGTCCGACGCGAATATGAGCACGTCCGATCTCGGCTCGGGAATCGGTCGGTCGAGGAGCTATTGGATCTGCCGTTGATGAGTGATGCACTCGCACTAGCGACCATAGATCTTTTGACGGCGCTCATGCCGCCGGCGTTTTTCACTGATGCGAACCTTCGCTCGCTGGTGGCCCTAAAAGCGGTGGAGATCAGCCTCGAGTGGGGGAACAACGATGCTTCATGCGTTCCTTACGTCATGTTCGGCGCCATTGCCGGCGCGCGCTTCGGCGACTATCAGGCGGGCCTTCGATTCAGCCGTATCGGCACTGAGCTGGTCGAGCGGCGCGGATTTTCGCGGGTGCACGCCAGGACCTACCTGAACTATGGCAACCTTGTCCTTTCATGGACCAAGCACCTCCAGCATGCCCGAGACGCCTTTCAGCGCGCATTTGAGGCCGCGAGCAGCAGTGGCGACGTCACGTTCGCGGCCTTCAGTTGCGCCAGCTTGAATACGAATTTCCTTGCGGCGGGCGATGCGCTTGCAGAAGCGCAGCGCGAAGCCGAGCACGGGTTGCAGTTGAGCAAGAAGGCGAAGTTTGCGTTGGTGGCCGACATCATAATGCCGCAGCTTGGGCTAATCCGTATGCTGCGCGGCCTGACGCGGCGTTTCGGCGCTCTGCACGACGACCCGTCCGACGAGCTTCGGTTCGAACGGAGTTTGGCCGCCGATCCGGCATTCGCGCTGCCCGAGAGCTGGTATTGGATCCGCAAGCTGCAAGCGTGCTTCTTTGCCGGCGACTATTCGCCGGCCGTCGACGCAGCATCGAAGGCGCGGAGACTGCCGTGGTCACCACCGCAGCTACTCGAGACGGTGGAATACGAGTTCTATGCAGCGCTATCGCACGCTGCATGCTGGAATTCGGCACACCCCGAACAACGTCAAGGGCACCTTGAGGCCTTGACTGGGCACCACACGCAGCTCGATTTGTGGGCACAGAATTGCCCGGAGAATTTCGCGGACCGCGCTATTCTAACGGGCGCCGAGATCGCCCGTCTCCAAGGCAGAGAACTGGACGCGGAGCGTCTCTATGAACAAGCCATCCGCTCCGCTCGCGACAACGGCTTCGTCCACCACGAGGCGATCGCTTATGAATTGGCCGCGCGGTTTTACGGCGCGCGTGGTTTCGAAGAATTTGCTGGCATCTATTTGCGGAGAGCGAGCGACTGCTATGTTCGTTGGGGGGCAGACGGCAAAGTGCGGCAACTTGAGGATATGCACCCGCACCTCAGGGAGGCGAGATCAGAGCCAAGCCCGATGAGCACGATTGGATCGCCGATCGAGCATCTCGACCTCGCCACTGTCATCAAGGTGTCGGAAGCGGTGTCAGGTGAGATGGTGCTGGAGACGCTTATCGAGACGCTCATGCGCACTGCCATCGAACAAGCAGGGGCTGAACGCGGTCTGCTGATCCTGTCGCACGACACCGAGCCGCGCATTGAAGCGGAAGCCACGACAACCGGCGATAAAGTTACTGTTGAACTGCGCAATACAGCGGTGACCGCGGATCTCCTTCCCGAATCCGTTCTCCATTACGTACTGCGAACCAGAGAGTGCGCGGTTCTCGGGGATGCCACGGTCCAGCCTCCCTTTGCCACGGACCCCTACGTTAATCAGCGCAACGCTCGTTCCATTCTCTGCATGCCCCTGATCAACCGTGCGAAAGTTATCGGCGTGCTTTACCTCGAGAATACACTGACGCCCTACGTTGTTGCACCGGCGCGAATTGCGGTGCTGAAGCTGCTCGCCTCACAGGCAGCAATCGCGCTGGAAAATGCGGCTTTGTACCGCGATCTCGGAGAACGGGAAGCGAAAATCCGACGCCTTGTCGATGCCAACATCATCGGAATCATCATCTGGGAGCTTGAAGGTTCGATTCTGGAGGCCAACGATGCGTTTCTCAGCATCGTGGGATACGACCGTGAGGATCTCGTCTCGGGCCGCCTGCGCTGGACTGACCTGACGCCGCCTGAATGGCTCGACCGCCACGAGCGATGGTGGATCCCGGAACTAAAAAAGATGGGTAGCGTGCAGCCGTTCGAGAAAGAGTATTTCCGCAAGGACGGAAGCCGCGTGTCGGTGTTGATCGGCATGGCTGCGTTCGACGAACAACGAGACCAGGGCGTCTCCTTTGTCGTTGACCTGACGGAGCGCAAACGATCGGAAGTGGCTCTGCAGGAGAGCGAGGAGCGTTTCCGGACTCTCGTACAGTTCTCTTTCGACGTGTACTGGGAATCCGATGCGCGGCATCGTTTCATTCGCCAGGAATTCGCCGAAGGCATGGTCGACGCACCCGCGTCGGGCTCTGAACTTGGTAAGACGCGCTGGGAAGTGCCCTACTTGGAGCCCGACGAGGAGGCTTGGCGCAAGCATCGGGAGACGCTCGATGCCCACCTTCCGTTCCGCGATTTCGAGCTCGCGCGCCCTACGCCCGATGGCGGCAAGCGCTACGTGTCCGTCTCCGGGCTGCCGGTGCTCGACAAGTCCGGGCACTTCATCGGTTATCGCGGCGTTGGACGGCACATCACCGAACAGAAGCGGGCCGCAGAGGCGCTGCGCGAGATACAGAAGGAGCTTGCGCACGCTAACCGCCTCGCCACCATGGGCGAACTCACGGCCTCGATCGCGCATGAAGTGAGCCAGCCGATTGCCGCGGCATCCATGAATGCCGGTGCGGCCGCGCGATTCCTGGAGAGAAATCCGCCGGATCTTGAGAGGGTCAGGGAATCACTGGACTGGCTTATGAACGATACCGCTCGGGCCAGCGACATCATCCAACGAATTCGCGATCTCGTCAAAAAAGCACCGCCCCGGAAGGATCGCTTGGACATCAATGAGGCGATCAGGGACGTTATTGAGCTTACCCGCGGCGAAGCGATGAAGAACGGCATCTCGGTGCAGACGGAATTTGCAGACAGCTTGCCGCTTGTCGAGGGCGACCGCGTCCAATTGCAACAAGTGGTTCTCAACCTGATTGTCAACGCTGTCCAGGCAATCGGCACGGTCGCGAATGGAGCCAACAAAGTGCTGATCACCACCGCGCAGGCTGCACCGAACGGTGTTCTCGTCGAGGTAAAGGACTCGGGACCGGGGATGAGCTCTGAAACCTTCGAGCACGCCTTCGCGCCCTTCTACACGACGAAGCCCAGCGGTTTGGGGGTGGGACTGTCGATCTGTCGTTCGATTATCGAAGCGCATGCCGGACGCTTGTGGGTGACGCGCAACCAGCCCCACGGCGCAATTTTTCACTTCACCGTACCGGCCCACCCTGCCGACGCTTCTTGATTGTGGCCGGATTGCCGGTTCCAACTTCGAGCACGCACCTCGCGCTTTGCGATCGAGAAGATCAAGTCGATCACAGCCGTGCCGATCCCGGCTGCCGCGGCGGAGATTAAATCACCAAGCTGTCGCAGAACGGTCGAGGGATCACGACGCGACTGGGCAAAACAGGTTGTCCGTTTTGCCCGCCCTAGTATCCTATTCTACGACGAGCGCGTAGTCGGCCTGTACCGTTGAATCTGCACACCGTATCGCATTGCGCGAAGATGCAGAAATAAGAAAAAGCATAAGTCGCACTGCTATCCGGGGCACGATCGCAAGAAACGTCGCACGAGATCCGCCTTTTTCTGGTCGACCCCATCCGTCTTGGCGCACCAGGGCTCGAACCTGGGACCCGCCAATTAAGAGGCGTATGATTTGCTTGGAAGATCAATGCCCATTCCGACAACTTCACCGCCAGACCTACATTGGACCTACCGTGGGTTTTCTCTTCGTCGGAATGACGGGTCTCAGTTTAACCAGAGCGCGGCGGAACACGGATCTTGACTCGTCGGGGGCTCAAGTCGGGAAACCGCTATCGCTTTTCCCCAACATGACTCAAATCTGCGATATTTCCTGCGATCGTCCGCCCAAACTCAGAAGCATGTCGAACGGTAAGTTCAATGGTGCAAGCGCAACCGGAGACCGACTATTGCTGATGATGGCCATTTGAACCGCGATTGGCGCGCACGGGGCCTGAGAGGCTAGCTCTCCAAAATTGCGACCGCTCGCGTCCATCCTGCAGAGGCTCGCTCAATTTTCACGGGGAAGCATGACACCTTGAAGCCGGTCGACGGCAGCAATTCGAGATTGTGCAGTTTCTCGAGATGGCAATAGCCGATATGGCGGCCGGCCTTGTGACCTTCCCAGATCAGCCTGGCGTCCCTGGTTTCGGCGTATTTCTTCGCGGTATGAACGAACGGCGCGTCCCAGCTCCAGCCGTCGATACCGGTCAGGCGCACACCGCGCTCGAGCAGGTACATGGTTGCTTCATAGCCCATCCCGCAGCCCGACGTGACGTAGTCCTGCCGGCCATATTTGGCACCGGCGCTGGTGTTGACCACGACGATCTCCAACGGCTTCAGCTCATGGCCGATGCGCTTGAGCTCGGCCTCGACGTCTTTGGCCGTTGCGACATAGCCGTCGGGCAGGTGCCGGAAGTCGAGCTTCACGCCGGGCTGGAAGCACCATTCCAGCGGCACTTCGTCGATGGTCCAGGAACGCTCGCCGCGATTCATGGTCGGGTGAAAATGCCAGGGTGCGTCGAGATGCGTGCCGTTGTGGGTCGAGAGACTGACCTGTTCCACCGCCCAACCCTGCCCGTCGGGCAGATCCTCGGCCTTCAACCCGTCGAAGAACTGCAGCATGCGCGGCAGGCCCTGCTGGTGGTCGATATACTGGATCGTCGGATGATTGCCGGGCGGGTCGGCCGGCACGTCGTTCTGGAGGGGGACGGAAATGTCGATCAGCTTGGTCGTCATGGCGCTTCCTCGTTGATTGTTCTCGTTGGGGCCGTCAGGCGTCCCTTCAGACTTCTTGCCGCTCGACGCGGTTCTTCAAAATACCGATCTTCTCGACCGCGAGCTCGATCGTATCGCCATGCCCGAGAAACCAGCCGAGCTCGAGGCCGCAGCCATTGCCGACCGTGCCGGAGCCGATGAATTCGCCGGGCATCAGCGTCTCGTCCTGCGTGACATGGGCGATGATCTCCTCGAAGGAAAACAACATGCCCTCGCTCACGCCCTTCGAGCGGGTCTCGCCGTTGACGCGCGCTTCCATCTTCAAATGATAGGGATCACCGATCTCGTCCGGTGTCACGATCCAAGGACCCATCACGTTGCCGCCGTCGAAGCTCTTGCCCTTGGCCGGGCCGAGCCGTCCCTCCATCTCGATGCGCTGTGCGTCACGCGCGGAGAAATCGTTGAAGATCGTGTAGCCGAAGATGTGATCCTTCGCATTCGCGGCGGAGACGTTCGCACCCTTGTTCTTGGTGATGATTCCGAATTCGAGCTCGTAGTCCATGACCTTGCTGTAGCGCGGCCATTTCACCGTGGTGTTGGTGCCGCGGACGCTGAAGCGGTTGGTGATGTAGAAGATCGGCTGCTTGCGATAGACCTCGGGCAGCTCGCCGAGCGGCTCGGCGTCGATGCGGGCCAGTTCGGCCATGTCGCCCCTGGCGCGGGCGGCGAGCTTCCGCTGCCCGCGTGGCGCTTGCAGGATGTGCAGGGGAAACGACATGCCGTCGCGCATCTGCCGCGGCTCCGGCACCGGCGCGAGGATGTCGACGGCACTGACTGCCGCCGACAGCGTCGCGTCCGGGCCGTGCTTGTCGAGCAGGGCCCTGGCCCGATCGAGCGCGCGGGGCCCGGCGTCGATCAGCGCCAGCATCGAGCCGAAGGCCGGATCGGCCTGGCCGTCCCGCGCGGCGGCGGCGGCGAAGTCGAACAGCTGGCTGTCATTGTCGTGGACGGCTCCGATCTTCTCCTGACCGGCAGATCTGAATGTTGCGAGCTTCATCTTGGTTACCCCTTGCTATCGTTTGAAATATATGATCAGATAAAATATCGATAAACAAGCCTGAAAAATACAAATTGGGGAGAGCGCGGTGAGGCGAACGCAGATCAAGGCGATGTTGGGTCTCGCGCTTGGAGTTGCAGGGTCCGTTGCCTGGACGGCACCCGCGCTGGCGCAGGCCAAGATCCAGATCGGCTGCACTGCGACCTCCGACTGCGCCTCGGCCATGGTGGCTGTCGACGAAGGCATTTTCAAAAAGCACGGGCTGGATGTCGAGATGACGCCGATTGCGATCAACTCCAACATCCCGGCGGCAATCCTGTCGAACTCGATTCAGGTCGGCGGCCCCACCTCCACCGTCTTCCTCCAGGCCGTCGACGGCGGCCTCGACCTTGTCGCGATCGCCGGCGCCTCGGTCATGAACCCGACCTCGAACACCGCGATCGCCGCCTTCGTCCGCAACGGCATCACCATCAAGGAGCCGAAGGATTTCATCGGCAAGAAGGTCGGCGCGCCCGGCCTCAACGCCTTTCTCCACGTGCTGTTCGTGAAATGGCTCGTGGAGAAAGGCGTCCCGCCCAGAAGCGTCAATTTCGTCGAAGTCACCTTCCCGACCATGGCTGACATCATCAAGTCAGGCGGCGTCGATGCGGTGCTCACTGCCGAGCCGTTCGTCACGCGCATGACCAATGCGGGGATCGGTTCGGTCGGCGCGCGGTACGGCGCCGAGCTCGGCCGCACCGACCCGATCATTTTCTATGCCGCGGGGCGCGACTGGGCCGAGAAGAATGTGGCGACGGTGAAGAAGTTCCGCGAAGCCATCGCGGAGGCCGCCGCAATCGTCAATAGCGATCGCGAGAAGGCCTCCGCCTCGATCGCCAAGTTCACCAAGCAGCCACTCGAGCTCGTCAAGGCGACACCGCCGAACCAGTCCGAGCCGAATCTCAAGCCGGAAAACCTCGCCTGGTGGATCGATGTGATGTCGTCGCAGAAGATGCTGCAGTCGAAACTCGACACCGCCAAACTGGTGCTGAACTGAGGACATTGGCGATGCCTGCCCCCGAGCGCACTCTCGAACGTCCTCCGGCTGAGGCCGGCACCTTGAGCGAGCGCGCCGCAAACCTCATCGAGCAGGACATCCTTTCCGGGGATCTCGCACCGGGATCGCGGCTCGGCATCGTCGATCTCGTGCAGCGCTACGAGATCGGCGCCACCCCCCTGCGCGAAGGCCTGTCCCGGCTGATGTCGCGCGGCCTGATCGTCGGCATCGGCCAGCGCGGTTTTCGTGTCGCCGAGGTCAGCCATGACGATCTCGCCGACATCACCTGCATGCGGACGGCGGTCGAAATCGAGGCCGTCAGGCTGGCCATCCTCCACGGCGACGTCGCCTGGGAGGCCGGCATCGTCAGCGCGCTGCATCAGATGCGCCGGCATATCGAGCGCACCGGCGATGAATTCCGCGAGGGTGCGGCCGATTTCGATCGGCTGCACAAGGGCTTTCACACCGCCCTGCTCGCGGCCTGCGGCTCGCGGCGCATGCTGACCGCCCATTCCGACCTCTACGATCAGGCCTATCGCTACCGCCGCATGATGATGCGTGCCATCGACAGCGGCGAGGAATTCATACGGAGTCATCAGATGCTCGCCGACCGCGTGCTCGCCCGCGATCTTGCCGCCGCGCAAGCGATGCTGGCCGCGCATCTGCACTCGACCATCAATTTCGTCTATCCGGCGATAAGCGGGGAGCAATCATGAGTGTCGTTGCCAGGCTCGACGAGGCGCGCGCGGCGCGACGGCAAAAGGCGCTGATCGCGTTCAGCACCGCGACGCTGCAGCTCGGCGGCAAGACCATCATCGAGAATCTTGATCTGGAGGTGCGGCCGGGCGAATTCCTCTGCATCGTCGGCGCCTCCGGCTGCGGCAAGACCACAGCGCTGCGGCTCGCCGCTGGCCTCTACAGTCCCACGAGCGGCGTCGTGACCTTCGACGGCGAGCCGATCACCGGGCCGCGCCGCGAGGTCGCGATGGTATTCCAGGATTACGGCAAGGCGCTGCTGCCGTGGCGGACCGCGGCCGGCAACATCTCGTTGGCGCTCGAAGCCTCCGGCGTCCCGGCACGCGAGCGCAGCTCGCGCATCGCGGCGCTGCTGCGCAAGATCGGCTTGTCCGATCACGCTGACAAATATCCGACCGAAATGTCGGGCGGCATGCAGCAGCGCCTGCAGATCGCGCGCTGCCTTGCGCAGGAGCCGACGATGCTGCTGATGGACGAACCGTTCGGCGCGCTGGATGCGATGACACGCCAGGGGCTGCAGGACGAGGTCCTGTCGCTGACGCAAATGAGCCAAACGACCGTGATCTTCGTGACCCACGATCTCGAGGAGGCGATCTATCTCGGCGACCGCGTCATCGGCCTCCTGCCGCATCCGGGCCGGATCGGCATCGAGCTCGACGTCGACCTGCCGCGCCCTCGCGACCAGCTGGCCACGCGCGAGCATCCGGAATTCCTGCGGCTGCGCCGGCAATTGTTCGACTTCATCAAGGCGACCGAACATTGAACCTCGACCGCGCCAGACCCTTGCTGTTGCCGCTGACGCTGATGCTTGCGTTCGAGCTCTGGGCGCGCTTCACCCACCTGCAGAGCGACAGCCTCGCCCCGCCCAGCGCGATCCTCGCGGCGCTGGCCGCAGCGCTTACCGATCTCTCGATTCCGACCGCGACCCGCGACACACTGTTCGCCGCCTTTTCCGGACTGGCGATCGGCAGTGTCATTGGGCTTTCACTCGGTATTGCCTTCGGCATCTCGCGACCCCTCGACCGCCTGATGGAGGTAACGGTCGAGGCGATCCGCCCAATTCCCTCGATCGCGCTGCTGCCGATCACGCTGATTGCGCTCGGCTTCGGCTACCGGATGGAGATCGTGATCGTGGCGTTCGCCTGCATCTGGCCGATGCTGATCATGACGCGCAGCGCCGTGCGTGGCATCGAGCCGCGATTGATGGAAGTGTCACGGGCTTTGCGGCTGAGCGCGGCGCAACGGATCGCGAAGATCGTGATCCCGGCCGCGCTGCCGCGGATCTTCATCGCCTTTCGTCTGTCGGCCGGTATCGCCCTGATCGTCGCTGTCACGGTCGAGATCGCCATCAATCCGATCGGCCTGGGCGCCGGCATCATGCTGGCGCAGCAGGCGCTACGCGCCGACCTGATGCTCGCCTATCTGCTCTGGATCGGCGTGATCGGCTACGCGCTGAACCTCCTTTTGATTGCGGCCCAGCGCCGGCTGTTCGGCCGTGCCGCGCTCACCGGAGACAATCCATGAGCCGCGCTGCGATCCTCTGGCGTATCGCGAGCATCCTCGTCGCGGCCGGTTTCATCGCGGCGTGGCAGCTCGTCGCCGATCTGCGGCTGGTCTCACCGGTGTTCCTGCCCGGTCCGGACCGAGCCTGGGCTGCCCTGGCGCGCGGCTTTTCGAGCGGCGATCTCGCAAGCAAGCTCATCGGCACGCTCGAACACATGGCCTATGGCTGGCTCGCCGCCTCGATCGCCGGCGTTGCGCTCGGCGCGCTGATCGGATCGTCAAGGATGATGCGCGCCTATGTGGCGCCCTCCCTGGAATTTTTGCGGCCCCTGCCGGTCTCCGCGATCATCCCGGTCGCGATCGCGATGCTCGGGCTGACGCAAGGCATGGCGTTGTTCGTCATCGCCTTCGGCGCGATCTGGCCTGTCATGCTCGCAACCATCCACGGCTTTGCCGCGGTCGAGCCGCGGCTCTACGAGGTCGCCCTCTCGCTGCAGATGTCGCGCGGCGCCGTCATCGGCAAGATCGCCCTGCCCTCGGCATTGCCCGACATCCTTGCGGGCATGCGGCTCAGCCTGACGGTCGCGCTGATCCTTTCGGTGGTCTGCGAGATCCTGGCCGGACTCGACGGCCTTGGCCAGTGGGTCTTGCTCTCGGCACGTGCGTTCCGATCCGCCGACCTGTTCGCCGGCGTCATTCTGCTCGGTGCGACCGGATATTTGACCTCAATTGCGGTGTCGCTCGTCGAGCAGCGAATGCTCGCTTGGCAGAGTACAGCCCGATAGCGTGGCGATCCATCGCCAGACAAAAATGGCCCGCGCGATGCGGGCCATTCCAACAATTGAGCCGCGAGGGCTACATTGAACTTTCGATGGATTTTCTCTTGGGTGGGAACGACGAGGCTTAGTTTCGCGGGAGCGGAGTCGATAAGTCATTGTTTGTGACCAAAACCAAGCCGCGAGCTGAGATCAGACGCCCCACCGCAGAGCTGCCGTCTGCACCGGGGCATCCCATAATTTCGTCGACTTGCTATCGAGCACAGATACGGTGATCGAGACACCAGCCATGTCGAGGGATGTGACGTAGGAACCGGTCAGGTAGCGCGCCACTGCCACCCCCGCGCTGTCCAGAATCCGCTTTGCGGCATTGACCATCAGATAGAGTTCGATCAGAGGCGTCGCGCCAAACCCGTTGACGAGAAGCAGCACTTCACTCCCCTTGCCGGGCGCAAGATCGTTCAGGATCGCATCGAGCAGCTCGGCGGCAATCGCATCGGCGGACGCCAGCGTCACCCTGCGCCGGCCGGGCTCACCATGAATGCCGACGCCCATTTCCATTTCATTGTCGGCCAATGCGAAGTTTGGCCGCCCTACGGCCGGCACGGTGCATGGCAACAGCGCCACCCCCATCGAGCGCGTGCGCCGGTTGACCTCTTCGCCGAGCGCCGTGAGAGCGGCAAGCGGCATTCCGGTCTCGGCCGCAGCGCCGACCATTTTTTCCACGATCAATGTCCCCGCGACGCCGCGACGACCGGTCGTATAGGTCGATTTCTCCACAGCCACGTCGTCGTTAGTCACCACGCTCGCAACTTCCCGCGCGGCCATCTCGGCTGCCATGGTGAAATTCATCACGTCACCTTCGTAGTTCTTGACGATGAAGAGCACGCCTGCGCCCGTGTCGACGGCCTCCGCGGCCTCGATCATCTGGTCTGGCGTCGGCGAGGTGAAGACTTGACCGGGGCAAGCGGCATCGAGCATGCCGAGGCCGACAAAGCCCGCATGCAGCGGCTCATGTCCCGCGCCGCCACCCGAAATCAGCGCGACCTTGCCTGGCTTCAACGTGCGGCGCCGGACGAATTTGCGCTCGGCACCAAGAAGCAGGATACCCGCATGAGCTGCCGCGAAACCGTCCAGACTTTCTTCGAGTATCGTATCGGTGCTGTTGATCAGCTTTTTCATGAACGTCCTCCCATCTCGTCTAAAGTTCAAATCAATGGCTCAACCCACACTTTCGGCATAGCGCGCGAGTTGCGCGGCGAAATCCACAATCAGCTGTTCGAGCGCACGGTTCTTCTTGTCGTCGCCGAGGTCGGGTACGGTCACCGAGACAATGCGGGTGCGCGCCTCGCGGTGGGGTGCGCGCAGCCGGCCGGGATGCGCGCGTCCATAGGCTTTGAGGAACGCCGCACGCTCAGTGCCGGACAGATGGCAGACTTCGAAGATGATCGCGACATGCTTCGCCGGAATAGGAACCAGATAGGCCGGATTGGTGATCTGGGTCACGAAGGAGCGATTCTTGCCCAACGCCGCCGCCAGCTTCAGCCGCGTCCCCGAGGGCCTGTTGTCGAGCACCCGTCGCAGGATGGCCTTGTAATCCGCCACATTGCTGTCACCAGGCGCGCGGGTATCCTCGCCTGCTTCATCCGTCATGAACGCACCTTTGCGATTGCGGCCTTGAGCCGCGCGACGGCAATCGGCGACACCGAGAGAATTGTCAACCCGGTGGCGATCAGCGCCGCGGTCAGGCGCGTATCGGCCGCGGCGTCACCACAGAGTGAGACCTCCACGCCACGCTTTCGTCCGGCCTCGACAGTCCGAGAGATCAGCGCCAGCACCGCCGGATTGCCGGTATCGTTGAGGTCCGCGACGGCACCGACGTCGCGCGCCGCCGCCATCGTGTACTGGGTCAGGTCGTTCGAGCCGATGGAATAGAACGCCGCGCCGAAATCCTCGGCGCGAAGCGCCGCCGCCGGGACCTCGACCATGATGCCGAGCGGCGGGTGGGCGCAGGCGATCCCTTCGGCCCTGAGCGCCGTGAACTCTGCATCCAGCAGGGCATTCGCACGATCGAGCTCCGAAGGGACCGCGATCATCGGCAGCATCACCTTCAGCACCCCGTGCACAGCCGCACGGCACAGTGCCCGCAGTTGCACCCGAAACACTTCCGGCCGCGCGAGCGAGAGACGGATGCCGCGCAGACCGAGGAACGGATTGCGCTCGTTATCGATCGTCAAGCCGGCGATTGGCTTGTCGCCGCCCGCATCGAGGGTGCGGATTGTCACCGGCCTTCCCTCGGCCCACTCGAGAATGCGCCGATAGACTGCATATTGCGCATCCTCATCCGGCAGGCCTTGGGCCGCCTCGAACAGAAATTCCGTACGCACGAGGCCGATGCCGTCGCAGATTGCAGGATCGAGGCCGGCGAGGTCCTCGGGCGCGGCGACATTGAGAAGGACCGCGATCCGCCGGCCGTCGGCCGTGCGTGCGGACTCAAGGCAGGCGGCATCGGCGGCGGCTTGGGCGGCATTCGCAACCGCCATGCGCTGTTCGAACAGGCGGCGCGTTTCCGGCTCGGGATCAAAGATCACGGTGCCGGCATCGCCGTCGACGAGCGCCAGCGCAGGGGGCTGTCCGTTCCACGACAGTGGGCCGAGCCCAACGACCATGGGCGCCCCGCGCGCCCGCGCCAACATCGCAACATGCGAGGAAGGTGAGCCCGCAGCCAGCGCGATGGCGCCGCCGTGCGACCAGTCGGCAGCAAGAAAAGCGGAAGGGGTGATGTCGTCAGCCGCCACGATCGAGCCGCTGGTAATCCTGGCGACCGTGTCCACGCCGCTCAGATGCGCAAGCACGCGGTCGCGGATGTCGACGATATCGGCCGCACGGGCACGGAAATATTCATCTTCAGCAGCGCGATAGCCAGCTATCTCCACGTCGAGTGCCAAGCGCCAGGCGTGGTCGGCAGTGATCCCGTCCGAGATGACCCCATATGCCGGCTCCGCCAGCGCATCATCCTCAAGCATGGCGACCTGGAATTCCAGAATGTCGGCTACATCGCCCCGGATCGTCTTGATCTGGTTGGCGATCTCCGCCCTCGCGCCCTCAATCGCCGCCCGCAGTGCCGCCGCCTCTTGCGCGGGATCGTCGCTCGCTGTCCGCCTGGCCACAGCCGCAGTCAGCATGGTGACCGGTCCGATCGCGAGACCCGGCGAGGCAGCACGGCCGGTGAGATGGATCTCTGCCACTGCGATCAGGCCTCACCGAAACCGTCATGCACAAGCGCCAGTACAGCAGCAAGTGCTGCCTTGCCATCGGAACCGGTAACGCGGAAATGCAGTGTTGCGCCCTGCGGCGCCTTCACACGCATGACCTTTACCGGGCTCTTGGCGTCCGTCCAGGGCCCGTCCGCCGAGAGGGCGAGCTCTATCTTCGCGGTAAAACCCTTTGCGCACTGCGTGAGCTTGACCGACGGTCGCGCATGAAGTCCGACTTTGTTGACGAGAACCGCCGAGGCTGTCAGCGGCACCGCCGTTTCGCCCGGCCGGCTGGCGTGAGCATCATGCATAGAATTCCTCCGCGCTACGCTTGACAGCGGCAAGCGGCGAGCCACCCGAAGACTCGGTTGCCGCAATCACAGCTCCCTCGACCACCGGAGCATTGCAGACGACGACGCGCGCGCGTCGATCTTCAGGCAGCATTTCCACCGCCATCTCGGAATTTGTCTCCGCCCCGCCGAGATCAACCAGCACCGCCACGCCTGCGGGCGACCAGGCCGCCTCAATCGCCTCGAGGATCCCGGCAACATTGGTGCCGAGCCCTCCATCGATGTCGCCGCCTGTCCAGGCGAGCGGCACGGCGCTGCCTACCATCTGGCGCACCATATCCGCCGCGCCTTCCGCGATCTTGCGCGAATGTGAAACGATAACGATCCCGACATTGCAGGAATTTGCACTGTTCATGAACTTGCCTCGAATTCCAGTACCTTGACTGCCGCGCCAATCAAAAGGGACGCCGAACGCGAACCGGGATCCATATGACCGATGGAACGTTCGCCGAGAAAGGACGCACGGCCGCGGATCGCAAGCATGGGCGTGGTGCGATCGGCCGCTCGCGCCGCTTCCGCTGCAATCGCCTCGGCATCGCCACCGCCCGCCAACACGACCTGCACCGGCACCAGGACATCCAGCAACGTTTTCTGCCCCGCCTCAGAACGCCCGCGCGCCTTGACGGCGTCGATCGCCTTCTCGGCCGCTGCGACGAGATCAGCGCGGCTCGGCTGCTCCGGAAGTGCCTTGCCCAGCTCCATGAAGGAAGTTCCGACCAGCGGCCCCGAAGCACCGCCGACCTTCATGACCAAAGTCATTCCGATCGCCTTCAGCATGTCCGGGAGCGCCTTGTCGGCAAGGCCCGGCAATGCCGCCAGCACTGCCTCGAAACCACGCTTCATATTCAGTCCGTGATCCCCATCGCCAATCGCCTGGTCGAGGCTCGTCAATTCGTCGGCGTGCTCGATCATCGACCCCGCCAGCGCTCGCACCAGTCTTTCCCTGGCTACCCGATCAAGGCTCATGCCGCTACCCTCCAGCCCATCGCATCGAAGAACAGAGGTTTGTTCAGACAGAGCGACACCACATCACCGGCGCCGAAGCCCGCCTCGGGATCCGCCAGCGTCACCACCGGCCGGCCGGCGAGGTCGAGATGGAGATGGCTCTGATCGCCGAGATGTTCAACCCGTTTGACGGTCGCCGACACATCGCCACCGCCGCGCGCAATCGTCAGGTGCTCGGTCCGCGCACCGATCGTCTCGGCGCCATCAGGCGCGCCGCCGAACAGGGCCGCCGGCAGCAGATTGATCGTCGGCTGGCCCAACCTTGCCGCGACATGCGCGTTGATCGGGTTCTCGTAGATTTCGCGCGGCGAGCCGACCTGCATCAGCCGCCCGCCTTCGATTACACCTATGCGCGACGCCATGGTCATCGCCTCGGTCTGATCGTGGGTGACATAGAGGATCGTGGCGCCGAGATCGACCTGGATCCGCTTGAGCTCGAGCCGCAGTTCGCCGCGCAGCTTCGCGTCCAGCGAGGAGAGCGGCTCGTCCATCAGGTAGATCGAGGGCGAACGGACCAGAGCCCGCCCGATCGCGACGCGCTGCATCTGCCCGCCCGACAGCTGCGTCGCCTTATTGTCCAGCTTGGTCTCGATATGAAGAAGACGTGCGACCTCCTGCACCTTCGCGCGAATATCGGCTTCCGGCACGCGCCGGGTCGGCGCGCGCAACGCGAAGGCCATGTTCTCGAACACCGTCAGGTGCGGATACAGCGAATATTGCTGGAAGACAAAGGCGACGTCACGGTCCGCCGGTGCATCGCAGGTCACGTCCCGCCCGTCGATGCGGATCGAACCGCTGTCCGGCTGCTCCAATCCCGCGATCAAGCGCAAAGCCGTGCTCTTGCCGGCACCAGTCGGCCCAAGCAACGCGACGAACTCGCCATCGCCAATTGTCAGCGACAGATCGTTCACAGCTTGCGTCTTGCCGAAGGCCTTGGAAATGGCGTTGATCTCGACCTCAGCCATGCGCGCCTCCCTCATGCAACGCGGTACGAATGGCCCGGCCCGACACCTTGTCGAAGACTGACAGCGTATCGGGCCGGAAATCGAGCCCGACAGTCTCGCCGGTCCGGAAGGATCTGCTGCTGGGTGAGCGGGCCTTCAGTGCGCCGTAGTGCGTCGTCACGGTCACGATCTGCGTCGTGCCGAGATATTCCGTGCCATAGACCACCCCGCGGACCATGCCGCGATCGGTGAAGCGCACATGCTCGGGCCGCACCCCCAGCACGAACTCGCTTTCCGCCATCGCCTCGCGCAAGGGAGGAATTGCAACGTCGCGCTCACCGAGCCGGATCGCCTCCGCGCCCGTCTGCAGGTGACCACGGAACGGCAGAAGGTTCATCGGCGGCGAGCCGATGAAATCCGCGACGAAGAGCGAAGCAGGCCGGTCGTAGATGTCGCGCGGGCTCGCAACCTGCTCGACGACGCCATTGTTCATTACCGCGATCCTGTCGGCCATCGCCATGGCCTCGAGCTGGTCATGCGTGACATAGACAGTGGTTGCTCCCAGGCGGTCATGCAGGGCGCGTAGTTCATGAATCATGGCCTCGCGCATCTCGGTATCGAGCGCGCCGAGCGGTTCGTCCATCAGAAAACACTTCGGCTTGCGCACGATCGCTCGCCCCAGCGCGACGCGCTGACGGTCGCCGCCGGAAAGGCCCGACACCGATCGGTCGAGCAGATGGGAGATCCGCAGGATGCGCGCGGCCTCTACGACCCGCCGATCGCGCTCGGCCGCACTGATCCCTTCGCATTTCAGGGGAAAGCCGATGTTGCGCCGGACATCCATGTGCGGATAGAGCGCGAAGAGTTGGAACACGAAGGCGATGTCGCGCGCCGATGCGCGGTTCATCGTCACGTCCTCGCCATCGAGCCGGATGGTACCGGATGTCGGCAGCTCCAGGCCCGCAATCATGCGGAGCGTCGTGGTCTTGCCGCAGCCGGACGGTCCAAGCAGGCAGAGGAACTGGCCGTCCTCGACCGTGAAGCTGGCGGACTTGACCGCATGGAACGTCCCGAAGGACTTGTCGAGTGCCTCGACCCTGATCTGTGCCATCGCGCCCTACTCCCGAACCTTCGACACGATGGTGAGCATCACCGTGCCGAACAGGGTCGTCGCAAACGACCAGGAATACAGCGTCAGGGAGAATGGCTGCATCAGCATCACGACGCCGGCGGCGATGATCGCGGTCGCGGCGGCTTCGAGCGGACCACGGCGCAGAACGCGATCGGCAACACCGCGACGCGCGACGGATCGGGTGGCATCGATACTCATTTGCGGACGGCTCCAAAGGTGATGCCCCGCAGCAGATGCTTGCGCAGCAGCACCGTGAACACCACGATTGGCACCAGGAACAGCGTCGTGCCCGCCGCCACCGCGGGCCAGTCCTGTCCGCCCTCGCCGATAATGATCGGAATGAAGGGCGGCGCGGTCTGCGCATTGCCCGAGGTGAGTAGCACCGCGAAGGCGTATTCGTTCCAGGCGAAGATCAGGCAGAAGATCGCCGTCGCCGCAATTCCCGTCGTGGCCTGCGGCAGCACCACCTTCACGAACGCCTGAAAGCGGGTGTATCCGTCGATCATGGCCGCCTCCTCGTACTCGCGCGGGATTTCGTCGATGAAGCCCTTGAGCAGCCAGACCGCAAGCGAGACGTTGACCGAGGTGTACAGCAGGATCATGCCGAGCCTGGTGTCGGACAATCCGATGCTGCGGTACATCAGATAGATCGGGATAGCGACCGCGATCGGCGGCATCATCCTGGTCGATAGGATGAAGAACATCAGGTCGTCCTTCAGGGGCACGCGGAACCGCGAGAAGCCGTAGGCCGACAAGGTGCCGAGCGCGACGGCGAGCACGGTCGAGCCGAACGCGATGATCAGCGAATTGACGAAGCGCGGCACATAGTTCGAGGGACCGGCGACCACCATGTTACGGCTGCGCGCGAGGCTGTCGCAAAGCCCCTGCGGCGCCCCCAGCGAACGGATGAACTCCGGGGTCTGGCGCGAGCGGGTCGTGAAGACGTTACAGAAGCCTTCGAGCGATGGCTTGAACATCATCTTGGGCGGATAGGAGATTGCATCGTCCGGCGACTTGAACGCGGTGAGCATGATCCACACCAGCGGGATCATGGTGATGATGGCATAGAGCACGACGAGCGAGCCGGCAAAACGCCGCGTCGTGGTCGACGGCTCGACGACGGAATGGGCTGTGGTGGCTGAGATCATCGGCTTTTCACCCTGTTCAGCGCCTTCACATAGATGTTGGCGAGGCCGAAGACCGTCACGAACAGGATGATCGCGAAGGCCGAGGAATAGCCGGTGCGCCAGCTCTCGAACGCCGCACGCTTGAGCGTGATCGACGCAACTTCCGTGGTCGACCCCGGCCCACCGCCGGTCAGCAGGTTGACCATGTCGAACATCTTGAAGTTCTCGATACCGCGGAAGAGCACCGCCAGCATGATGAACGGCAGCGCCATTGGCAGCGTGATCGACCAGAACTGCCGCCATTTCGACGCGCGGTCGACCTCCGCCGCTTCATAGATGTAACCAGGGATCGAGCGCAGGCCCGCGAGACAAATCAGCATCACATAGGGCGTCCACATCCAGGCATCGACGATGACGATGGCCCAGGGGCTCAGCGTGACGTCGCCCAGCATCTGGAACGACGAGGCCGCGCGTCCGGTGAAGAAGGCGACGACGTAGTTGAACAATCCGATCTGCGGCTGATAGAGGAACGTCCAGAAATTGCCGACGACGGCAGGTGACAGCATCATCGGCAGCAGGATGATCGTGGTCCACATCCCGTGGCCGCGGAACTTCTTATCGATGAGGTAGGCAAGGCCAAATCCGAGCACGGTCTCGATCACCACCGTCCAGATCACGAAATGCGCCGTCACCTGCATCGCCGCCCAGATATCCGGATCGGTCAGTATCGACTGGTACCAGTCGGTGCCCAGCCATATCGTGGGCGCGTTCGCCCGATTGGCGCGGTAGTTGGTGAACGAGAGATAGATCGTCCACACCAGCGGGAAGATGTTGATCGCCAGCAGCAGCACGATCGTCGGCGTGATAAAGAGCCAGGCGAGCGCCTGGTCCGACAAACCCCGGATACGACGCGCCACGGCTGGCCGGGCCGGGACGGCCCGATAGGTGATCTGGGACGAAGCACTCAAATCGTTCATGGCTTTGGTCGATCCTCGCGCCGGGACCATCAGCTATGCGACAGCTGCCGAGATTGCCGAAGAGTGCCTGGAGCGCGCTCGCGTGCGCCCCAGGCGGTTGCCTTAGAACTTCTTGCCTTCTTCCTTGAAGATGGCCTTCCAGTCCTTCACCAGACCGTCGAGCGCTTCCTGCGCGGTGCCCTTGTCCGCCACCACGTAGTCATGCACGCGCTTCTGTTCGGCCTGCAGGAGTTGCGCATAGGAGGGCTCGGCCCAGAAGTCGACGACCATTCCCATCGACTTCAGAAACTCCCCGGCGAACGGCGCGCTGTTCGGGAAGCTCGGATCGTTCAACACGGATTTGGCGCAGGAATAACCGCCCAGCGCCCACCACTTCTTCTGCACATCCCCGCCGGAGAACCATCTGATGTATTGCAGCGCTTCGCCCTGGTTCTTCGAATAGGAAACAACCGAGATACCCTGTCCGCCGAGCTGCGTCGCCTGCGTCGCGGGGCCCGCGGGATTGCTGAAGAAGCCGATCTTGTCGCCGCCAACGTTCGGATCCTTGTAGAGGCCTGGGAAGAAGGCGAAGAAGTTCATCTGCAGCGCGACCTGGCCTGACTTGAACGCATCAAGTCCTTCGGACATGTAGGAGTTGGAGGCGCCGGGTGGCGTACAGCACTTGTAGAGCTCCTTGTAGGCCTCAAGCCCCTTGACGGCGCCGGGCGCGTTGACGAAGCCGTCCATCGCATAGGGCTTCTTGGGATCCTGATATTGGAAGCCGTAATCGTAGAGATAGTTCGACACGCCCATGGTGATGCCTTCCGAGCCGCGCTCGGTATAGATCGAAGCGCCATAGACCTTCTTGCCGTCGATCTCACGGCCCTGGAAGAATTTCGAGATGTCTCGCAGTTCGTCGAGCGTCTTCGGCGCAGCGAGATCGCGGCCGTACTTGGCCCTGAAGTCGTTCTGGATCTCTGGCCGCGCAAACCAGTCCTTGCGATAGGTCCAGCCAACCGCGTCACCCATGGCGGGCAGCGCCCAATAGTTTGGCGTATTCTTCGGCCACTCCGAATAGCCGACCACGGTGGCCGGCATGTAGTCGTCCATGCTGATTCCTTCCTTCTTGAAGAAATCGTTGAGCTTGACGTACTGGCCGTTCTCCGCGGCGCCGCCGATCCACTGAGAATCTCCGATGATGAGATCGCACAACGAGCCGTGCGAGTTAAGCTCGTTCAGGAAGCGATCGGCATAGTTGGTCCACGGCACGAACTCGAACTTCATACCGATGCCGGTCTTAGCGGTGAAGTCCTTCGACAGTTCGACTAGCGCGTTGGCAGGGTCCCAGGCGGCCCAGCACAGCGTGATGGTCTTCGCCTGCGCGTGCGCAGGGGTAGTCCCCACTCCGGCACTGAGCGCGGATGCGAGAACTCCGAAACTAGTAAGAAGCGCCTTTACTGTCTGTTTCATAACGCTTTCCCTCCCAGTGGGGCCGGCCATCGACATGGCGCGACTCTCCAACCCGCTCGAATGCTTCGAGCAGAGCGATACAGTCCTTCACGGGCTGAACGACTAACGGACGTTTCCTCGTGCCTGCCTGGATTCTTAGGGATTCAGCCAAGCTCGATTTGTTTAGTGAACCACGATATACTAAACATTGCAAGCAGGCTGTTCGGGCATGGAGTTCAAACACTCATATCGGCGGCCCCACGAGCCCGCGCTCTCTTGTCGGTCAGCGGCAATGACATTTTTGGGACGAGCAGAGAAGATTTCCGCCGCGATAGCGCGACGCCCGTTCAAGACCTTGGACTCTCCCTCCAAGCCATCATGGGCAAGTATGAGCTAGCTCCGGCAACAGATGTCCAATTGAGTGCAATCGGGGACAGTGTACTCTCACAGACGACAAAACAAGGACCGCTCTTTCCTCCTTGCTTCTCGACCCATGATCCTGCCGCAGCTCAAAACCGTGGAGACGCAGCCACCGATACTGGCATTCAGTTCGGCTTGCGATCTAACCGACGGTGCTCCCCTTTCGAGGGCGATCGGCGCCGTCGTCGGTGCGTTCATGCTGCCCTGGATGAAGGCGACCTTCGGACCCGACAGCGCTGAAGCGCTTGTCAACATTCTTCCGATTACGTTGCCAACTTGAGCTCTACGTTGCGTCGACGCCATTGGCCTCGTGCAACGCGCAAAGATTCGTAAGCGACTTAGGTGGTCAGCACCGGCCAAACGATGATCCATCCTTAGAGCCACGAACCGGGCAGCCGCACCAGTTTCGCCTCAGAAACGGCGTGAACGAACCGCAACGAACGCGATCGAGCTCGAACGAAACTGCAGCGAAATCAGCGAACCCGATCGATAGTCTGCCGCTCATAACGGTCTGGTTGCAGGTTCGAGGCCTGCCGGGCCCGCCAGCCTTCGCTCGCTTCGCGAGCTGCGGCTCGGCAAAGCCGGTGCCGCAAAAGGCATGGGATTATAGTGACAGTGCACTCAATGGCTCCGGTCCCTTTTGCGAGTTCGAATGCTCACAGCTAAGTGCACCGTCACGCAATTCCTACAGTTTCGTGTCGTTCCATCAAACCTAGCTCGCCATTCGCTGCCTCAGGTTCTGGTAGAATGCCGTCTCGAAATTCATGTAGCCGATGAACGATGTCGGATCCCCGAAGGGAAGAATCTGGGTGGCCCAGAAGCCACCGACCCCATTCTGCCGATCAATCCAATAGAACAGATTGGCAAGGCCGGCCCAGCCTAGAGCACCGGCGGGACGCCCGGTAGGGGCTTGCTCATCATTGATCATGAAGCTCAGCGCCCAGGATTTTGACTGGCCGGGGAAGAACTCCGCGTCGTTGCACAGCGACGGGATGACGCCGGTAATCGGCGTCACCTTCTTGTCGCCCAGATGGTTCTTTTCAGCCATGCGCACGGTCTCCGCCTTCAGCACGCGGCCGTGCTCGCCCGCGCCGTCGTTTAACCACATCCGGATAAAGCACATGTAGTCGCCGACCGTGCCGTAAAGGCCATGGCCGCCCATATGCACTTCGGGCTTGGCCGGCAGCTCGAAATCCATCGGCGTGAGCGAGCCATCGGCACCTCTCGCATGGATCCCGGCCAGCCGTCCGCGCATCGCATCGGTCAGCTCGAACGTCATGTCCTTGATGCCGAGCGGTTCAAAGATGCGCGTCTTGAAGACGTCACCAAGCCTTCGGCTGGTGACGACCTCGACGATCTGGCCGCACCAATCGAGATTGGTGCCATAATCCCACCGCTCGCCCGGATCGAACAGCAGCGGGGTCATCAGGCAGGCCTTGGTCGCCGTGATCACGCTCGGCTGACCCTTTTCCTCTGCCAGCCGATTATAAGTGCGGTTGATGAAATCATAGCTCAGGCCGGCGGTGTGCGTCATCAGCATGCGCGTGGTGATGTCGCGCTTCGGAGCGCGCAGGATCGGGTCGCCCTTGTCATCGAATCCTTCGATCACCTGGAGCTTGCCGATATCGGGCGCGTATCGCTTGGCCGGCTCATCGAGATCGAGCTTGCCTTCCTCGACAAGCTGCAGGATGGCCGTGGCGGTGATCGCCTTGGTCGTTGAGAATATCCCGAAGATGCTGTCGGTCGTCATGTTGGCCGCCTGGTCGAGACGGCGCTTGCCGGCTGCCCCTTCGTAGATGTTACGATGGCGGTTCGTCACCATCGCGACGACGCCGGGTACGTGCGGCGTCGATGTAACGACATCGTCGAGAACGGTGTCTGCCACCGCACCAAAATTCATGATCATGATTGTGCTCCAGCCTGGCTTGGATTGATTTGGTCGACACGGTGCTGCGCAACCCTAATGCATGGCAAAGCCCTGGTAGCCGTTCGCGGCGACCTCGTCGCATTTCTGCCGATAGGCGCCGACCCCACCGCAGTACGACAGAACGCGCCGCGGCTTGCCTTCGACGTTCGAGCCCAGGTACCAGGAATTAGTCTTCGCGATCAGCGTCGCGTTGGCGATCTCATCGTGATGCGCCACCCATCCGTCTTCCGCATCCTTCGTCGGCTCGACGACCTTCAGATTCTTGCCGCGCATATGCCTGATGCAATCATCGATCCATTCGACCTGCTGTTGCAGGCACGTGGTCATGTTGCAGAGCGCCGCTGAAGGGGCGAGCGGCACGGCCGTCGTGAAGAGATTCGGATAGCCGTGAACCTGAAGGCCCATTGTGGTGCGGATGTCCCGGCTCCAATCCTCCTTCAGCGAGCGGCCGCCGCGACCTCTGACATCGATGCGCGTCAAGGCTCCGGTTCCGGCGTCGAATCCGGTGGCCAGAATGATGATGTCGAGCTCGTGGATGGCGCCGTCGGCGGTCTGGATTCCCGTCGGTGTCACCCGTTCGATTGGATTTTTCTTGACGCTGACGATCTCGACATTCGGGCGATGGAAGGCCTCGAGAAATTTCTGCTCGAGCGGCACCCGGTGTGTCCCGAAGCCATAATCGGCTGGGATCAACGCGTCACACAGCTTTGGATCTTTGAGCCGTTCGCGCATCTTCTCGCGCACGAATTCGGATATCTCGGCGTTGACCTCCGCGTCGAAGAACAGCTCGCCGAACGAGGATATCCACAGCTTCAGCGAGCCGTCATTCCAACAATCCTCGATCACCTCACGGCGCCGCCCTGGCGACAGTTCGGCCCAGGCGTGCTCGAAGTCATACTCGAATCCGGTGAAGGTGTGCGGGAGGCGCTCCGTGAACGACTTGAATTTCGACTTGTAGGCATCGACATCCGCCGCGCCGTATTTGGGATTCTTCATCGGGATAATGTATTGCGGCGTGCGAATGAAGACCTTGAGGTGACCGACCTCGCTGGCGATCGTCTGGATGACCTGGATTCCGGTCGCGCCGTTACCAATGACGCCGACGCGCTTGCCGGCCAGATCGACCGGCTGCTTCGGCCAGCGCGCGGTGTGGAACAACTGCCCCTTGAAGGTCTCCTGCCCCGGAAAGGACACGTGCGGGGCCGAAAGCATGCCGCAGCAGGTGATCAGGAACTGGGTATCGATCACGTCGCCCTTGTCGGTCGTGACCAGCCAGCGCTGGGCGGCTTCGTTGAAATGAGCGCTCTTGACCGTCGTACCGAACTGGATGTCCTTGCGCAGATCGAGGCGATCGGCGATGTAGTTCAGCCAGCGTTCGATTTCGGGTTGGCCAGGGAATTTCTCGCTCCAGCTCCATCCCTTGTAGAGCTCTTCGGAGAACAGGTACTGGTAAATATAGGCTTCGGAGTCGAAGCGCGCGCCAGGATAGCGATTCCAGTACCAGGTGCCGCCGACGCCGGATCCAGCATCGATCACCCTGACGTTCAATCCCTGTTCACGCAGGCGATAGAGCTGATAGAGTCCGGCGACGCCGGCTCCAACCACCACGGCGTCGAATTTCGCCGTCACATGCGCGCCGTTGCTTCCGTTGAACTCGGTCACGGGTTCTGCCATTTTCCCCTCCTAGGGTGTAAGAGCGCGTGGCCTCCCCATCCGTGCTGTGACCGGATGATGGTGCATCGCGTCATTGTTGATCCCGACGGCTCGATCGGATGGGGCTTGTTCTGCTTGCGACGCTCGTGCCGTTCGCTTTCCACTCGGCAAGGGACTGCGGCAAGCTACGAGATTGCCTGCGCCTGGGGCTTGAACAAAACCGACAATCCTTTGAACGAGGCCACTGGTGCCGCGGTCTCAAGGAGCTGATCCGGACGCAGTTCGCTTGGCAAAAGCCAAAAGCGGCTTATGCTGCTGCGCAGCTGTTCGGCTCATGAGAAGAAGAAGCGGTCAACCGCGCCTTAGAGGGAGGGAGTTCGCGCGATGGGCCGGTTCATTACGGTCGACGAGCTGCCACGGTACGCGCCTGGCAAGTTGATGTTGGACAGTTCGGCGGTAGGAAAGGCCGACTTTCGGCTGCGGGTGTTCCGCTATGCGCCATCCGACATCTGGGTCCCCCCGTCCGAGAACTATCTGATCGTCATCTATCGCGAAGGCTCGACTGCGATGAACCGCCGCGTCACCGGCGCGTGGAAGCAAGATCACGTCGGCCGAGGTGTTACGACGCTGCTCACGCGCGCGGAAGCTTCGAATTGGCGATGGAGCCATGATCTCGAAGTCAGCCATTTCTACATTTCACCGACCTTGATGGCAAAGACTGCGGGCGAGGCCTTCGATCGCGACGCGGAGGCGGTCGAACTGCACGACCTCCTCAAGATCGAAGATCCGGTCCTGACCTGGATCGGCGACCAGATGGTGCAAGAGGTTTCCGCCGGAGGACCGGGTGGCCGCCTCTGCTACGATGCGCTGGCTCTTCAGGCCAGCGTGCACATCCTGCGAAGATATGCCTCCGTGCGGTTCAAGATGCCCTGCTCGCAGGGACGCTTCAGACCTGCCCATGCGCGGCTGATCGAAGACTATATCGAACAGAGCATCTCCAGGAACATCACGCTGGAGGAATTGGCCAACATCTGCAACTGCACGCCCGTGCAGTTCGCGCGCAAATTCCATGTGCATTACGGAATGCGTCCCCACGCCTATGTGCTGAGCCGCAAGGTGGAACACGCCTGCCAGCATCTCCGCAAGGACCGCTTGCCGCTGAAGGAGATCGCCCTGCTCAGCGGGTTTTCGGATCAAAGCCACCTCAACCGAGTCTTTCGCCGACACATGAACCTCACGCCTGCGGAATATCGCAAGCAATCGGCATGAGGCAGACCTGAGCGAGAGGGAAATCGCAGCGAAGCAAATACCTGGGCGGCTTTCGCCGATTTCTAACGCCCTGTTTCGCACAAAAGCGACCTCATCAAATCAAAATCAACGCGCTCGCTCGTGACGAAAACCCGGAAAAACTCGCGGCCTCCTCGATATTCAGCCGCATAACGGTCTGGTTGCACGTTAGCGCCCGCTGACGGAGCAGCGGAATCTACGGTTGCTGACGATCTGCGACATCACTGGGCATTCATACCGAAGCGCGCAGACCATCGTGAAGCACTACCGCGCCCGCAATGCGGCTCGCGCCGATTCTGGTATCGACAGGCTTGAACTGTAGGTGCGGAAGGAAGTCATGACGAGCTGAACGCAGACCGGTGGGTCTCGTGCTACAGTGGTGGATGGGCTCGGTCCTAATTATCCGACTCGTCGCACGGCGTGCGACCATTAAAAGCGTTACACGAGACCCGGTTTGTTCTGCCTAAGAATTTAAACAAGCCCAACTTACCGGTCGCACCCTTAACCAGCTGAGATTGGGCATTCGTCGCGCGATCATGGTGCCTCATTGCACTGTCTACGGTCCGCGTGGTCGGAACGTGCATTCGCGGGGCGAACCTTGGCATCTGTTGGTGCCCTATCTCCTGAAGCTATCCTCAGAACGGCTCACGGCGCGGCTTGGCGCCTTTTTCGTTCCGATTGATCGAATCCTCGGGTACCCTATTCTATCCGCGTCGGCGGAACTGCTGAAGTTGATAGATGGCTCCACGGAGAATGGAGATGGGCCGGCTCGATAAGCAGATGGATCCCTTCCACCCTGCCGCTCATCTGACTACGGAGGATCGCGTCCCCGAGGATCTAGAGCTTGAGCAAGTCGACACGGCGTCGTTAGTTGATCCGGCCCGAGAGGAAGCCGCCTCGTCGCCCGCGCATTTTGGGTCAGGTCGGCCGGCGGCAAGCGTAACGGGCTCTACCGACTGGATGCACCGAGCACGCCGCATCTGGCGGAGCCATCTCCAGCGCGAACAACTCCCCCGGACGGCCGGACGGTCGATGGGAAACTTTGAGCGGTGGTTGATCGCATTGCTGAGCGTCGGCTTTGTCGTGGGCTGCGTTTGCGCGATCATTGTCTTCATGCAGGCCAACTCGCGCAAATTGGAGATCGCAGCACTGCAACGTGACATCATCGCGCTCAAGCTACGCGTAGCCAGGCTCGATCAGATCGCAAGCACCAATGAGATACGTGAAAAAGCAAGCAGTGAAACATCCAAGTCGCCGTCCGAGGCCCGTCCTGACCAGGCTCCGCTCATCCTATCACGTGAAGAGATTCAGCTTATCCGAGACTATATCAAGCCCGCACCAGTTGCAGGCTCCGCAACTGAGACGATCAAGGTCGGCGATCCCGTCGGAGGAGAAGCCGTGCCCTTTCCTTTTCCGATCACGGAGAAGGTGCGGAAACTGCTCGGCGCGCGATTTACCGTTCGCAATGGCATCATTGTCATCATCCGCAGCGGCAGCCGTCACGCTGATGCTGTGATTGGGCAAAATTGACGAGAACTGGCCGTGATCGCAGTATCCGGTCGATTACTTATGGCTGGTTGTTTGGTGGTCTTTCAATGAACCGCCGGCTGCCATTGAGAAGCTCGAGGTTATTGGCGATGACCGGATTACCTGGGTCGATCGAATAGGCTTTCTCGAATTTCCGTCGCGCCGCACTCAGATTGCCGCGCAGCATGTACGAATATCCCTGGTCATTCAGAATCTGAACGGTTTCGCCTCCCAGACGGATCGCTTGGGCATAGGCCTGATCGGCCAGGTCGAAACGACGCAGCTTGTCGTAGCTCGCTGCAAGACCAATCCAGGCCGTGACGTCCTTGGGTGATTTCTCGACGGCATCCTTGAAATAACGCTGTGAGATTCCGTAGCTGCCGCGATTGTAATGCTCCAGCCCCAGCCGCACAGGCTCGTCCGACGGGTAGTACTTGACGTCGGTCGGCTCCTGCACCGGGTCACCACCCGGTGGGTCGACGGGAGCCACGATGGCAGCCACCCTCGTGGTCTGGTCGCATGCCGCAAGGCCTGGCGCCAGCCAGCAACAGGTCAGCAGTAGAATGGCACGTCGCATAATTTTCTGTCCCCCGCCCGGCCCAGCGGACTCACTGCACCGCACTCAAATGCCCCGTCGCTAAACTCAACTACCAAAGGCCGCTACCTGCCCCCTGCCCCGCCGACTGGCACCGATATTCCCGACGATGCTCCCGCTCCCAATCCAGTTACGTTGACATTCTGGGTGACGGGCGGGCGCTGGCCCATTAGTTTCGTCGGATCACCGTTATCGGGAAGCTGATCCACCGGCTGTTGCTGGTTGCCGTAGCGCGTCACGGCCGAGCCCACACGTCGAGCGTCGTACGCGATCCGGCGATCACCCACATTTCGCGGCCATGGATGGATTGTATGGGTGACGGCGTTGACCTGCTTGGCATCGCCGGCGGTCATCGTGATGCTGTCGGAACGCTGAAAGTAGCGGTCCATCTCGTCATGACCGGCGACGCCGTAACATCCCCCGAGCAGGATGGGCGCAAACAGAACCAGATGCCTGATCGTCATCTCGCGCGTCCTTTAGTTTAGGGTTTTCACGACCGTCTGATCGGCACTAGCGGCCGGGACGACGATGGGGGCCCGGACTTCAGGCGCGATGATGTGGCCATACGGTCCCTTCACTTCGCCTCCGGAATTGACGTAGTCATTGTAACGCTTGCGGACTTCCATCTGGCCGTTGAGGAAGAAATCGACGTCGTTGGCCGGCAGGCGGGAGTCGAGCGGCGAGGCCAATTGCTGACCGGGCGCCGCCGGCGCGACCAGGCGCGGCGTCACGATGATCACCAGATCGGTTTCTTCCTGCTGGTACGATTTGCTGCTGAACAAGGCTCCCAGCACGGGCACCGAGCCGATCCAGGGCAATTGCGAAACGTCCTGACGGTTGCGGGTCTGCAGCAGGCCGGCGATCGCAAAACTCTGACCATCGCGCAGCTCAACCGTCGTGCGCGCATCGCGGCGGGTCAATGCTGGAACGGTCGTGCCCTGAATCGTCACCGCATTAGCGAAGTCAAGTTCACTGACCGACGGCTCGACCCGAAGGTTGATCACGCCGCGCGAGAGCACGGTGGGGACGAAGGCCAGCTCGACGCCGAACTTCTTGTAATCGATAGTAACTGTAGGAAAGCCGTTCGACGTTTGGGTCGGTATTGGCACTGGAAACTCACCGCCGGCCAGGAAGCGGGCGGCATCGCCGGACAGCGTGGTCAGATTTGGTTCCGCCAACCGGCGTGCCAATCCTTTGGTTTCCAGCGCCGAGATCAATAAGTCTACCGAGCCCCCATTGCTCGTTCGGATGATGCTGGTCAACAAGCTTCCGAACGGCGCCGGAGCTATGCCGCCCGCGGTCCCCAAGAGCGTTCCTACCGTTCCGAGTAGCGGAAGGCTGCCAGTTGGACCAGCACCCACGTTATTACTACTCACCGTGGTTGTCGTTCTGTCCGATGGATCTGTCCCGGTGACAGTGACACGTTGAGTGCTGTTTATGCTGTTACCACCGATGGCCACTCGCCGTGTGCCCCCAGGCACCACCCCGCCACGTCCCGTGTTCCCGACGTTGGTCCCATTTGCGTTCGCCGCGTACAGGTTTACGCCGATGTCCCGCCCGGCATCCCGGGTGACCTCGAGAAAGCGCACCTCAAGCATCACCTGTTGCGGAGCCGCGACGCTCATGGCATTTACGACGACGCCCCCTTTCGCGACCGTGCTGGTGGCGATCGCCATGGCCCGCTCGGCCGTAACTGCGTCGGCCGCGACCCCGCTGAGCACCACCTGGCCCTCGGAAGCCGACACGCGGATACCTTGCCCGCCGGTGCTGGTCCGGATGTTCTGCTGCAGATTGCCGGTATCGATCACGACCTCGACGTCGAGAATCCCGATCTGCTTCATCGAGCTGTCGAACAGGATGACGTTGGTAGTGCCGGTCTGCTTGCCCTGCACGTAGATGAGGTGATCGCTCAGCGACTTCACGTCGACGATGTCAGACGAGCCCGCCACGATCGTCGCAAAGGCCGTGTCGACCTTGAAGGTACGTGACTTGTTGAGGACGAGCTTGACCCGCTGGACGTCGTTCATCTCGCTGACTATGACGCCGCCGGAGGAGCCCCGCCGGTCTGCAGCCGCCGCGCGGTCAGCGAACCCAGACGAGGCGAGCGCCGCGCCCAGACCCATCACGCCGAAGGCGAGAAGCCTCCCGACCTTGTTACCCGAAACGCCATCGCCACTCATCCGAGTCCCCCCACTGCGATCCACGGAGATCCCCGCAAATCTACGTGCTCGACGTCCTCAACATTTCCCCTCTGCGCACCACGTCGCAGAGCTTACAATCTGTCCCATTACAATTCGTTACGTCGTGTCTCCAAGATCATCCTCCCTGATGCAGGCAGCTTGCAAGACGAGATACTTACCGCAACGCCGCAAGGAGAAAGAAAACGCTTCGATGTTGCCAGCGCGCATCATTCCCACTGGCTGTGGGGAACTATCCCGCAGCACGAGTGCAATTGGCGCGCGCTTGCGTCGCGGCTTTGCTATCGAAGGACATTCGGTCGCACGCTCGGAGATTCGCTTGGCCGAGTGCAAATCACTCAGGTGAAATTCCGCACCCGCGCGTTTGGCCAAACTCGACCAACTTCTTAATCCCCGGAAAAGCGGATGCCCGAACGGCGCGGCCACGAGGCGCTGTCGAGCGAAACATGTCAGGCGTGCTGCCATATTCGCCGCTAGAAGGGAATCTGGTTGGAGGCGCTCGGCGCATTGAGCGCTGTGCCCCATATGGGCATCAGCATCGTAAAGCTTGCCTGGGAAGCTGTAACACTCAAGCTGTTGCTGTTGGCCCCCACGGTCAGCGTTGGCGTGAGACCTCCAAAAAACAGGAACGGTGCCGCGTTCTGCTTGGCCGCGGCTGACAGGGGATCCCCGGTGCAGCCGGCCGGCGACTGCGGCGGGGTTTGAAGCAAGGCAGGCGTATAGCAGCTGATCATGACCGCACGGGCGCCAGCACTCGCGAGCGTCCGCAAGGATTGCATCGTGATGGCATAGCGCCCAAGATCGAATATGACGAACATCAATGTGAAAAGCGCCACGGCCACCATGATAAATTCAAACGGCGCGACACCGCGATTGTCGAGCTTTCTCATCATTGCACCAAAGCGACAACTTGGGTGTAAATGATGGTGGCCGGAGCACAGCCTTGCGTGCTGAGGTAGCCGCCACCGCTCATGTCGATCGTTTTCGCAATCACTTGCGAACAGGTCGTATTTGCGCTGGCGGTCGTACCGTTCCACGTAACATCGGCCTTGGGGAAGTAGATCGCGCCACCTAATGCAACAGTGCCACCACCGTTAATCTTGACGGCACTGCTACTTTGATCGTCAATCAAAACGCCATTCAGATCGGGATAGGTCGCGTTGCTTAAGTTCGCGGACAGGTTGACGGTACCACCATTGATTGAGAGACTGGAATTTCCGAGCAGCACGATGCTAACGTTCGTGCCAGTGACAGTTCCGCCAGTAATTTTGATCGTCGCGTTGTAGAAGAAGTAAGTTCCTTGCGAAAAATTTACTGCATTCCCGTTTGTGCATGTCAGATCACCGTACAGGTTGGTGCTGTTATTCGGCACCAACGTGCCGCTGCACGTTTGTTTCGTTGTCTTGCCAGACCAGGAGTTGAATGCCTGCGTGTCTAGCTTCGCTAGTGGGTTACTGGCGTATGTCATAAAATAGTTGTGCGGCACGCTAACATTGCTGCAGCTGCCTGAGGGGGTGCAGCCCCTTACACCATAAACTGCCCATCCCGAGCCGGTGAACGTGGGAGTGCTGGCGAGTTTAACATTGGTATCCGACATCAGCGCGCAGCCAGTTCCGTTGTTGCTGAGGTTGCCAGCAAGCTTAAGCGCGTCTGAGTCAGGTCCAAGCGCCAGCACGCAGGCCTTGGTCGGCTGCTGGACCATTGCAATGGCTTGGGCGGGGATGTTGACGGTGGTCAAGCCCAGCACTGCCGCCAGGTACGCCGGTTGTTGCTGGCTGGCTCTGGCGCGAACGGCGTTGCCCGTGCCCGCAACGGGCGTTGTAAACGTGCCCGCATTGTAGTTGCCGATATCGATCTGCACGACCCGCGAGGTTCTTGTCGGAAGGCTCGTCGGACAATTCCTGCCCGGATAGGCGGTAGCGTCATTGGGACTGTAGTTGCAAAACCCATTCTGGGCCGCGAATTCCTTGCCGCGATAATCCACTGACTGCGTCTCGCAGGCCGCACCCGCCATTGTACATGAAAGCCGCAATGCGCCGGAATAGGCCGCTGAGTCGGCGGCGTTCTGCGCGTGCTGGCGGGTGACGTACCACGATCCAGCTTCGGCCCCGAGTGCGACTACTCCGATCAGTGGCACGAGAGCGATGACTGTTGCGAATGCGACGGAGCCTCGTTGGGAATGGAGTAGATCACGCATGGAAACACCCTACTGGAAGCGTTCTGAGTGACGCAGCGTGTACGTGCAGGTGGTGGGACACAGCAGCGAACCCACAAAAGGCGGGCGTGCCCCAAGCGGAGCCAAAGTGATGGTTGTCGAAAATGTAATGTACTTCGGAGAAGCAAGATTGCTCGGCGAACAGGTGGCCCCTGCGTCGCCGCACAAAACCTGAAGGTTGCTGATCGCATGACCTGCGACTGTGGTCTGTAGCCCTGTCTTCCAGCTCACCGTGCCGTCAGGGGCGAGCGGATTAGCGTACTGCACATACTGCCCGAAGGAGCGCAATGCGCTCCATGCGGAGATAAACTGGAAGCCCGCGGCGGCTAAGTCGGCGAGCGGCACAAGCAGGAACGACACCAAGAAAATGTAGACGATCATGGTCTCAAGTGCGACGGCGCCGCGTTGATCCACGATCAAAGACTTCTTGCGGCTCATGAGTTGACTCCACCGATAGTCACCCATCCGGTCGTCGACCGGAACAGCACTCACCAAACGTAAGGGACCACTCTCCAGCGCGATGCTTCGTAACCGGAATATTCCGGGCAGTTGCGACGAAGCAGGTCCTCTTCGTAATAAATGCGGCAAACCTGAACGCCGATATGCAAGACGAGCAAGGCCGCTGTCAGCGGCGTCGGGCTTCTCAGCACCACGCCCAACACGGCGATTTCCTCCGCAAGGTAGAGCGGGTGCTTGATCCACCGATACGGGCCCGTTTGCACCACGTTGCGCGCCTGTGGCACCAGACTGAACGACCTGCCAAGATGTCGGATGGTGACCAGCATCATGATCATGCCGATCAACACGCACGCGGTGGACGCCAGGTTTGGTAACGCCTTGTCGGTTTCGCCGAAGAAGGCGATCGTCCACGGCATGTAGGTACCGACGAACGCCGCTATCCTTGGCAGACGGCCGTTCGCTTGCGCCTTCGCCGGAGGCCGCGTGATGATCAACAGCGCCAGGAGCACGTAGAAGACAGCGAGGCAAACACTCGACAGGAGCGACGGCCAAGGATCATGAGCCGACGATCCGATCTTGATGGCGACGCCAAGCGCCAGCAACATGAACCACATGCCGCCGAACAGTTGCATTGTCCGATCGTAAGAGGACGTTTTCGACAGGGCAATCGTGCTCATGGCTACTTACCGAAGCTGGCGAACGAACGCACGAGGTGCAGAATGGGACTTCCTCCCAAAATGACGAACATGGCTGGAAGCAGGAACAACACCATCGGAATGGTCAGCTTGGCGCCCAACTTGTGTGCTCTTTCTTCAAGCTTGGTAATACGTTCGCGCCGGAGGTCGACAGCGACACTCCGCAGAGCCTGGCCCACCGGCGTTCCGTATTGCAGGCTTTGGGCGACCATGATTCCGAACCGGCGGAGCCCATCCGACGTAGAGCCCAGTTTATCGAATGCGTCGCTGCGCCTTGGCAGGATCCGGAGATCATCAAGAAGGCCGCTCATGACCCGGGCTATAGCGGGATTGGTCTCATGCATTTCTTGCGCGACGCGTGCCAGCCCGCTTTCCAGGCCCATTCCCGATTCGCTGCACACGACCAGCAAATCAATCATGTCCGGCGTGCCCAGTCGAATGGCGGCATCAAACCGCCGCTTCAGCACCGCCAGTATCAATCGCGGCGCTAAAATCCCGATCGCCACGCCAATAAGTGTGAAGACCAGCACATCCAGCAGTGGCTTCCCGAAAAGCTGAGCGACACACCCGGCGATGATCGGGCACAGGGCCATGCTGACGGCTTTGACACCGATCCAGGTCGGCAAGGCTCGATGATGATTGAAACCTGATGATTGAAGGATGGTTCGTAGCTGATCCAGATTTTCCTCGGCATAGAAGCGACGATACCGCATGCCGAGTGACGAAAACCAACCGGTCACATCCTGGAAGGGGGCAGAACGGCCAGCAACGCCCATCACTGCGTTTGACACCCGGGCGTCCAATGTACGAACGTGTATTTCGCGGATGATCAACATGCAGGACGCAGTCCCAGCCACGACTGCGAGGGCCACCAGACCGAGACCAGAGGTCATAGTTCTGTTTCCCTTCTGACCATCCAACTTATCACCAGGGCTCCGACAAGCACCGAAACGACTGCGTAGACCAGCAGCTTGTTTCCGACCGGATCGGTGAACAACAGATCAACGGTTTGCGGATTGGCTGCGTATAGGACCCCACCTGCAATCAATGGCGAGACTGTCAGCGCTCGTGAGGAAAAGATCACCTCTCCCGCCAGTGCCTTGGCGCGAGCAGCCAGCGCAACACGTTGCCTGACAGTGTCTCCTAGGTTCTGCAAGGTCTCGGCCAGGCTGCCACCGGACTTCAACTGAACGGCAAGTGTCACCGCAAAGATCGCATACTCCGCCACCTGGGTTCGCCGATAGACAGCTTGGACAGCTTCCTCTGGAGGTCTACCCAGATTCACTTCGCTGCATACGATGGCAAACTGCCCAGCCGTTGGCTGAGGCATATCGCGCGCGAGGGCACGAAATGCTTCGTGGACAGGCAGACCTGATCGCACGGTACTTGTCACCAGCTGGATCGCGTCAGGCAGCTGTCGAAAAAGCTGAAGAGCGAAGCGACGTTTCTGCCATCCGAACAGGCCTCGTATCACAATAATGGCCGTGATTGCGGCGACAATGGACACGTAGGTCAGGGAATATCCCAGCTGGCTGTTCGCATAAAGGATCGCTGCTGCTCCGAATGCACCGGCGAGCAGCACATAGGCCGGATGCAACACGTAGGGTATATCGGGATTGTAATTGGACAGCCGATTGAGAAACTGAGCCTGGGACCCGGTCTCCAAGCGGCGAATGGATGGTAGGTTAGCCGGATGCGACGTTGGCAGAGCAATCGCCAACTGGCGATTGATGCGTCTTTCCCGAGCGTCGAGCCACAACGAGATGGCTGCTGCACACATCGCGAGGGCCAGAACAGTGACGATCACGGACTCCAGCATCATACTTGCCTCATGGCCTCGGCCCAAGCACCATCTAGCCCGAAATAGACAAGACGGCTTTTGAACTTCGGAGTTGCAAGGTTGGACTTATAGCTGCCCGATATCCGCCCGTTCACATCCTCCTCTTGATACTCGAAGGCTGCGATGTCATTGGTGGTGATCACCTCCCCTTCAAGGCCGATCACCTCGCTGATCTGAATGATGCGGCGCTGTCCGTCCCGCATGCGTTCGACCTGCACAATGAGATCCAGCGCAGCGACGATCTGACTTCGAATGGCGCGCGACGGTAGATTGACCTGTCCCATCTGCACCATGTTTTCGATGCGGGTCAGGGCATCCCGGGTACTATTCGCGTGTACCGTGGAGATCGAACCATCATGGCCGGTGTTCATCGCCTGCAGCATGTCGAATGCTTCGGCACTGCGCACCTCGCCAACGACGATCCGGTCGGGACGCATGCGCAGGGCATTCACCAGCAGATCGCGCTGTGTCACCTGCCCTGTGCCCTCGAGGCTGGGGGGCCGGGTCTCCAGGCTGATCACGTGCGGCTGCTGAAGCTGCAACTCCGCCGCGTCCTCGATCGTGACAATGCGTTCGGTGTGATCGATGAACTGGCTCATAGCGTTCAGGAGCGTCGTCTTGCCGGATCCGGTACCGCCGGAGACCAGAACATTGAGCCGCGAGCGGGCGGCGATCTCCAGCAAACGTCCGATGGCCGCGGTCATTGAGCCGTTTTCAATCAATCCGGCTATGTCCAAACGGCGGCTTGGAAATTTTCGGATGGAAATGCACGGACTATGGATCGCCAGCGGCGGGAGGATGATGTTGACCCGGCTGCCATCCAGCAGGCGACAATCGACCATCGGACTGGACTCGTCGACGCGCCGGCCAACCTGCGCGGCAATCTTCTGAGCGACGGAAGCAATGTGACCATTGTCCCGGAATCGCACCGCAACTCGTTCCAGCTTGCCGTTTCGCTCCACGTAGACATTACTCGGACCGTTCACCATGATATCGTTGATCGATTGGTCCAGTAGTAGCGGACGGAGCGGCCCGTAGCCCGTCATGTCGTCGGCAATTTCGTCTGCGAGCTGCAGCTGCTCACGGCCCGACAGCTCGAGCCGTTCCTGGTTGGCAATTTGATGGATGATCTCCTCAATCTGCCGCCGGAGAACTTCCCGCGAGACGGTTGCGGCCACCGATGGCTCGATCTGCTCAATTACCCGTTCACGCAGCGAAGGCGGGATTATGGGTTGGTCGATCGGCGGTTCGTCGCGCCTTGGCACAGGCGACGGCGCGCTCGGTGCGGATGCAGCCGTGCTGAGCGGCGGCAAAGGCAAGCCCATCGCAGATGCAGGGAGGCTTGTCGCCAATGAAGATACGTGAGCTGGTGCGTCGTCTTCACGCTTACCAAACTTTTTCATCGCAGATGTGCTGTGAGCACCCTCCTCCACCAGCCACTCCGCTCGGCAGCGACACCGCTGATCTCCCGTACGATCGGTGCCAGGTGGCGCCGCAATTTTCTGACGTGCTTCAGAGCTGGAATTCCCAGATTGAGCGCCTCGGTCATGCCCTTGCCGAGATCGGGAATGACGATGTCGGGCTCTGCACCCAACGCCTTGACGACCGCGGCCCTCGGCAGGCCCCCGGGACGACCGGCTCGGTTGAGCAAGGTAAAGACCCGGTCCTTGCCCGCGATGTTGATCACGGCGGCGCGTAGCGCATGGGCATTGCGAAGTCCGGTCACCTCGGATTCGAGCAGCACCATCACATGACGGGAAAGTTTAATCACGGGATAGATCGACGGCGGAAACGGGACGGGTACATCGACGACGATGTAGTTGAACCGTTGACGCAGCAGACCCAGCACGTGTCGTATGCCAGCTTCCGAAATTTCGAGCTGCGCATCGAGGTCTTCGTCGGCCGAGACCAAGCAAACCCTTTCGTTGACTTCGATCGCCGCGCGCTCGAGGAAGAGTGTGTCCGCCCGCATCGGATTTTCCAGAGCGATACGCAGCCCCGGCCCGGGACGAACTCCCAACATCACGGCGGCCTCGCCGCCCTGCAAATGAAGATCAAGCAGCGCCACCTTGGCCTTGGTTGTCTCGGCAAGTTGCAGCGCCAGATTGATCGCGATGCTCGTGGCGCCGGCGCCGCCCTGCGCCCCGCAGATCGAGACCACGTGCCCGCCACGATCGATGTGGTTGGCTGCCACGTCGCCGAGCAGCTTGGGACGCAGCTTGTCCAGCACCATATCGCGCGTGAGCGGCCGCGGCAGATACTCGGTCAAGCCGAGCTCCAGGAGCTCACGGTAGAAGGTGATCTCCCTGTTGTCGCCGATTACGGCTACGCGGACATCGGGTGGACAGACGCCGGCCAGCCTTTCCAGCTCGGTAAAGGGATCATCGACGCCACTGATGTCTACCACCAGCGCGAACAGATCGGTATCGGTTTCAAGCATCCGTATGGCATTGCGGATTGTGCCGCGCCTGATCGAGAGATTGGCGCCTTCGAGCCCCTTGCGCAACGCCGCAGCGCTGAGCTCATCATTTACGAAACCGACGATGCGGTTACGCGTGACGATTGAGGTCGATTCTTCAGGCGGAGTGGCTATGGCAATGTTCATCAACGTTTCTCCGACAACCTGTTATCGTAACCCACCGCCGTTGCAGTCGGGCCTACGGCATCCGATGCACCGTCGCAGCTGACGAGAGCGTCTTCCACTTGCTTTCTGACCGTGTATTGCTTGACCTCACCGCCTGAATGAACGACCACTGCCGTTCTCTGTGCAGAAATTGCATACTGGCGGGCAAGTTCAGGCGACACATCACAGCTCGACATCGCGCCGGTGTCTGCCTTATCCCACTGATCGACTGCTGCGCGTACGGCCAAGGAGAGCGTCCCGAGCTGCTTTGCGACGGTGACTTTCTTGACCTGGACCTGCGTAAGCTCCAGTGACACGGTCTGCGTTTGCTTACCTGCCATCCCGCTAATGGGTCGCGCGCCCTGCACGATCTCCTGATCAATCGCGATGACCCGAACATTGCGCAGAACGGTTTCGCTCAGGGCGCGACGCGCGGTATCGACTTTCTCGAAGACTTGGGTCAACACGACGTCCACGTGATCGCCCGGCCTGATGAGGCCCGAGACACCGGCCTCCTCGTCAACCTTGATGCTGATGGCACGGCTGTCTGGCGCCAGGATACTGGCGAGGAAACCCCGGTCCCGCGGACGCAGGATATCCTGCAATGTAATGAGACTGCCCGCTTCGACGAAGTTGCGGATGAGTGAACCCGGAAGTCCGGCCTTAGACTCGGCGGTTTCAAGGATAGCCCCCTGGGGAACGCGCTCCGGCGGCACCGAGCGCACGGCGAAATCCTCTTCGCGGGCCAACGTCCCCCTCGGCAACGGCCGTACCGCGATAAAGTATCCGGCCATCGCCGGCGCCGCCGGCGCGAGGGGCGCCTCTGTCACTTGTACTGGGACCGGAGCCTGCGCCTTCGGCAGGTTCATGCTATAGGCGATCAGTCCGAACGCTGTGGTTGCAAGCAAAAGCACCACGATGATCGACAGACGCAGCGCGGATGACATTTCACGATCCTTTGCTCAAAATGGTCCAGATACCGCCGCAGGCGATAGCGGCTCCGTAAGGCAGCGGGGCGTGTCGCAAATGGCGCCAACGCTCGATCGCGTAGATCCGGCGCGCGAATGACGATCCGGCGGGTGCCAACCTGGGATATGGCAGGTGACGCATCATCAGATGCCCCAAGGCAAGAACGCCGCCGGCCAGCACGGTGACGGTCAGCAACTGCATCACGCCGCTCGGCGGGAGACCAACCGCCAGGGCAACCAGCAGCTTGACATCGCCGCCACCAATTCCTCCGCGCGCGTATAGGACAAAAAGCAGCAGAAAGAGGATCGCGGCTGCGATCAGCGACACAGCGACTTGAATCGGGCTGGGCAATTGACCGGCTATCCCGAGGAGCGCCAGCGCGAGACAAATTTCGTTTCGGATCACGCGCGTCGCAACGTCCATCGTTGCGACATAGAGCAACAACAGGATTTCCAGGATCGAGGCTGTGGGAGCAATCCAACTCATGAAATGCACGGTTCAAAAAAGGTGGAAGGCAAACTAACGGGAGCACTCAGGGGGGCAGCCTGGATTGCCCCCCTCCGGCGTAAAATGGCTGGATCAACCAGCGATCGCAGTATTGAAAGCGGTGACGATAGCGCCGATCCCGGTCGTCAGCGCCCCCCCGATCTGACCACCAGCTCCGCCACCAAACACAGCACCCACCGCGCCAACGATGCAAACCGCGACGATGATGTACTCGAATGACACCACGCCATCCTGGTCCGTCCGCAGACGCTTCAACGCTTCCTTGGTCTCGATGTAATATTGCAACATTGGAAGAATCCCTTCTTTCAAGATGAATTTGCAGACACCTCGGCAACTTCCAGCGGCTGCGGATTATATCCGGCCGCCAGCGATAAACTATCTATTAAATGTTTATTAGCGTCAATATTTAATATATAATTCCATCCTGAATTAACCGCCGCAAATCGAGCCGTCGTGACATTCCAAAAATCGATAAAACGTCGTAATACAAAGACGATAGCCGGCCAACAATCGGAATCCTGGGCAGGGCGCTGGCTGAGAGTCATTAAAGAATCACCGGATTATTATGGATGACCAGCGGTATAACTTGATTATTCGGAAATTCGATATTTATGCAAAGCCGATGAGCTATCGGAGTGCATCCAACCCTTTCAATCTACTCGCATATGACCGGCGGATGCAGCGACGACACCAGCGTGCATGGATCAAATTTCGCGAGGTCGGCCGGATGACCTAGCGCGCCGTCTGTAAGCCGTTGATATCGCCCGTGCGGTAAGCGCTATGAATGCCTTGATGGCCTCGTGCCTCTCACACCGTACCTCCTCGGCCTCTGGCTTTTGCAGCGATTTGCGTCGTCAAGCGAACTTGGCCTCCGGGACGAGGCCATTTGATCCTTCGTCGTCCGGCTCGGCGTCGCTACTGGATTGCCTCGTCCATCGGTTGCTTGACCGGTTACTTCTGCCGAAACGACTGATTGAATGACATTGCGAGCGGCCCGACGATGTAATCAAACGCAGTTCGCTGAACGGTCGGGATCATAACGGTCGCCGGCATCCCAGGATACAGGCGAATGTTCGGCATGTCCGCCAACTCACCTTGATCAATCCGGACAAAGGCCGTGTAGTACGGCGCATTTGTCTTGGGATCAGTGAGGCGGTCAGCCGAAACCTGAATGACGTCGCCGTGAATGATCGGGACGATCCGCTGCTTGTAGGCGGTGAGATGGACTTCGGCGCGCATATTGGGATGCACGTCGCTGATGTCCTCCACCGCAACCTGGGCTTCGATGGTGAGTGCGTCCTCGGCCGGTACGATGTCGAGGATCTTGTCGCCGCGCTGGATGACGCCGCCGACGGCGAACACGGTCAATCCCACCACCCGGCCGGTATAGGGCGCCCGAATTTCCATGCGACCCAGGACCGACTTTGCACTCAGCGCCTTCGGAATGACCTCGAGCAATCTGGCCTGCGTGTCACGCAAGTCCTTGGTGACATCTGTCATCCGATCATTATCGAGTTGGGCGATCTGCTGCTCCTGCTCGGCGATGGCCTGGCGGGCCTTCGCGATACTAGCTTTTGTATCGGCGATCTGGCCTTCCAAACCGTACGCCGTCCGCTCCAGCTGGAGAATTCGCGGACGCGCAATCAGGCCCCGTTCGACCAACGGCGCAAGATCCTTTGCCTCGTTGCGGACCGAGTTGATCTGATCGGTGAAGGCCTTGACCTGTGCCTCGGCGCCCACAATCTGTGACCCAAGCTGGTTGATCTTCTCGCGAATGACGCTTCGTTGCCCGTCAAGCGATGCTCGCCGACTGTCGAACTGATTGAGCTGACCGGTCCATACGCTCTTAAAGTAGCGGTCATCAGAGCGCGCCCTCAAATCGGCCGGCATGGCCAGCTCGGATCCATGATCGAGCTCCGTCAGGAGCCGTACTTCCGTTGCACGAAGCACGGCATATTGTTGTGTGAGCACCTCATACTCGGCACGGACCTGCGTATCGTCCAGAACGATCAGGAGATCGCCTGCCAGCACCCGCTCCCCTTCTCGGACATGCAGTTCCCTGACAATGCCGCCATCGAGGTGCTGAACGCTCTTGCGGTTGCCGTCGACCTTGACGATAGCATTTGCAACCACGGCGCCGTTGAGTGGTGCCGTCAGCGCCCAGGTGCCGAATCCGCCGAAAAAGATGGCGATGATCAGCCATCCCGCGAGTGCTACGCGACGAATCGAGTCGCTCGGTGCACCGCTCCTGAGTTGATCAATCGTCAAGCTCGGCGCCAATGCGCGTGGTTTCGACCGGCTTGTAAACTCCATCAGCGCCATGACCATGTCCTAACCCGTCGTCTCGCGGACCGTGTGGATCGGTACGGGCCTCGTCAGACGGGCCAGGATCTCGGCGCGCGGTCCGAACATCTCGACGACGCCTTCACGAAGCACCAGGATCTTGTCAGCCACGCCGATGGTGGCCGGCCGATGGGAGATAATCACCACCGTCGTGCCGCGCTTCTTGAGTTGAAGAATGCAATCGGCGAGCGCGGCGTCTCCTTCGGCGTCGAGATTGGAGCTCGGCTCGTCGAGCACGAGAAGGCTCGGATTGGCGAAGATGGCGCGGGCAAGAGCAATACGCTGACGATAACCGCCCGAGAGTATGGCGCCGCCTTCTCCCACCTGCGTATCATAGCCGTCCGGCAGGCGCAGGATCATCTCGTGCACGTCCGCCATCCGCGCCGCCAGAATCACCTCCCTGTCTTCGCCCTCCTGGAATCGGCTGATGTTGACGGCAACAGTGTCAGCAAACAGCTCAATATCCTGGGGGAGATAACCGATATGCTGGCCGAGTGACGTCTTGATCCAGCTCGAGACGTCCGCCCCGTCCAGTCGCACCGCGCCAGCAGATGGCGCAAGCACACCGACCAGATGACGCGAAAGCGTGGATTTCCCGGCGCCCGAAGGACCAATGATGCCCAGTACTTCGCCCGGCTCGATTGCGAACGATACCCCGCGCAGGATGGGCTTCGAACCAAACGGCGGCACATAGGAGAGCCCCTCGACCGAGAGTCGGCCCTGCGGGCGCGGCAGCGTCAAACCGACCTCCCGTTGGGGATCGGCTTTCAAGAGCTCGCGGATGCGCAGGAATGCTCCACGAGCAGATACAAGATTGCGCCAGGATCCAACGATCTGCTCTACCGGCTGCAGGGCTCTTCCGAGCAGAATGCTCGCGGCGAACATGGCGCCGACGGTTGCAAGTCGCTCGATCACGAGATAGGCGCCGAGGCCAAGTATCATCGACTGCATGGCAAGCCGCAGAAAACGGATGATGCTCTGCATGGTGGCGGCGCGATCGCTCGCAGAGACCTGCCGTTCAAGCATGCGGGTGCGATCACGGGCCCAACGCCTCAGCAGCCCTTCGGTCATGCCCATCGCCCGCACCACTTCGGTATTGCGCAGGCTCATCTCGGTAAAGCTATAGCTCCGGGAAGCCGCCTCGCCGGCCTCCGTCAACGGCGGCTTGACCCGCCACTCGTTAAACAGGGCCATAAGAATCAGCAGGATGGAGCAGCCCAATGCGAACGCCCCCAGCAACGGGTGCAGCACAAAAATCACGGCAATGTAGATCGGCGCCCAGGGCAGATCGAAGATCGCATGGATCCCCATGCCGGTGACGAACTGGCGGAAGGTGTCGAAATCGCGCAGCAGCTGGCTGCGCGCGCCGCCGGCGCCAGCGGAGCGATGAATGATCGCCGTCATCACGCGCGCCGCGATCGTCTGGTCGAGGCGAATGCTGGCGCGGGTCAGCACGCGGGCGCGTACGGCATCCAGCCCTGCCAGCGCCAGAAACGCCATCAACAGCGCGATCGTGAGCATCAGCAGCGTGACTTCGCTGGCGCTCGAGATCACCCGGTCATAGACCTGCAGCATGTAGAGCGGCCCGGCCAGGTAAAGCAGATTGATCGCCAAGCTGAAGATCGCGGCGGTGACGAAATAGCCCTGGCAGCCTTGCAGCAAACGCCGGAGTTCGTCGGGTCCTTTGGACGGAGCACTCATACAGATCAGCGGAAAATCCGCCCCTCTTCAAAATCAATGCCGAACGCCGGACGTCGTAGTCCAAAGTCGGGGCCGCAACATTCGCCATCGCAGCGCATCAGGCCAGATGGTCGTGGTAGCTGATGAGCGTTCCCGTGTTCTTGTCTGCCTCTGTTTGGAAGCCCGCGGGGTCGTACTGGCCCAACAGGGTAATATGGGCGGTATGGACTCCGTCGGTCACCGACAGGGTTCCTCCCGTACCGACCTGATTTGCGACATAGCTCGCGGTCGTGCCGGCCCCGAATGCCACATCGAGGAGATCCAGGTGGTCATCCCCGTTAAATCCGGACACGACCCCGCTAAAGTCGAAGGAGTCATGGAGCACGATTGTCCCGGTCGCTTGGGCATCAAGCGCTACATTCGCAGATGAGGCCGCTCCGAATTCGAGTGTGGCCGAACCGCTAATCTGAGCCATTCCGTTACCGCTGACATTGCCATCGATTGTGACGCTGCCGCCATTGGCCCACAACACGCCGGTGTTGATGAGGTCGCTGTGGACCTCCAGTCCACCGGTTCCGGTTGCCTCGAGCGTCCCGGGGTTGGTGACGGCGTTAGATCCGGTATCGATGTCGAGTGCATTGGTGCCGGTGGCGATGATCGTGCCTTCATTGACCAGCACCATCACCCCATCCCCGAGGTGGCCGGCGCCGGAGATCGTGTTGTCCACGTTCGTCAGCGTGACGTCGGAGACCGTTCCGGTGATCACGTTCTCGCTATCGTCGGACAGAATGACCTGCCCATGACCTTGGAGCGTGATGCCGTGTTCGATCAGCTCAAGCTCCGTCCCGCTTCCGGTCGATTTCAACTCGATCGTGCCGGTATTGTCGATGATGCCGGAGAGCGGCAGGATTGCACCATCGGCGATCACCATGTGGCCTGCGTTTTCAGTGATCGGCGTTTGATCGAAGACGAAGTCGCTCGCGGTGAGCGAATTCGCATCGATGCCATGCAGCGTGATCGACTGCCCCTCTCCCGCTGAGATCACCGCGTTGCCGTTACTGTCATTGGCCGTGTGCGCCTGAATGTCGCCAAAGCCGGTGAACTCGGCATAACCGACCAGATCGATCTGGTCGTGCGCGGTGGCAAAATTGTAGATCGTATCCCGGCCAATCGGTTGAGCGAAAACGAGCAAGTCGTTGCCGCTCGAAGCGATCAGGTTGTCGTCGCCCGAAATGGCGAAGATTGGTGAACCGGCCGCGTAAGCTTCAATATTGTCGAAAACAACCCTGGTTCCCGTGCTGCCGTCTGCCTCCGTCCACGTTTCGGCAACGTTCAGGACAACCGCACCCGCGAAGTCGGTGAGCGTGGTAACTGCTAGCGACCGGACATCATTTGTTTGCACCGTCCAGGTGCCGTTGCCTTCGTTCGTCCCCGCGTTCAAACTCCACCCCAACGGAACACCGCTGACTGTGACCGTTATCAGGTCGTTCAGGTCCGACGAGGGATCGGTCAGACCAAGGTTGATCTGCTCGCCGGCGATGCCGGCCGGAGCTACTCCCGTCGCAAAATCGGTGGCAGTCAATGACGTCACCCCTGCGAGGTGTATTTCCAGCAGGCTGGCGGTGCCGCCGTTGAGGGCGCCATTCGTGGCGTTACCGTAGACGATCGTCTGGTTGTTGGCAGTATCGACAAACCAGGCAAATGTATGGGCCGCAACTGAGCTCGTCGCCGTAGCCAACGACGTGCCGATCGATGTGATTGCAAGTCCCGAGGTGGCCGCGATTTTGTCAGACCCCGACGCAAAATCGGTGACAATATCGAAGCCGGCATGGTTTGAGTCGGTAACGGCCGTATACCTGAACGTGTTGTTTCCGGTGCCGCCTGACAGAATATCAATGCCGGCCCCGCCGGTGAGCGTATCGTTTCCAGAACCGCCGAGAAGCAGATCGGAGCCGTTTCCGCCATTCAGGGTATCGTCGCCGCCGAGACCCACCACGATATCGTTGCCGTCGTTACCCGAGATTGTCTCACCGTTGGCAGTTCCGACCAGGGTATTATCCGAAGAATTGCCGGTTAACCCCGCAAGGAGATTGGGCAAGTCATCGGCGATCGCGGAATAGGTCGCAGCGCCACCTCCATTGAGTGCGAGCGCGAGATTTCCGTTTTCGAAAGCGGTGGCGCTCGCTTGCCAGCTCGAAGCTAAAAGGTCGAGAGTTCCTGTCGGAGAACCGTTAAAGTAGTTTTGTAACGCTCCTTCGAACGTTGCATTCGAGAGAACTTGCTCAAGCTGAGTGGAGGAGAAAACCAGGGTGATGTCGTCTGTACCATTTCCACCGTTATAGGTGGTTGTCCCGTTGATGTGATTCCATGCTGTCACCAGAGTATCGCCGCCATTGCCCATCAAGACAGACCAATTGCCTGAAGGGGCCGGCGTATTTCCATCAAAAGTATTGTTGGCGAAATTGGCAATGTCAGTACCGTTTCCAAAATTGATCACGTGTCCACTGACGCTACCGGCCAACGTTATTGTGACGGTCACAGGATTGGAAGAGAGAGAGCCATCTGAAGTATGATAGGTGAACGAATCCGTGCCTAAGAAAGAGTCTGTCCGCGTGTAAGTAAATGAGCCATTGGGGTTAAGCGTCACCGTTCCGTGGGTCGGGTTGGTGTCTTTGACCGCAGTTATTGCACTGTCTGGATCAGAGTCGTTGGTGAGAACTCCTGGCGTTGTAACCGTCAAGATATTTCCGCCTGAAGTGTCGAGGATATATGCGTCATTCTGCGCCACCGGCGCGTCGTTGACCGGCGTCACCGCCACCGTCGAGGTCGCGATGTTGCTGGCGTGATTGGCGCCGGCCCCATGGTCCACCTGATAGCTGATGGTGCGGGTCGCACCCGAGGGGTTATCGCTTGAGTTCGAATACGTCACCGAACGTAGCGCCGCCTGGTAATTCGCCACAGTCGCAGAACCGGTCAGCGTCAGCACGCCGGTCCCCGCATTGTAGCTGCCCGTGATGCCGTTCTGGTTGGTGAAGCCGAGCACATCCTGGCCTGAGGCGAAGTTGGTTGTGATCGATACTGTCGCCCCGGTCAGATTCGTGCTGTCGACATCCGACGCCGTCAGCACGGTGTCGATGGCCGTCGCCGCCTGGTTCTCGGTATAGGACAGCGTGCCACCATTAGCGTTCAACACCGGCGCGTCGTTGACCGGCGTCACCGCCACCGTCGAGGTCGCGATGTTGCTGGCGTGATTGGCGCCGGCCCCATCGTCCACCTGATAGCTGA
>NZ_JBEPRQ010000006.1:0-356074 GCF_040548425.1 Bradyrhizobium sp. i1.15.2 | reverse complement strand
GGGGGGGGGTTTGGGGGGGGCCGGGGGGCGGGGGCGGGGGGGCCCCCCGCGGGGGGCCCCGGGCTTTTCTTGGGGGTGGGTCGGGAGGGGGGGCGGGGGGGCCGGCCCCCCCCCCCGCGGCGTGTCTCAGGCGAAGGTGATGTTCTGGTCGCGCAACGGCACCGAACGGATGCGTTTGCCCGTCGCCGCGAAGTACGCATTGAGCACCGCTGGCGCTGCGACGCCGATGGTCGGCTCGCCGACTCCGCCCCAGAACCCGCCGCTCGGCACCATCACCGATTCGACCTTCGGCATCTCGTTGATGCGCATCGAATTGTAGGTGTCGAAGTTGGTCTGCTCGATTTTGCCGTCCTTGACGGTGCAGCCGCCGTAGAACAGCGCGGAGAGGCCATAGACGAAGGAGCCCGCGATCTGCCGCTCCACCTGGGCCGGATTGACGACGTAGCCGGGATCAGTTGAAGCGACGATACGATGCACCTTGATCTTGTTGCCGTCGGTCACCGAGATTTCGGCGGCGCCGGCGACATAGCTGCCATAGCCCATGACCTGCGCGATGCCGCGATAGATGTCCTGCGGCGCCGGGGTGCTCCAGCCGATCTTCTCGGCCACGGCATTGAGCACCGCCAGATGCTTGGGGTGATTGCCCATCAGCTTGCGGCGGAATTCGAGCGGATCCTGGCCTGCGGCCTGGGCCAGCTCGTCCATGAAGCATTCCATGTAGATCGCGTTGTGATTGACGTTGACGCCGCGCCAGAAGCCCGGCGGAACGTGCGGGTTGCGCATCGCATGCTCGACCAGGAGGTTTGGCACCGAGTAACCGAACGCGGCTTCGCCGGACTGGGCGACGCCCTGGAATGCGGCCGGATCCATGCCGTTCTGCAGCGCTTCGGGGCGGAGCGAGAACAGGATCGATTGCCCGGACAGGCGGTAGTGCAGCGCGACCAGATTGTTGTCCGCATCGAACGCGCCGGTCATCTTGCACTGGGTGATCGGGTGATATCTGCCGTGCGCCATGTCCTCTTCGCGCGACCACAACAGCTTGATCGGCGTGCCCGGCATCTGCTTGGCGATCAAGACGGCCTGACGGACATAGTCGGTCTGGCCGCGCCGGCCGAAGCCGCCGCCGGGCATCACCTTGTGCACGTCGCACTTCTCCGCCGGCAGGCCCGACGCTTCCAACGTGGCGGCGAAGGCCGCCTCGCCATTCTGCGTGCCGCACCAGACCTCGCACTTGTCGGCCGTATAGAGCGCCGTGGCGTTCATCGGCTCCATCGTGGCGTGGTTCTGGTAGGGATAGCTGTAGACGGCCTCGATCTTCTTGGCGGCACCGGCGATCGCCGCCTTGGCGTCGCCGTTCTTGTTGCCGACATAGGCCGGCTGCGCGTTGTCGAGACCCTCGGCCAACCACTTTGCAATCGATTCGCTCGAGACCTTGGCGTTGTCGCCCTCGTCCCAGACGATCGGCAGCGCCTCCAACGCGGTCTTGGCCTGCCACCAGGTATCGGCAACAACCGCGACCGCGGTGTCGCCGACCTTGACGACCTTCTTGACGCCTTTCATGTCGGTGATCTTGGCTTCGTCATAGCTCGTCAGCTTGCCGCCGAACACCGGGCAATCCTTGATCGCGGCGTTCAGCATGCCCGGCAGCTTGACGTCGATGCCGTAGATCATGGTGCCGGTGGTCTTCTCGGCGGTGTCCAGCCGCTTCACGCCCTTGCCGATCAGCTTCCAGTCCTTGGGATCCTTCAGCTTGACGTCGGCCGGCGGCGTCAGCTTGGCCGCGGCCTCGGCGACCTTGCCGTAGGTCGTGGTCTTGCCGGACGGCGTGTGGGTGATGACGCTGTTGGCGGCCGTGCATTCGGACGCCGGCACGTTCCACGCCTCGGCGGCGGCCTGGATCAGCATCACGCGTGCGGTGGCGCCGCCCTTGCGGACATAGTCTTGCGAGGAGCGAATGCCGCGGCTGCCGCCGGTCGAGAAATCGCCCCAGACGCGCTTGCGGGCGACGCTCTGGCCCGGTGTCGGATATTCGGTCGAGACCTTCGACCAGTCGCATTCAAGTTCCTCGGCGACGAGCTGGGCAAGGCCGGTGAGCGAGCCCTGGCCCATTTCGGAGCGGGCGATGCGGATGACGACGGTGTCGTCGGGCCTGACCACGACCCAGGCGCCGATCTCGGGGGAGCCGTCGGCCGCGCGGACTACGGCGGGGCCGCCGAAGGGGATATCGAGGCCGATTGCGAGACCTGCGCCGACCGCGGCGGTGCCGACGACGAAGGCGCGGCGGTTCATCCTGGGAGAGACATGCTTGTTCATGTGACGGCTCCTTATGCGCTTGCGATCGTGTGGATCGCTTCGCGCACCTGCTGGAAGGTGCCGCAGCGGCAGATATTGGTGATGGCCTCGTCGATGTCGGCGTCGGTCGGCTTCGGCTTCTCGTTCAGCAGCGCCGCCACCGCCATGATCATGCCGCTCTGGCAATAGCCGCATTGCGGCACATCCTGGGCGATCCAGGCTTCCTGCACCTTGTGCAGTGCGTTGCCGGAGGCGAGCCCTTCGATGGTCGTGATCTTCTTACCTGCGGCCTCGCCGACCGAAACGCCGCAGGAGCGGGTGGCGACGCCGTCGATGTGAACGGTGCAGGCGCCGCATTGTGCAATGCCGCAGCCATATTTCGTGCCGGTCAGGCCGGCATTCTCGCGGATCGCCCAGAGCAGGGGCGTATCCGGCTCGACGTCGAGCGTGAAGGTTTTTCCGTTGATTGTTAGGTTTGCCATCGCAGTCCCCTGATTGGCCCAATCCACCGATTGGACTCAGGGGCGCAATGTGTCCGGCAAATTGGAAACGTTCAAATCAACAGTCCGGGGGGTAGCCGCCAGAGATTTGCTCCCTGGGCGGCCCGCGGCACGGCTTGGGGCGACGTCTACCGGCTTCCGTGCGCAGACGCCCTTGGAACCGGAGCGACAGTTTGTCTCTTTTGCCGGGGTGCAAGTCGACAATGCTCTGCTACAGTGGAATCAGCCAAAAAGAGGTTCCATGAACGTACCGCAGCCTTGCAAAGTCCTGATGCTCTATCCGCTGTTCTCGGCAGAGTCCTTCTGGAGCTTTGGCGAATCCTGCAAAGTGTTGGGCGTGAAGCGCCCTGCGGCCCCTTTGGGGCTGATCACCGTTGCCGCGATGTTGCCCGAGCACTGGACGGTCCGGCTGATCGATTGCAACACGGAAGCCTTCAGCGACGAGGATCTTTCCTGGGCCGACGTCGTCTTCACGGGCGGAATGATGCCGCAGCAGGCCGACACGCTGCGCCTGATCGAAATTTGCCGTGCCGCGGGCAAGCCGGTGGTCGTCGGCGGTCCCGATCCCACCTCAAGCCCCCATATCTATGAGAGGGCCGACTTCCAGGTGCTCGGAGAGGCCGAGAGCGTTCTCCACGAATTCGTCGCGGCCTGGGACAGTGGCGCCCGCTCCGGCGTCTTCATCGCGCCAAAATTCCAGGCCGACGTCACCAAGACGCCGGTGCCGCGCTTCGACCTGCTGAAGTTCGAGGACTACCTTTATCTCGGTGTGCAGTATTCCCGCGGCTGCCCGTTCACCTGCGAGTTCTGCGACATCATCGAGCTCTATGGCCGGGTGCCGCGAACCAAGACGAATGAGCAAATGCTGAACGAGCTCGACAGGCTCTACGCCATGGGTTACCGCGGCCATCTCGACTTCGTCGACGACAACTTCATCGGCAACAAGAAGTCGCTGCGGCTGTTCCTGCCCGAGCTCGCCGAATGGCAGCGTGCTCACGGCTATCCGTTCGAGTTGTCGACTGAAGCCTCGGTCAATCTGGCCGACGATCCCGAGCTGTTGGAGCTGATGGGTCAGGCGAATTTCTTCGCCATCTTCGTCGGCATCGAAAGTCCGGATCCGGCGACGCTGGTCGCGATGCGGAAGAAGCAGAACACGCGGCGCAACATCGCCGAGAGCATCCACAAGATCTACGCCGCGGGCATGCTCGTCACCGCCGGTTTCATCGTCGGCTTCGACAATGAGAAGCTCTCGATGGCGGATGCCATGATCGACTTCATCGAAGAGGCGGCGATCCCGGTCAGCATGGTCGGCCTGCTCTATGCCTTGCCGAACACGCAGCTGACGCGCCGCCTCGAGCGCGAAGGCCGGCTGCACCCCGGCCACGATTTGGCGCCGACCATCGGCGCCGATCAGTGTACCGCCGGGATCAACTTCGATCCGGTGCGCCCGTTGCGCGACATCCTGACGGACTACAAGCGCGTGCTGGAGCACATCTACAGCCCAGAGGCCTATGCAAGGCGCGTTGATCGCCTGATGACGCTGCTCGACCGGTCCAGGCAGCGCCAAGAGCTCGCCGAGGGCGATATCCGCGCCGGGCTCGGGGCGATGGAAACGGTGCACAAGGTGGTCACAGCCCTTCCCGAGGCGCGAGGGCCGCTGTGGCAGACCTTCATGAACTGCGCCAAGCGCGACACCTCATCGGCGCGGATCGCCGTGCAGATGATCGCGGCCTATGCGCATCTCGGGCCGTTCTCGCGCAAGGTCATCGCTGCCATCGATGAGCGCCTCGCTGCGCTCGACGAGGAAACGGTCGTTCCGGTGGCGACTGTCGAGGTAACGGCGGCCCGGCATCTGGCCTGACGGTCTACTTCACCGCCAGCCGCAAAAAGCTCATCACGCTGCCGAGCGCGGCGAAGCCGGCGCCAAGTGCCAATGCCACGACTGCGCCGTCGTGACCGGCCAGCGAGAAGCAGGCTGCGGCGAGCGCGGCCCCCGTCGTCTGCCCGGTCAGGCGCGCGGTGGCGACGATGCCGGAGGCGCTGCCGCTGCGATGTGGCGGCGCGCTCGACATCACCGCCTTCATGTTCGGCGCCTGGAAGAAGCCGAACCCCATGCCGCAGATCACCATCCGCCAGATGATGTCGGGGATCGCAGGATTGGCCGGCAGCATCGCCAGCAGCGCCATGCCGAGGCCGAGCATCACGAGCCCAATGCCGCCGAGCAGTCCGACCGCGTGCCGGTCGGAGAGGCGCCCCGCGATCGGCGCCATGATGCCGACCACCAGCGGCCACGGCGTCATGAAGAAGCCGGTCTCGACCTGCGAACGCCCCAGCACGTCCTCGAAATAGAACGGCAGCGAGACAAAGGCGAGGCCCTGCACCGCGAACGAGCATACCGCGGTCGCCGCCGACAGCGCGAACATCGGCCGACTGAACAGATCGATCGGCAGCATCGGCGCGGGATGGTCGGCATGGCGGCGCGTCAGGATGAAGCCGAGCACCAGGGCCGTGAGCAGCTCGATGCCCACGACCACTGGTGACAGATTGTGCGCAGCACTGCCGATGCCCGTGATGAACAACCCGAGACAGGCCGACGCCAGGATCGCGCCGAGGAAGTCAAAGCCGTGATCGGCGCGCGGCGTTTTCGGCAGCATCGCAAAGCCGATGCCGATCGCGACGAGGCCGAACGGGATGTTGACGGCGAACAGCCATGGCCACGGGCCGAGCGCGAGGATGGCGGAGGCGATCGAGGGACCGAAGGTGAAGGCGGTCGCGACCACCAGCGCGTTGTGGCCGAAGCCGCGGCCGAGCATCCGGCCGGGATAGACGAAGCGCACCAGCGCCGTGTTGACGCTCATGATGCCGCTCGCACCTAACCCTTGCAGCGTGCGCGCAACCAGCAGGCTCTCCAGCGACCAGGCCACCGCGCAGAACAGCGAGGCGATGGTGAACAGGATCAGGCCGCCGAGATAGATGCGCTGGTGCCCGACGATCTCGCCGAGTGCTCCCAACGGCAGCAGCGTCGCCACCAGCGCGATCTGGTAGACGTTGACCACCCAGACCGATTGCTCAGGGCTGACATGCAGGTCGCCGGCAATGGCGGGCAGCGCGATGTTGGCGATCGCGGTGTCGAGCGAGGCCATGGCCAGCGCGGTGAAGATCGCGGCAATGGCCCAGCGCCGCTGTGCGGGCGGAAGGCCGTCGGAAATGGTGTGGTCGGGCTTGCGCGCGGCGGCGGGTAACGTGATTGTCATTGCGTTAGCGCGTTGCTCCGGCGGCCGGCTCCAGGGGACTTGGCATGTACTACGGCGCGGCCGCCTTCCACAGGCATATGCTTGCATGCAGTGTATGCGCGAAGGCTGGGCGATGATTCCTGGCGCCGGCGTATGATCGCATGAGCTGCTGCAATGTCAGGGGAGCGCCATGCACATCGTCGTTTTGCCCGGTGACGGCATCGGGCCCGAGATCACGACCGCGACATCAGGCGTGTTGCGTGCCGCCTCCGAGCGCTTCCAGCTCAATCTGCGGCTGGAGGAGCACGCAGTTGGCCATGCGAGCCTCAAACAATTCGGTACGACGGTGCGCCCCGAGCTGCTCGACATCGTCCGTGCCGCCGACGGGCTGATCCTCGGGCCGACCGCGACTTTCGACTTCAAGGACGAGGCCCATGGCGAGATCAACCCGTCGCGGTATTTCCGCAAGAACCTCGACCTCTACGCCAATGTCCGGCCCGCACGCACCTATGCGGGGCTGTCCGGCCGGGTCGGTGATTTCGACCTTGTCGTGGTGCGCGAGAACACGGAAGGGTTTTACGCCGACCGCAACATGGAGCAGGGCAATGGCGAGATGCTGGTCACATCGGATGTCGTGATCTCGCTGCGCCGGATCACGCGCCATTGCTGCGAACGCATCGCGCATGCGGCGTGCCGGCTGGCGATGAAGCGGCGCAAGCATCTCACCATCGTGCACAAGGCCAATGTGCTCAAGCTCGGCGACGGCATGTTCCTCGACATCTGCCGCGAGGCGGCGAATGCCTATCCCGGCCTCGCCGTCGACGACATCCTCGTCGACGCCATGATGGCGCATGTTGTACGCAACCCCGACCGCTTCGACGTCATCGTCGCCACCAACATGTTCGGCGACATCCTGTCCGATCTCACCGCAGAGCTTTCCGGCAGCCTCGGCCTCGGCGGCTCGCTCAATGTCGGTCACAGCCACGCCATGGCGCAGGCCGCGCACGGTTCGGCGCCTGACATTGCAGGCCAGGACGTCGCAAATCCGGTCTCGCTGGTCCTGTCGACGGCCCTGCTGCTGGCCTGGCACGGCGAGAACAGCGGCGCGGTACGGTACGAGGAAGCCGCTCGTGCGATCGAGGTGGCGGTGGCAAAAGCGATCGGCGAAGGCAGGGCAACGCGCGATGTCGGCGGCAAGCTCGGCACCATCGCGGCGGGGGCCGCGATCGCAGAGATCTTGCAGGCGGAGTGAGGTGGTCCTGCGGGTCTTGCGTGTTTTTTTTAAAGGCTCAAAACAAAAAACGCGAAAACAACCCCATGCACAGTAGAAGGCCCCTTGATTAATAAGGGATTTCCGAACCGCGCAGCGACGACATTCACCGCGGCCATGACGTTGACCTGTCGGGCAAAACACTGGCAGGATGCTAGGATTGCACCGGTCCGCAAAAGACCATGTGTGCTTCCCGTGAAGGAGCGATGCCCGCTCCTGTGCTGAAGCAGATCTACGCGGGCAGCTCCGGCATTCACCTTTTGGACCCGTTGCAGACGTTAGGCTGGATATGTTGCCTTTTCCACCGCACGTTGAGGTATCATAAATTCTGAACTGCTAGCGGGGTTGTATGGCCTGGATTGTTGCCTTCGCAGTCTTAGTGTTTGTTTACCGTCGCGCGACGCGTGCTGGCGACCGGCTTGCGGAACTGAAACCGACGGGAATGCTGCGCTCGCCGCTGTTCTACGCACAAACGGCGCTCCTTTGCGTTCTAGTGGTGCTTATGTTGGCTCCGGGTTACCTGCCACACGAGCGGTGGGCTGTTGCCGCCTATCTTGTCGTCCTGGTGATCGTGGTAGCAGCGCTCTTGTTCGTGCGGCGCGCATTGAAATGGCGCTACCCCGTTTAATGTGATCACTTCCGCTTATGGCCCTTATCGTCGCTTGGCATACGGCATCGGCAGGTCCGGAGTCTGGCTAGAGCAGAAGTCATCGCCTCCGGTGCAGACTGCCGCCTTTGACCTGACCCGGTCATCAGTGCAGCTTGGACCAACGTAGAACAATGGCTGTTCTCAGCCGGGGTGTATGAGATCGGATTGATAATGAAACGACGAGAATTCCTGACTCTGGTTGGTGTGGCGTCTGCGTTGCCTCTGGCAGCGCGAGCACAGCAAGTGAAGCGAATGCCCCGAATTGGCCTTCTCCTCCCCCCACCGCGGAATTTGGAAGTAGACTCATTCCTCAAGGGGCTCAGCGATCTCGGTTGGGTTAACGGCGCGAACATTCATGTCGAATATCGCGACGCCGGTGGCGACGACGCCAGGCTGCCGGCGCTTGCGAATGAACTTGTCGCTCTTGATGTTGACGTTCTCGTCACAGCCACATATCCCGGGATTCTTGCCGCTCACAACGCGACGGCAAAAATTCCCACCGTGATGATCGTGGGCCCCGATCTGGTGACCATAGGCCTTGCAGCCAGCATGGCTCACCCTGGCGGCAACATCACGGGACAAACGTTTTTCCTGACAGAACTGGCTGCAAAGCGCCTGGAGATTCTCGCAGGCTTGGCTCCCTCGACCAGACGCGTGGGGGTGCTCATGCAGCGAGGAAATCCACTGAACAACGCTACAATGAGCACCATGAGGAACGCGGCGCAGGCATTGAAGATGGAGCTGTTACCTATCGAGGTCGACGTTCCCGGCGATCTCGAAAGCGCGCTGTCACTCGTCGGCTCTAACCCGATGGACGGCCTCGTGATCACGGACGCAAACGCGTTTGTCACCAACACGTCCATGGTGGCCGCGATTGTGGACAAATGCAGGGTGCCATCGGTTGCCGCACCCATCGTCGCCTCCCGCGGGGCCGCCCTGATGGGTTACGGTGTGGACTTCACCGCAATGTTCCGCCACGCGGCTGTTTTCGTCGACAAGGTATTGAAGGGTGCCAACCCCGCCGAGATTCCCATCGAGCAGCCGACGCAGTTCAAGACCGTCATCAACCACAAGACCGCAAAGGCGCTCGGCGTCGAGATACCTCCGTCGTTGCTGGTGCGCGCGGACGACGTGATCGAATAACTGCGGCGGCCTTTCGGCGAGCGGGCGAGCCAATTCGCTCAGAACTGATACCTCCTCAGCCCCCCATCCACCGGGATCACCGTGCCCGTGATGTAGCGCGCCACGGGCGACGCCAGAAAGACCGCGAGCGCGGCGAGGTCTTCGGGCTCGCCCCAATAGCCGACAGGAATCTCTTCTTCCGCGAACCGCTCGCGATAATCGGGCGCGTAGTTGCGGCGGATCTGTTCGCTCATGATGCGGCCGGGCGGGATGCAGTTGATGGTGATGCCGTGCTCGCCGATCTCGCGCGACAGGCCCTTGGCCCAGGCGTGCACGGCGGCTTTGGCGGCGAACGCGGCGTTGAGGCCTTCCGGCTCGGACTTGCCGGTGATGTTGACGATGCGGCCCCATTTGCGTTCGATCATCTGCGGCAGCAGCGCATGCGCGATGCGGCGGTAGCTGGTGAAGTTCAGCGCGATCGCTTCGTCCCATTGGCTGTCGGGCGCATCGACGGGGAGTGGGCGGCTGCCGCCGGCATTGTTGATGAGGATGTCGACATGGCCGAGCTCGCTCACGGCGAAGGCCGAAATCCTCTCCGCCGCGTCCTTGGCCATCACGTCCTGCTCGAATGGCGTGATCAGACCGGAGCCGACTTCGCTTACCAGCTCGGCGAGCAGGTCGGTGCGCCGTGCCACGCCGACGACGCGCACGCCTTCAGCAGCCAAGCCCTTGGCGATGGCACGGCCGATGCCGATGCTCGCTCCGGTGACGACGGCGGTTTTCGATGTGAGCCCGAGATCCATGGTGACACGCCCTCTTGTTTGCTTTTCTGCTTGTCGCTGTTGGTTTGGCTGTTCGTTTTTCTGTTCGTTTCCTGCCCTGGCCCCGTCAGCCTGATTTGCCCGACCGGGACGAGCAGTGGTAACCAAGAGCTGCGTTGAAGGAAACACGAAAAAGAAAAGGCGCCGAGCGATGGTCTGGGATCCGCAGCAATATCTGAAATTCTCCGGCCACCGGCTCCGGCCCGCCGTCGACCTCTTGATGCGGATTCCGGATGCTGGCCCGCGTGCGGTTGCCGATCTTGGCGCCGGCGCCGGCAACGTCACCAGGCTGATCAAGGAGCGTTGGCCGGACGCGACGGTGACCGGTGTCGAGGGATCAGCCGAGATGGTTGCCGCCGGCCGCAAGGCGGCGCCGGACGTGGAATGGTCGCACGAGGATCTCGGCCATTGGCGCCCGACGAAGCAATATGACGTGGTCTATTCCAATGCCGCGCTGCACTGGCTGCCCAATCATGCGGCACTGTTTCCGTCGATCATGGAGAAGGTGACGCCCGGCGGAATGCTCGCTGTGCAGATGCCGCGCAACTTTCTGGCGCCCTCGCATGTGCTGATCGGCGAGACGGCGCTGAACGGTCCCTGGCGGTCCAAGGTCGAGCATCTCGTCACGCCGCCGCCGGTCGAAGCGCCGGCCTATTATCACGGTCTTCTTGCTCCGATGTCGGCCAATATCGACATCTGGGAGACCGAATATCTGCAGGTGCTGGAAGGCGAGAATCCCGTGAAAGAGTGGACCAAGGGGACATGGCTGACGCGCTATCTCGACATCCTGCAGGGCGACGAGAAGGCCGCATTCGAAGCCGCCTATGGGATGCGGGTCGCAAAGGCCTATCCGAAGAACGCCGCGGGACAGACGCTGTTTCCCTTCCGGCGTCTGTTCATGGTCGCCCAGCGCAACGGCTGATCGCACTGCCGCAATGCGACATAAGCGCTCGCTTCCGGGAACGCAGCAGGTGCCGGGTTGCGCAAGACAGCTTGGCTGCGGCAAATTGGGCTTAGGTCTAGTTGTTCGGGTGGCGGATTGCTGTCAGTACTGAAATCGGAAAACAAAAAAGACCCGGTTTTAGAGGTCGTTGGGAGGTTCGTTCATGCGCAAGCTGCTTCTTGCGGTCGCCGCCGCAGCTATTCTCTTGTCTCCTATCTCGGCCCAGGCCCAGAGCCCGATCGTCATCAAATTCAGCCACGTCGTCGCCAACGACACTCCCAAGGGCAAGGGCGCCCTGAAGTTCAAGGAACTTGCGGAGAAGTACACCGACGGCAAGGTCAAGGTCGAAATCTACCCGAACTCCACGCTGTACAAGGACAAGGAGGAGATCGAGGCGCTGCAGCTCGGCTCGGTGCAGATGCTTGCCCCCTCGACCGCGAAGTTCGCACCGCTCGGTATCAAGGAATTCGAGGCGCTCGACCTGCCCTGGTTGTTCAAGGACGACCAGACCTATTCCAACGCGATGAAGGGCACGATCGGCAAGTGGCTGTTCCAGAGGCTCGAGACCAAGGGCATCACCGGGCTCGCTTATTGGGACAACGGCTTCCACATGCTCTCCGCCAACCGTCCCCTGATGAAGCCAACCGATTTCCAGGGTCTGAAATTCCGCATCTCCGGATCGAAGGTCGCCGACCAATATCTCCGGATCATGGGCTCGATCCCCCAGATCATGGCGTTTTCCGAAGTCTACCAGGCTTTGCAGACGGGCGTGGTCGACGGCTGCGAGAACACCGCGTCCAACTACCTGACGCAGAAGTTCTACGAGGTGCAGAAGGACATCACCGTGTCCTATCACGCGCACCTGCAATATGCCGTCATCGTCAATTCGAAATTCTGGTCCGGCCTGCCGCCCGATATTCGCGCCCAGCTCGAGAAGGCGATGAACGAGGCGACCGACTATACCAACTCGATCGCGCGCCAGGAAAACGAGGATGCGCTGGCCGAGATCAAGAAGACGGGCAAGACCACGCTGCACTATCTGACTGACGCCGATCGCAAGGCGTGGCAGGAAGCGATGCAGCCGACCTACAAATGGGCGAAGGGGCGGGTCGGGCAGGAGGTGCTCGATCTCGTCGCCAAGGAACTCGACGTCAAGATGAACTGACGCCGGCGCGTTATAAGAACAACCATGAACGGTCGGGGGTGATCGCACTCCCGGCCGTTGCTCTTGAATGATGAGCCAAGCTGAGGGGACCAAGTTGCTGCGTGCATTGAATCGTGTGCTCGATCATCTCGAGGAATGGCTGATCGCGACGATGATCGCGGCCGCGACATTGCTCATCTTCGTTGCCGTGCTGCACCGATATGGCGCCGGGCTGTCGATCGACATCGCCAAATGGGCGGAGGCCCGCAACCTGGCCTTGCTGGCCGTCCCCGCGCGAGCGGCGTTCGTCTGGCTTGCCGCTCTCGATTTGTCCTGGGCGCAGGAACTCTGCATCTACATGTTCATCTGGATGGCGAAGTTCGGTGCGGCCTACGGGGTGCGCACCGGCATCCATGTCGGCGTCGACGTCCTGGTCAATGTCCTTCCCGGCGGATCGCGCCGCCGCGTCATCACGTTCGGCCTGATGTGCGGCGCCCTTTTCACGGCCATCGTGTGCTATTTCGGCGCCGCGTTCGTCGGCCAGATGTGGCAGACCGGCCAGCAATCTAACGACCTCGAAGCGCCGATGTGGCTGGTGTATCTCACCATCCCGCTCGGCTCCGGGCTGATGTGCTTCCGCTTCCTGCAGGTCGCCTGGTCGTTCTATCACACCGGCGAGCTGCCGCATCACGACATGGCCGGCGTCGAGGGCGTCGAAATAGACCCGGTCCATCCGGCCCCGGTCACGCGCAGTCAGGTCGTCCGCGACGAACGCAGCCCGCTCGGCTGGGTCCTGATGTTGTTGCCGGTCCTGATCGTCGCCGTGTGCTTCGCCCATTCGGCGCACGTGATCACGCTGCCGCAGGGCCTCCGTGTCGCCGTGGTTTTCGGCCTTCTGCTGTCGTTGATGCTCACGGGCATGCCGATCTCGATCGCGCTCGGTCTGACCGTGCTCAGCTTCATGTTCACGCTGACCGACGTGCGGACGGAATCGGTGGCGCTGAAGCTGTTTACCGGCATCGAGAGCTTCGAGATCATGGCGATCCCGTTCTTCATCCTTGCCGGCAACTTCCTGACCCATGGCGGCGTGGCGCGCCGGATGATCACGTTCGCGACGTCGCTGGTCGGCCATTGGTACGGCGGCCTTGCGCTCTCGGGCGTGGTCGCCTGTGCGCTGTTCGCCGCGATTTCCGGCTCGTCGCCGGCCACCGTGGTGGCGATCGGATCGGTGATCCTGCCCGCGATGGTCGCGCAGGGATTCCCGAAGAGGTTCGGGGCGGGCGTGATCACGACCTCGGGCTCATTGGGAATTCTCATTCCCCCATCGATTCCGATGGTTCTTTTCGCCGTCTCCACCAACACCTCCGTCGGCAAGCTGTTCATCGCCGGCATTGTGCCGGGAATGGTGCTCGCCATGCTGCTCGGCGCCACGACGTTCTATCGAGCCTGGCGTAACGACTATCCGAGGATGCCGAAAGCAACCCTCTACGAGCGCTTCGATGCGCTCCGCAAGTCGATCTGGGGTATCCTGCTGATCGTGATCGTGATCGGCGGCATCTACAGCGGCCTGTTCACACCGACCGAAGCTGCCGCCGTCAGCGCGGTGTACGCCTTCATCGTCGCAGTTTTCATCTACAAGGATTTGAAGCTGCGAGACGTGCCGCGCGTGCTGCTGTCGTCGGCAAATCTTTCGGCGATGCTGCTCTACATCATCACCAACGCCGTCTTGTTCTCGTTCCTGATGACTTACGAGAACGTGCCGCAAGCGCTGGCGCAATGGATGATCGACCAGGGCCTCGGCTGGATCGGCTTCCTGCTCGTCGTCAATCTCCTGCTGCTATTGGCCGGCAACGTGATGGAGCCGTCCTCGATCATCCTGATCATGGCGCCGATCCTGTTTCCGGTTGCGATCAAGCTCGGCATCGATCCGATCCATTTCGGCATCCTGATGACGGTCAACATGGAAGTCGGGCTGTGCCATCCGCCGGTCGGCCTCAATCTCTACGTCGCCTCAGGCATCGCCAAGATGGGCATCACCGAGCTCACGGTTGCGGTGTGGCCATGGCTGCTGACAATGCTGGGATTCCTGGTGGTCGTGACATACTGGCCCGGTCTGTCGCTGTGGCTGCCGAGGCTGCTCGGCATGTAGCCGAGCTCAGGCGATGCATGGCTAACGCGCGGTAAATCCGCTCGTTCAAATGCCACCGCTGTGCGATGCACACATTTTTACAGATGTGCGGTAGGACCATGCGAGCGGATGAGGCTGGCATGTTGTTCAATAGAATGGAATCCGGACGGGCGTCGATTTCCGATGCCGTCTACATGGAAGTGATCACGGGCCTGCACGGCACGACGATCCCTACTATTCTCGCCGCCGTCTGCCAGGTGATGGTCGGCGCGATCACAACCTACGAGACCGGTGACGCGGTCACGGCAGCCCTTACGGTCGCCGGTGTCGTCGTGGCCATGATCCGTCTGTCCGAAATCGCTGCGTTCCGCCGTCGCCTCACGCAGCCGTCGCGGCTGGATCGGGCCGAGGCCGCGCGCTGGGAACGGCGGTACATTGCCGGCACCGTCATCACCGCCTTGGTACTGGGCGTGTTTGCCGCGCGCAGCATCGTGCTCGGCGACGCGCTCTGCTGCGTGATGGCGGTCGGCATCGGTTTCGGCTTCGGTGCCGGCGTGGTGGCGCGGCTGGCACTGCGCCCGGTCGCAGCACTGCTCGATCAGGTCGCGATCGCCGCGCCCGCCGCGATCGTGACGTTCATGCAGCCCGATCTGCGCCATGTCGGGCTCGGGCTCCTCATCCTGAAGTATGTGGCCGCCAGCTTCGAGATGGTGCGGCTGAGCTTCAATGCCTCGATCAGCCAGATCACGCTCAAGCGACAGTTCGAGCGGCTCGCGCGCTCGGACTCGATGACCGGCGTCTTTAACCGCTCGGTGCTGGCGGAGGATCTGCCGCGAATGCTGGCGGACGGAAATTCCAGCATGATCGCCGTCCACGCGCTCGATCTCGACCGCTTCAAGGAGGCCAATGACCGGTTCGGCCATCCAGTCGGCGACGCGCTGCTCAAGTAGGTGGCCGGGCGGCTCAAGGCGCTTGCCGCAGCTCATGATCTCGTGGTCCGGATGGGCGGCGACGAGTTCATCCTGGTGCAGCGCGCGGCGACCGATGCGGAAGCGATGGCACGGCGGATCGTGCAATCGCTCAGCGCGCCCTATCATGTCGACGGGCAGGTGATCGGGCTCGGCGTCAGCGTCGGCGTTGCCGTCGCGCCGCAGGATGGGCGCACGGTGGAGGGGCTGTTGTCGCGCTCCGACCGGGCGATGTACCGCGCCAAGCAGGACGGCGGCGGCTACGTGCTGGCGCGGGAGCTGCGGACGGCGGACATGCGCGCCTCCGGTAAGCCGGTGGCCGGAGGTTTGGCTGCGTAAGGACTTGTTGGAACCGCAATCGAGATGCGGTTAGATGCCTCCCAAGGGACGAGCCGGGAGGGCAGTATGAGCAGCATCGAAGCCAGCAACGGGCCGAAGGGCGCAACGCCGTTCGTCATCGCGCAGCAAACAGCGATGCTGAACGCGCTGCCGTTCTCCGATACGCGGGATTTCGACGACGCCGCGCGCGGCTTCCTCGGCACGATCGAGAACGCGGAGATCACCAATCCGCAAGGGCGGACGGTCTGGAGCCTCGAGCCTTACGGCTTTCTCTCCGCCGAGCAGGCGCCGGCCACGGTCAATCCGAGCCTGTGGCGGCAGTCGCGGCTCAACATGCAACACGGCCTGTTCGAGGTCGTGCCCGGAATCTACCAGGTGCGTGGGCTCGACATCGCCAACATGACGCTGATCGAAGGCGACAGCGGCGTCATCGTCGTCGACACCCTGACCTCGATCGAGGGGGCGCGCGCCGCGCTCGATCTCTACTACAAGCATCGCGGCCAGCGACCGGTCGCGGCCGTGATCTTCACCCATACTCACACCGACCATTGGGGCGGCGCGCGCGGCGTGCTGGAGGAGGATGCGCTCGCGAGCGGCCGCGTCCCGATCATCGCGCCGAACTTGTTCATGGAGCATGCCGTCTCCGAGAACATCATCGCAGGACCTGCGATGCTGCGCCGGGCGCAATACCAGTTCGGGCCGCTCCTCGCCAAGGGCGTGCGCGGGCAGGTCGATTGCGGCCTCGGCAAGTCGATGGCGGCAGGTTCGGTGGCGCTGCTGCGGCCGACCGATTTGATCATGGCGACCGGCGACCGTCGCGTGATCGACGGTGTCGAATTCGAATTCCAGATGGCGCCGAACAGCGAAGCGCCGGCGGAGATGCATTTCTTCATCCCGCGTTACAAGCTGTTGAACCTCGCCGAGAACTGCACCCACAATTTCCACAATCTGCTGCCGTTTCGCGGCGCCGACGTGCGCGACGCGCTGGCCTGGTCGAAATATCTGGGCGAGGCCTTGCAGCTCTGGGACGGCAAGGCGGAAGCGATGTGCGGCCAGCATCACTGGCCGGTGTGGGGGCACGAACGCATCGGCACGATGATCCGGCAGCAGCGCGACCTCTATAAGTTCGCGCATGACCAGACCATCCGCCTGATGAACCACGGCCTCACCGCGGCCGAGATTGCCGAAACGATCCAGCTGCCCAACAGCCTGGAGGGCGCGTGGCACGGCCGCGGCTATTACGGCCACATCCGGCATAATGTGAAGGCGATCTATCAAAAATACCTGGGCTGGTACGACGCCAATCCGGTCAATCTCGATCCGTTGCCCCCGGTTGAGTCGGGCAAGAAATATGTCGAGTACATGGGCGGCGCCGACGCCATCCTCGCGCGGGCGCGTGTCGATTTCGACAAGGGCGCATTCCGCTTCGTGGCGCAGGCGCTCGGCCATCTCGTCTTTGCCGAGCCGGACAATCAGGCTGCGCGTGCGTTGCTGGCGGATACGCTGGAGCAGCTCGGCTATGCCGCCGAAAGCGCGACCTGGCGCAATGCCTATCTGTTCGGCGCGCAGGAATTGCGCCAGGGCATGCCGAAGGTGCCGGCGCGCCCGCCGATGCCGCGCGAGACGCTGTCGGCGCTGCGCACCTCACAGCTCTGGGACGTGCTCGGCATCCGCCTCAACGGACCCAAGGCGGAAGGAAAACACATCGTGCTGAACTGGAGCTTTTCCGACACGGGCGAGACGTTCGTGCTCAATCTGGAGAACTGCGCGCTCACCTACACAGAGGGCATGCAGGCGGACAATGCCGATGCCAGCTTCACGCTCGCGCGGTCGACGCTCGATGAGGTGATCGCAAAACTGACCAGCTTCCCGGAGGCCGTGGCCGCCGGCAAGGTCAAATTCGCCGGCAACCCGATGCGTCTTGCGGAGCTGATGGGCCTGATGGACGAATTCCCGCGCATGTTCGAGATCGTCGAGCCGAAGCGGGCGGTGGTGAGGTAGCGCAGCCGTCACCGCGTTCCCACTGTCATCGTCCGGCTTGACCGGACGATCCAGTACTCCGCGGCGGGAGTTGCGTGAACAAACTGCTGCCGCGGCGTACTGGATGCCCCGCCAGCGCGGGGCATGACAGGTTACTCCGCGCTGCTCACCAGCTTGATCCGCGGCGCCTGTTCCTCGCCAAGGCTGCGATAGGCCGCGAGATAATCCAGCGCCATGCGCCGCGCCGTGAAGCGCGTCTCGAACTGCTTGCGGATGACGGAGCGGTCGAGTTGCGGCAGGCGACCGACGACGCCGGCTGCGCTGAGGACGTCCTCGACGACGAAGCCGGTGAGGCCCTCGTCGATGATCTCCGGCACCGAGCCGCGATTGAAGGCGATGACCGGCGTTCCGCAGGCCATCGCTTCGATCATCACCAGGCCGAACGGCTCGGGCCAGTCGATCGGCAACAAGAGGCCGAGCGCGCCGCTCAAAAAGTCCGACTTCTCGTGATCGCTGATCTCGCCGATGAATTCCACCAGCGGATTGTTCTCGATCATCGGCCGGATCAGCTCGTCATAGTAATCCTGGTCGGCTCGATCGACTTTGGCGGCGATCTTGAGCGGAATGCCGCAATGCGTCGCGATCTTGATGGCGCGGTCGACGCCCTTTTCCGGCGCGATGCGGCCGAGCACGGCGAGGTATTCCTGTTTCGCCGGCTTCGGCGTCAGCAGGTTCTCGGGCAGGCCGTGGTGGATCGTCCTCACCCAATTCGCCTGCGGCACCGGCCGGCGCTGCGCGTTCGAGATCGAGATGACGGGGACCTTCGAGAAGGTGTTGAAGACCGGCTGATGCTCCGGCAGGTCGAGCCGGCCGTGCAGCGTGGTCAGGAACGGCGTCGGCTGCCGGTAGAACAGCGACCACGGATAATAATCGAGATGGAAGTGGAGGAAGTCGAACTCCTCGTCGTCACATTTCTGCCGCACCCGCTCCAGCATCACCATGTGCAGCGCATTGGGATCGCGCACGGAACCATCGAGGCGGAGCGCCCGCGGCCACAGCGCATCCAGCTTTGCCGAGGTTTGCGAGTCGCCGCTGGCGAACAGCGTCACATCGTGCCCAAGGGCCACCAGCTCTTCCGTCAACCAATGCACCACCCGCTCGGTGCCGCCATACAGCTTGGGTGGAACAGCCTCCGTCAACGGAGCTACCTGCGCGATGCGCATCTCACCATCTCCTCTGTGCGATCATGATTGTAGAAAGCCCCCGCCTGTTCAGCACCGGCACGCCAGACAAGGGAACGTTCCCGCACTTGCGAAGTTCCTCCTTCCGAACGTTACTTATTCGACACGTCGGATGCCCGTCGCGATGCTGCCATCACATCTTCGCAGAACGCCCGCATCCGCATGTCGTGATGAGTGTGCCCGGGAACCGAGGCGAAGTGGTCGATGTTCAGTCGGCTAACAACAAAAGTTTGAATCATCACGACGGGGTCAATAGTCACATGGATCATCTTTCTGGGTATGCGCACCGGCCGTTTGCCTTTGTTTTGCGCTATCTTCGGCGTCGGCTCGCGTCGCACCTCGTGATCCTGACGGCTGTGGTGGCGGCCGTTGCCTGCTCCGTAGGCACGCAGTACGGCGTCAAATCCCTCGTCGACAGTCTGTCGGCCGGCGCTTCGCATGGTGGGAACGTATGGCTGGCATTCATTTTCCTCATGGCGCTGATCGCCGCCGACAATTTCCTTTGGCGGATCGCGAGCTGGACGGCCAGCTTCACCTTCGTCCGTGTCACGGGTGATTTACGTCGTGACATATTTCGTCATCTGACCGGCCACGCGCCGAGCTACTTCTCCGACCGCATGCCCGGCATGCTGACGAGCCGCATCACGGCGACGTCGAATGCGGTGTTCACGGTCGAAAACATGTTCGTCTGGAATGTGTTGCCGCCGTGCATCGCGACGGTTGCGGCCATCGCGCTGATTGGAACCGTCAGCCCTTACATGGCACTCGGCCTGATGGTGATTGCCGGCGGTATGGTGCTTGCGATGTTCCGCCTTGCGGCCGCAGGGAAACCGCTGCATGACGACTTCGCCGACAAGGCCGCCGTCGTGGACGGCGAGATGATCGACGTCATCAGCAACATGCCGCTGGTGCGCGCGTTCTGCGGCATCGGGCACGAGCATGAGCGGTTCGACGCGACTGTGAACCGGGAGCTCACCGCCCGCGGCCGCAGCCTGCGCTATCTGGAGAAGCTGCGGCTTATCCATGCCGGCGTCACTGTCGTGCTCACGATTGCCCTGATGGCCTGGGCGATCATGCTCTGGCAGGATGGCCGGGCGACCACGGGCGACGTCGTGCTGGTCTGCACCCTCGGTCTCTCAATTCTGAACGCGACGCGCGATCTCGCGGTGGCGCTGGTCGACGTCACCCAGCACGTTGCGCGGCTGACCGAGGCGATCGCCACGCTGCTGGTGCCGCATGAATTGCGCGACCACCCCGAGGCCGAACCGCTGGTGAAGAGCGGCGCCGCGATCGCGTTCAACAATGTCACCTTCGGCTATCCCGGCGGCGAAAAGATCTTCGAGCGCTTCAGCCTGCGCCTGCAACCCGGCCAGCGCGTCGGCCTGGTCGGCCAGTCCGGCGGCGGCAAGTCGACGCTGTTCACGCTGCTCCAGCGCTTCTACGATACCGACGAGGGCAGCATCACCATCGACGGCCAGGACATTTCCAAGGTGACGCAGCAGAGTCTGCGCGAGGCGATCTCCGTCGTGCCGCAGGACATCTCGCTGTTCCACCGCTCGATTCGCGAGAACATCCGCTATGGTCGCCCGAACGCGACCGACGACGAGGTGCTGCGTGCCGCGATTGCGGCGCGCTGCGATTTCGTCGAAAGCCTGCCTGGCGGTCTCGACACCATGGTCGGCGACCGCGGTGTCAAGATGTCCGGCGGTCAGCGCCAGCGCATCGCGATCGCGCGCGCCTTCCTGAAGGACGCGCCGATCCTGCTGCTGGACGAGGCGACCGCCGCGCTCGACAGCGAATCCGAGGAGGCGATCCGTGAGGCGTTGTCGCGGCTGATGCGCGGCCGCACGGTCATCGCGATCGCCCATCGCCTCGCGACCCTGCGCAATTTCGATCGCGTGGTCGTGTTGAGGGGTGGTAAGATCATCGAGGACGGGTCGCCCGAGCGTCTGATGCAGGGCCACGGTCCCTATCGTGAGCTGGTCACGCAGGAAATGAGCCGGCTCGCCCAAGCCGCCGCGTAAACCAACAGTCGCGTTCGAGTCGGTTGCGTGTCGAAACAAGCGCAGGGGAGCTGCTGATGTCGGCTGAAGCCGTTACCCAATTCGTCTCCGTGACGCGGACCGTGGACCAGGTCGCGGAGCAGCCTTTCTATATTCCGATGACGGGACCGTCGGCGCGGCCGCGGCGTTCGCTCAAGCACGACGACACCTTTATCGTGCTCGACAGCCATGGCGACATCGGCGCTTCGGCCGGCGGGCCCGATGGCCTGTTCCATCACGACACGCGCTACCTTGCGAGGCTCGAGCTCGTGCTCGACGATCTCCAGCCGTTGCTGCTGGGCTCGAACCTGCGCGACGACAATTCAGCCCTGACCGTCGATCTCACCAATCCGGACATCTACCGGCAGGGCAGCCTCGTGCTGCAAAAGGACCTGCTGCACATCGTGCGCACGATCTTCCTGTGGCGCGGCACCGCCTATCAGCGCATCGGCGTGCAGAACCACGGCGACCGCCCGGCCGGCTTCGCGCTGACGCTGCTGTTCGATAACGACTTCGCCGATCTGTTCGAAGTCCGCGGCGAGCGGCGCCCGCGCCGCGGCATCGGCTCGAGCCGGCTGTTGGCACCGACCGACGTGCTGTTCGACTACCGCGGTCTTGATGACGCCGAGCGCACCACGGGCCTGCATTTCGATCCGCGCCCGACCAAGTTGTCGGTGAACGCCGCGACCTGGCAGCTCGAACTCGACCCGCATGAGTCGAAATCCCTGTTCGTGGCCGTGTCCTGCAACCGGCCGGTCGCCGAGAAGCCGGCGCGCTTTTTCAGAAGCCTGCTCGCCCACCGCCGCGAGATGCGCCGGTCGACGATGGGCGCTGCCAGCATCGAGACCTCCAACAACATCTTCAACGAGGTGCTGTGCCAGGCCATGGCCGACCTCAACATGCTGATGACGGAGACGCCGCAAGGCCGCTATCCCTATGCGGGGATTCCCTGGTACTCGACGACGTTCGGCCGCGACGGGCTGATCACCGCGTTGCAGATGCTGTGGGTCGATCCGCGGATCGCCAAGGGCGTGCTGCGGCGGCTCGCCCATTTCCAGGCCAAGGCAGTCGATCCGCTCGCCGACGCCGCGCCGGGAAAGATCCTGCATGAGATGCGCGGCGGCGAGATGGCGGCGCTGCGGGAGGTACCGTTCGCGCAATATTACGGTAGCGTCGATTCCACGGCCTTGTTCGTCCTGCTGGCAGGAAGCTATTTCGAACGCACCGGCGACGAGAAGACATTGACCGAGCTGTGGCCGGCCATCGAAGCGGGGTTGGCCTGGATCGACGGCCCCGGTGACCCCGACAAGGACGGCTTCGTCGAATATCAGCGCGCCACGGAAAAGGGCCTCGCCAACCAGGGCTGGAAGGATTCCTACGACGCGATCTTCCATGCCGATGGCCAGCTTGCGGAAGGCAATCTCGCGCTGGCCGAAGTGCAAGGTTACGTCTTTGCCGCCAAGCGGCTCGCCGCGCGCTGCGCGCTCCGGCTCGGCAAGCCTGATCTCGCCAGGAAGCTCGAGGCCGAAGCCAAGGCGCTGGCCGAGCGTTTCGAGACCGCGTTCTGGTGCGAGGAGCTCGGCACCTATGCGCTTGCGCTCGATGGCAAGAAGCGGCCTTGCAAGGTGCGGACCTCGAATGCCGGCCAGATCCTGTTCAGCGGCATGATTCGCGAGGACCGCGCGCGGCTCGTCGCCGCCGATTTGATGCGGCCGCATTTCTTCTCGGGCTGGGGCATCCGCACCGTCGCTGTCGGCGAGGTGCGATACAACCCGATGTCCTATCATGACGGGTCGATCTGGCCGCACGACAATGCGCTGATCGCGCTCGGGCTCGCGCGCTACGGGCTCAAGCATTCGGTCGCGCATGTCTTCAAGGGACTGTTCGACGCCGCGACCTACATGGACCTGCGCCGCTTGCCCGAATTGTTCTGCGGCTTCCGGCGCGAAAAGCGGCGCGGCCCGACGCTCTATCCGGTCGCCTGCGCGCCGCAGGCCTGGGCCAGCGCAACGGCGTTCACGCTATTGGAGGCGGCGCTGGGCATCGAGTTCGACGTTGCGCGCGGCGAGATCCGGCTGCGCAATCCGCATCTGCCGGCGTTTCTGCACGAGGTGATCTTGCGCGATCTGCGCCTGGGCGAATCCAGCGTGGACCTGCGCGTCAGCCGCCATGGCGACGACGTGGCGCTGGAAGTGTTGCGCACGCGTGGCCAGATCCAGGTCTCGATCGTGCTGGCGCGCTAGCGGCGCGCCGGGAGGAGGGTGCATGCGTACCGCCGGATGGTTGGCCCTGGGCGTCGTGATCGTCTGCGGGATGACGCTCGCCGTGTCACGTGCCGCGGAGGAGTCGCCCGCACCCGCGACTGAAGCGAATGCACCGCCGACGGCGCAGCCGCCGGCGTCATCGGTCCCCGTCACGCCCAAGAATGCCGCGCCACCACCGTCGGTCACGATCATCGGCGCGAGCGATGCGCACGGTGTGCTTGGCCGTGACGTGCTCAGCGCGGCGAACGAGGACATGGGCCGCATCGTCGACGTCATCGTCGATCGGAGCGGGCACGTGCGCGCCGCCGTGATCGATTTCGGCGGCTTCCTCGGCGTCGGCAGCCGCAAGATCGTGGTGGACTGGAACGCGATGCGGTTCGGCAAGATCGTCAACAAGAAGGACAGCATCACGCTGGAATTGACCAAGGCACAGGTCGCAGCCGCGCCGGAATACAAGGAGGACACGCCGATGGTGGTGCTCGGCGCGTCCGGCAGCCTGCAGCCGCTGCAAGCTGTTCAGTGAGGCGCGGGGAGGGATGGCCGCCGGTGCTGTTGTCAAGGAAGCCGAATCATGCGGATCGCAAGGACCGCGTTGAGCAGGACAACGTTTCCACGCCGTCGCCTGCCGGCATTCCGGCGCCGTCGCGCCAGAGCCTGCGCGGCCTCGACTGGTTCATCTTCTTCCTCGCCGACGTGCAGACCGGATTCGGGCCGTTCATCGCGGTCTATTTGACGACCCAGAAATGGACCCAGGTCGAGATCGGCCTCGTGCTGTCGATCGGCGGCATCGTTGCCCTGATCGGCCAGATGCCGGGCGGCGCCATCATCGATGCTGCGAAATCCGAGCGTCTGGTCGCCGGCCTCGCCATCGCCACCATCGGCTGCTGCGCGCTCGCCTATGCGGCGATGCCGATCTTCCCCGTGGTGGTGGCTGCGGCCACCTTGCACGCCGCCGCGAGCTGCGTGCTCGGACCGGCGATCGCGGCAATCAGTCTCGGTCTGGTCGGCCCGCTCGCGATCGGCGAGCGTCTCGGCCGCAACGCGCGCTTTGCCTCGCTTGGCAACGGTGTTGCGGCCGCGGTGATGGGAACGGCCGGCTATCTGCTGTCGAGCCGCTCGGTGTTCCTGGTCACCTTCCTGCTCGCAATCCCCACCTTGATCGCCCTCTCTCGCATCCGCGAGCACGAGGTCGACATCGCACGCTGTCACGGCGAGATGCCGCGCGAGGCGGAGGATCGCGGCGACACCAATATCTGGCACTTGATCCGGCAGCGGCCGCTCATTGTCTTCGCGCTCAGCGTGCTCTTGTTGCAGCTCGCGAACGCCTCGATGATGCCGCTGATGGCAAGCGCGGTGACGGCGCGATCGAGCGAGTGGGCGACGGTGCTCGTCGCGTTTTGCATCGTCGTGCCGCAGGCGATCGTGGCGCTGCTGTCGCCGAGCGTAGGGCGCAAGGCGCAAGCATGGGGCCGCAGGCCGCTGCTGCTGATCGGATTCGCGGCGCTGACGATTCGCGGTCTCTTGTTCGCGACCGTGCGCGATCCGTATCTGCTGGTGCTGGTGCAGGTGTTCGACGGCCTCACCGCGGCGGTGTTCGCGGTGATGATCCCGTTGATCGTGGCCGACGTCGCCTTCGGCAGCGGCCATTTCAACCTCGCGCAGGGCATCGTCGGCACGGCGATGGGCATCGGCGCGTCGATGAGCACCGCGCTTGGCGGCTATGTCAGCGATAAATTCGGCAATGCCATGGCGTTCACCGGATTGTCCGGCGTCGCGGCGACGGGACTTCTGCTTATTCTGCTTGTGATGCCGGAGACGCGGCGCAAGGGCATGATCGCAGCAAAAGAAATGGCCGGCTGAACCAATTCAGCCGGCCATGAGCGGGTGGGAGAGGGGAGATCAGGCGTCGAGATTGTGCAGGCGTGCGCGGTTGCGCAACACGATCTGGCGGGCGCCGGAGAAGCCGAGAATGCCTTGGGCGTGAAGCTGTGACAGCGCGCGCGAGACGGTCTCGAGCGTGAGACCGAGATAGTCGCCGATGTCGCGGCGGCACATCGGCAGCGCCATCATGCCGGCAACCGCGAGGCGGCGGTCCATTTCGAGCAGGAAGGTTGCGACGCGCTCCATCGCGGTCTTGCGGCCCAGCAGCAGCATGTGGTCTTCGGCGTGGCGAAGCTCACCGGCGGTCATGGCCCAGAGCTTGCGGGCGACCTGGACGTCGGTGGCTGCGGCCTTCTCGAGGCTCGCGCGCTTCACGAGGCGCACCGTGGTGTCGATGATAGCTTCAGCAGCGAGGCGGTGGGTGGTGCCGGATTCGAGGCCGAATACGTCGCCGGGAAGGTGGAAGGAGCCGATCTGGCGGCGGCCATCGGAGAGAAGCTTGTAGCTGCGCACGGCGCCGGTGACGACCTGATAGACATACTCGGCCGGCTCGTCCTCGCCATAGATCTCCTCTTCCTTGCGGTAGGAGAACTCGGTGGCAACGAGGCCGACATGGCCGGCAATCGCACCGAACTGGTCGGAGACGGGATGGCCCGGGGCGATCTTGCTGCCGTTGATCTGGGTCTTGATCGCCTGGGTGTTGATCGTCTGGGTCAGCATCTGCGCCATCTCCGTTGTGATGACGCTTTGGTACGCGGTATCGGGTGCCTCGAAAATTTCGCGAGATATCTTAAGGGGGGCGCCTTACGTAGAATCCCGTAGGTCAGCTATGGACCCGGTTCTGGATGGCGTGGCGAATGCGTTTGACCAGGTTTTCGTCCAGAAGCGGCTTCAGAATTACCTCGTTCACGCCTGCGGCCGCCGCCCGGGCCGAGATATTCGGGTCGGGATAGCCGGTGATCAGGATCACCGGGGTACCGCCTTCGGAAAGGCGCAGCCGCCCGGCCAGCTCGATACCGTTGATATCGGGCATCTTGTAGTCGATCACGTAACAGTCTGCACCGGACGGGCTCGCCGCATTGAGCAGCGCCGTGGCGTTCCTGAAGGTCCGCACGGCAAAGCCGTCGGTTTCCAACAGGAAGCGCAGGGAGCCCAGCACGGCAGCGTCGTCGTCCACCACATAGACGGTTGGTTTCGCGGGTGACGACATCGGGAGCCGCTCAGGATGGGAGCTGATCGCAATCATTCCGATCTGGTAGCACAGGGCGAGCGACCGGTTTTGACTTGCCTCAATCCTGGTGACTTCAATCGTTGAGCATTCCGGCGCGCATCGCCAGCCGGACCAGCTCCGACAGGCTGTTGGCCTGCATCTTGGTCATCACGTTGGCCCGGTAGACCTCGATGGTGCGCGGGCTGATGTCGTACTCGCGGGCGATCAGCTTGTTGGAGAGGCCTGCGATCAGCCCCTCCATGACCTGGCGCTCCCTGGGGCTTAGGGAAGCGACGCGAGCGGCGAGGTCCTGAGCCACGGCCTCGTTCCTGGCCGCCGGCTCGCCCTCGCGGATCGCGGATTCGATCATGGCGACGAGGCGGTCATCTTCGAACGGCTTTTCCAGGAAATCCATGGCACCGAGTTTCATCGCCTCGACCGCGAGCGGCACGTCGCCATGTCCGGTCATGATCAGGATTGGAAACCGGCTGCGCTGCGCCTTCAGGCGCTTGAGAAGCTCGATCCCGTCGATACCGGGCATCCGCACGTCGGAGACGACGCAGCCGAAGGCGAGGCCGGGCAGGGCGTCGAGAAAACTCTGCGCGTTGTCGAACAGTGTGACGCCGAAGCCAGCTGAATCCAGCAGGAAATTCAGCGAATCCCGCATCGCCTCGTCGTCGTCAATGACGTAGATGATTCCCTTGGTCGTCATGGATCAGTTCTCGTCGGCTGCCGGCAACGTGAAGCGGAATGTCGCCCCACCCGATGCGTTGCTCTCGGCCCACATCCGGCCGCCGTGAGCCTCGATGATCGAGCGGCTGATGGACAGTCCCACGCCCATACCGGTGTCCTTGGTTGTGAAAAAGGTCTGAAACAGGTTTGGCATGACGTCGTCCTGGAAGCCGGAGCCGGTGTCGGAGACCTCGATCTCGATCATGTCGTCGGCGGCGCGGGTGTTGGTGACGACGAGCTCGCGCCGTGGCGACTGCGCCATCGCTTCCAGCGCGTTGCGGAACAGATTGACCAGCACCTGCTGGATTTGCACCCGGTCGGCGAGCACGAGATCGGCATTTGGATTGAGGCCGAAACGGAGCTGCACATCCTGCTCGCGCGCGCCTGCCAGCCCGAGGGCGCCGGCCTCTTCGATCAGTCTGGACAGACTCTCGACCCGTTTCTCCGACTCGCCGCGGGAGACGAAGTCGCGCAAGCGCCGGATGATCTGGCCGGCGCGCAGCGCCTGTTCGGCGGCGCGGTCCAGCGCGCTCTCGATCTTCGGCGCATTCGGATCCTGGCTTCCGGCGAGCAACCGCCGCGACCCCTTCATGTAGTTGCTGATCGCTGCCAGCGGCTGGTTCAGCTCGTGGGCGAGCGCGGACGCCATTTCGCCCATCGCGCTCAATCGCGAGACATGGACGAGCTCGGATTGCAATTCCTGGAGCCGCGTCTGGGTTTTCTGATGCTCGGTCAGATCGCGGACGAAGCCGGTAAAATAGGGCTCGCCGCCCGACTGCATCTCGCCGATCGACAGGTGCATCGGAAAGGTCGTGCCGTCGCGGCGCTTGCCGGTCACGATGCGACCGATGCCGATGATGTGTGGGTCGCTGGTGGTCCGGTAGCGCGCGATGTAGCCGTCGTGACGTGAGCTGTCGGGCTCCGGCATCAGGATGCGGACGTTCTGCCCGATCGCCTCCGACTCGACCCAGCCGAACAGGCGCTCCGCCGCCGTGCTGAAGAGCTGGATGATGCCATGGCCGTCGATGACGATCATGGCATCGGGAATCGTCTGGAGGATCGAGCGGAGGTGACTCTCGCGGGTGCGCAGGGTTTCCTCGACCTGCTTCTCCTCATCGACGTCAAGAAAGATGCCGCTGAGATGTCGAGCGGCGCCGGCGTCGTCTCGAATCAGCCCCGCGCGGGCGCGAATCCACTGCGCTCTGCCCGACGCCCCCGCGACCCTGAACGACACGTCGAAGCTGCCGCCCCGTTCGGAGACGCGCCGGATCGCGATCTCGATCCGCTCGCGGTCGTTCGGCTCCAGCCGGGACAGGAACAGCGCGTAACTCACCGATTGGCCAGATTCGATTCCGAACAGGCTTCTGGCCGTCTCCGACCACTCCAATTCCAGTGTCGTGAGATCGAGATCCCAGGTCCCGACGCCAAATCCTTCGATTCGAACGCGGAAATGTTCGCCCCGGCCGTCATCTTGCGGATGAATCACACGGGTCGGCGCCAAACGATCACTCCCATTCTGATGCGGGGAACCGCACAGCGTTACCGTCGGCAATGTACCCAAGGAGGGGCCAGAGGCAAGTTCCGATGTCTTATACCATTGGCAGATTTCCGGCCGGCGCGGTGATCCAAGGTTTTGATCTATCTCATCCTGCCAGGCAGCGGCCGGCTTACGATCGGATCAAAGCCCATTGCTTCGGAGAATCTCGATGACATACGCGACCGTGATGGTCAGCCTGGCGCTCGATCAGCCCAACGAGGCGCGGCTTCAGGTCGCGGGCGAGCTTGCCGAACGATTTGAGGCGTCGATCATCGGCCTTGCTTCGGCGCAGTTCGCCCCGCCGCTCTATTTCAGCGATGGCACTGCAGCGCAGGCACTGATCGATGAGGGAGAAGCCTCGGTCAAGCGACGCCTGGGCGAGCTCGAGGCGCAATTCCGCGCCGCGATCCGGAATCGCGGCGGACATGTGGAATGGCGCAGCGCCATGGATTTCCCGGCGCGCTTTACGTTCACTCAGGCGCGTTGCGCCGACATCGTCGTCACCGGCGGCCAGAGCCCGGCCTTCTCCGACGCCTTCGCGCTCGCGAGCCCCAAGGATCTGGTGATGCAAGCCGGCCGGCCGATCCTGGTCGTGCCTGACGGGGTCAACTGGCTCGATCTGCGCAGCGTCCTGGTCGCGTGGAAGGATACGCCGGAAGCGCGGCGGGCGCTCGCCGATGCGCTGCCGATACTACGCAAGGCCAGGGATGTCACCGTCCTCGCAATTCCCGAAGGCGACGACGACCGCCCTGCCGCGGTCGCTGGCGTAACCGACGTGACGGCGTGGCTTGCCCGCCACGGCGTGACCGCGATCGCGCGCGTTTCCGAAGCGGCCCGGAACGAAACCGTCGCCGGGCAACTGGAGAAAATTGCCGGCGATGTCGGCGCCAGTCTGATTGTCGCCGGTGCCTACGGTCATTCGCGCTTCCGCGAACTGATCCTCGGCGGCGTCACCCAATATCTGGTCACTCAATCTGCCCGCTGCGTGCTGCTGTCGCACTGACGCGGGAGCGATGCAAGACGAATCAAAGAGGACGCGCCGTGTACAGATTCCTTGAACAGACCGTCGACGGCTACATGACGCACGACGTCAGGACGGTGAGGCGCGACCTCGACCTGCTCGCGCTCAGCGAGATGTTCGAACGCGATGATTTCAATTCCTATCCCGTCGAGGACGACGGGCAGGTCGTCGGCATCGTCACCAAGTTCGACATCCTGAAGTGCTTCGCCTTCACGCCGAGCCAGATGCTGCCGCGCTACCACGACCTGATGAGCCGCAAAATCGGCGACGTCATGACGCCCGACTTTATCTATGTCAGCCCCGACACGCGGCTGACGCGCGTGCTCCAGATCATGGTCGAGCACCGCATCAGGAGCATCATCGTGCTCGACGGCGCGCAGAAGCTGGTCGGTATCGTCGCGCGCGAGGACGTCATCACGGCACTCAAGGCGACGGCGCGGGAGTGAGAATTGTCGGCTCCATAATTACGGGAGAGTCTTTTTCTTCCCTTCTCCCCTTGTGGGAGAAGGTGGCATAGGCGGCCTTCGGCCGCCGTTCTTAAGAACGCCGAAGCGAAGCTTCGGCTATGGCGCCGGATGAGGGGTTTTTCTCCACCGAAAGAGTCTTCGTGCGGGACCAACCCCTCACCCAAGTGAGTGCGCGGCATGGTCCTCGCTGCCCTCTCCCACAAGGGGAGAGGGCACTTTAACAACCGCCTCACATTAACAGAAATCCACATAGCTTGATTTCAATCAATTCCCCGCGAGGGCGAATGTGGTTTCTGGCCCTGTGTTCTTTCAGAGAGAATCCGCATGAGCCAGCCCTCCATCTCCAAGTCCATGACGTCAGGTGAAAGCGGCCTGGCTGTCGTGTTCGCGGTCACCGCCTTCCTCTGCGTGATTGCCTCGGCCAAGGCGCTCGATGCGCCCTTCGCCTTCCATGCCGCGCTGAGCGCGGCGGCCAGCCTCGCGGCGGTCTTCTGCATCATCAACCGTTATCTCGATCGACCGGCGGCGTTGCCGCCTGCAGAGATCAGCGGCCGGCCCAATTACAACATGGGCCCCATCAAGTTCTCCTCCGTCATGGCGATGTTCTGGGGCATTGCCGGCTTTCTCGTCGGCCTCATCATCGCCTCGCAACTGGCGTGGCCGGCGCTGAACTTCGATCTGCCCTGGACCAGCTTCGGCCGCCTGCGTCCGCTGCACACGTCCGCAGTGATCTTTGCCTTCGGCGGCAACGTCCTGATCGCGACCTCCTTCTACGTCGTCCAGAAGAGCTGCCGCGTTCGGCTTGCAGGCGATCTCGCGCCATGGTTCGTCGTCGTCGGCTACAATTTCTTCATCCTGATCGCCGGCACCGGCTATCTGCTCGGCGTCACCCAGTCGAAGGAATATGCCGAGCCGGAATGGTACGCCGATCTGTGGCTGACCATCGTCTGGGTCACCTATCTGCTGGTCTTCCTTGCCACGATCATCAAGCGCAAGGAACCGCACATCTTCGTCGCGAACTGGTTCTATCTCGCTTTCATCGTGACGATTGCGGTCTTGCATCTCGGTAACAACCCGGCTCTGCCAGTTTCGGTGTTCGGCTCGAAATCCTACATCGCCTGGGGCGGCATCCAGGACGCCATGTTCCAGTGGTGGTACGGCCACAACGCGGTCGGCTTCTTCCTGACCGCCGGCTTCCTCGCCATCATGTACTACTTCATCCCCAAGCGTGCCGAGCGGCCGATCTACTCCTACCGTCTCTCGATCATCCACTTCTGGGCGCTGATCTTCCTCTACATCTGGGCCGGCCCGCACCATCTGCACTACACGGCGCTGCCAGACTGGACCCAGACGCTCGGCATGACCTTCTCGATCATGCTGTGGATGCCGTCCTGGGGCGGCATGATCAACGGCCTGATGACGCTGTCGGGCGCCTGGGACAAGCTGCGCACCGATCCCGTGCTGCGCATGCTCGTCGTCTCCGTGGCCTTCTACGGCATGTCGACCTTCGAAGGCCCGATGATGTCGATCAAGGTGGTCAACTCGCTCAGCCACTACACCGACTGGACCATCGGCCACGTGCATTCCGGCGCGCTCGGCTGGGTCGGTTTCGTCTCCTTCGGCGCGCTCTACTGCCTGGTGCCCTGGATCTGGAATCGCAAGGGCCTCTACAGCCTTAAGCTCGTCAACTGGCACTTCTGGATCGCGACGCTTGGCATCGTCCTCTACATCTCGGCGATGTGGGTGTCCGGCATCCTCCAGGGCCTGATGTGGCGCGCCTACACCTCGCTCGGCTTCCTCGAATATTCCTTCATCGAGACCGTCGAAGCGATGCATCCCTTCTACATCATCCGCGCTGCCGGCGGCGGGCTGTTCCTGATCGGCGCGTTGATCATGGCCTACAATCTCTGGATGACCGTTCGCGTCGGCGAACAGGAAGTCCAGATGCCCGTCGCTCTTCAGCCGGCGGAATGAGGAGTTTTCCATGTCGTTCTGGACACGCCACCAAATCTTCGAAAAGAACTCGATCATCCTGATCGTCGGCATCCTGCTGGTGATCGCGATCGGCGGTCTCGTCGAGATCACCCCGCTGTTCTACCTCAAGAGCACGATCGAGGCGGTCGACGGGATCAGGCCGTATACGCCGCTGGAGCTCGCCGGGCGCAACGTCTACATCCGCGAAGGCTGCTATCTCTGCCATTCGCAGATGATCCGGCCCTTGCGCGACGAGGTCGAGCGCTACGGCCATTTCTCGCTGGCCGCCGAGAGCATGTACGACCATCCGTTCCAGTGGGGCTCGAAGCGCACCGGTCCCGATCTTGCCCGCGTCGGCGCCAAATATTCCGACGACTGGCACGTCACCCATCTGACCAACCCGCGCGCAATCGTGCCGCAATCGGTGATGCCCGGCTACCCGTTCCTGAGCCAGACCGAGGTCGATCCGGACACGATCGCCGACCACATGCGCACGCTGCGGACCGTCGGCACGCCCTACACCGACGACCAGATCGCCAATGCGGGCGCCGACATGAAAGCCCAGGCCGATCCTGACAATGCCGGCTCCGACGCTTTCACCAAGCGCTACGCAAAGGCCGTGGTGCGCAACTTCGACGGCAAGGCCGGCACGCCGACCGAGATGGACGCGCTGATCGCCTATCTCCAGATGCTCGGCACGCTGGTCGACTTCAAGATCTACAACGAGAAAGCCAATCTTCGCTGAGAAGGCACAACGATGAAAGCCATCCTGACCCTCGACAATCTCGCGTCCGGTCTCGTGACCACGATCTGGACGCCGGTGTTCGTCGCGATCTTTGTCGCGATCATCGCCTACGCATTCTGGCCCCGTAACAAGGCAGCTTTCGACGAAGCGGCACACCTGCCGTTGCGGGAGGAGTAAGAGATCATGACCGATCATCATAGCGACATCGATCCCGTCTCCGGCAGGTCCACGACCGGACATGAGTGGGACGGCATCAAGGAGCTCAACACGCCGCTGCCGCGCTGGTGGGTAATCACCTTCTACCTCACCATCGTCTGGGCGGTCGGCTACTGGATCGTGTATCCGGCCTGGCCGCTGATCTCGGGCAATACCACGGGCCTGTTCGGCTACTCGACACGCGCCGACGTCGCGGTCGAGCTCGCCAACCTCGAGAAGATCCGCGGAGCCAAGATGGTTGCCTTGGGCGCGGCCTCGCTCGTCGAGATCGAGAAGGACCCGGCGCTGCTCGCGCTCGCCCGCGCCAAGGGTAAGACCGTGTTCGGCGACAATTGCGCGCCGTGTCACGGCTCAGGCGGCGCGGGTGCCAAGGGCTATCCGAACCTGAACGACGACGACTGGCTGTGGGGCGGATCGCTCGACCAGATCATGCAGACCATCCAGTTCGGCGCACGTTCCGGCCACGCCAAGACGCATGAAGGCCAGATGCTCGCATTCGGCAAGGACGGCGTGCTGAAGCCGGAGGAGATCGTCACGGCCGCCAACTATGTCCGGGCACTGTCGGGCCTTCCGACCCGCAAGGGCTATGACGCGGCCAAGGGCGAGAAGATCTTCGCGGAGAATTGCGTCGCCTGCCATGGCGACGGCGGCAAGGGCAACCCGGAGATGGGCGCCCCCAATTTGACCGACAAGATCTGGCTCTATGGTTCGGACGAGGCGACGCTGATCGAGACCATCAGCCAGGGCCGCGCGGGCGTGATGCCGGCCTGGGAAGGGCGGCTCGATCCCGCCACCATCAAGGCGATGGCAGTTTACGTCCACTCGCTGGGCGGCGGAAAATAGCCAATTGGGAACAAGCGGGGGCGAACAAAAAACGCTCCCGCTTGCGCTGGATCAACTGACGCGGCGGCGTCGGGTCTAGGTTTTATCGCACCTCCCGAAAAGCTGCAGGCGATGAACAGGACCGTGAACCCAAAAGAGCTCCCATTAGACGATGACAACGGGCCGCTCTATGTGGCCCAGAAGAAAGTCTATCCCCAGAGCATCTCCGGCACCTTCCGCCGGATCAAATGGGGCCTGATGGCGTTCTGCCTCGGCGTCTACTACTTCCTGCCGTTCGTGCGCTGGAACCGCGGCCTCGGTGCTCCGAGCCAAGCGGTGCTGATCGATCTTCCCAACAGCCGCTTCTATTTCTTCTTCATCGAGCTGTGGCCGCAGGAGGTCTACTACTTCACCGGCCTGCTGATCGTCGCCGCGGTGGCGCTATTCCTGATGAACTCGGTCGGCGGCCGCATCTGGTGCGGCTATCTCTGTCCGCAGACCGTGTGGACGGACCTGTTCTATGCGGTCGAGCGTCTGATCGAGGGCGACCGGCGCGAGCGGATGAAGAAGGACAAATCGTCCGACCCGATGAAGCTGGAGCGCATCTCCGAGATCGTGCTCAAGCATTCGATCTGGCTCTTGATCGGGTGGTGGACCGGCGGCGCATGGGTGCTCTATTTCAACGACGCACCGACGCTGGTCAGGGAACTCGTCACCTTCCAGGCGCCGATGATCGCCTATATCTGGATCGGCATTCTCACCGCGACGACCTACGTGCTCGCCGGCTTCATGCGCGAGCAGGTCTGCACCTATATGTGCCCGTGGCCGCGGATCCAGGCCGCGCTCACCGATGAATGGGCGCTCAACGTGACCTATCGTTACGATCGCGGCGAGAAGCGTACGTCGGTCAAGAAGGCGGCCGAGCTGCGCGCGCTCGGCGAGCAAGTCGGCGACTGCGTCGACTGTTATCAATGCGTCGCCGTGTGTCCGACCGGCATCGACATCCGCAATGGACCGCAGCTCGAATGCATCCAGTGCGGGCTCTGCATCGACGCCTGCGACAACGTGATGACCAAGATCGGCCGGCCGAAGCGGCTGATCGGCTACGACAACGACGTCAACATCCAGCGCCGCCAGGAAGGCAAGGCGCCGGTCTACCGCATTGTCCGGGCTCGCACCGTCGCCTACAGCGCGATCATCGCGGCGGTCGGTGGCATCATGATCTATACGCTGGCGACCCGCAGCCTGCTCGACGTCAACGTGCTGCACGACCGCAACCCGGTCGCGGTCAGGCTCAGCGACGGCTCGGTCCGCAACGCCTACACGGTGCGGTTGCTCAACAAGAGCGGCTACGACCGCGTCATTGCGATCGACGCGAGCGGTCCGGTTAATGCGACGATCCATGTCATCGGGATCGATTCCGTGACGCAGGACCGGCCGATGATCGTGGTTCCGCGCGACTCCACCAGCGAGCTGCGGGTGCTCGTGACCGCGCCGGTCGAGGGCAATCCGGAAAAGTCGATCCCGGTTCGCTTTCACGTCACCGATATCGGTCTCGGCGAAGTCGCCAGCGCCACCGACAATTTCGTCGCGCCCTAGGATCAGGAGTTCGCCATGGCAACCAAGCCGCTGACCGGAACCAAGGTGTTTCTGATGCTGGTCGCCTTCTTCGGCGTCGTGATCGGCGTCAACGTGACCATGATGAAGCTCGCGATCGCGACGCTGCCAGGCACGGACGTCGACAGCCCCTATGCCGCGGGCCTCGCCTATGATCGCGAAATCTCGGCGGCGCAGGACCAGGCCGCGCGCAAATGGAAGGTCAACGCCCATGTCGAGCGCCGCGCCGATGGTGGCGCCGTGCTTCAGGTCGAGGCGCGCGACGCGAGCGGCCAGCCGATCGCCGGACTGAAATTTGGCGGCCGCCTGGAGCGGCCGACCGACAAGCGCGCCGATCTCGCAATCGAGCTCTCGGAGGCCGGCATCGGGCTCTATCGCGGCAATGCCGCATCGGTCGCACCGGGCCAGTGGGACCTGGTGATCGAGGGCGAGACGCGGGGAGCGCGCGTGTTCATGTCGCGCAACCGCGTGATCCTGAACTGAAGGATTTTGCCATGCACGTCTCGCGCGACTTTTCGCATTACGTCCGGACTGCGGGGGAGGGCGTCCAGCACATCGATCTCGCGGTCGAGGGCGTTCACTGCGCCGGCTGCATGGCCAAGATCGAGCGCGGGCTGTCCGCGATTCCCGACGTCACGCTGGCGCGCGTGAACCTCACCGACCGGCGCGTTGCGCTGGAATGGAAGGCGGGCACGCTCGATCCGGCACGCTTCATCGATCGCCTCGAAGAGCTCGGCTACAAGGCCTATCCTTACGAGACCGAGAGCGCGGAGGCGACCGAGGTCGCCGAATCGCGCTTCCTGCTGCGTTGCCTCGGCGTCGCCGCGTTCGCCACCATGAACGTGATGATGCTGTCGATCCCGGTGTGGTCCGGCAACGTCTCGGACATGCTGCCGGAGCAGCGCGATTTCTTCCACTGGCTGTCGGCGCTGATCGCGCTGCCGGCGGCGGCCTATGCCGGCCAGCCGTTCTTCCGCTCGGCCTGGCGCGCGCTGTCGGCCAAGACCACCAACATGGACGTGCCGATCTCGATCGGCGTGACACTGGCGCTCGGCATGTCCGTGGTTGAGACCATCAACCACGCCGAGCACGCCTATTTCGACGCGGCGATCATGCTGCTCACTTTCCTCCTGGTCGGCCGCTTTCTCGACCAGAATATGCGGCGGCGGACCCGCGCGGTCGCAGGCAATCTCGCCGCGCTCAAGGCGGAGACCGCGGCCAAGTTCGTCGGGCCTGGCGAGATATCTCAAGTGCCGGTGGCCGCGATCTATCCCGGCGACATCGTGCTGCTGCGGCCCGGCGAGCGCTGCGCGGTCGACGGCACCGTGATCGAGGGCCGTTCCGAAATCGACCAGAGCCTGATCACCGGCGAGACGCTCTACGTCACGGCAGGCCAGGGCACGCCGGTCTATGCGGGATCGATGAACATCTCGGGCAGCTTGCGGGTGCGGGTCTCGGCGGCCTCCGAGGCGACGCTGCTCGCCGAGATCACGCGGCTGCTCGACAACGCGCTGCAGGCGCGCTCGCGCTACATGCGGCTCGCAGACCGCGCCTCGCGACTCTATGCGCCCGTGGTGCATGCCACCGCGCTCGTCACCATCCTCGGCTGGGTCATCGCGGGCGCCGGCTGGCATGATGCGATCGTGACCGGCGTCGCGGTGCTGATCATCACCTGTCCCTGCGCGCTCGGGCTCGCCATTCCGACGGTGCAGACGATCGCCTCGGGCGCAATGTTCAGATCGGGCGTACTGCTCAATTCGGGCGATGCCATCGAGCGTCTCGCAGAAGCCGATCACGTCATCTTCGACAAGACCGGGACGCTGACGCTGCCCGATCTCGACGTGATGAACGCCGCCGATATCCCCGCTGATGTCTTCGAGCTTGCCGGACGGCTCGCGCTGTCGAGCCATCATCCGGTCGCCGCCGCCGTCGCGCAGGCCTCCGACGCCAGATCGCCGATCGTCAGCGCGGTAGAGGAAGCCGGCCAGGGCGTGCGCGCTGTGGTCGATGGCATCGAGATTCGCCTTGGCCGTCCGTCCTTCTGCGGCGCCGAGACGCTGGTGTCCGACGTGACAAATCTCGATCCCGAAGCCTCCGTCGTGGCTTTCAGCAAGGGCGGCGATAAATTCATCCTCTCTGTGCGCCAGGGCCTCCGTCCCGATGCGCAGGCTGTGATCGCAGCGCTGAAGGCGCGCAATATCGGCATCGAGATTCTCTCCGGCGACCGTGAACCGGCGGTGATCGCGGCGGCCCACGCGCTGGGCATCTCGGAATGGCGCGCCGGGGTGACCCCAGCCGACAAGATCGCGCGGATCGAGGTCTTGAAGCAGAGGGGCATGAAGGTCCTGATGGTCGGCGACGGCATGAACGATGCGCCCTCGCTGGCGGCAGCGCACGTCTCGATGTCGCCGATCTCGGCCGCGCATTTGAGCCAGGCGACCGCCGATCTCGTCTTCCTCGGCCGGCCGCTGGCCCCGGTCGTCGCCGCCATCGACGCTTCGCGCAAGGCGCTGCACTTGATGCGGCAAAATCTCTGGCTTGCGATCGGCTACAATGTCCTCGCGGTGCCGGTGGCGATCAGCGGCGTCGTGACGCCCCTGATCGCGGCTGCCGCCATGAGCGGATCGTCGATCCTGGTGATGGTGAATTCGCTGCGCGCGCGCGGCGCCTCGCGGGAGATCGCGTGATGGAAATCCTGGTCATCCTGGTGCCGCTGGCGCTGATGCTCGGTCTCGCCGGTCTCGCCGCCTTCCTCTGGTCGCTCCGGAGCGGCCAGTACGACGATCTCGACGGCGCCGCCTGGCGCGCCATCGCCGACGACGAGCCGCCGCAGGAAGCGCCGGCCAAGCGCTAGCGCTTCAAGGCGAGCGTCAGCAGGGCCGCGACCGCGAGCGCCAGGCCCACCCCGGCCACGCAGGCATGCCAGCCATACGCGTCGAACAGCCGGCCGAGGACGGCGGTGCCGATGAGCCCGCCGCAGAAATAGCAGGCGAGATAGGTGCCGCTGGCGATGCCGCGGTTTTCAGCCGCAGCCTGTCCGACGAATCCTGTCGCAGCCGCTTGCGCGGAAAAGGTGCCGATTCCGACCAGAACCATCCCGGCGAGGACCGCGCCCAGGTGTGGGGCCAGCATCAGCGGCAAGCCGATCCCGGCGGTCGCGAGCGAGCCCCAGATCGTCGGACGCGTTCCGAGGTGCGACGCCACTTTGCCGGCCAGCAACGTCGTGACCACCGAAGGCAGGAAGACGAAGTAAACGAAGCCGAGGTCCATCATGCCCAGCGACAGCGGTGGCCGAACCAGAACGAAATTGACGAATGTGAAAGTGCCGATGAATGCGAACAGGATGCAGAAGCCGATGCCGTAGGCGGCACGCAGCCGTGAATCCCGCCACTGCGCGATCGTCGCGCCAAGCGGCGACGCCTTCGGCGTCGTTGCACGCGTCGGCTGTACGCGCGCAATGGTGAAATAGACCAGTGCGGCGCCGGCCAGATTAAGGGCTGCAAAGAAATAGAAATTCCATGCCAGGCCAAGGCTATCGGCGATCGCGGCCGAGACCAGCCGGCCGACGAGATTGCTGGCGACGTTTCCCGTGATGTAGGCGGCAAAGGCGCCGCCGGAATCCATTGCGCTGCATTGCTCGCCGAGATGAGCCAATGTCAATGCGAAGGCGGATGCCATGCAGAGGCCCTGTGCCACCCGCAGGCCCGTGAAGATGGCAAGATTGGGCGCAGTCGCCAGCAGGCTCGTCGGAATCGCGAGCAGGGTCAGGCTGAGCAGGATGCCGATCCGCCTGTCGATGTGCGGGCTGAGAAAGCCGACGACGAGGCCTGCGACGGCCATGCCGAACGTGCTGGCGTTGACCGCCAGGCTCATCGCCGCTGGTGCGACACCGTAGTGACGTGTCAGCGAAGGCAGGATTGCCTGTGTCGCGAACAGGTCGACGACGGTGAGGAAGGCAGTGAGGCCGATCACGAGGGAGCGAAGCGCGAGACCTGGTGAATGCGCGTCCATCGTCATCGCGGTCGGTTTGATCGGCGCGGAAAGATCGGTCATGGCAGGCCTTCCTTGTGATGAATGTGGCGCCCGCATGCGGGGCAGCATGCGGATCCCGGGCGCCACATTCCGTCACGCGTGCGCTGGGGTCGCGCACCCGTTACATGTTGTGGTCGTGCGGGTCCTTGCGGACGTCGCCGACATAGAGAATGACCGTTTCCTTGCCGAGGTTCTTCCACCAGTGCGAGGTGCCGTAGACCTCGGGGCGGATGTCGCCGGCCTTGTGCACGATCGGATCGACGCAGTTGGACGCGTGTTCGACGATCTCGCCCTGCTGCACGAAGATCAGGGCAGGGCGGTCGTCATGGCTGTGCCAGGGCACGATGCCGCCGGGCTCGATGGTCAGCTTGCGGAAGCGCAGCTCGCGGCCTTCGATATGCGCCGGCTGTTTGCCGAGGTCGATGGCGCCGAGCGTGACGTCGGTGACGCCGACCGGCTTGTAGTCGACCATCTGCTGCGCGTTCGGCTTGATCTTGTCGGCCGGGCATTCGCCGGCGGAGACTGGCTGCGCCGAGAGTGTCAATACGCCGAGGATGGCAAGGCCGGGCCAGACCGCGCGCGACAAGGTGTGATGCTTGAACATCGGGACGTCTCCTGTGTTGGCCGCAACCGCAATGGTCGCCGGCTATGTCGGGACTTTCGTCGAAAGAGTGCTCGTTCTGAAATGCTCTTTCGCTCTCGCTGCGATAGACCGGCGCTATCGGGCCCGATACGCGCTCGCTATCGAACCGATTGGGGATCGGCATTTCCGCTTTCCCAGCGATTGGCGTTCGATGGCAGGGCGCCCGATTGGCGGGCGTTCACGTCAATCCGGAGAAGCATCTCATGACGACATTGTCCAAGACCTTGATTGCCACGGCTGCGTTCGCGGTCATCGCCACATCGGCCTTCTCGGAGGCCACATGGGACTTCAAGGCCGGCATGGCCTACATGTATGGCGGACCCGGCAAGATGTCGGCGATGGCCATGGCCCCGGCGGAGAAGAACCACGAGGCCATGATGAAGAGCGCCAAGAAGGTTCCCGACAACACCGTCTTCTTCATGGACAACGGATCGCTGTATTCCACCTCGGGGCGGTTGGACCCGACCGGCAATTTCTACGTGAACTGATCGCGTGCGCATGACGGCCGCCCCTTGCGGGCGGCCGGATCGGGCACCTAATATTCGTCCCCTGAACGCTGGAGCGCAAGATGACCTCTCTCTCGCCGGCCGATGCCGAGCGGCTCAAACTCGCCTTCCAGCGCTGCCGTGACATGGATGGCACGCTGAACGAGCAGCTCCGCGCCTATGCCGACGCCAGCCGCGACGTGTTCCCGGCCTATGGCGAGGCAGTCGATCATCTGGTGACCAGGTTGAATGGAAACGGCGGCGGCGACACCGCGCCGCGTCCGGGCGAGGCGATGCCGCCGTTCATGTTGCCGGACGAAAGCGGGCGTCTCGTCGCGCTGTCCTCGCTGCTGGAGAGCGGCCCGGTCGCCGTGATGTTCTTCCGCGGCCATTGGTGCCCCTATTGCCGGCTGAATGTTCGCGCGGTGGTCCAGGCGCTTGATCGCATCGAGTCCATGGGTGCGCGAATCGTCGCGGTCATGCCGGAGACGCAGGAATATACCCAGCAGCTCAAAGCGGAAGCTGATGCGCCATTTCCGATCCTGACCGACCTCGACAACGGCTATGCGCTGTCGCTCAATCTCGCGATCTGGCTAGGTGCCGAGATCCAGAGCCTGTTGTCCTACCAGGACATGGCGAAATTCCACGGCAATGATGGCTGGATGCTGCCGATCCCGGCCGTGTTTGTCGTTGGTCGCGACGGTCTCGTGAAAGCCCGCTTCGTCGATCCGGACTTCCGCAAGCGGATGGAGATCGATGATCTGCTTGAGGCGTTGGAAGGCGCGAGCAGGGAAGCCTAAAAGGGTCGGCAGCGAGCGTCGCCGCTAACCCGCAATCTCCCGCCAATCCGCACCGCGCAGCATGCGCATCACGGCGTTGGCCACCGCCGTACGCTGCCGGCCGGCCACCCCGTAGAGGCTGACGGTGCGACGGGCGTCCAGCCCGGCGACCGCAGCGCGCGTCAGCGTCTCCGGAACGGGCGAGGTGTGCGGCACCATGGCGATGCCGATGTCGGCCTCGACCAGCTCGATCAGGTCGCGCTCGTTCGAGATTTCGTGACCCTGTTCGACCGCGATGCCGTGCTCGCGCAGGCTCGCCGAGATACGGGCGGAATGCTCGCAAAACGTCCGGCTCAGCAGCTGCTCCGCGCGCAAATCGTCCAATTCGATGCGGCTGCGGCCTGCGAGCCGGTGTCCGTCGCTGACCACGAGCTCGAAGCTCTCGGTGAACAGCGGCCAGACATCGAGCCGCTCCCAGGCCTCGTCGATGTCGGCGGCAATCCCGAGCTCGGCCTCGCCCTTCTTCAGCAAGTCGGCCACTTCACGACTCGAGCCGCGCAGGAAGCGGAATTCGAGCCGGTTGAACTGCCGTTTGATCTGGTTGAGATGCGGGATGAGGAGCGAAAGATCGATCGAATGCGTCAGCGCGACGCGAAGCGCGCCGATCTCGCCGCTGCGGAAAGAGGAGGCCAGCGAGCGTGCGCCGGTGGCCGCATCAAAACACTGCTTCAGCAGCGGATGCATGCGCTGGCCGAGCTCGGTCAATTGTGCCGCAGGCCGTTCGCGGCGAAACAGATCGCCGCCGAGTTCGGCCTCGAGCTGCTTGATCGCGCGCGTCAGCGAAGGCTGCGTCACGTTGCAGTCCTCGGCGGCACGCGTGAAGTTCAAGAGCTGCGCCACCGCGAGGAAATAGCGGACCTGGTGCATTTCCATGGATCGGCTCTCCAGGAAGACTAGGCGGAGGCTAACCGATCGGGGCGGAGAATGACATCCCGGCCGCAATAGCGCACGGGCATGGTTTCGGAAGCCAACGGGCATTTCCGTCTAACCGGGCGATGCTTCACAGTCGGCTTAACACCAGTCGTCATGTCGGAGGATTTGCCAGTGAATATGTCCGTCAAGCCGCAGACGTCCGCCGCCCGGGCGCTCGCCGGCAAGGTTGCCCTGGTCACGGGCTCAACCAGTGGCATTGGCCTCGGTATCGCGCGGGCACTTGCCGCGGCCGGCGCCGACATCGTGCTGAACGGTCTTGGTGTGGCGGCCGAGCTCGATCGGACGCGCGAGCAGATCGCGACGGAGTTCGGCGTCAAGGCAAGCTTTTCGCCGGCCGACATGACCAGGCCGAATTCGATCGCCGAGATGATCACGGCGACGGTTGCGCAGGCCGGCCGGCTGGATATCTTGATCAACAATGCCGGCATCCAGCACGTTGCGCCGCTGGAGCAGTTTCCGGTCGAGAAATGGGACCAGATCCTCGCGATCAATCTGTCGTCGGCCTTCCACACCACGCGGCTCGCGCTGCCCGCAATGCGACAGAACGGGTTCGGGCGGATCATCAACATCGCCTCCGCGCACGGCCTGGTCGGCTCACCGTTCAAGGCGGCCTATGTCGCGGCCAAGCACGGCATCGTCGGGCTCACCAAGGTGACTGCGCTGGAGACAGCAGAAGAGGGCATCACCTGCAACGCGATCTGTCCCGGGTATGTCTATACGCCGCTGGTCGAGGCGCAGATCGACGGACAGGCCAAGGCGCACGGGATCTCGCGCGACCAGGTGATCCGCGACGTGCTGCTGGCGCAACAGCCGAACAAGCGCTTCTCGACCGTCGAGGAGCTCGGTGCGCTCAGCGTATTCCTGTCGACCGACGCGGCGGCCACGATCACCGGGATTGCGTTGCCCGTCGACGGAGGCTGGACCGCGCATTGAAGGCGAGCGCGTAACAAAACATCGCGAGGAACGAACATGGCAAGGATACGGGCTCTCAGGGAGCAGGATATGAACGGCGTAAAGCGCGATACCAGCGTGTCGAAGGATCTGCCCGGCCAGGTGGTGCTGGTGCTTCAGGGCGGCGGTGCGCTCGGGTCCTATCAGGCCGGGGTGTACCAGGCGCTGCACGAGGCCGGCATCGAGCCGGACTGGATCATCGGCACCTCGATCGGCGCCATCAATGCCTTCCTTATTGCGGGCAACGCGCCCGACCAGCGGCTGCAGCGCCTGAAGGAGTTCTGGAAACGAATGGAGCAGAATCCGGTCTGGAATCTGCGCACCGCGTTTCCCGACTTCAACGAAAAGCTCGCCTATTGGTCGACCGTGACCCACGGCATTCCCGGCTTCTTCCGTCCGAATCCATTGGCGCATGCGGGCGATTCCTATCCGCTGGGAGCCGATCACGCCGGCTTCTATTCGACGGCCCCGCTGGAGCGGACGCTGCTCGAGCTCGTCGATTTCGGCCGGATCAATCGCTGTGCGCCACGGTTGACGGTCGGCGCCGCTCACGTCCGCAACAGCCAGATGCGCTATTTCGACAGCCGCGACGGTGAGCTGACGGTGAAGCATGTCATGGCGTCAGGCGCGCTGCCGCCGGCGTTTCCGGCCGTGCGGATCGATGGCGAGCTCTATTGGGACGGCGGTATTTTGTCGAACACGCCGACCGAGGCGGTCTTTGATGATAATCCGCGTAAAAATTCGCTGATCTTCGCCGTGCATTTGTGGAATCCCGTCGGCGCCGAGCCAACCACGATGGCGGAGGTCTTGAACCGGCACAAGGACGTGCAGTATTCCAGCCGCATCGCGAGCCAGATCACGCGCCAGCAGCAAGCCCATCGCCTGCGCCATGTCATCAACCAGCTCGCCGCGCGACTGCCCGAGAGCGAGCGCAGCGATCCGGCGGTTCGTGAATTGGCGAGCTATGGTTGCCCGACACGCATGCATGTCGTGCGCCTGCTTGCGCCGCAGCTCGATCGCGAGAACCACACCAAGGATATCGACTTCAGTCCGTCCGGCATCATGCGGCGCTGGGATGCCGGCTATTCGCACACAAAGTCCGTGCTGGAGCGAAGGCCCTGGGTTGGCGAGTTCGATCCGCTTGCGGGCGTGGTGCTGCACGAACATATGGACGTCATGCCGATTGCGGCGGAGTGAGGGCTCGGTCCGTCATTGTTTCTCGCAGTGACGATTTCACGGGAAGGCCGTCCGGGTTATTGTCGCCCGCTGTCTTCGTCGCGAGGCCTTGCAATTGGTCGCTGAGAGAGATCTGGAATCTGCCCTCGATCAGGTTCGTGCTGATATGGCGGGACCGGTTGCTGGTGTGTTCGGCCCTGACACGATGACCTGGCAGATCGACCGCGAGGCCGTGATCTTTCTCGGCGCCGGTCGTGCGCTGTTGCTGCAGCTGGCGCATCCCTGGGTCGCTGCTGCCATCGCCGAGCATTCGAAAACCTTGGCCGATCCGATCGGACGATTTCATCGCACCTTCGACATCGTCTTTGCCATGGTGTTCGGCTCGCTCGACCGCGCGCTGTTGTCGTCGCGGCAACTGCACCGGCGCCACAGCATGATCGTCGGCGAGATGCCGGAGACCGTCGGTCCGTTCGCGGCAGGCTCGCGCTACTGTGCCAACGACATCCCGTCGCTGCGCTGGGTTCATGCCACGCTGGTCGAGACCGCGCTGATGTCGCATGATCTGGTTTTGCCGCCGCTTTCGGCGGAGGAACGCGAACGCTACTGGGCCGAGAGTCGGTTGTTCGGTGCCCTGTTCGGGTTGACGGCACACGATCTGCCCGCGGACTGGTCAGGCTTTGCGGCCTACACCGCGGCAATGACGCACTCGGATACGCTGACTGTCAGTCCGGCGGCGCGCGAGATCGCCGCGCAAATCTTTGGTGGCGCGCGCCCGTGGTTGCGTCCGCCGCGCTGGTATCGCGCGCTCACGGCAAGCCTGCTGCCGGAACGCCTGGGTGTGGGATTTGGGTTCGAGCTTGATGAGCGCGAGAAGAGGTCAGCCGACAACGCGCTGCAATGGATCCGACGCGTCTACCCGAAGTTGCCGGATCGCTTGCGCTATGTCGGTCCCTACCAGGAAGCGCAGGCGAGGCTGCGCGGCGAGCTGCAGCCGGACTGGATGACGCGGTGCCTTAACCGTGCCTGGATCGGACGGTCGCAGATGGATCAGCGCCGGAAGGGGTGAAGTCCTCCGCCGTTGCCACAAACCACCGTCATTGCGAGGAGCCCTTGCGACGAAGCAATCCAGGCTGCTGCCACGGAAACAGTCTGGATTGCTTCGCTACGCTCGCAAGGACGGAGCGCGAAGGACACGCCGTCGCCGCGCGCTCACACCGCCGCCAGCTTCCGGTACAGCGCGTTGTAGCTGCCGGCCGGGATGCTCCAGGAGAACGACCGTCCCATCGCGCTGCGACGCATGGTGTCGAGCTGGTCCTGTGCCACGAAGGCGGAGAACGCCCGGCGGACGCCGCCGAGGAAGGACTCGTGCGAGGGTTTTGAGAACAGGAAGCCGGTTTCGCCGTCGGTAATGGTCTCGGCGAGGCCGCCGGTCTGGTGGCCGATCGGCAGCGAGCCGAAGCGCTGGGCGTACATCTGGCTGAGCCCGCAGGGCTCGAAGCGTGACGGCATCAATGTGAAATCGCTGCCGGCGAAGATGCGGCGCGCCTGGGCCTCGTTGAAGCCGATCACGACCCCGATCGCGTCAGGGCGCCGGCGATGCGCGTCGATCAGCGCCTGCTCGAGCGCCGGCTCCCCGGAGCCGGTGACCACGATCTGCCCGCCGGCATCGACGATCTCGTCGGCCGCCGCCAGCACGAGATCGATGCCCTTCTGGTGCACCAGCCGGGCGACGATGCCGAACATCGGGCCGCGCGACACCGCAAGCCCGAACTGCTTGCGCACATAGTCCGCATTGGCCTTCTTGCCTATCCAGTCGCCGGCGCCGAACTGCTGGGCAAGCTGGGCGCAGGAACGCGGGTCCCAGCTCTCGTCGATGCCGTTGAGGATGCCGGTGAGCTCGGCCGCGTCGGAGCGGACTCGAAGCAGGCCTTCGAGACCGCAGCCGAATTCATCCGTGGTGATCTCCCGCGCATAGGTGCCGCTGACTGTCGTGAGATGCGAGGCGTAGACCAGCCCGGCCTTGAGGAAGGAGAGCTGGTCGTAGAACTCGACGCCGTCGATATGGAAGGAGCTCTCCGGTGCGCCGATCCGCCGCAGCGAGTCCTTCGGGAAGAGGCCCTGATAGGCGAGGTTATGAATGGTCAGGATCGACGGCAGCTTGGAGCCGCGCCAAGCGAGGTAGGCCGGCACGAGCGAAGCCTGCCAGTCATTGGCATGGATCAGGTCTGCTGCCCAATCCTTGTCCAGCGTGCCCATCGCGAGCTCAGCGGCGGCCGAGGCAAAGCGAGCGAAACGGATGTCGTTGTCGGGCCAGTCGCGCCCGGACTCGTCGCCATAGGGGTTGCCGGGCCGGTCGTAGAGTTGCGAACACAACAACACATAGACCGGCAGACCGTCCTTGGTCGCGGCGCGGCCGAGCGAGCAGGCCGGCATCTCCGCGAACGCCGGACAGCGGCCAACGATCTGAATATGCGTGAGTTGTTCGATGATGTCGCGATAGCCAGGCAACATGACCCGGATGTCGGCGAAAGGACGGAGGGCTCGGGGGAGTGCAGCGGAAACGGCTCCAAGTCCGCCGACGCGGACAAAGTCGTCCATTTCTGTCGTAACGAACAAGACCCTCAAGAACTGCTGCCCTCTGCCGGAGCCCGATTGCTGCTATGCAAGAACGGGTCCAGTTGCCCCGGAATTCCCAAAGCCGCCCGCGAGACGTGTCTGTTCGGTAAAGACTTTCCTACTCAGCCGCCGCCCTCTAGGGTCGGCGCACCAACAACAGAGAACTTCGATAAGTTCCTAAGTGACTCAAGGACGCAAGCAGGCATGCAGCTATCAGATAAGCATGAGGGGACCACGACAAAGGCCTTCGCCGGCCTCCGTGTCCTGGATTTTTCGACCACCATCGCCGGTCCCCATTGCGCGCGGATGCTCGCCGACATGGGCGCCGAGGTCATCAAGATCGAGACCGACGGCGGCGAGACGATGCGGACCCGGCCGCCGCTGCGCAAGGGCTGCAGCACCGTGTTCGGCCAGCTCAACGTCGGCAAGAAGAGCGTCGTGCTCGACCTCAAGTCCGAGGACGGCAAGGAGGCGGTCCGCCGGCTGGCCGCGACTGCTGACATCCTGGTCGAGAACTTTCGCCCCGGCGTGATGCATCGGCTGCGGCTCGACTATGACAGAATACGCACCGTCAATCCGAAGCTGATCTACTGCTCGATCTCCGGCTACGGCCAGAGCGGCCCGTCGGCCGAGCTGCCGGCCTATGCGCCGGTGATCCATGCAGCCTCCGGTTACGACATGGCGCATCTCGCCTACCAGCCCGGCCGCAGCCGCCCGGATTATTGCGGCATCTACCATGCCGACGTCGTCACCGGCACCTACGGGTTTGGCGCGATCGCGTCGGCGCTCTACCAGCGCACCTTGACTGGGCTCGGCCAGCACATCGACGTTTCCATGCTGGAATCGATGCTGACGCTGACGCTGACGGAGTTGCAGAGTTCGCAATTCGCGGTGAAGCCGCCGCCGCGCCCGATGTTCGGGCCGACCGAGACGGCCAATGGCTATGTCATGATCACGGTCGCGAGCGAGAAGACGTTTCAGGGACTGATGGGCGTGATCGGCCGCCCCGACTGGATTTCCGATCCGCGCTTCGCCGCCTACGCGGCGCGCCGCGATCATTGGGCCGACTTGATGGACGGTGTCGAGGCCTGGTCGCGGCAGCTCTCGACCGATGTCTGTCTTGTCGCGCTAGGTGCGGCCGGCGTGCCGGCCTCGGCCTACCGCACTGTGTCCGAAGCACTGGCCGATCCGCAGCTCGCGCACCGTGAGGCGCTCTCGTCTGTTGAGGATGAAGGCGGTTCGTTCCAGGTCCTCAATCTGCCGTTCCGGATGACCGGTGCCGACACGACACCGGGCACGACGATGGCCGTGCTTGGAGAGCACACGGACCGGCTGCGCGCGGAGATCGGGCTCATCGACGGTGGACCAATTCCGTCGGGCAAAACAGCCGTGCAAGGCTGACGATAAGGCTGACGGCAGTCTGACAGGCAGCATCCTGCAGCAAGCAATCCGGCTTTGCGCGTGGCCGGCTTGCCATCATCCGTCAGCCTCAACTAGACAGGTCCGAGTTTGTCTCGTCCTGTCGCCCATGCCATGGTGGCGACGACAAGAAAAGTATCCGGGAGGACGCCAATGAAAAGTTTCAAGGTCGCCGACTTCAAGGCGCCGCTGCAGGAGTTCGACGAGGCGACGCCGCAGCCGTCCGGCACGCAGGTGCTGATCAAGGTAAAGGCCGCCGGCGTCTGCCATAGCGACCTTCACATCTGGGAAGGCGGCTACGATCTCGGCCACGGCCGCAAGCCGCTCTCGCTGAAGGACCGCGGCATCAATTTGCCGCTGACCATGGGGCACGAGACGGTCGGCGAGGTCCTCGCCTTCGGCCCGGACGTGAAGTCGTCGGACCAGGGCGACGTGAAGATCGGCGATGTCGGGCTGGTCTATCCCTGGATCGGTTGCGGCAAATGCGCGACCTGTCTCGCCGGTGACGAGAACATGTGCCTGACGCCGCGCTCGCTCGGCGTCTATTGCGACGGCGGCTATTCCGACCACATGCTGGTGCCGCATCCGCGCTATTTGCTCAATCTGAGAGGCCTCGATCCCGCGTCGGCCGCACCCTACGCCTGCTCGGGCGTCACGACCTATAGCGCGCTGAAGAAGCTCGAGCAGCACTTCGACACGCCGATCGTGATGTTCGGTGCCGGCGGACTTGGCCTGATGGCACTGTCGCTGCTGAAGGCGATGGGCGGCAAGGGCGCGATCATGGTCGACATCGACGCGAAGAAGCGCGAAGCCGCGGAGCAAGCCGGCGCGCTCGCGACCGTCGATCCCAAGACGCCCGACGCGCTGGAGCAGCTTGCCAAGAAAGCCGGTGGTCCCATCCGCGCCGTGCTCGATCTCGTCGGCAACGCCGCCACCACCCAACTCGGCTTCGACTGCCTGACGAAGGGCGGCAAGCTCGTGCTCGTCGGCCTGTTCGGCGGCGGCGCGACCTGGGCGCTGCCGCTGATTCCGATCAAGGCGGTGACGATCCAGGGCAGCTATGTCGGCAATTTGCGCGAGACGCAGGAGTTGCTCGACCTCGTGCGAGCGAAGAACATAGCGCCGATCCCCGTGACGCGGCAGCCGCTCGCCAAGGCCAACGACGCGCTGGTGCAGCTGCAGCAGGGCGCGGTGGTTGGCCGCACGGTGCTGACGCCGTAGCCTCGGTCTATCCTCCGTCATTGCGAGCGCAGCGAAGCAGTCCAGAATCCCTCCGCGGAACAGTCTGGATTGCTTCGTCGCAAGAGCTCCTCGCAATGACGAGTCTCTCTCTCCTTCATTCGGAAGCCCCATGTCCGCAAATAACGCCTTCCACATTGCCGTGCTCGCCGGTGACGGCATCGGTCCCGAAGTCATGGCGCCGGCCATCGAAGTCCTGCGCAAGATCGAGACGAAATCCGGCCTGAGCTTCCGCTTCACCGAGGCGCCGGCGGGCGCCAATCATTATCTCGCCACCGGCAAGTCGATGCCCGACACCACGATCAAGCTGTGCGAGGATGCGGACGCGATCCTGCTCGGCGCCTGCGGTCTGCCGTCGGTGCGCTACCCTGACAACACCGAGATCGCGCCGCAGATCGAGCTGCGCTTCATCTTCGATCTCTATGCCGGTGTGCGCCCGGCGCGGCTCATTCCGGGCGTACCGAGCCCGATCGTCGGCGCCGACCAGCGCGGCATCGATCTCGTCGTGATCAGGGAGTCTACCGAAGGCCTGTTCGCCTCGATGGGCAAGGGCGTCGTCACCCATGAGGAGGCGCGCGAGACCATGGTGATCACGCGCAAGACATCCGAGCGCCTGTTCGAGTTCTCGTTTCGCCTCGCCGAACGGCGCAAGGCGCGCGGCAAGCCCGGCGCGCTCGCCTGCGTCGACAAGGCGAACGTGTTCAAGGCCTTTGCGTTCTTCCGCGGCATCTTCGACGACATCGCCAAGCGTCATCCGGAGGTGAAGACCGACCGGCTCTATGTCGATGCCTGCTCGGCGATGCTGGTGAAGCGTCCCTGGGATTTCGACGTGATGGTGATGGAGAACATGTTCGGCGACATCGTCTCCGACATCACCGCGAGCCTGATCGGCGGCCTCGGCATGGCGCCGTCGGCAGACATCGGCGACAAATACGCCGTGTTCCAGCCGTGCCACGGCACCGCGCCCGACATCATGGGGCAGGGCAAGGCCAATCCCACCGGGATGATCCTGTCGGCCGCGATGATGCTGGACTGGCTCGCCGACAAGCACGGCGTCGAGGGCGCGGCTGAGGCCGGCGAACAAATTGAGCGCGCCGTGGACAAGGTCTATGCCGGCGGCCTGAAGCCGATGGAATTCGGCGGCAGCAACGGCACCGCCGACATCACGAAGGCGGTGCTCGCGGCTTTGTAGGAAGAGAGGCCTCGCGGCCCCTTGCAGTTCACCAGCGACGCCAGTGGCGATGGCCCCAGCCCCACGGACGGCCGCCGTAGAAGCGTCGCGGGCCGCCGTAAAAGCCGTAGGCGCCATAATAGTTCGGACGCCAGAAGCAGCGACCCCAGGGGTTGCAGACCCAGCGCACCTGATCGACGTCGGCTGCCGGGCCGCTCGCGATACGGTCGGCCTGCGGAATGCCGTTCGGCATCGCTGCGAGCGCCTGTCCTGATGCGAGCGTTGCGCCGCCCAGGGCAGCCAGACCAACAACAGCAAATTTGAGTTTCATCGCAATCTCCCTCGTTTGATGGCGAGAGAACTTCCAGCAAATCAGCTGGTTGCTATGGTGTTGCAGCGGCGTGGGAATTTAATCTTCGTGAATGCATGTTCACGTTGGCGGCCGTCATCGCGAAGAGCCAAGCGACGAAGAGGCAGAGGCACTCTGGATTGTTTTCATTTTGCTCGCTGACGACGGAATCACCGTCCCTGGAACTGCGGCTTGCGCTTCTCCATGAAGGCCTGCCGGCCCTCGCGAAAATCCGCGCTGTCCATGCAGGCCGTGCCGGCCGCCTTGATCGCGTCCATGTCGCGCCCGCTTTCGTCCTTCAACACTTGCGCGATGGTGAGCTTGGCAGCCTTGATCGCGAGCGGCGCATTTTGCGAGATCGTCTCGGCGATGGCCATGGTCTCGCCCCAGAGCTGATCCTCCGGAACCACGCGCTCGACCAACCCGATGCGCAGCGCTTCCGACGCATCGATGCGCATGCCCGTATACATCAGGAGCCGGGCCCAGGACGGGCCAACCAGCGACACCAGGTGCTTCAAGCCGTCATAGCCATAGGCGATGCCGAGCTTCGCCGCGGGAATGCCGAACTGGCTGCCATGGGAGGCAATGCGGATGTCCGCGAGCATCGCCACTTGCATGCCGCCGCCGAGACAAAAGCCCTGGATGCAGGCAATGGTCGGCTTGGGATAATCGGCGAGCAGCGCGCGCTGGGCGGCGCTGCGTTTGCCATATTCCTCGGAAGCGGCGGCGTTATGGCGTGCCTTCTCGAACTGGCTGATGTCGGCGCCCGACACGAACGCCTTGCCGCCGCCGCCGCGCAGGATCACGACGCGCACGGCAGCGTCATCGCGTAAGGTTGTCAGCGCCTCGCCAAATCCCTCCCACATCTCCAGCGACATCGCATTGCGCTTGTCGGGATTGTTGAAGGTGATCACGCCGACGCCACCGGCTATGTGCTTGAGGATCTTGCCGTCGGCGTAAGGAATTTCGGTCGTGCTGGACATGTCGGACATCGCGCTCGCTTTCGTTGGCGAAGCGCAATGTTCGGCCGGGGCGAGGCCAGGGTCAACCGCGGCAACGGAGGTGGCTGTGCAGCCGCCTGTGCCGCGATTGCATGGCGCGATCTATCTCGTCATATGCGCGGTCAGCGGATGGCTGCCGGCATTGCTGAAGAAGGCCGCCTCTTCGGCGGTCGCCTCCAGCAGCTGCTCGTCCTGGCTATAGACGTCGTTGCGGAACTGGACGGTCTGGTCCTTGGTCATCCACGCCGTGAGATAGATCCAGGCCACCGGCACTTTCTTCACCATGGCGACGTCGAGATGCTGGCCGCTGGCGATTTCCGCGTCGATCGCGGCGCGGCTCCATTTCGGCTGGTCCTTCAACAGCCACGCGGCGAGATCGCGCACATTGTCGACGCGCGAGCAGCCATGGGAATCGAAGCGGTAATCATCGCTGAACAGATTGCGCTGGTTGGTGTCGTGCATGTAGACCGAATAGGAATTCGGCATGTCGATCTTGACCGCGCCGAGCGCGTTGAACGTGCCGTTGTGCTGGCGCACGGTGAAATTCGGCGTATGCGTGCCCGACCAGTCAACCGAATTCGGATCGATCGGATTGTCGTGGGCGTCGAGCACCTCCATGTGCATGCGCGACAGATAGGTAGGATCCTTGCGCATATGCGCGGAGATCTCGGTCTTGGCGATCGAGGAAGGCACCGTCCAGGTCGGATTGAGGACGACGCTGCTGATCTGGGCCGTCAGCGTCGGCGAGGGCTTTTCGGTCTTGCCGACGATCACGCGATAACGCCTTACCACGACGTCGTTCTCGACCGCTTCGGCGAAGGCGGCGGGGATGTTGACCACGACATAGCGCTGGCCGAAGCCGAAATTCATGTTCTCGAGCCGCTGCAGCGAAGCCTCCAGCTGCCGGATGCGCGTCTGCACCGGCACGTTCATCGCCGCGATCGTGCGTGGCGTCATCGTTCCGGTCGGTGCGAGGCCGTGGCGGGCCTGGAAGCGTTTCACGGCATCGGCGAGATCCTGGTCGAAGGCGCCGCTTGCCCTGTCGGCGGCAAGGTCGCCGGAGACGATCAGCCGCTTGCGCAGGAGATCGTCATTGGCGCCCTGGGCGCCGGGCGCGAATTTGGCGTCTACCGGGATCGCCGGCCAGCCGCCGCGTACGGCCAGATCGGAATAGCTCAGCGCCGCATCCTTGATGCGCTGGGCGGATCCTTCGTCATAGGTCGGCTCATGCGTCAGCGCGAGCGCCGCCGCCGAGCGGCTCTCTGCCGTCGAAGCGGACGCCGGCGCGGCAGTTTTCGGGGCGGCTGCGTGGGCCGGATTGGCGGCTGCCGGCACCGTGCCAGCCGCAGTCGCCGGCCTGGGCCCGGCCTGCCCAATGGTCTCGGTCTGCGCAAGCGCGGAGGCGCTCGCAAGCATGCCGACGGCAATGATCATCGCATGGCGTTTCGACATGTGTCCCATATTCCCCATGAGAGCGAGGCCCGGACGGGCGATCGCGTCGGAAATTCCGGTGGTCGTGCTGATTCGAGAAATCGGCGAGAGGCTAGCGCCTCCCGGTTGCGGCTCCCTTAAGCACGGCGCATCACGAGCCCCGCACGTCGGACGGCGGTCTCTGGATTGAGTCGCGACAGGGCCGGAATCGGTTCGCGAAAACCGCGGGCGACGGCGGGAAAAATGGTCAACAAAAAGGGGCGGTGATGCCGCCCCGAGAAGTCTGCGCGAGCGCGCGGGCCGGATAGATCTCGTCCGGGTCTCGTCCAATCCAGCCGCGTCCCCGTGACGCGGCGGATTGAACATCGGGCGGAAAGGCGCGAACGCCGATCGGCTCAGGCTTCGTTCGCCGCGATCGATTCCATCAGAGAGACGAGCTGACGCTGCACCGTCTGGTCCTTGATCTTGCTGTAGGCGCGCAGCAGGCGGAGGCTGAAGGCCGAGTCCAGGAAGAGCAGGCTCTCGACTTCGCGCGCCTTGTTGTCGCCGTCATAGAAGAAGGTCACCGGCACATCGAGGGCGGTGGCGATCTGCTGAAGCCGGGCCGCGCCGACGCGATTGACGCCCTTCTCGTACTTCTGGACCTGCTGGAAACTGACGCCGAGCTTCTCGCCGAGCTCCGCCTGCGAGACCTTCATCTCGACGCGCCGCAGACGGATTCGCTTGCCCAACTCAATGTCCGGCTTGCCGGCACTGCGCTGCTTCATTCTCTTCGCCGCTGTCTTCATCTTTTTTCTCATCGGTCTTCGGTTGAAAACCCCCCGAAGAGGTGGGTCAGGGGTTCGCCCATATACTCGTCCTTGAATTCATGCGGGTGCACGAACTCTTCCTTAAACCACGGGAAACGCGCCGGATTGAAGGCTTCGATCAGCCAGTCAATCATGTGCCGCACTCGCGGAATCCGGCCGCTACCAGCGTGGTAGGACAACCAGATATCCAGCGATCTGTTCAGCTCGACCTCCAGTGGAATCAACTTCCCGCCAAGCGCAACGGCGTAGCTCGGGAATACGCCAATTCCGGCACCATTCGCGACCGCCCAGTAATTGGCGCTTGAGACGTTGGTCTTCATGACCAGAAGGTCACGCTCCGGAACGCCGGGGAAGAAGCTCTCGAAAGTTTGCTTGGCGTCGAGCTGGTCGGCGAACTGCAGCACCAGGCGGTGCCTGATCAACTCCATCGCCGAACGCGGCGCGCCATGTTTTGAAATGTATTTCTCGGAGGCCCAGAACATCAGATGCATGCGGCCGAGGCGCACCAGCTTGACGTCGAGTGCGGAGGGCCGCGACAGGTGAATGGCGACATCGGCCTCATGGCGAGAGACGTCGGCCGAGCGCATCGCGCAGTGCAGGTCGACCAGGATCTTCGGAAAGGCCTGCTGGAATTCGACCAGTCGCGGGGCGAGCCAGAATGTGCCCAGTCCCTCGGTGACGGCGACGCGGACCTCGCCGGACAGGGCGTTCGCCGTCGAATCGCTGGTGCGCAGCACGTCGAACGCGGCCGCCTCCATTTGCTCGACGGCGGAGACCACCAGCGCGCCTTCGTCGGTCAGATGAGTGCCGTGGACGTCGCGGGTGAACAGGGTGGTGCCGGTCTGGCGTTCGAAATCATCGATCCGGCGGCGGACGGCATTGATCGACAGCGACAGGCGCTCGGCCGCCGAACGGAAACTTCCGCATCGGACGACTTCCAGGAAAATGCGCGCCGCATCCCAGTCCGAGAGGCCGCTGATGTTTGTCTTTGGGCGTTCCTGCAGTGGAACGCCCCTTTCCGCCAAGGAGTGCATACAAGTCCCTTCGGGTCGCTAAACTGGCAGAATCTGGCGCAAACCACAACCACTGCGGGTTGGGGAACGACGAGTTTTGAACGTCATCCTTACTACGCCGCAGGTGGTATTCGGGTGCTGCCAGGGCTGGGAACAAGGGCTGGGAATCGGGCAAACCATCGCCCGTATGAGGGGTGTGGCGTGAGTTCCGTTGTGAGCCGTGACATGGCTGCGGGATCGTCGGCGCTGTCCGCGATGAACGTCCATGGGCGAGAGCCGGCGCCGCGTTCCGCGATGGATCAATTGCAGCACGCCAGGCGTTTTACGACTGAGCGTTTCGACGACGGTCGGCGGGGCGACGCGATACGCGCGGGAACCGCGGTTTCAAGGCAGAAACACACTGAAATCATGTTCGGGGGCGCAGCGGCCTCGTGTTATCCTCAACGCTCCATGGGGGCCAAAAGGGTCGTCACAACCACGTCTCACAGGCCGAATTAGCGGAAAGAACGCCGTGTCGCATTCAGACGAACAGTTGCAGTCGGTGCTGGAAACGCTCGAAGAGTGCCGCAGGGTGCTCAACGAGAGCAACAGCCGCGAGTCGGCCGAGCTGCTGTCCATTGTCATCCTGGACGTGCGGATGAAACTCAAAGGAATTGATAGTGCCGATCTCAAGGCACTGTGCGACGAAATGCTGCGGACGGCCACGAACGAACCGCAGCCCCCCTCCAAGCAGACGCAGGACCAGCCCCGGCGTCCGCTGCTCCGCGTGGTGAAGTAGCCGCGCCGCCGAGTTTCGCTTTTTGGCGAGATTTGTGCGTGTCCCGGTGCCGCATCTGTGATCACAGACGGCACCGGGAGGAGCCCTGGTTTTGTGCGCCTCTGTTGCGCATTCGCTGGCATCGGCTACACCAGAGCCGGTTCGGCTCCGGGCCGCGCGCATTCCCCGCGCGCCGCACCGGCGCCTGAGATGGCTCCGACTGCATCATGCAAAACGTTTCGATCCCGGCGGCGCTGATTGCCGGCCTCGTCAGCTTCCTCTCCCCTTGCGTCCTGCCGCTGGTTCCGCCCTACCTGATCTATCTGACGGGCGCGACGATCGAGCATGTCGAAAGCGAAGAGCCCGCATCGGCCTCCAAGCGCGCCATCATGATGTCGGCGCTCCTGTTCGTGCTCGGCTTCTCCACGGTGTTCGTGGCGCTCGGCGCCAGCGCCTCGCTGATCGGCGGCCTGATCCGCGCCTGGTCGGCCGAACTCTCGATCCTCGCCGGCATCGTTATCATCGTCATGGGCCTGCACTTCCTCGGCCTGACGCGCATCGGCCTGTTGATGCGCGAGGGACGCTTGACCGCGCCCAAGCCCGTTGGCCTCTGGGGCGCTTATGTGATGGGGCTGGCCTTTGCCTTTGGCTGGACGCCCTGCATCGGCCCGATCCTCGCCGCGATCCTCTCGGTCGCCGCGGCCGAAGCCACGGTGACGAAGGGTGCCGGCCTGCTCGCGGTCTATTCGGCCGGCCTCGGCATTCCCTTCCTGATCGCTGCCCTGATGATCGAGCAATTTTCCACCCTGTTCGCGCGCATGAAGGGCCATCTCGTCAATGTCGAGCGCGCCATGGGCGTCCTGATGGTGATTACCGGCATTGGATTCCTCACCGGCGCGGTCTCGAACGTGAGCATCTGGCTGCTGGAGACGTTTCCGGCGTTGCAGACGATCGGCTAGGCCTCCGCCGCAAAGCGCGCCAGCGCCTCGCGGTCGATCTCGATGCCGAGGCCAGGCCCCTCGGGCACCCGCACGACGCCTCTCTCATGCTCGATCGGTTCCTTCAAAATCGCCTGCCGGATCGGATGTTCGGTGCGGTCGAATTCAAGCATCGGCTCGAGCGAGGACAGCGAAGTCGGCGTGTGCGACGGCAGCACGGCGAGGAGCTGAAGCGAGGCCGCGATCGCGATGCCGGTGCCCCAGACATGCGGATTGTAGCGGATGCCGAACGCCTCGCTCATGTCGGCGATCTTCTTGCATTCACTCAAACCACCTGCCGCGCAGGTGTCGGGCTGGGCGATGTCAAGTGCGTGCGAGACGAACAGCTCGCGAAAGCCGAAGCGCGTGAATTCGCACTCGCCGCCGGCGACCGGAATCGTGAGCGCGGATTTCACCGCGCGATAGCCCGCGACATCCTCCGGCGGCACCGGCTCCTCGAACCATCCGATGTCATGGCGCTCGATCAGGCGGCCGAGCCGGATCGCCGCGACCGCGTCATAGGCGTGGTTCGCATCGACCATCAGCGCGACATCGGCGCCGATCGCCTCGCGCACCGCGCGGGTGACTGCGGCATCCTCGGCGATGCCGAAACCGACCTTCAGCTTCACGGCGCGGAATCCTTCGGCGGCATAACCGGCCGCTTCCTCCGGCAGATAGGTCAGCGGATCGCCTGACTTGCGCCGGTAGAGACCGGTCGCATAGGCCACAACCTGCTTGCGCGCGGCACCGCCGAGAAGCTGATGCACGGGTACGCCAAAATGCTTGCCCTTGATGTCCCATAACGCGATGTCGATGCCGCTCATCCCCTGGATCACGACGCCCTTCTGGCCATGATCGCGCAAGCGCGCATAGACCATCTGCCACAGCACGTCGGTGCGCAACGGATCTTCGCCGATCAGCCATGGCTCGATGCTGCGAACCACCGCCGCCGTCATTCGTGCCGGGCCGTAGCATTCACCCCAGCCGACAAGGCCGTCGTCAGTCTCGATTTCGACCAGCATCGCGGTGCGCGTGTCGTACCAGGCGCGCGAATAGGCGAAGGGCTGCGACAGCTTTGCTTCGAGGATGTGCGTGCGAACGCTTGTGATCTTCATTGCCGGCCTCCGTTCATCGCGCCTCATCCAGCGCGCAAATCACCGTGCAGACCACGCCGCGCGGCAGGAAGTCGACCGTTGCCTCGCCGCCGAGCTGGTCGCGCGCGCTGCGTTCGATCAGGCGTGAGCCGAAGCCGCGTTGCACCGGCGCCGTCACCGGCGGTCCGCCGATCTCGGTCCAGATCAGGCGGAGCCGCGGCTTCGGCGCCTCAGCAACGACCTCCCACTCCAGCGTCACCCGGCCGGTCTCATTGGACAGCGCGCCGTACTTTGCAGCGTTGGTGGCGATCTCGTGCACGATCATCGACAGCACCACGGCGAGCCGCGGCGACAGCGGCACTGCGGGTCCGGCCATGCGGATGCGCTCTGGATTGTTCAGCAGGAACGGCTGGAGCGCGCGGGTGATCACGTCCCGCAGCTCGGAGCCCGCCCATTTTTCCTGGCTCAACAAATTGTGCGCTTCGGCCAGCGCGCCGAGCCGCCCCTCGAACTTCGTCCGCTCGTCCCGGCTGGCGCTGCGGAAGGTCTGCACCGCGATCGCCTGCATCAAGGCGAGCGTGTTCTTGACGCGATGGTTGAGCTCGTCGATCAGGAGATCGTGCAGCATCTCGCCGCGCGCGATCGTGGTCGCCATCCTGACCGCGAAGGTCAGGCCGGTCAGCAGCAGGATGCCGCCGATAAAACTGGTGATCGCGATGTTGCGCCAGAGCGGCGCGATCAGCGAGCTCTCGGCGACGCCGGCCACGATGGTCCAGCCAGTGAGCCGCGACCTCGTATAGACGGTGGACAACGCAACACCATCGAGCGAAACGGTCGAGAGTGCGGCCTCCGGTGTGCGCAATATACTCTCATACAGCGTGCCGGTAGCCCGTTTGCCGAACGTCTCCGTAGGGTTCGGCGTGCGCGCGAACACGAAAGCCTTGGTGTCGAGCAAGGAAACCGTCCAGTTCTGGTCGGGCCGTTGCTTCTCGACCAGGTCCTGAAAGGTGCTGACCGGCGGACTGAAGCAGAGGTCGTAGATCACTTCGCCATCGCGGAGCACCGGAACCTCGACCGTAAGCACCTGTCGGCCGTTGATCGCGCCGGTGAACAGGTCGGAATATTGCGGCGACCTGGTCGCAAACACCTTCTCGATGATCTCGAGATGACCGCGCGGCGGCAGGCTTGCGGTGTCCTCGGTCGCGGAGGAAAACAACAGCCGGCCTTTGCGATCGGAGATCAGCACCAGGCCGCCCTTGCCATATTGGTCGACGAAGCCGAGGGCCATGCGGCGGAAGCTCTGGAAGTCGTCATTGCGCAGCGAATTGGTCAGCGCAAGCACTTGCAGGCCGCCGGTCATCCGCTGCACCTCGGAGTCCAGCACGAGGCGCATGCTGCGCACGTTCTCCAGCACGCGGCGGGTCGCGTCGTTGCGGTCCTGCTTGTAATTGTAGACGGCAATACCGACCGCGAAGACGATCAGCGGCAACATCGTTCCCGTGACCAGAAGAGCGAGCCGGACCGGCAAAGTGAGCTTTGACAAACGCGGGCGTCCCGGTTCCAGCGCAAGGGAGCGCCGGATTTATGATTTTGGGAGACCATAGGGGCGGGATTTGCGCCGCGCCATAATTTTCGCGTCCGGACGAGCCGCCCAGAAGATTTTGCATCGCAGTCGGCGGCTGTGCCTCAGCTCATGCTGATTGCGGTTAGTAGCAGGCACATGGCGTACACGGCCGCCAGGCTGAGCCCGGCGATCCGGGCCTCTCGATGCGATCTCATAACGTCAACTCCCAGAGAGGGAGGCCGCCTTCAAGGCGGCCCCCTTACACCTGGATCAATCAATTTCCTGAACGACCGTACGCGAGCCGGGATCGACGAGCATCACGCGATCGCCGGAGTAGACGTAGCGATACTTCGTGAGGGACGGGCCCCAGTCGGCCGGAACGGCCTCGAGCTCGACGTCGCTCGGCACCTTCGCGCCGACGATAATCTTCTCCTTCGTCGTGACCGGGCGAATGCGATGCTCGGTGACGTAGGATTTGATCCTGGTCCGGTATTGCGGCTCGATCTGAACGGCCGCCGCGTGACCGGTTCCGGTCGTCGTTACGACGGTCGATTGCGCGAAAGCACCGGTCGAAATCAGGACCGCGGCGGCGGAAAGCAGGAACAACTTCTTCATCTCGTTCTCCTCATTCGAATATGCGCCGCAACAACCCCTCATCGCCGACAGCGTTCCCGGCTCTGGGAACCAATTGCCATTTTTTCCCGTTTGTAGATGACCGGGCTGAACGGCTCGGGTTCTGGAGGAGGACGACCAATGAAGTTGAAGATAGTAACTGCAGCACTGATGCTTGCCGCGTTTTCCCTGCCGGCGTTCGCTGCCGACGAGTTCTATGTCGTGCAGGACGTCAAGACCAAGAAGTGCACGATCGTCGACAAGAAGCCGACGGACACGTCCATGACCGTCGTCAGCCCGTCGGGCACGATCTACAAGTCGCGCACCGAGGCTGAAAGCGGCATGAAGACCGTCAAGGTCTGCACGTCGAACTGAGGAGGATGACAAATGCCAGTTCTGATTCTCTGGGCCGTTCCTGCCGTGCTGGTGATCGGCGGCGGCATCTATCTGATCGGCCATTTGCATTAAAGCACAGTAGAAGGCGAGCGGATCTGTGCGTGCAGCGCACAGGTCCGCAAGCCTGTCTCCCCTCAGCCTGCCACGCGTCGCCAGGAGCGCAAGTTGCAGTGCAACAGTTCGCGCGAAGAGTGGCCCTGCGACGAAGAGGACCTCCCGCGCACGCGAAATGACTTCCGTCCCGCCGACGTTTTCCATACGCTTCCCACTCGCAAGCCGCATACCGGCTGCGCTCACGGCCCGGCGACGGGGCCGGAGCATCAAAGGGAGGGGAGACGATGAAGCGAAGATCATTTCTCGCTGGGCTCGGTGCGACCACTGCGGCGGCCGCGATTGGCATGCCGTCAATCGTCAGGGCACAGTCGCCGATCACGCTGAACGGCGCGGTCCAGTTCAACGACGACCACGCCTTCAACCGGGCCCTGCTCCGGTTCGAAGAGCTGGTGAAGAAGTATTACGGCAAGCCAGTCAACTTCACGCTGCACAGGAATTCCTCGCTTGGCCTCGAAAAGCAGTATTTCGAGTACATGTCGCAGGGCAAAGCCGTCGATTACGGCATCGTCTCGCCGGCTCACATGTCGACCTTCGCCAAGGCGGCTCCGTTCATCGACGCGCCCTTCGTGTTCAAGGGCATCGAACACATGAACAAGGTCGTCGAAGCCAATATCCTGGCGCCGATCGCTGACGAAGTCGCGGCCAAGGCCGAGGTCGTTCTGATCGGCTATTCCGGCGGTGGCATCCGCAATATCTTCGCCAACAAGCCGCTCAAGACTCTTGCCGATCTTAGGGGACTCAAGGTGCGCGTACAGGGCGCGCCGATCTGGTCCAAGACCTTTGCGGCCGTGGGCATGAGCCCGACGGTGATCGCCTATAACGAAATCTACAACGCGATCCAGAACGGCGTGATAGCGGCCGGCGAGAACGAGGCGGCCGGCGTCGAGGCGATGAAGTTCTACGAAGTGGCCCCACATCTCAACCTGACCCAGCACGCCGTGTCGATCCGGCCGATCTGCTTCTCGGTGAAGACGCTGAAGACCCTGCCGAAGGATTTGCAGGACGCGATCATGAAGGCCGGCAAGGAGGCCGGCGACTACGGCCGTCAGCTGGAGTCGAGCGAAGAGGTCGTCAAGCTCGACACGCTGGAAAAGGCTGGCAAGCTCAAGCGCGTTCCCTTCGAAGAGCGCGACGCCATGAAGAAGCTCGCCGATCCCGTGATGGCCACCTACGCCAAGGAAATCGGCGCGGAAGGCATTTTCGAGAAGATCAACGTCGTCTGAGAACTGTCGCCGCCCACGCGACAGCGGGGCAAGCCAGACGGCTTGCCCCATTGCGTGATTGTGATCCCCCGGAGTCGTAATGACCGAAATATCGATGCCGCCGAACCCGTCGCCATGGCGCCGAGCAACGGCGGCCTATGCAAAACTGCTGGAAATCCTGCTCGCCGCCTCTGTCGGCCTTCTGGTCATTCCAGTCACGTTGCAGATCATCTCGCGCTACACGCCTTTGATTCCGTCCTACATCTGGACCGAGGAGATGGCGCGGTTCATGTTCATCTGGACGATCATGATCGGTGCCATGGTCGGCATCAGAGAGTCGCAGCATTTTGAAGTCGACGTCTGGCCTGACCTGTCACGCCGAAGCGAAGCCTTGGTGCGGATTCTTGCGCGGCTCGGCGTGCTGGTGCTGGCGCTGGTGTTCGTATCCGCCGGCATCGAGTTCACCCGCTTTGCCTGGAACAGAACTTCGGAGCTGGCCGATCTGCCGCTTTGGCTGATCCACGTCGCCTGGCCGGTTGCCGGCGTGACCTGGATCGTGTTCGCCGGTGAACAGATTGTCGACGAGATCCGGATTCTGGTTGGGGCAAATCAATGAGCGGCAATGTTCTTTCTGCCGGGCAGGCCGCGATGGTCCTGTTCGGTACTTTCGTTGGCCTGCTCATCATACGCGTGCCGGTCGCCTTCGCGCTTGGTCTGGCCTGCGTGCCGATCCTGCTGATCGAACCGCATCTGTCGCTGATGACGCTCGCGCAGGAAACCTTCAACGCCTACAATTCGTTCATCCTGCTGGCGGTGCCGTTCTTCCTGCTCACCGCCAATTTGATGAGCATTGGCGGCATCACCGATCGCCTGGTGGCGTTGTCGCGCTCGATGGTCGGGCACTGGCCGGGGTCGCTGGCGCAAATCAACGTCGTGCTGTCGGTGTTCTTTGCCGGCATCTCCGGCTCCTCCACCGCGGACGCGGCGAGCCAGTCCAAGATATTCATCGATGCCCAGACCAAAGAGGGTTACGACCTCTCGTTCTCCATCGCCATTACAGCGGTGTCGGCCGTGCTCGCCGTCATTATCCCGCCCTCGATCCTGATGATCGTGTGGGGCGGACTGATCTCGACTTCGATCGCCGCGATGTATCTCGCGGGCATCGTGCCGGGCTTGCTGATCGCCGGCGCGCAGATGGCAACAGTGCATGTCTATGCCGTGCGGCGTGGTTATCCGACCTATCCGAAGGACACCTGGAGGGAGATGTGCTGCGCCATCTGGCGCTCGATACCGGCGCTGCTGACGCCGTTCATCATCGTCGGCGGCATCCTGCTGGGGTGGTTCACCGCGACCGAATCCGCCTGCGTCGCGGTGCTTTATTCCGTGGCGCTATCGACATTCTTTTACCGTGAAACCGGCGCGCGCGAACTCTACAAAGCTTTGCTCGACACCGGCCGTCTCGCGGGTGTCGCGCTGTTCTGCGTGGGCACCGCCAGCGCGTTCGGCTGGCTGCTGGCCTACTACAGGATTCCGCAGGAATTGCTGGCCAACGTCTCGACCTGGGGCATGGGTGCGATCGGGGCCGGCTTCTTCATCGCGTTCTGCTTTCTGGTGGTGGGCTGCTTCCTCGACGCCATTCCGGCGATCATCATCGTCGGCACCGTTCTCGAACCGCTGGCGAAATCGGTGGACCTTCATCCGGTGCAGTTTGCGATCATATCGATCGTCTCGCTGGCCTTCGGGCTGGTGACGCCGCCCTATGGCCTGTGCCTGATGATCGCCTGCTCGATCGCCGGGGTGCGGTTGCGCTATGCGCTCAAGGACACGGTGATCATGCTGATTCCGATGCTGCTCGTGCTGGCGGCGGTCATCATCTGGCCGAGCGTTTCGCTGTTCCTGCCGCGCCTGATCGTGCCGGAGATGTTGAAATGAACGGGGCTTGATCCCGCGGTTCTGATGCCGCGGGACCGGTGATTTTGTCTAGAGATTGCTCTCGGTGATCGCGGCGTAGACCATGCTGCGCAGCTCGCGCCGGAGCGGATAGGCGCTGGACGGCAGCACCTGCGTCATGAAGATGGTGATCAGCTCCTCGGCCGGATCGATCCAGAACGAGGTCGTGGCCGCGCCGCCCCAATTGTATTCACCGGGGCTGCCGGCGACCAGTGTCTCGGCCGGGCGCATGGTCACGGCGAAGCCGAGGCCGAAGCCGATGCCGTTATATGTCGCTTCGGAGAACAGCGAGCGCGACACCTCGGGGAGGAAGCGGCCGCCCGGAATGTGGTTGGTCGTCATGAGCGCCAGTGTCTTCGGCCCGATCAACCTGACGCCGCCGAGCTCGCCGCCGTTGAGCAGCGCACGGCAGAAGGTGAGATAGTCGGCCGTCGTCGAGCACAGCCCGCCGCCGCCCGAGATGAAGGAGGGCGGCGACAGGAACGAGCTCTTGGTTGGATCGTCCTGCAATGTCAGTCCCTCGCGCCGCTGGCCGGCATGGAAGGTCATGCCGCCACCCGGGTCGGCCGAGTAACAGGCAGCGAACCGGTGGGCCTTGGAAGCAGGCACGTGGAAATCAGTGTCGGTCATGCCGAGTGGATCGAGGATGCGTTGTTTCAGGAACTGCTCGAAGGGGATCCCGGAGATCTTGCCGACGAGGTAACCGATCACGTCGGTCGAAACCGAGTAGTTCCAGGCCTCGCCCGGCGAGAACTCCAGCGGGATTTTCGCGAGGCTCTCGATCATGGTCTGCAGCGTGCCTGATTTCTCGACCTCGCCGATCTTTTCAGCGCGGTAGGCGGCATCGACATTCGAGCGCTGCTGGAAGCCATAGGTGAGGCCGGAGGTGTGGCGCAGGAGGTCGACGATCAGCATCGGGCGCGACGGCGGCCGGGTCAGGAAGGACGGCGCGGTGCCGGCGACGAACACGCCGAGATCCTTCCATTCCGGAATGTACTTGGCGACCGGCTCATCGATCGCGACGAGGCCTTGCTCGACCAGCATCATGAAGGCGACGCTGGTGAGCGGCTTGGTCATGGAATAGATGCGGTAGATGGTGTCGTCCTTGACCGGCGCCTTGCGCTCGATATCGGCAAAGCCCTGCAGAGAGCTGTGGGCGACCTTGCCACGGCGATAGACCAGGAGATGCGTGCCCGGGAAGCGGCCGGCATCGATGTACCGGCTCTTCAGATGCGCATTGACGCGGTCGAGTGCCGCCTTGGACATGCCGACGGATTCGGGCGAGGCGGGGGTGGGGGCGAGCATCAGTTCCTCCGGGCAGCTTTGTCCGACGTTGATAGCCGATATGGCGGTCTCATTCCAAGCCGGTCGCGCTTAACGCCGGCCGGCTGTTTGGTGTAGGCTTCGCCTTGGAACGCCTCCAAGCAGCCCAAAAGATCCCCAACGGGCCAATGAGAAAACGCAGGCAAACGCACCATGACCCAGTTCAACGAGACCGAACTCACTGAAGCCGTCGTCCGGAGCTTTGACCAGACACCCGACCCGCGCGCGAAATTCCTGCTCCAGGAACTGGTGAAGTCGCTGCACGATTACGTGAGCAAGACCGGCCTCACCTTTGAGGAGTGGGAATACGCCATCGATTTCCTGACCCGCACCGGCCAGAAATGCACGGACACCCGGCAGGAATTCATCCTCCTGTCCGACGTGCTCGGCGTCTCCATGTTGGTCGACGCGGTCAACCATCGCGAGCGCGAGGGCGCTACCCAGACCACCGTGCTCGGGCCGTTCTATGTCGGCGAGCACAAGGTGACGGCGCACGGCACCGACATCTCTCCGAACAATCAGACCGGCGAACGGATGTTCGTGCAGAGCCGTGTCACCGATCTCAAGGGCAAGCCGCTCGCGAATGTCCCCGTTGACGTCTGGCACGCCGACGATGACGGCTTCTACGACTCGCAGAAGCCGAACTATGATGAGGTCGGCGCCTCGGCGCGGGCGCGCTTCATCACCGATAGCGATGGCCGCTTTTTCTTCCGCACCATCCTGCCTTGCAGCTACCCGATCCCGACTGACGGCCCGGTCGGCGAGATGATCGTGCAGACCAACCGCCACCCGATGCGCCCGGCGCATGTGCACTTCCTGGTCAATGCCAAGGGCTACGAGCCGCTGATCACCCACGTCTTTATGGACGGCGACAAATATCTGGATTCCGACGTGGTGTTCGGCGTGAAGGACGACCTCGTCGCCAAGGTCGAGCCGCGCAGCGACCCGGAGATGCCCGACGGCTCCAGGGCAAGCGGGCAGTGGCACCTGATGACCTACGAATTCCACCTCAAGCCCGGCGGCGGCATGGCGCCCAAGCCGCTGGGGATGAAGGCGGAGGAGCCGGCCTGACCGTCAGGCGCGAGAGCGCGCGCCGCCCTCTCATCTCCCGATGAAGGCCGCCAACTCGTCGGGCGTCCCCATCGGAAAGGCTTCTTTCATGAAGTCGAGGAAGGCGGACACGCGCGCGCTCAGGAGCCGGCGCGATGGATAGAGCGTCCACAATGCGATCTCCGGTCCGTCGATGTCGCCCCAAAGCACCAGCGTGCCGGCAGCCAGGTCGTGACCGACCAGCGACACCGGAAGGCGCGCGGCGCCGACGCCCGCCCGGACCGCATCGCGGACCATGACGAGCGATGACAGGCGAAGGACCGGATCAATCGCGATGCGCGATCTTCCGCTTGGCACGGTGACTTCCCAGCTTGTCAGCTGATCGCCCGCGCCGCGCATGACAGCCGGCACAGCGATACCGTCCCTCGGTGGTTTCAGGTCCGGGCTCGCCACCACCACCAGCCGATCGCGCAAGAAGATTCGTCCGACCAGGTTTTCATCCGGATCGGGATTGACTCGGATCACCAGATCATACCCTTCCTCCACCATGTCGACGGAGCGATCTTCCGTCGTGACCTCAAGACGGATCTCCGGATATCTGAGCGCGAACCCGGCCGCGAGATTTCCCATTGCAGTCTGCGAGAACAGCATAGGCGCGCTGATCCGCAAGCGCCCGCGCGGCCTGTCTCCACCCGAGGCGATCGCTGTCGCCGTCTCGTCGAGCTCGGTGAGCAAGGCCCCCGTCCGCTCGTAAAGGGCGCGTCCTTCCTGCGTGAGTTTCAGGGTGCGCGCTCCCCGTTCGAACAGGCGCAGGTCGAGCGCGGCTTCCAGCTCCGCGACCCGCCGGGACAGGGTGGCTTTCGGGCGGCCGGCGGCCCGTGCGGCCCGTCCGAACCCGCCGTGCCGGGCGACGAGATTGAAATCGGCGAGTGCGAGCAGGTCCATTGTTCCACCAGTGAGACAGTCTGTCCAGATATAGCGGCTATCGGTCCGAATGTGGATCAGTAATTTCCGGGATGTCTTCTGACCCCAACCCCGGAGTGATCCCCATGACCATCCTCGTTACCGGCGCAACCGGCACCGTCGGCCGCCATGTCGTCGAACAGCTCGTCAAGCGCGGCGCCGATGTCCGCGCTCTTGCCCGCGATCCTGCCAAGGCAAACCTCCCGGCAGGCGTCACCGTCGTGCAGGGCGATCTGCTCGACGTCGACTCGATCCGCAGCGCATTCAAGGGCGTCTCGACCCTGTTCCTGCTCAATGCAGTGGTGCCGGATGAATTCACGCAGGCACTGATCGCGCTCAACGTCGCCCGCGAGGCTGGCGTCGAGCGGGTCGTCTACCTCTCGGTGATCCACAGCGATCGCTACGTGAACGTCCCGCACTTTGCCGGCAAGTTCGGCGTCGAGCGGATGATCGAGCAGATGGGCTTCAACGCCACCATCCTGCGCCCGGCGTACTTCATGAACAACGACGTCACGATCAAGGACGTGGTGACCGGATACGGCATCTATCCGATGCCGATCGGGAGCAGGGGGCTCGCCATGATCGATGTACGCGACATCGGCGAGATCGCGGCCCTTGAGCTCATCCGTCGTGAGCGCGCCGCAACACCGCTTCCGCTCGCGCGCATCAATCTCGTCGGTCCTGATACGCTGACCGGCGCGAAAGCCGCCGCCGTCTGGTCGGAGGTGCTGGGCCGCACGATCGCCTATCCCGGTGACGATACCGCCGGCTTCGAGAAGAACCTCAGGCAGTTCATGCCGAGCTGGATGGCTTATGACATGCGGCTGATGAGCGAGCGTTTCCTCACCGAGGGAATGGTCCCCGAGGCCGGCGACGTCGAGCGTCTGACCGCGCTGTTGGGCCGTCCCCTGCGCTCCTATCGCGACTTCGTCTCCGAGATCACGGCCACTGCCTGACGGCAGGGGCACGTCCCCATCACGACAACGAGGACTCCTATCATGACCTCTTCAATCGCCACTGTTCCGGAGAATCCGGAAGGCGCAACGAAGATATTGGTGCTTGGAGCGACCGGTGCCACCGGTCGCCTGATCGTCAACCAGGCGGCGGCGCGGGGCTACGACGTCACCGTGCTGGTGCGCTCCGCCGGCAAGGCAAGTGACATCACGGGGGCGAAGCTCATCGTCGGAGATGCCCGCGATGAAACAGCCCTGCGCGAAGCCCTCAAAGGCCGTGAGGCCGTAGTCAGCGCGCTGGGTACACCGGTAAGCCCGTTCCGCGAGGTGACGCTGCTCTCGACCGCGACGCGCGCGCTCGTGAGCGCGATGAAGGCCGAGCAGGTCTCGCGGCTGGTTTGCATCACGGGAATGGGCGCCGGCGACAGTGCCGGGCACGGCGGCTTTGTCGCCGACAACGTGATCTTTCCGCTTCTCCTGAAGAAGGTGTACGCCGACAAGAACCGGCAGGAGGCGATCGTCAGAGACAGCGGGCTGGACTGGGTCCTGGTTCGCCCCTCGATCCTCAATAACAAGCCCGGCCGCGGCTCGGTCCGGGCGCTGACGGATCTTTCGGGCTTCCATGGTGGCAGCATCGCGCGCGAGGACGTTGCTACATTCGTGCTGGATCAAGTGCGCGCCGATACCTGGCTGCATCGGTCTCCGCTGATCACGTGGTGACGCTTTGCGTGGCTAAACCCCTGATCAGCGCGCGTGCAACATCGCAAGCAGGACCACGACGACGCACGCGAGCGCCGCCGTGGTCAATTTCCAGAACATCAGCGGGCTGCGCTCTAGAAGCGGCGTGATCCGCGTGTCGAGATAGGCCGGATTGGGCGTGCGAAGCTCAAAGACGAATTCGGACAGATCCTCGTGCCGCTTGTAGGGATCCGGATGGAGCGCACGTCTGAGCGCGCCGTCGACCCAGGCAGGCACGTTGCTGTCGTCGTCGGCCGGGCGATATTTGAGCCTCCGCACGTCCGCCTTGCGCCGGATCCTGGCGATTTGCGTGCCATAGGGAAGCTTTCCCGTCAGCATCTGGTAGCAGATCACGGCCAGCGAAAACATGTCGGAGCGCGGCGAACCGACTTGCCCAAGAAAATATTCCGGCGCCGTGTACTGGACCGTTCCCAAAATTTCGTCGGCCTCGTCCTGTGGCGCTGCCTCCGCGACGCCTGCCACCTTCACCGATCCGAAGTCGATGATCTTCGCGGTGCCGGTCTTGTCGATCAGGATGTTGTCGGGCCGGAGGTCCTGATGCAGCATTTCCATGCGGTGGAAGGCGCGCAGGCCCGCGGCGACCTGCTCAACCAGTCCGCGGACGGTTTCGAGATCAGGGCGTGGATTGTCCGTCATCCATTGCCGCAAGGTCTGACCTTCGACGAATTCGGTCGCGACATAGAGATAGCCACGCCGTTTCGACTGCGACAACGGCTTCAGCACATGCGGGCTGTCGATCCGGCGCGCGATCCACTCTTCCATCAGGAAGCGCTTCAGGTAGGCGGCATTGTCGCGCAGATCGATCGACGGAAGCTTCAGCGCGACCGGCTCCTCGGTCGCCGCGTCGACAGCAAGGTAAATATGGCTGCGGCTGCTGGCGTGGATTTCGCGGACGATCCTGTAGCCGTCGAAGATGGCCCGCGGCTCCGGCAGCGGAGGAAGCGGCAGCTGGGAGGTCTGGTTGAAGATGCCGGCCGGCTCGCGCTGCGGGACGGCATCGACGCGGAGGATCTGGACCGTGATGTTGTCGTCGCTGCCGCGCCGATAGGCTTCCTCGACGATCGCCTTCGCCGCTCCGTCGAGCTCGGCTGCATGCTCGCTGAGCGCGTTCGTGATGAAACGCGCGTCGACGAATTCATAGGCGCCGTCGGTCGCCAGCAGGAAGGTGTCGCCAGTCTCGATCTCGAAACTCTGGTAGTCGATTTCGAGTTGCGGATTGATGCCGAGCGCACGGCCGAGATAGGTCTGCTCCGAGGACACAATGATCCGGTGATCGTCGGTCAGCTGCTCGAGCGCCTTGCCCGCCACGCGGTAGACGCGACAGTCGCCGACGTGGAAGATGTGCGCGGTGGTCGCCTTGATGACCATGGCGCTCAGCGTGCAGACATAACCCTTGTCGCGGTCATAGGCATATTGGCTCTTGCGCGTCTGCGCGTGCAGCCAGGAATTGGTCGCATCCAGCACGCGGCGGGCGGAGGTCTTCACCGTCCAGGATTCCGACGTGCAGTAATAGTCCATCAGGAAGCTCTTGACCGCCGACTCGCTGGCGATCTGGCTCACCGTGCTGCTGGAGATGCCGTCGGCGAGGACGGCCGCAATGCCCTTCAGGCTGAGCATCGGCTCGTCCGGGACGAGGACGCCGTGAAAGTCCTGGTTGATGGGCTTGCGACCCTTGTCGGAATGCTGGCCGACCGAGATCTGAAGTCCGCGGGTCATCGTCATCACCGGCAAAGGGGAGCCTCACCCTGATCGGGCGAGGCTCTCCTGTCGAGACGTTGTTTGCTCAGGCCGCGACGCGGGGCGACGAGGCCTTGCCCGCCTGGCGCTTCGGCTGGGTCAAGACGTGCGTGGCGTAGAGGGTCATGCCGGTGAAGGCGAGGCCGCCGACGAGATTGCCGAGCACGGTCGGGATCTCGTTCCAGATCAGATAGTCCATGATCGAGAATTTCGCGTGCAGCATCAGGCCGGAGGGGAACAGGAACATGTTCACGACGGAATGCTCGAACACCATGTAGAAGAACACCAGGATCGGCATCCACATCGCGATGACCTTGCCGGGGACCGAGGTGGAGATCATGGCGCCGACGACGCCGGTCGAGACCATCCAGTTGCAGAGCATTCCGCGGATGAACAGCGTCGCCATGCCGGCCGCGCCGTGCGCGGCGTAGCCGAGCGTGCGGCCTTCGCCGATATTGCCGATCGCCGTGCCGACCTTGTCCGGATCCTGGGTGAAGCCGAAAGTCGTGACGAAGGCCATCATGAAGGCCACCGTCAGGGCGCCGGCGAAATTGCCGACGAAGACCAGGCCCCAGTTGCGCAGCACGCCGCCGAAGGTGACGCCGGGGCGCTTGTCGATCAGGGCGAGCGGGGAGAGCACAAACACACCGGTCAGGAGGTCGAAGCCCAGCAGATAGAGCATGACGAAGCCGACCGGGAACAGCAGCGCGCCGATCAGCGGCTGCCCCGTGTTCACGTTGATCGTGACGGCGAACCATGCCGCGAGCGCCAGGATAGCTCCGGCCATGTAGGCCCGGATGATGGTATCCCGGGTGGACATGAAGACTTTGGACTCGCCCGCATCCACCATCTTGGTGACGAATTCCGAAGGCGCGAGATACGACATCAATGGTTCCTTTGCTTCCTGGTGAGATCGACACACTCTGCGTGAGCGCGACTGAACATCATTGGCCGTGCGGGCTGGTTGCCGCGCGTAAGCCGGAGAGATTTGGAAGCTCTGGGAATCGCGTCACGAGGATGAAGCCGGGAGGGCCGCGAAGCAGGTGAGCTTCCGTGCTGCAGCCGCCTGAGGCTGCAGCATTGCGGTCGAGCCGCAGTCTTCGTTGACGCGAACTCAGATGCAAGTTGCGTGCCGTGCGCCTGGCCTATAAGAACCCAGCGATATCAAGAAGATACGACTTTTCCTGACCGGCTTTTGCGGGCCGAGTGGCCTGTTGCTTAAGCGGCTGCACAAGACTTGTGCGCCGCACAAATGTTGGGCAGGCCGCAAATTTCACGAGCGGGACAGGCCTGCGACAGACTAGCGCGGCCTACATAAGCTATTGATATCGATTTGTTTTCGGCTGCGTCACGCTTGGCATGAAGCTTGAATAGTTCCAAGCCGACGCCATTGAAGCCGTCCCGCGAGACTTCTCATCCGAATTGCCGACGCCACCAGACGGGGGTCTCCCCGTCGCGCGTTCGCATGCGCTGCTTCAGGCGTCGCCGGACGGACGGGCTGCTCGTGTGCACTGACGCCATCATTCTGCAACGACGCAAAGGACGATACCGCCTATGACCAAGCGCACCCGCCGGCCGTCGGACACTGGCCTTAGCCGCCGTCAATTGTTGAAGGCCGCCGGCTCGACCGCCGCACTTCTGGCCGCCGTAAAACTGAATTTCCCCGCCGGCGCCTTCGCGCAGGACGCAGGCCCCGAGGTCAAGGGCGCCAAGCTCGGCTTCATCGCGCTGAGCGATGCCGGCCCGTTGTTCGTCGCCAAGGACAAGGGCCTGTTCGCCAAATACGGCATGCCTGACACCGACGTGCAGAAGCAGGCCTCCTGGGGCACCACGCGCGACAATCTCGTGCTCGGCTCCGAAGGCAACGGCATCGACGGGGCGCATATTCTGACCCCGATGCCGTATCTGATCTCGGCCGGCAAGGTGACGCAGAACAACCAGCCAACGCCGATGTACATCCTGGCGCGGCTCAATCTCGACAGCCAGTGCATCTCCGTCGCCAGCGAATATGCCGACCTCAAGCTCGGTGTCGATGCGTCCACCTTCAAGGCGGCCCTGGAGAAGAAGAAGGCTTCCGGCAAGCCCGTGAAGGCGGCGATGACCTTCCCCGGCGGCACGCACGACCTCTGGCTCCGCTATTGGCTTGCCGCCGGCGGCATCGATCCGGACAAGGACATCGAGACCATCGTGGTGCCGCCTGCGCAGATGGTGGCCAACATGAAGGTCGGCACGATGGACTGCTTCTGCGTCGGCGAGCCCTGGAATCTGCAGCTGATCCACCAGAACATCGGCTATACCGCGATCACGACCGGCGAGCTCTGGAACAAGCACCCGGAAAAATCCTTCGGCATGCGCGCCGCCTTCGTCGATAAATACCCGAAGGCCGCGAAGGCGCTGCTGATGGCGGTGATGGAAGCGCAGCAGTGGTCCGACAAGGCCGAGAACAAGGCCGAGCTTGCTGCCATCATGGGCAAGCGGCAGTGGATGAACTGCCCTGTCGAAGACGTGCTCGACCGCACCGCCGGCAAGTTCGACTACGGCCTTCCGGGAAAGGTGGTCGAGAATTCGCCGCACATCATGAAGTATTGGCGCGACTTCGCCTCTTATCCGTTCCAGAGCCACGATCTCTGGTTCCTCACCGAGGACATTCGCTGGGGCAAATACGAGGCGAATTTCGACACCAAGGCGCTGATTGCCAAGGTCAACCGCGAAGACATGTGGCGCGAGGCGGCCAAGACGCTCGGCATCGCAAGCGCCGAGATCCCGACCTCCACCTCGCGCGGCAAGGAGACCTTCTTCGACGGCAAGGTGTTCGATCCGGAAAATCCGGCTGCCTATCTGAAGTCGCTCGCGATCAAGCGCGTCGAAGTCTGATGGAGCCAGCGGCCGCCTCCGGGCGGCCGCATCGCCTTTTGCAGCCGGAGAAATATTGCGATGAACATGCCCGCCACCAAGATCGAGGTTGAGACCGCGAAGCCCGCGAGCGCTGCCGCGCCGGTCGTCGCGATGACACCGAAGCGGCCGCCGCGTTCGGAGACTTACGCGCGGATGGCGCGGGAGACCGCCGTGCGCGTCATCCCGCCGCTGGTCGTGATCGCGCTCTTGCTTCTGGTGTGGGAGCTGGTCTGCCGCCGCGCCGGCTCGGCACTGCCGCCGCCGTCGAAGGTGTTCAAGGACACGAAGGAGCTGATCCTCGATCCGTTCTTCGATCACGGCGGCATCGATAAGGGGCTGTTCTGGCACCTCTCCGCTAGCCTCCAACGCGTCGCCTTCGGCTATTCGCTCTCGGCGATTGCCGGCATCGCGCTCGGCGTGCTGGTCGGGCAATCGGTCTGGGCGATGCGTGGGCTCGATCCGCTGTTCCAGGTCTTGCGCACGATCCCGCCGCTGGCCTGGCTGCCGCTGTCGCTCGCCGCGTTCCGCGACGGCCAGCCCTCGGCGATCTTCGTCATCTTCATCACCTCGATCTGGCCGATCATCATCAACACCGCGGTCGGCATCCGCAACATCCCGCAGGATTATCGCAACGTCGCCGCGGTGGTGCAGCTTAACCCGCTCGAATTCTTCGCCAAGATCATGATTCCGGCCGCCGCGCCCTACATCTTCACGGGGCTTCGCATCGGCATCGGTTTGTCCTGGCTCGCGATCGTCGCCGCGGAAATGCTGATCGGCGGCGTCGGCATCGGCTTCTTCATCTGGGATGCCTGGAATTCCTCACATATCAGCGAGATCATCCTGGCGCTGTTCTATGTCGGCATCATCGGCTTCGTGCTCGACCGCCTGATCGCGGGCGCCGGCAAGATTGTCACCCGCGGCACCGCGCTGAACTGAAGGGGAAGCACATGACCGCTTATCTGAAGCTCGACCACATCGACAAGATTTTTACCCGCGGCGCGGCCTCCACCGAGGTGCTGAAGGATATCAATCTCACCATCGAGAAGGGCGAATACGTCTCGATCATCGGCCATTCCGGTTGCGGCAAGTCGACCCTGCTCAACATCATCGCAGGCCTGACCAACGCCACCACCGGCGGCGTGCTGCTCGAAAACCGCGAGGTGAACTCGCCGGGGCCGGATCGCGCGGTGGTGTTCCAGAACCACAGCCTGTTGCCGTGGCTGACCGTGTACGAGAACGTCAGGCTCGGCGTCGACAAGGTCTTCGCCAAGACCAAGAAGCGCGCCGAACGCGACGCCTGGGTCATGCACAATCTCAACCTCGTGCAGATGGCCCATGCCAAGGACAAACGGCCCTCGGAAATCTCCGGCGGCATGAAGCAGCGCGTCGGCATTGCCCGCGCGCTGGCCATGGAGCCGAAAGTGTTGCTGCTCGACGAGCCTTTCGGCGCACTCGACGCACTGACCCGCGCGCATTTGCAGGATTCGGTGATGGCGCTGCATCAGAAGCTCGGCAACACAATTTTGATGATCACCCACGACGTCGACGAGGCGGTGCTGCTGTCCGACCGCATCGTCATGATGACGAACGGGCCGAGCGCGCGCATCGGCGAGGTGCTGGAGGTGCCGCTGGCGCGCCCGCGCAAGCGGCTCGAGCTCGCGACCAACACCACTTACTTGAAGTGCCGGCAGCGCGTGCTCGAATTCCTCTATGAGCGTCATCGCTTCGTCGAGGCCGCGTAAACGCGTCACCAACAGGTGCTGACGCAACGCCTAATTTTGAATCATCAAGCTCAATCCTTGTGCGCCGCACAGGGATTGAGCGAATCGCAAAATTTGCGTGCGAAATAGTCCTGCCAAAATTCGGAGCACTCCGAACAAGCTCCTGAATTTCCTGCGTTTCCGGAATGCGCGCAGTTGGCACGGAAATTGAAACACCAACCGCGACGCCAACGACGACGTCCCTCAACATCATCAATCAGCATCGTAACTCGCCACCGGGGTGAAGCCTCGGAGCGCGCCTCCGTGGCCGGAGGCTGAGCCTGCAACGACGCAGCGGTGAGCCTGGAAGGGATTTTGCAATGACGAAGAGTCCGACTGGTAATCAGACTTGGATTTCAGACTGGCGCCCCGAAGATGAGGCGTTCTGGAATGCGGGCGGCAAGACTATCGCGCGACGCAACCTGATCTGGTCGATCGTGGCCGAACATATCGGCTTCTCGGTCTGGCTGATCTGGAGCATCGTCACCACCAAACTGCCGCAGGCGGGCTTCCACTACACCACCGACCAGCTGTTCCAGCTCGTCGCTGTGCCCGGACTGATCGGCGCGTTGATGCGCTTTCCCTACACCTTCGCGGTGACGACCTTCGGCGGCCGCAACTGGACCATCTTCAGTGCGGCGATCCTGTTCATTCCGACGCTCTCGCTGGCCTATTTCGTCGGTCAGCCCGGCACGCCGTTCTGGCTGATGCTGCTGATTGCTTCGACCGCCGGTCTCGGCGGCGGCAATTTTGCCTCCAGCATGACCAACATCTCGTTCTTCTTCCCCGACCGGATGAAGGGCTGGGCGCTGGGACTGAATGCAGCCGGCGGCAATATCGGCGTCTCCAGCGTGCAGCTCCTGACCCCGATCCTGATGACGCTCGCCGTCATCAATCTGTTCCAGGCAACGCCTGTCGATGGTGTCTTTCTTCAGAATGCCGGCCTGATGTGGGTGCTGCCGATCGCGATCGCGGTCTTCGGCGCGGTGTTCTTCATGAACAACCTGACCACGGCCAAGTCGTCGATCAAGAACCAGCTCGCCGTGGTCAAACGCAAGCACACCTGGATCATGGCGTATCTCTATATCGGCACGTTCGGCTCCTTCATCGGCTACTCGGCGGCATTTCCGCTGCTGATCAAGACCCAGTTCCCGCAAGTCACGATTGCGATCGCGTTCCTGGGACCGCTGGTCGGTTCGTTGTCGCGGCCGCTCGGCGGCTGGCTTGCCGACAGGATCGGCGGCTCGGTGATCACGTTCTGGAATTTCATCGTGATGGCAGGCGCCACGATCGGCGTGCTCTATTTCGTCGGGCACAAGGATTTCATCGGCTTCCTGTCGATGTTCCTGGTCCTGTTCGTGACGACGGGAATCGGCAACGGTTCGACCTACCGCATGATCCCCTCGATCTTCCGCGAGCAGAATTTGTTCAGGGTGCGCGGCAAGGGCGATGCGGAGCGCGCGCTCGCCTTGAAGACGGCGAGCATCGAGAGCGGTGCCGCGGTCGGCTTCATCGGCGCGGTCGGCGCAGTCGGCGGCTATCTGATCCCGACCGGATTCGGCAAGTCGATCGCGCTGACCGGCGGCCCGCAGCTCGCGCTCGCGATCTATCTCGGCTTCTACGCCTCCTGTCTCGCGCTGACCTGGTGGTTCTATCTGCGTCGCAGCCCGCAAGGTGAGGGCGCCTCAAGCCTCGCCGGCGCGCGAGTTTAACACTTGGTACGAATCTCGCTTCTCCCCGTACGCGGGGAGAAGCATTGCCCGACAGTTTGACAATGAACCTGGTTCGCAATGGCGCGCACCAAGGCAAACCCAACAGGCAGGAGAACATCATGACGCCAGAACAGATCACCCTCGTCCAACAGAGCTTTGCCAAGGTCGCGCCGATTTCCGCGCAGGCCGCGGTGCTGTTCTACGATCGCCTGTTCGAGGTGGCGCCGTCCGTGCGCGCGATGTTTCCCGAGGACATGACCGAGCAGCGCAAGAAGCTGATGAGCATGCTCGCCGCCGTCGTCGGCGGTCTGTCGAACCTGGACTCGATTCTTCCCGCGGCCTCCGCGCTTGCGAAGCGTCACGTCGCCTACGGCGCCAAGGCCGAGCACTACCCGGTGGTCGGCGCGACCTTGCTGTGGACCCTGGAGAAGGGCCTCGGCGAAGCCTGGACGCCCGAACTGGCTACCGCCTGGACCGACGCCTACGGCGTATTGTCCGGCTACATGATTTCCGAGGCCTACGGCGCACAGCCGCAGGCCGCCGAATAGGAGATGCGTTGTGAGTGAACCGCTGGTCATCGTCGGTAACGGTATGGCGGCCGCGCGTCTGGTCGACGAGCTCGCCAAGACCTCGCTCGGCCGCTACGCGGTCGCCGTGATCGGCGAAGAGCCGCGGCTCGCTTACAACCGCGTTCTGCTCTCCTCCGTGCTGGCCGGCGAGACCGGCTCGCACGAGATCGAGCTCCGGCCCGCCGACTGGTGGCGCCATCGCGGCGTCACGGTGCGCTACGGCTATCGCGTCACCGAGATCGACACCGGCCGACGCGAGCTCAAGATCGAAGGCGAAGAGAGTATGGAATACTCCAAGCTCGTGCTCGCCGTCGGCTCGACGCCGCTGCGGCTCAACGTGCCCGGCGCCGACCTTTCCGGCGTGCACACCTTTCGCGACACCCGCGACGTCGATCTGCTGCTGACGCTCGCTGCCGCCAGGAAGCGCGTCGTCGTGGTCGGCGGCGGTCTGCTCGGACTCGAAGCGGCTTACGGCCTCGCCAAGGCCGGAGCGCCCGTGACGCTGCTGCACCTGATGGACCGGCTGATGGAGCGCCAGCTCGATGCCCCCGCCGCCGACCTGCTCAAGACACTGGTCGAGCGCAAGGGCATTCGCATCCTGCTCAATGCATCCACAGCCCGCATCCATGGCGAGGGTCATGTCGAAGCGGTCGAGCTTGCCGACGGCAGCCGCATCGAGGCCGATGCCGTGATCTTCGCCGCCGGCATCAGGCCCAACATTGCGCTGGCAAAGGACGCCGGCATCGCCGTCAATCGCGGCATCGTCGTCAACGATGAGATGCAGACGGCGTCACCAGATATCTACGCGCTCGGCGAATGCGCCGAGCATCGCGGCATCTGCTACGGCCTGGTCGAACCCGCCTACGAGCAGGCACGCGTGCTGGCGCGACACCTTGCCGGCCGTCCCGCGGCCTATCAGGGCAGCGTGGTCTCGACCAATCTGAAGGTGTCGGGCGTCAGCGTGTTCTCCGCCGGTGACTTCATGGGCGGGGAGGGCAGCGAGAGCCTCGTGCTGTCAGACCGCAGGCGCGGCACTTACAAGAAGCTCGTCATCGCCGCGGGCCGGCTCACCGGCGCTCTGCTGATCGGCGATACCGTCGATGCGCTCTGGTATCTCGAACTGATCCGCAATCGCGAAAAGGTGGCGGCCATCCGCGCCGACATGATATTCGGCCGCGCGCTCGCGCGTCCCTCCAAAGCGGCTTGATAGAGGCGGCTTGATATGACGGCGATCGATCCCACGCTCCGCGCCACCAAGACGACCTGTCCGTATTGCGGCGTCGGCTGCGGCGTGCTGGCGACGCCAGACGGCAAGGGCGGCGCGGCGATCGCGGGCGATCCCGATCATCCTGCCAATTTCGGCCGGCTGTGCTCCAAGGGCTCGGCGCTCGGCGAGACCGTCGGGCTCGAAAGCCGGCTGCTCTATCCGATGATCCGCTGCAAGGGCGTGCTCGAACGCGTCGCCTGGAGCGATGCGCTCGATCACGTCGCCCACCGCATGCAGCACATCGTCGCTCGCGACGGCGCCGACGCGGTCGCATTCTATCTCTCGGGCCAACTGCTGACCGAGGACTATTACGTCGCCAACAAGCTGATGAAGGGCTTTGTCGGCACGGCCAACGTCGACACCAATTCGCGGCTCTGCATGTCGTCCTCGGTCGCCGGTCACCGCCGAGCCTTCGGCGCCGACACCGTACCCGGCTGCTACGAGGATCTCGATCAGGCCGATCTTCTGGTATTCGTCGGCTCGAATGCCGCCTGGTGCCATCCCGTGCTGTTCCAGCGCATGTTGAGGAACCGGCAGGAGCGCGGCGCCCGCATGATCGTGATCGATCCGCGCCGCACCGACACCGCGACCGACGTCGATCTGTTCCTGGGTCTGAAGCCCGGCACCGACACGGCGCTGTTTTCCGGCCTGTTCGTTCACCTCGCCGACAATGGTGCGCTCGATCAGGACTACATCGCGCAAAACACGTCGGGCTTTGACGACGCTCTGGCGCGCGCCCGCAGCATTGCCGGCAGCGTCACCGCGACCGCACTGGCGACCGGCCTTTCCGAGCAGGACGTTGCGACCTTCTTCAAGATGTTCCGTGACACGCCCCGCGTCGTCACGCTGTACTCGCAAGGCGTCAACCAGTCGGCGCAGGGCACCGACAAGGTCAACGCGATCTTGAACTGCCATCTCGCAACGGGGCGCATCGGCAAGCCAGGTGCCTCGCCGTTTTCGCTCACCGGCCAGCCCAACGCGATGGGCGGCCGCGAGGTCGGCGGCCTCGCCAACCAGCTCGCCGCACACATGAACTTCACGCCGCCCGACATCGATCGCGTGCGGCGGTTCTGGAAGGCGCCGCGCATCGCCACCCATGAAGGGTTGAAGGCGGTGCAGCTGTTCGAAGCCATCAACCGCGGCGAGGTCAAGGCCCTGTGGGTGATGGGCACCAACCCCGCGGTCTCGCTGCCCGATGCCGACTTCGTGCGCGAGGCGCTGAAGAAGCTCGAGCTGTTCGTGGTCTCCGAGAACGTGCTCTCCAACGACACCGTCGAGGCCGGACCGCACGTGCTGCTGCCCGCGCTCGCCTGGGGCGAGAAGTCGGGCACCGTGACCAATTCCGAGCGCCGGATCTCGCGCCAGCGCTCGTTCCTGCCGGCGCCCGGCGAGGCGCGGCCGGACTGGTGGATCCTGAGCGAAACCGCAAAGCGCCTCGGCTTCGGCGACAGCTTTAATTACAAATCCGCAGCCGACATCTTTCGCGAGCACGCCGCGCTCTCCGCGTTCGAGAACGATGGCAGCCGCGACTTCGACATCGGCGCGCTGACCTCGCTGTCGGACGAGGCGTTTGACGCCTTGAAGCCCGTGCAGTGGCCCGCGCGCCAGGGCGAGGCGCCCGGCGAGCGCTTCTTCGCGGCGGGCGGGTTCTTCACCAATGACGGCAAGGGCCGCTTCGTCGCGCCGGAGATGCCGGCGCTGCGTGGCGAGACCGGACCGTCGCGGCCGCTGCGGCTCAACACCGGGCGCATCCGCGACCAGTGGCACACCATGACGCGCACGGGCCTCAGCCAGCGGCTCAGCGCGCATCTGCCCGAGCCGTTCGTCGAGATTCATCCCGATGACGCCAACAAATACAACATCGTCCACGACGGCTATGCCCGCATCACCACCGACTATGGCCAGTGCATTCTGAAGGCCGTCGTCAGCGACCGCCAGCAGCGCGGCACGCTGTTCGCGCCGATCCACTGGAGTGCAATGAACGCCTCGCACGGTCGGGTCGGGGCGTTGGTCGCACCGTTCACCGATCCGTTCTCGGGGCAGCCGGAGTCCAAGGCGACACCGGCCGCGATCGTGCCTTATGAATACGTCTTCCGCGGCTTTGCGTTATCGCGCAAGCAGCTGGAGCTGCCGTCGAATCTGATGTGGACCCGCGTCACTGTTGCCGGCGGCTTCGGCTATCTCTTCGCCGACAATGCCGATCTGTCGCGCTGGCCGGCCTGGCTCGAAGGCGTTGCCGGCGAGGACGTCGCCGACTATCGCGACTTCGGCGGCGGCGTTTATCGCGCAGCGTCGTTTGCGGGCGACCGCATCGAAACCTGCCTGTTCGTCGGCCCCGCGCATGACGCCGGCGACTGGGAAGTGGTGAAGAGCCTGTTCGTGGCCGACAATGTCACCGACGAGCAGCGGCGCATGCTGCTGTCTGGCAAGTCGAGCGAGGGCGCGGCTTCGACCGGCCCCGTCGTCTGCGCCTGCTTCGGCGTTGGCCGCGGCACCATCTGCGACACCATCGCCGCAGGCGCGCGCACGGCCGCCGAGATCGGCGCAAAGCTCAAGGCCGGCACCAATTGCGGCTCCTGTATCCCCGAGCTGAAGCGCCTGATCGCGACCACCGAGGTGGCACCGGCGATGCAGGCCAAGCGTGCGGGCGCGGCGGGGTAGGGGCGCTTTCTCGGTCGTCGCCGAATACTCCGCCATCATCGCCCGGCTTGACCGGGCGATCCAGTACGCCGAGACGCCGGTGATCAAGCGGAGAGGCCACGGCGTACTGGATTCCCCGCCTTCGCGGGGAATGACAGCGAGGGCGGGGCGCTATGCCTCGGCCCAATCGACGTCCCCGCGATTGTGCCCTATGGTGCCGCGCTCTCCCATCAACAACGACAAAAACAACAATGATGTACCTGGAAACGCCGCCGCGCCTGATCGAAACCAGGCTCTTTTCCGCCATGCCCGACAAATTCCGCCGCAAAGGCGAGCGGACGGATTGGGCCGATGCCAACCGGCCGGGTGTGCCGACGGACTCCTTCATCGAAGGGCCATCGTTCGACAGGGACGGCAATCTCTATATCGTCGACATTCCTTTCGGGCGGATCTTCCGCATTGCGCCTGACGGCGAGTGGTCGCTGGCGATCGAATATGAGGGCTGGCCGAACGGGCTGAAGATCGCGGCGGACGGCCGCATCCTGGTCGCCGACTACAGGCACGGCATCATGGAGTTCGACGCCAACGCGGGGCGCATGGCGCCGTTGCTGACCTCGCGCAACTCGGAATCCTTCCGCGGCTGCAACGACCTGCACCTCGCGTCCAACGGCGATATCTATTTCACCGACCAGGGTCAGACCGGCCTGCATGACCCGAGCGGCCGCGTCTATCGCCTGACGCCAGGCGGCCGGCTGGATTGCCTGATCGACACTGGAATCAGTCCGAATGGTCTGGTGCTGGATCCAACCGAGACCGTGCTGTTCGTCGCTATGACGCGCGACAACGCAGTGTGGCGGCTGCCGTTCATGAAGGACGGCAGTGTCTCGAAGGTCGGCCGCTTCTGCTCGCTGTTCGGTACCAGCGGCCCCGATGGCATGACCATGGATGCCAAGGGCCGCCTGTTCGTCGGTCACGCCTCGCTCGGCCATGTCTTCGTGTTCGCGCCCAACGGCGAATTGATCGCGCGGGTGAAGTCGTGTGCCGGGCCGAACTGCACCAATGTCGCGATTGGTGGCGCGAACAAAGATCAGCTCTACGTCACGGAGTCCGCAACCGGTAGCGTATTGGTCGCTGACATCGGCGGATTGAACTCTTGAGCTCGATGGCGGTTGCCTGAGCGAACGAGTGGTATCGGAGCAAATATGAACACGAACCCCTTCGGCAAAACCGGCGCCAGCGTCTCTGTCATCGGGCAGGGCACCTGGTATCTCGACCACGGCGATCGCAAGCGCGCGATCGCGGCGCTTCAGCGCGGGCTCGATCTCGGCATGACCCACATCGACACTGCCGAGATGTATGGCGACGCCGAGCTCGTCATTGCCGATGCGATCGCGGGGCGACGCGACGAGGTGTTCCTCGTGTCAAAGGTGCTGCCGAGCAACGCCTCGCGCCGCGGAACCATCACCGCCTGTGAGCGCTCGCTGAAGCGGCTGAAGACGGATCGGCTCGACTGCTATCTGCTGCATTGGCGCGGCTCGTATCCGCTGGAGGACACTGTGGCCGCGTTCGAGGAACTGGTGAAGGCCGGCAAGATCAAATCCTGGGGTGTCTCCAATTTCGATGCCGATGATCTCGACGAGATGCTCGACGCTGCCGGCGAAGGCCGCATCGCCTGCAATCAGGTGCTCTATCATCTGAGGGAACGCGCGATCGAGCACGCGGTGATCCCGTGGTGCGAACAGCATGGTGTCGCCGTGGTCGCCTACTCGCCGTTCGGCCACGACGATTTCCCTGCGAGCAACAGCAAGGGCGGTGTAGTGCTGGCGCGCATCGCGGAGGCGCGTCGCGCAACGCCGCGCCAGGTCGCGCTGAGCTTCCTCACCCGTGCGACTACGGTGTTCGCCATCCCGAAGGCGTCGTCCGCGGAACACGCCGGCGAAAATGCCGCGGCCGGCGATCTCGTGCTGACGAAAGACGAGATCGCGGCGCTCGATGCGGCGTTTCCGCGCGGTCCGAAGCCGCGCGGCCTGCCCATGCTGTAGTGCACAAACGCCTATTATTAATGGAGTCTTGACGCGCGCGGACGTGAGCGCATATCGGCATCCTGTTTTCGGAAGTTGTGAAAGCGGCGCAATTATCGTTTTTTACGATCATTCCCGATTCGCATCTCCTAGGTTCCAGCCGTGACCCCGCCGCCCGCCGCAGCCGCAAGGCTCGACAGTATTCCCATGCCCATGCCGGAAAAGAAGCCGCAGGCGCGCCGCGCGCCGGCGCGCGTCGATCATCCCCTCAAGGGCATCGCGCTGGTGCTGCTGTCGACGATCTTTCTCGGCTGCTCCGATGTCACCGCGAAATATTTGTCGTCGAGCCTGCCGTCGATCGAGATCACCTGGATCCGCTTCGTAACGTTCGCGCTGATGTTCACGCCGGTAATGCTGCCGGGCTCGCCGCTTCATGCCATGCGCACCGAGCGCCTCGGCCTGCAGCTGATGCGCGGCGCGGCATTGCTCGGCTCTTCGCTGTTCTTCATCACCGGCCTGAGCTTCCTGCCGATCGCGGAAGCGTCCGCGACCGGGTTCGTCTCGCCACTGTTCGTCACCGCGCTCTCGATCGTGTTCCTGAGCGAGAAGGTGGGCATGCGCCGCTGGATCGCCACCGCGATCGGCTTGACGGGCGTGATGATCATCCTGCGCCCGGGCTCCAGCGCGTTTCACGCCGCCGCGTTCTTCCCGATCGTCTCGGCGTTCTGCTGGGCTGCGGCGCTGATCCTGACGCGCATGATGAGCGGGCGCGAAGCCGTCCTCACCACCATGGCCTATTCGGCGCTGACGGGCGTTGCGATCCTCTCCCTGATGGTACCATTCGTCTGGGTCACGCCGACCTGGACCGCGATCGGGCTTGGCATCGTGATCGGCGTCGCCTCCACCGTCGGCCAGTGGATCATCGTCCTGGCCTATCGCTACGGCGATGCCTCGGTGCTGGCGCCGTTCTCCTACACTCAGTTGCTCTGGGTCAGCATTCTCGGCTTCTTCCTGTTCGGCGAAGTGCCTGATGTCTGGACCGTCACCGGTGCAGCCTTCATCGTCGCCAGCGGCCTCTACATCGCCCATCGGGAGCGCATCCGTCGCGCCCAGCTCCTGATCATGGAAGAGCGTTCCCCGAACCCCTGACGCAAGTTCACGCGTCCGCTTCGTGCTATCAATGGCTCCAACAAGCCGGGAGGAGCCGAATGCGCGCTGCGATTTTCAGGAACGGTGAGATTGTCGTCGACCGGATGGCGGAGCCAAAGCCCGGCCCCGGCCAGGTGCTGGTCAAGACGCTCGCCTGCGGCATCTGCGGCTCCGACCTGCATGCGCGCCAGCACGCCCATCGCATGGTGGAGATGGCGCGAAAGAGCGGCCGCAAGCCGATGGACCTCGCCCGCGACGTCGTGTTCGGCCATGAGTTCTGCTGCGAGATCGTCGATTTCGGCCCGGGCACTGTGCGCAAGCTCAAGCCGGGCACGCGCGTGTGCTCGCTGCCGGCCCTCGTGACGCCGCAGGGCATCGAGGGCATCGGCTATTCCAACGAAAATATTGGCGGCTATGCCGAGGCGATGCTACTGAGCGAAGCGCTGCTGCTCGAGGTACCCAACGGTCTCGCGCCGGAGCATGCCGCGCTCACCGAACCGCTCGCGGTCGGTGTTCACGCCGTCGCCAAGGCCAATATCCGAGGCGGCGAAGTGCCGCTCGTGATCGGCTGCGGCCCGGTCGGGCTCGCGGTGATTGCGGCGCTGAAGCTCAAGGGCCTGCATCCGATCGTCGCGGCCGACTATTCGCCGGCGCGGCGCGCGCTTGCGGCAAAACTCGGCGCCGATATCGTCGTGGATCCAAGGGTGTCGCAGCCCTATGCGATCTGGGCCGAGCATGCGCAAATGTCGGACGCGGAAAAGGCGGCGCGCCCGCCGTTCCAGGCGATGCTGCCCGCGCTGAAGCCCGCGATCATCTTCGAATGCGTCGGCGTGCCTGGTCTGTTGCAGCAGGTGTTCGAAGGCGCGCCGCGCGATGCCAGGATCGTCGTGGTCGGCGTCTGCATGGAGACCGACAGGAGCGAGCCCATGCTCGGCATCATGAAGGAGCTCAACGTTCAGTACGTGCTCGGCTACACGCCGGACGAATTCGCAGCTTCGCTGCGCCTGATCGCGGAAGGGAAGGTGGATGCGGCTGCGATGGTGACGGCCGAGATCGGCATCGATGGCGTCGCAAAGGCTTTCGCCGATCTCGCCAATCCTGAAGCGCACACCAAGATCATCGTGCAGCCGTGGCGATGATGCCTCACACCGGTAGCGCGATCGAATATTTCACCTGGCTGAGCGCGAAGCTCGACTCGATCGAGGCGATGCCGTCGAGCCGGGTCAGCTTGGTCTTGAGGAAGGTCTCGTAGGAGGCGAGGTCGGCTGCGACGACGCGCAAAAGATAGTCGCGGTTGCCGGTCATCAGGTAGCATTCCAGCACCTCGTCCCATTTCGAGATCGCGCGCGCGAAGCGGTTGAGGTCCTCCTCCTTCTGCCGCGCCAGCTTGATCGAGATGAAGACGCTGACATGCAGCCCCAGCGCCTTCTGGTCGACGGTCGCGATGTAGCGCGAGATGACGCCGCGTTCCTCGAGCAGTTTGACCCGGCGATGGCAGGGCGACACCGACAGCCCGACCTTATCGGCCAGCTCCTGCATGGTCAGCCGGCTGTCGTTCTGGAGGTAGCTGAGGATTTTTCGGTCGATGGCGTCGAGGGCGGGCATTGGGATGAACCTGTCGTTTTTACCGATCGATTGGTAAGATATCCCAATATGGGCTGGTACTGCGCGAAAAATTGAGAAGTTTGGCGCTTCCGGCAGGGGTATCATCGGCACCTGTTTTCCGGGAGCATTGCCATGCCCGTTGATATCGCCCGCCTCGACACATTGACCGCGCTCGCCCGCAAGGCGCTGTGGCTGTCGTCATGGACCATCCATCACGCCAACCACGTCCGCGCGAACGCGGACGGCCTCAAGGTTGGGGGACATCAAGCCTCGTCGGCCTCGCTCGCAACCATCATGTCGGCGCTGTATTTCCACGTGCTGAAGCCCGAAGATCGCGTCGCGGTGAAGCCGCATGCGAGCCCGGTGTTCCACGCCATCCAGTATCTGTTCGGCCGGCAGAGCCGCGAGAAGCTGGAGAATTTTCGTGGCTTCAAGGGCGCGCAGTCCTATCCCTCGCGCACCAAGGACGTCGACGACGTCGATTTCTCCACGGGCTCGGTCGGCCTCGGCGTCGCGCAGACGCTGTTCGCCTCGCTGGTGCAGGACTACGTCAAGGCACATGGCTGGATGAAGGATCGCCGCGAAGGGCGGATGATTGCGCTGGTCGGCGACGCCGAGATGGACGAGGGCAACATCTTCGAGGCGCTGGCGGAAGGCTGGAAGCACGGCCTGCGCAACACCTGGTGGGTGGTCGACTACAACAGGCAGTCGCTGGACGCCGTCGTCCGCGAAGGCCTCTGGGAAAAGTTCGAGACCGTATTCCGCAATTTCGGCTGGGACGTGGTGATCGTGAAATACGGCCGCCTGATGCGCGAGGCCTTTGCCGAAGCTGGCGGCGAGGCGTTGAAGCGCTGGATCGACAATTGCCCGAACGCGCTCTACGCCGCCTTGTGTTTTCAGGGCGGCGCGGCGTTCCGCAAACATCTTCACGATGAGATCGGCGATCAGGGCCCCATCACCAAACTGATCGACAAGCGCAGCGACGACGAATTGCTGGCGCTGATGTCGAACCTCGGCGGCCATGATATGGCGAGCATGCTGGATGCGTTCGAATCCATCGATCACGATCGCCCGGTCTGCTTTATCGCCTACACCATCAAGGGCGTCGGCCTGCCGTTCCAGGGCCACAAGGACAACCACGCCGGCCTGATGACAGTCGCGCAGATGGAGAAATATCGCGACAGCCAGAACATCCGGCCCGGACACGAATGGGACAGATACGAGGGTCTCGCGCAAAGTCCTGCCGAGCTCGACGCCTTCCTCGCGGGCGTGCCGTTCAACCAGGACGGCCGCCGGCTCACCGCGCCTGTGATCGAAGTGCCGTCGCAGCTCGCCTTCAAGCCGGCGCCGCAGATGTCGACCCAGCAGGGTTTTGGGCTGGTGCTGAACGAGATCGCGCGCGGCGACAGCGAGCTTGCCAGGCGCATCGTGACGACGTCGCCTGACGTTACCGTCTCGACCAATCTCGGTCCGTGGGTGAACCGGCGCGGCCTGTTTGCGCGCGGCGAGAAGGCGGACTTATTCCGCAGCGAGAAAATTCCATCCACCTTCAACTGGGACTTCTCGCCCAAGGGCCAGCATCTCGAGCTCGGCATCGCCGAGATGAACCTGTTCATCATGCTCTCGGCGCTCGGCCTCTCGCACCAGATCAACGGCGAGCGGTTGCTGCCGGTCGGCACGCTCTACGATCCCTTCATCGAGCGCGGTCTCGATGCGCTGAACTATGCATGCTACCAGGATGCCCGCTTCATGGTGGCGGCAACGCCGTCGGGCATCACGCTGGCACCCGAAGGCGGCGCGCATCAGTCGATCGCAACGCCTTTGATCGGCATGGCGCAGGACGGCCTCGCCTCGTTCGAGCCTGCCTTCGTCGACGAGCTCGCCGTGATCATGGGGTGGGGTTTCAACCACATGCAGCGCGATCCGGGCGAGGGCGGCTCGGTCTATTTGCGGCTCTCGACGCGCTCGATCGAGCAGGCGCAGCGGATCATGACGCCGGCGCTCGCGCAGGGCATCACCGACGGCGCCTATTGGCTGCGCAAGCCGGGCCCCAATGCCGAAGCCGTCATCGCCTATACCGGCGCAGTTGCGCCGGAAGCGATCGAAGCGACCGGCTTCATCGGCGAGAGCCGGCGCGACATCGGCCTGCTCGCGATCACGTCCGCAGATCGTCTGCATGCGGGGTGGACCGCCGCACGGAAATTGCGCCGGGATCGGCGCGGCGTGCAGCATCTCAGCCACATCGAAAAACTGCTCGCGCCGCTGCCGCGCGACTGCGGCATCGTGACCGTGATCGACGGACATCCGGCGGCGCTCGGCTGGCTCGGCAGCGTCCGCGGCCATCGCGTCGAGGCACTCGGCGTCGAGCAGTTCGGCCAGACCGGCACCATCGCCGACCTCTACCGCCACTACGGCATCGACGCCAACGCCATCATCGATGCGGCCGAAAGCCTCACCACCGGCGCGCCGGTGTTGCATCGGAAGATGGCTGTTTGAGTCTCCGTCGTCCTGGCCTAGTGCGCAATTGCGCACGGGGGGCCAGGACCCATACGCCGCGGCGCCTGTTGCGAGCGACAGGCGGTAGACCCTGGCGCAAACCAACTCAGCTTGGTGGTAATGGGTCTTGGCCTTCGCCAGGACGACGTGACTTGCCACCTTGCCACCCCTCCGCCATCGGCTCATATAACCTCCGTCCGCCGCAATGCTGGCCCCGCACATGGCGGGTTCAATTGCCGGCGCTTTCGTGCAAGGATGCCTGCCGAAACGCCCCCTCCAAGCCCCCAAGAAGAGGTTCACTATGGTCAATCGCATGCAGTTCTACATCGACGGCGCCTGGGTCGATCCCGCCGTCAAGAAGTCCACCGCCGTGGTCAATCCGGCGACGGAAGAGGCGATGTACGAGGTTGCGCTGGGCTCCAAGGCCGACGTTGATAAAGCCGTTGCCGCCGCCAAGCGCGCATTCGTGACGTTCTCCCAGACCAGCCGTGACGAGCGCGTCGCGCTGCTCTCGAAAGTCATCGAGATCTACAAGGGCCGCCTCAAGGAAATCGGCGCCGCCGTCTCCGACGAGATGGGCGCGCCGCTGCCGATGGCGGAGAAGCTGCAGGCCGGCGCTGGTCTCGGCCACCTCATGACCACGCTCGACGTGCTCAAGAACTATCATTTCGAGGAACCGGTCGGCACCGCCATGGTGCTGCGCGAGCCGGTCGGCGTGGTCGGCATGATCACGCCCTGGAACTGGCCGCTCAACCAGATCGCCTGCAAGGTCGCGCCCGCGCTTGCCGCCGGCTGCACCATGATCCTGAAGCCGTCGGAGTTCACCCCGACCTCGGCGCTGATCTTCGCGCAAATCCTGCATGAAGCCGGCGTGCCGAAGGGCGTATTCAATCTCGTCAACGGTCTCGGCCCCGAGGTCGGCGCCGCCATGAGCGAGCATCCCGATATCGACATGATCTCCTTCACCGGCTCGACCCGCGCCGGCATCGACGTGGCCAAGCGCGCCGCACCGACCGTGAAGCGCGTCAGCCAGGAACTCGGCGGCAAGTCGCCGAACGTCATTCTCGAAGGCGCCGACCTCACGAAGGCGGTGACCGGCGGCGTGATGCACATGTTCAACAACTCCGGCCAGTCCTGCAACGCGCCCTCGCGCATGATCGTGCCGGCCTCGAAGATGAAGGAAGTCGCCGCGATCGCGAAGGCGGTCGCCGACAAGACCAAGGCGGGCGATCCGCGCGCCGAAGGCACCACCATTGGTCCGGTGGTCAACCGCGGCCAGTGGGACAAGATCCAGGGCCTGATCAAGAAGGGCATCGATGAGGGCGCAACGCTCGTCGCCGGCGGCCCCGGCCTGCCCGAAGGCGTCAACAAGGGCTTCTATGTCCGTCCCACCATCTTTGCCGACGTCACCCCCGACATGACGATTGCGCGTGAAGAGATCTTCGGACCGGTGCTCACCATCATCGGCGCCAAGGACGAAGCCGAGGCCGTGCACATCGCCAACGACACGCCCTATGGGCTTGCCGGCTACGTCACGGGTGCTTCCGTCGAGGACGCCAAGCGCGTCGGCCGGCAGATCCGCGCCGGCAACGTCAATCTGCAGGGCGTGCCCAACGATCGCAGCGCACCGTTCGGCGGCTACAAGCAGTCCGGCAACGGCCGCGAGTGGGGCAAGTACGGCCTCGAGGACTTCCTAGAAGTGAAGGCAGTTGCGGGCTTCAACGCGGCGTAGGCTTTATCGCCTGAACCAACAAAACGCCGGAGCGGCCACCGCTCCGGCGTTTTTATTTTTTCGTAGCCCGCATGGAGCGAAGCGGAATGCGGGGACTGTCCCGGATTGCGCTTCGCTCCATCCGGGCTACGGACTCGCAACGACGGCGGCGAAACTATCCCCCGACCGCTCCTTGCGTGTTCACATACAACGCGTAGATCGACTGGCTCGCCGCCATGAACAGGCGGTTGCGCCTGACGCCGCCGAAGCAGAGGTTGGCGCAACGTTCGGGCAGTGCGATGCGGCCGATCATGACGCCGTCGGGGGCGAACACCACGACGCCGTCGAGCTCGGGATCGCCCATGCCCCAGCCGCACCAGAGATTGCCGTCGATGTCGCAGCGCATGCCGTCCGGCGTGCCCGGGCCTGCGTCGATGAAGACGCGCTTGTTCGAGATCGTGGTGCCATCCGCCGAGACGTCATAGGCGAGGATCTTGCGGTTCGGCACGCCGCGCGATTCCACCACATAAAGAATTTTCTCGTCCGGCGAGAAGCACAGCCCGTTCGGACCCAGCACGCCTTCGGCGACGATGGTCGCATTACCGGTTGTGGGATCGAGCCGGTAGACATTCGGATCAATGTCCGGCTCGGCCTTGTAGCCCTCGTAATTGCCTAGCAGGCCGAAGGTTGGATCGGTGAACCAGATCGAGCCGTCCGATTTAACAATGACATCGTTCGGTGAGTTTAACCGCTTGCCGTTGAATTGATCCATCAGCACGGTGATCTCGCCGTCATATTCGGTGCGGGTCACGCGGCGCCCACCATGCTCGCAGGTGACGAGCCGACCCTGGCGATCCCTGGTGTTGCCGTTGGCGAAATTGGAGGGCTTGCGGAACACCGAGACCGCGCCGGTCTCCTCCTCCCATTTGACGATGCGCTGGTTCGGAATGTCGCTGCACAGGAGATAGCGACCATCGCCGAACCACACCGGCCCCTCGGCCCAGCGCAAGCCGGTCGTCAGCCGCTCCACCGCCGAGAGTTTTAGCCAGTATTTTTCGAAGCGGGGATCGAGTGCCTTTATCGCCGGATCGGGATAGTAGCTCGCCGGCCGCCAGCCTGGCCGCTCCTGGGGATGGGACGATGCCTCATTCATGTCGGTTCTCTCGTTTCGTTCCCTCTGGACAATCCTGCTATCATTAGAGACATGTGACCGCAAATTGGTTGCCAAAGGCGAGGAAAGACATGCCGCGTATCTTGATGACGGGAGCTTCGGGCGGGATCGGAACGCGCCTGCGGAAACTGCTGCCGCCGATCTATCCGGACCTGCTGCTCTCTGATATCCGCCCGCCGAAGGACCTCGGCGCGAACGAGCAATTCAAGGCGGCGGATCTCTCTGACCTGGCGCAGTGCGAGGCGATCTGCGAGGGCGTCGACGGCATCATCCATTTCGGCGGCTATTCGGTCGAAGGTCCCTGGAACGACATCCTCCAGGCCAACATCATCGGCGGCTACAATCTGTTCGAGGCTGCATATCGCAAGGGCGTCAAGCGCGTGGTGTTTGCCTCCTCGAACCATGCCGTCGGATTCTATCCGCGCCACCACAAGATCGGCACCGACGTGACCCCGCGCCCCGACGGCCGCTATGGCGTCAGCAAGGTGTTCGGCGAAGCGGTCGGGGCGCTCTATGCCGACAAGCACGGCTTGAAGGTGACTTGCCTTCGCATTGGCAATTTCGGCGACGTGCCTCTGGACCTTCGCCGGATCTCGATCTGGCTGAAGCCGGAAGATCTGGTGCAGCTCTGCCAGATCGGGCTCGAGCATCCCGACATTCATTTCGAGATCTTCTACGGCGTGTCCCTGAACGAGCGCGCCTGGTGGGACAACCACCGCGCCTACGAGTTCGGCTACCGTCCGACGGGGCGCTCCGAGGACCACGTGGCACATGCGATGGCCGAGCAGGCCAAGCTGAAGCCAGATCCGGTCGGCGATCACTATCAGGGCGGCGCGTTCTGCAGCAACGAGTTCGACGGCGACACAAGTCGCATCATCGATTGGAATAAGCGGTAGGAGCGCATTCGCAAATCCAGGGCGTCGGAAACGACGCCCTAGACAACGCGTTTGCCGGCCTGGGCCGCGATGGGCCGCTGCACAAAGTACATCAGGATCAGAGAAATCACGGCCGTCGTCACGACGACGTATCCCAGCCGGTCGAAATGCCGGAGCGTACCGTCGGCGTCCTGCGCGATGAGTGCGGCGGCGAGCACGGAGCCGAGCCCGCCGGAGAGCTGCTGCAGCGACGCGCCGACCGCGCTGAAGGAGCCGCGTTGCGCCGGCTCGGGGATTGCGGAAATCAGCGCCTGCGACGGAATCATGCGGGAGAAGATGCCGACGAACATCAGGACGTTGACCAGGATCGCGACCGTCAGGCTCACCTCGCCGAGATGGGTGTAGATCAGCACCATGACGATGGACATCGCGCTGCCGAAGACGAAGGTCGGGTATTTGCCGAAGGCATCGCTCGCGCGTCCCACCAGCGGGCCGATGACAATGCTGAACAGGCCGGAGACGAGATAGATCGTCGGCAGATGCACGATGTCGATGCCGAGATTGTGCACGGTGTAGGCGCTGCCGAACGGCATCAGCATGTAGCCGCCGGTCGCCAGCAGGGTCGTCACCGAGAACGCCATCCAATAACGCGGCTGAGAGACCGTTGCGATCAGATGCCGGAACGGGTTTCGATCCTGCTTCAGCCCGAGATGGCCGTTCACCGGCTTCATCAGGAGCATCACGGCGATCATCCCGATCACCGACAGGCCGACCAGCGCGCCGAACGCGACGTGCCAGTTCCACTGGTTGGCGAGGAAAAGGCCGGCTGGGATGCCCAGCACCTGGCTTGCAGCGAAGGCGGTTTGCACGAAACCCATGACGCGGCCGCGCAATTGCAGCGTGAACAGATCGGTGACGATGGCGAGCACGACCGAGCCGATCACGCCGCCGAACAGGCCGGTCACGATCCGCCCCAGCAGCAACAGATGATAGTTGGGCGCGATCGCGCACAGCGCCGTGCCGAGGGTGAAGCCGGCGTAGAAGAACAACAGCAGCCGTTTGCGGTCGAACCGGTCGGCGAAGCCGGCCGCCAGGATGCCGGAAATTCCCGCGCTGAACGCATAGGCCGAGACCGCCACGCCGAACTGAGCGGCCGAAATATCGAGCGCCGGCATCATGATGGCGCCGAGCGGCGACATGATCATGAAATCGATGATGATCGTGAACTGGACCAGCGCCAGCAGCGCAACGAGGATCGTCTGGTAGCGCGTAAAGCCGCGGGATCGCTCCTGCGGCTCGACGATCGGCTCGGTCAGGGTTTGTTCGGTCATGGCATTTCATTCGGGAGGGAATACGGGGAAGAACGTGCGATTCGCGGCTGGACGCCGGTCCTATCTATTTCCGACGGCGCGCTATTTCGATGGGTTGACAAAAGGTTTTGATGTCCATCACGACGCGGTGGCCCCCGGTTCATTGAGGACGAGCGCATGCGGGGGCCGAGCTTTGGCTTGGCCGCCCTGCCCATTGATCCAGGTCAACCTTGCCTTCGGCATTTGGTTCTCGATCTGCGCGATCGCATTTCGGCAACCGGTGCCGCGATCACGGTTCGATTGCGGCGGCGAGAGTCAGAACAATGAAAATCAAATTGCCAGCCGTCGTACTGCTAGCGCTGATCATGTCGGCCCCGGCGCGAGCCGCGATGCTCAGCGACGCCGAGGCGACGTTTCTCGACCAGCTCGTCACCGCGTCCGCGGTGCTCGAACAACGATGCGTCGGCTACGAGGTCAATGGTGCCGGCAGTGTCCAGCTCGGCGCCCGACTTCTCGGCAGCACGGATGCCGCGATGGCGATGATCGACGCCTATGCGGCAGCCACCAAGGCCCGCGACGGCGAAAACTACGATGCCGGTAAATTCCGCATCGAGGTGTCCGACGCGGCCGCCAAAACGTTCAGGCGCATCCGAGCGCAGTTGATCAACGACCCGAAAGCGGCCTGCGCCGACTATGGTGATACCAGCGTGGAGCGCGGCCTGCTAAGACGGTACTGAACCTGCGACTTGGCTTGCCATGGCCTAACGGGCGCACGCGCTAGCGCTCGGCCTCACCCGCAATCCGCGCCAGATAATCCTTCTTGCTGAACTGCATATGATCGACGCAGAGCTGGGCCAGCGCCCAGCTGTCGCGGCCTTTCAACAGCTCGATCATCAGCTCGTGCTGGCGCCGTGATTGCGCCAGGCCGTCTCGGTCGGCGAGATTCTTGGCGCGCATCGGCAGCGTCAGGTTCATGTAGTCCTGCAGCGAGCGCACCAGATACGGATTTCCGCAGGCCGAGAACAGCGCGAGGTGGAAGGCGTCATTGGCTTCATGGATGCCGCGCAGGTCCTGCAAATCCGCTCGCGCGCAATATTGCCGCTGCAATGCGGAGAGCTCGTCGATCAGGCCTTGCTGTGCGGGCAGGGGGATCATCAGCGCCGCCTGCCGGGTCAGCATCTCCCGGACCTCGTAGATCTGCCGGACCTCTTCGGCCGAATAGAACCGCACGGTGGCGCCGACATTCTTCTCACGGCGGACGATGCCGCGGCGCTCGGCATCCACCAGCGCCTGGCGCACGAAGTGCCGCGAGGTGCCGTAAGCCGACATCAGCGCGTCCTCGGTCAGGCGCGCGCCGGGCGCGAGGCGGCCGAAGATGATGTCCTCCTCGAGCCGCGCGACGATGTCGTCCGGATCGTCGCGCCGGACCATCGTGGCATCTGCGGTGTGAGTGTCGGACATGCCCTCGGCCTCCCGGCGCTCGGCCGGTCCGTCCTGTGGAGCAGGGAAGGCTTGGATTGTCAATAATCTGGTCATCACCGGGGCGTCGACGGCCAAAATAGCAGGTTTGACGTCTGTCTTATTGACAATCAAGGGGCAGGCTGTACGACAATGACCCGGTAATGGGAGCGGTATGATGACGAGTGGGTTGCGCAAAGGGCTGACAAGCTATGGCGATGCCGGCTTCTCGCTGTTCCTGCGCAAGGCGTTCATCAAGGCCATGGGCTATTCCGACGACGCGCTGGAGCGCCCGATCGTCGGCATCACCAACACCTATAGCGACTACAATCCCTGCCACGGCAACGTCCCGCAGATCATCGAGGCCGCCAAGCGCGGCGTGATGCTGTCGGGCGCGATGCCGTTCGTTTTCCCGACCATCTCGATCGCCGAAAGCTTTGCGCATCCGACCTCGATGTATCTGCGTAATCTGATGGCGATGGATACCGAGGAGATGATCCGCGCGCAGCCGATGGATTCGGTGATCGTGATCGGCGGCTGCGACAAGACACTGCCGGCGCAGGTGATGGCCGCAATCAGCGCCGATCTGCCGACGGTGGTCATCCCGGTCGGGCCGATGGTCGTCGGCCACCATAAGGGCGAGGTGCTGGGCGCCTGCACCGATTGCCGCCGTCTCTGGGGCAAGTATCGCGCCGGCGAAATGGACGATGTCGAGATCGAGGCGGTCAACGGCCGCCTCGCACCGTCGGTCGGCACCTGCATGGTGATGGGCACGGCCTCCACCATGGCCTGCATGATCGAGGCCATGGGTCTGTCGCTGCCGATGAGCGCGACGATTCCCGCCCCGCATGCGGAGCGCTTTCGGCTCGCCGAAGCGAGCGGCAGGGTGGCCGCCGAGATGGCCAAGACCAAAGGTCCGAAGCCGAGCGAGGTGCTGAGGCCTGCATCTTTCAAGAACGCGCAGGTCGTGCTCCAGGCGATCGGCGGCTCGACCAACGGCCTGATTCATTTGACCGCGATGGCACATCGCTCGCCGCACCGGCTCGACCTCGGCGTGTTCGACCAGATCGGCCGCGAGGTGCCGGTGCTGATCGATCTCAAGCCGTCCGGCGAGCATTACATGGAGCATTTCCATCACGCCGGCGGCGTGCCGAAACTGCTGGCGCAGCTTGGTGACCTCGTCGATCTCGACGCGAAGACCATCACGGGCGAGAGCCTGCGCGATGTCGCCGCCAACGCGGAACACGTACCCGGCCAGGACGTGATCCGCGCGCGCGACAATCCGATCAAGAAGGAAGGCGGCCTCGCCGTCCTGCACGGTAACCTCGCCCCGCGCGGCGCGGTGATCAAGCAGTCAGCTGCAAGCCCAAAACTGTTGCAGCACACCGGACGTGCCGTGGTGTTCGAATCCGTCGAGGATATGACGCTGCGGGTTGACGATCCCGATCTCGACGTCACCGCCGATGATGTGCTGGTGCTGCGCAATGCCGGGCCCAAGGGCGCGCCCGGCATGCCCGAGGCGGGCTATCTGCCGATCCCGAAGAAGCTCGCGCGTGGCGGCACCAAGGACATGGTGCGCATTTCCGACGCGCGTATGAGCGGCACCGCGTTCGGCACCATCGTGCTGCACATCACGCCGGAATCCGCCGTCGGCGGGCCGCTGGCGCTGGTGAAGAACGGCGACATGATTCGGCTCGACGTCGCCAAGCGCAGCATCGAGCTGCTGGTCGATGCGGCCGAGCTGGAACGGCGCCATGCCTTATTGAAGCCGGCAGCCGCTCCCGACGAGGCGCGGCGCGGCTATGCCTGGCTGTTCAACGAGACCATCATGCAGGCCGACGAGGGCTGCGATTTCGATTTTATGCAGAGAACTGGGAAGAAGACGGATAAGGGGTGACCAACCACCCGAACGAACGCTTAGACCGCTAAAGCGGCGAGCGATAAAACAGGGGGAAACGATGATTGCACGATCCATGCTTGGGCTGGCGGCAACGGCCGCTGTTCTCTTCGTAACGAGCGCGTCGGCACAGGAGGTGAAGCATTATCGCTTCGCCTATGACCAGCCGCGCAACACCGGCTATTCGATCGCGGGCGACCTCTTTGCCGACAAGCTCAAGGAATTGAGCAAAGGCACCATGATCATCGACCAGTATCCGGGCGCGCAGCTCGGGCAGGAGCCGCAGGTGCTCCAGCTCGTGAAAGCGGGCGACGTCGAATTTGCGATCATCTCCTCGGCGAACACCGCGACGATCTCGCCGCAAGCGGGCGTGATGTCGTTGCACTTCCTCTTCCGCGACGAGAACCACGTGGTCAAGGGCCTGGCCGATCCAAAAGTGTTCGCGGCGCTCAAGACCATGATCGACGAGACCACGCAGGGTTTGCATGTGATCGCGACCGGTTCGCAGGGCGTGCGCCACATGTACTCCAAGAAGGAGATCCATAACGTCGGTGACATCAAGGGCCTGAAGATCCGGGTGCAGGCGACCGCGACCGAGGACACCATGTTCCCGGCCTACGGCGCCCAAACCGTGCATATGCCGTTCGGGAGCGTCTACACGAGCTTGCAGACCGGCGTCGTCGACGTCGCCGAGAACAGCATCAACGTCTACCTCGTTAACAAGCACTACGAGGTCGCGCCGGTCCTGAACATCACCGAGCACGAGGCCAACAACGCGCTGGTGTTCATCTCCGACAAGCTCTGGCAGAGCCTGTCGGCGGAGCAGAAGGGCTGGGTGCAGGCGGCGGGGAACGAGGTCAGCTCCAAGGAGCCGCAGAAGGCCTTCGACCTCGAACGCACCGCGGCGGAGAAGCTCAAGAAGATGGGCGTGAAGATCGTCGACAACGTCGACAAGAAGAGCTTCACGGCGGTCGCCGATCCCTATCTCGACAAGCTCGCCAAGGAGCTCGGCCCGCACGCCGAGAAGATCAAGGATTTGATCCGCTCGATCAATTGACGTGATGCCGAAAGACGGTGCGCTCCCTCTCCCGCCTGCGGGAGAGGGTAGGGGAGAGGGTGTCTCCGCGGAGAGACTCCCGATGAGGAGAGAGCCCTCACCCGGCGCTTCGCGCCGACCTCTCCCGCAAGCGGGAGAGGTTCAGAAAACCCGCAGCCGGGAGCAACAATGCCCATCGCCGAAAAACTGCTGGTGCAACGCCAACGCCACCTCAAATGGCGCGGGCTCGACTGGCTCGAACTCGCGCTGATGATCCTCTGCGGCGTGCTCTGCTTCGGCTTCTCGCTGTCGGTGACCGCCGACATCGTCACCCGCACCATCGGCCATCCCTGGCTCTGGCTCCAGGAAGTGACCTCGACATTGTTCATCTACGCCATCTTCGTCGGCACAGCGGCTGCGACGCGGCGCAACGACCACCTCTATCTCACCGCGATCTCCGAGGCGATGCACGGCACGCCGCGTCTGATCGTCGAGATCATCATCCGGATCGTGGTGCTTGGCGTCGCCTTCTGCCTGATCGTGTACGGCTATCAGAACTATCTTCGCGGCTTCGGCAGTTTTCGCCTGCCGTCGGGCACGCCGATCGCCTCGCTCTACGCGATCATTCCGCTGTCGGGCGTGCTGATCGGCCTGTTCACCATCGAGCAGCTCGTCAACGGCGTGCGCAACGGCTTTGACCACCCCGAGCCGCCCGAAGAGGATGACGGGGCGCCTGTCATCACCGACGCGCAGATGAGGGCGCAGCCGTGAGCGCACCCATCGTTCTGGCGTTGATGACGGTCTGCTTCCTGTCCTTCGGCTATCTCGGCGTGCCCGTGCCGTTCTCGCTGATGGCCGGCGTCTTCATCGGCGCGCTGCTGTCGGACGTCTCGCTCGCCGCGATCATCCAGAAGATCTTCGACGGCGTCGATTCCGAGGCGCTGCTGGCGATCCCCTTCTTCCTGCTGGTCGGCGAGCTCATGAGCTCGGCCAATGTGGTGGTCCGGATAGCCAACCTCTCGGTGTCCCTGGTGGGGCATATCAGAGGCGGCCTCTCGCAGGTCGTGGTCGTCTTCAGCATGTTCTTCTCGGAAATGTCGGGCTCGACCACCGCTGACGTCGCCGTGATGAGCCGCGCGCTGGGGGGCCCGATGAAACGCGAGGGCTATGAGCCCGCCTTCATCGCCGCGATCATCGCGTCGGCCTCGACCATCGCCGCGCTGGTGCCGCCGAGCATCACGGCCGTGGTCTATGGCGCCGTCGGCAACGTCTCGATCGCCGGCCTGTTCATGGCAGGCGTCGTGCCGGGCCTGATGATCGGCTTCGGGTTGATGATCTATTGCTATTTCTTCGGCCCGTCCGGCCTGCGCAAGCCGCGCGCGCCGCTGCGGCAGGTGGTGTTCGCGGCCGGCGATGCGGCGCTACCGCTGATGATCCCAGTGATCCTGTTAGGAGGCATTCTGACCGGCTGGTTCACGCCGACGGAAGCCGGCGTCGTTGCGGTGGTCTGGATTGTCGCGGTCGTGATCCCCGCGCTCAACCGCGGCCATATCAGGAAGATTCCGTACGATTTCTGCCTTGCGGGCCTGATCTTCTCGCTGCCGCTGATCACGATCGGCGCCGCCAATGCGTTCGGCTGGATGCTCGCCTATTTGCGCGGTGCAAGCTACATCGCCGAAGTCATCACCTCGATCGCCGGCAACGATCCGCATCTGATCATGCTGCTGATGGTGCTGCTGTTCACGATCGTGGGCGATTTCATCGAGCCGGTGCCGACCATCATCATCTTCATGCCGCTGGTCAACACGCTGACGGAAGCCGGCGACATCAACGCCGTGCATATGGGCGTGGTGCTGATCGCCACGCTCGCCTTCGGCCTGATCACGCCGCCTTATGGCCTGGTGCTGCTGATGGCCTCGAAATTCGTCGGCGTCAGTTTCGCAAAGGCGCTACGCGCCGCGTTGCCGATCTATCTGGTGTTCCTCGGGACGATCGCGTTTGCGATTTATTTCCCGAGCGTGGTGCTGTGGCTGCCGCGGCAAGTGCTGCCGGAATCGGTCGGCTGCTTCAAGTCGCCGGCGGGGACGGGTTATATCTGTCCGCAGTAGCGAATTGCTCGACGCGCCATTGTCCGCCTTCCTGCAGATAGCGGAACGGCGTGCCGTGGCTGTTCTTGAAATAATTGCCGCAAAGCGCGTTCGCCATGCCCTGCATCACCGCGTCATGACAGACGAACAGCAGATCGTCGCCGGGATGACAGTCGAGCCATGCCGAGACGCAAGCCAGCGACCGCTCGGCCATGGCCTCCCACCTCTCGCCATCGGCGGGCAGGATCGAGACAAGGCCGGTCGCTGATGTGACGCCGTGCTTGATCATGAGGTCGCCGACGGGGAGGCCTTCGAAGCTGCCGAAATCGAGCTCGATGATGCCGGCGTCGATCGTGAGCGGCACCGAGATCGCGTCGCGATGATCTCGGCCGTTCGCGCCGCGCGCAGCAGCGGGCTTGCGACGATGCGGCTGATGCCGGCGCCGCGCAAGATGCTCGCTGCCTCGTGCGCCTGCCGCAGACCGTCCTCGTTCAGCGGGTTGTCGGTCCGGCCCTGGAACAGCCCTTTGCGATTCCAATCGGTCGCGCCATGACGCAGGCCGTAGAAACTGCGGGCGGGTGTCACTTCGACTTGCTCGTGAATTTCTTGACGGCGGCCCGAAACTCCTCCGTGTTCATCGCCATGATGATCTTGTGCTCCTCGGCGTCGAGCTGCTGCTTCACCGGCGTCGTGGCGGCCTGGTAGACCAGTGATTTGGTGCCGGCAATCGCCGCCGCCGGGTTCTGGGCGAGACGTTCGGCGAGCGTTCGCGTTGCGGCCTTCAGCTCGGCGGCGGGAACGACCTTCGCAACCAGGCCCCATGCATTGGCCTGCTGCGCGGTAAAGTTGTCCTCGGCTAGGAAAATCTGGAGCGCGCGACGCGGGCCGACGGTGTTGACGATGCCGACCGTGGAGCCGCCATCCGGCGACACGCCGATTTTGGCGTAGGCCGGCGTGAATTTGGCATCTTCCGCGGCGATGCAGAGATCGGTGACGAAGGCGAGGCCCATGCCGGCGCCGGCGGCCGAGCCGTGCACGCTCGACAGCGAGATCTTTGGCATGCGCCGGACGATCTCGATGAAGGCGTGATAATGCTTCAGGAGCTCGCCGACGACCGGCGTCACCGTGCCCGCTTCGGCGGCTGCTCCGATCGTCTGCAAATCGCCGCCGGCCGAGAAGGCGCGGCCTTCGCCCTCAATCACCAAAACCCTGATGCCATCGTCGCCCTCGAGATAGGCCGCGAGCTGTTCGAGCTTTTGCGCAATCGCCAGATTGATCGAGTTGAACGCGGCGGGGCGGTTCAGCGTGATGGTCGCGATCGGGCCGTCGATCCGCAGCAAGGCGGGATCATCGGGCTGGGAGACGGGAGCAGGCATCTGAGTAATCCCCGGCATGAGGTCGTTCGTGCGACTAAATCGCAGAAGGCGAGGGGTGACAATCCCTGCCAGCCGCCCTTGCGCAAGCCGGAACGATAGGTTCAAATGGGCCTGCCTTCGTCAGGGACGGACACGAGCGCCGGCTCCTCCTGGGCAAGCAAGCCAAAATCAGCGAGAGAGGAGACGACATGGGTGACGCTCGTGTCTTGCGGAAATGGGCTGTCCAATGACCGATGGCCCGGTGATCATTGTCGGTGCCGGCCATGGTGGCTACCAGGTCGCGGCATCCCTGCGCCAGGCGGGCTTTTCCGCTGCTATCTGCCTGATCAACGACGAGGCGCATCTGCCCTATCAGCGGCCGCCGCTGTCCAAGGCCTACATCAAGGGCGCGGCCGGGCCGGAGAGCCTGATGTTCCGGCCGGAGAAATTCTACCAGGACCAGACCATCGAGCTGGTGGCGGACCGCGCCGTGTCGATCGACCGCGCGCGGCGCAAGGTGCTGCTCGCCTCGGGCAGGACGCTGCCCTATGGCCACCTCGTGCTGGCGACCGGCGCGCGCAACCGGCTGCTCGATCTGCCCAATGCCAACCTTCCCGACGTGAAATATTTGCGCATCCTCGACGACAGCGAGGCGCTGCGGAAGATCATGCCCTCGAAGACGCGGGTGGTCGTGATCGGCGCGGGATTCATCGGCCTCGAATTCGCGTCCACCGCGCGCATCAAGGGCCTCGAGGTCGACGTGCTCGAACTCGCCCCGCGCGTGATGGCGCGCGCGGTGACGGCGGAGGTCTCGGAGTATTTTCAGGCGCGGCATCGCGAGGCCGGCATCCGCATTCACCTCGGCGTGCAGGCAACATCCATCGAAGCTGAGGGCGGCAAGGTCACCGGCGTCTCCTTGAGCGACGGAAGGCACCTGCCGGCCGACCTCGTCGTGGTCGGCGTCGGCGTGCTGCCGAATATCGAGCTCGCGGCGGAGGCGGGGCTGCCGGTCGCGGCCGGTATCATCGTCGACGAATATCTCGCGACGGCTGATCCCGATATCTCGGCGATCGGCGATTGCGCGCTGTTCAACAGCCCGCGCTTCGGCGGATCGCAGCGGCTGGAATCGGTGCAGAATGCCACCGATCACGCGCGCTGCCTCGCGGCGCGGCTGACCGGCGACCGCAAGGCCTATGACAGCCATCCCTGGTTCTGGAGCGACCAGGGCGAGGACAAGCTCCAGATCGCGGGCCTCACCACCGGCTACGACCGCGTCGTGCTGCGCGGCGATCCCGCCAGGAAGGCGTTCTCGGCGTTCTGCTACAAGGGGGACAGTCTGCTCGGCATCGAATCGATCAACCGTGCCGGCGACCACATGTTCGGCCGCCGCCTGTTCGGCCTGGATCGCTCGATCACGCCGGAGCAGGCCGCCGACGAAAGTTTTGACCTGAAGGGCGCGCTGGCGTGAGCTCTTCTCCCTCGCCCCGCTTGCGGGGCGAGGTGAAGGAAGCGCGCGGTCTACATCACCGCGCCGACTTCCGCGGCTGTCGGCATCGACGGCCCCGCGCCCATGCGCTGCACGGAGATCGAGGCGGCGGCATTGGCGAAGGCGAGTGCCGCGCGCAAGTCGACGCCGTCGGCAAGTTGCGCCGCGAGTGCTCCCACAAAACAATCGCCTGCGCCTGTGGTGTCGATCGCCTTCACCACGCGGCCGGACACCGAAATCTCCTCGCGTCCGGCGAGCGCGAGCACGCCACGCTTGCCGAGCGTGACGCAGATGGTCTGGTCCTCGCGCGCCTGAAGTTTTCGCGCGACGTCGAGGATCCGCGCGGCCTCGTCACTGTCGGACAACTCCACGCCGGCGAGGAGGCCGAGCTCGGTCTCGTTCAGCACGAGGATGTCGACCAGCGCGAGCAATTCGCTCGACATGGTTTGTGCCGGGGCCGGATTGAGCAGCGTCGTGGCGCCGGTGTCGCGAGCCCGTTGAAAGAACGCGGCAATCGTCGGCAGCGGGATCTCGAATTGACTGACCGCGACATCGCCCTTTGCCAGCGGGACGGCCGCGACGTCATCGACGCTGACCAGCGCATTGCTGCCGGGAATGACGACGATGGTGTTGTCGGCCTCCGCCACCGTGATGATGGCGGTGCCGGTGTGCGCTTCGGCCGTCTCGCGGATCGCGCCGAGATCGATGCCTTGCGCGCCGAGGAACGTCCTCAGCTCACCGCCGAACGAATCCTTGCCGAGCCGGCCGATCAGCGTGGTCCGCGCGCCAAGCCGCGTCGCCGCCACCGCCTGGTTGGCGCCCTTGCCACCCGGAAAATACAACACCTGCTTGCCGGCGACGGTCTCGCCGACCCGGGGATGGCGATCGGCCGTCGCCACCACATCCATGTTGATGCTGCCGGCGACGAAGACCCGCCCCATGAGAGACCTCTGCGAACGCTAGACCCTGACCTCGAACTCGTGCCTGACCTTGGCGATGTCGACAAGGGTCGGCAGGCCGGCTTCGTTGCCGAGACGCTGGATCTTGAAGGTCGAGGCTGCCCGGGCAAAATCGAAATGCTCGCGCCAGCTTTTGCCGGGATGGGCGAGATAAGAATAGACATAGGCGCCGTGAAAGACGTCGCCGGCGCCGTTGGTGTCGATCACGCGCTCGCGCGGAATCGGCATCGCCGGCATCACCTGCACCGTTCCGGTCTCGTCGTACCAGAGCAGGCCCTTCTCGCCCATGGTGATGCCGCCAATCTTGCAGCCGCGGCTCTTGAGGTAATCCAGCATCTTCTCCGGCGTCAGATCCATCTGCTCGCACAGGCGCTCGGCAACGATGGCGACGTCGATGAATTCCAATAGCTCATGCGTGTTGGTGCGAAGGCCGCCACCGTCGAGCGAGGTCAGAATGCCGGCCTCGCGGCAGACTTTTGCGTAGTGGATCGCGGCATCGGGCTGATGGCCGTCGACATGCAGCGCGCGGCAGCCGCCGAGATTGAGCATCGGGAACGGATGGATGTGGTCGTCGTCGCGGCAGCGGACGATGGCGCGCTTGCCGTCCTTTGGCATGATGAAGGACAGCGAGGACTGGTTGACCTTCCGCCCATGCAGCGAGATCGCGTATTTCGCGCACATGTCCATGAACATGCGGCCGAGCCAGTCATTGGCCGCGGTCGCGATCAGATCGGGCACGATGCCGAGCTTGGCGCAGCAGAACGCCGCGGTCACCGCATTGCCGCCGAAGGAAACCGCGTAGTCGGAGGCCACGTGCTTCTCGTCGCCGGTCGGCATGTGGTCGGTGATGAAGACGACGTCGATATAGGTCTGTCCGATGAAGAGAGCCTGCATTGCTTGTCCGTGATGCGCTTTGTGGTCCCGGCCGGCGCGCTTACTGTAACACCGGTTCCGCCGCGGGACCGCTGAAATTATTCGCAAAACCGCCGCCCGGAGTGCTTGAGGTCGGCATGCGGCCGGAATACGACCATCACCGGACAATGCCAAGCCCGGACAAACGCCGTCTCTCGGTCCACGGTTCCGGGCCGTTCAACAGGGGGTAGCATGATCACCGGCCTCGATCACGTCGTCGCACTGGTCAGGGATATCGGTGCGGCCAGGGCGGCCTATCAGACGCTGCTCGGGCGCGCGCCGGCCTGGCAGAATTCGGGCGAGGGCGCAGATCGGGTGCTGTTCACTCTCGCCAACATGACGATCGAATTGATGGCGCCGAACGGCTTCAGCGTGACCGCCGACCGCATGCGCGCGTTGCTCGGCGACCAGGAAGGCGTGCTCGCCAGCCTGTGCTTTCGTGTCGCGGACATGAGCAAAATGCACCGGCGGCTGGAGCGGGTGGCGCTCAAGCCGGATCCGGTTGCCGAGGTCGAAAGCAGCGACGCGGAGAGCGGCGCGGCCCTGCACTGGAAGCGGACGCGCGCCGCCACGGAGCTCACGCGCGGCGTGCGCATGTTCTTCCTCGAACTGGCTGATGAGCGTCCGCTTTCGCCGGCGACCGATATCGGGCCGATCGATGCGCTCGACCACGTCGTGATCACCACGGAGGACTCCGATCGTGCCGCCGCGCTGTATGGCGCGCGGCTCGGGCTCGATCTGGCGCTCGACCGCTCCCACCAGGATTGGGGCCAGCTGATGTTCTTCCGCTGCGGCGATCTCGTCGTCGAGCTGGTGCGCCGCCCTGTTGCGGGCGGCGATCCCCTGCATGACCGCCTCTGGGGCCTGAGCTGGCGGGTGACCGACATCGACGCCACGCGCGCCCGCCTGATCGCCGCCGGCCTCGACGTCAGCGAAGTGCGCAACGGCCGCAAGCCGGGCACGCGGGTGATGACGGTCAGGACCGGCACCTGCGGCATCCAGACGGTCCTGCTGGAGCGCTCGCCGAAGCCGGTGGATTGATCTCCGCTCTCTTCGTGTCCCGGACGCGCTGCAGCGCGCAGCGCTGCTGCGCAGAGCCGGGACCCAGAAGGCGGCGACCTCTCATTGATATGGGCCCCGGCTCTGCAGCGCACCGCTGAAGAAGCGCTGCGCTGCGTCCGGGGCACGAGATCGTTCTCAAACCGCCGCGCGCGTGTTACATGCGTCTTGAAGCATCCAGCGAGCACCCGGTTTGGCGAAAGCAGCGGCAAAGCGAACTCTGAAATGGCAGCGCGATCCCGAGGGGATGCGGCTGCGCATTCTCGAAGCCGCCAAGCAGGAATTCTCGGCGCACGGGCTCGCCGGTGCGCGCGTCGACCGCATCGCGGCCAACGCCGGCGCCAACAAGCGGATGCTGTATTATCACGTCGGCAACAAGGACGAGCTCTATCTCGCGGTGCTCGAAGGCGCCTACGACAAGATCCGCAGCGAGGAGCGCGGGCTCGATCTCGAGCATCTCGATCCGCCCGAGGCGATCCGCCGCCTGATCGAGTTCACCTGGAATTATTTCCTGCGCAATCCTGAATTCCTGTCGCTGCTCCAGACCGAAAATCTCGCCCGTGCAAAGCACCTGAAGCGCTCGACCAAGGTCAAGTCGATGCACTCGCCCTTCGTCGAAATGATCGGCACCGTGGTGCGGCGCGGTGTGTCCGGCGGCGACTTCAAGGTCGCGGTCGATCCTGTCCAGCTCTACATCTCGATCGCGGGGCTGTGCTTCTTCTATCTCTCGAACTCGGCGACGCTCAGCGTGATCTTCGGTCGCGATCTGCTGGCCAAGGACGCCAAGGACGAGCGGCTAGACCACATGGTCGGCCTCGTGCTGGCAGCGCTGACCGGACAGTCGGCCGCACTGTTAGCTATGACCAAGACGCCGAAATCGCGCGCCGCGGTGGTGCAGACGGTTTAGCGCGACTTCGTCGTATCGCTGCTTGCGATAATGGAAATTGTGGAGTCGGACTGCACCCCCAACGTCGTCCTGGCGAAGGCCAGGACCCATACCGCGTGATCCATCGATCGCGCGTGGTGCCAATCCCGAACGACCAGCCTCGCCAAACTTCACCTGTGGTTATGGGTCCTGGCCTTCGCCAGGACGACACCGAATGTTTGGAGGGACGGCACGTTCCGCCGCGATCCCCCGCCCAAACCTTGCGGAACCCCCGCCCAAAACGTCGCAGGAAAACCGCTGGACAGTATTTACCCAACGGGTTAATTTCTCGCCCAACGAACAAGACGACCGGGAGTGAGACGTGGCTGAGCTGAAGCCGCAGAGTGCGGTGTCCAAGATGCTGAATGCGGCCTGGATCCGGCCGTTTTTGTTCCTGGTGTTCATCGTCGTGGCCTGGGATCTCGCGATCCGGCTGTTCAAGATTCCCGCCTATCAGATCCCGTCGCCGGGCGATGTCATTGCGGTGCTGCGCACCGATTGGCCGGAACTGCTGCGCCAGTCCTGGCCGACGACTTATGCGACCGTCTGCGGCTTCGCGCTCTCGGCGCTGTTCGGTATCCCCATCGCGATGCTGATCGCGGGATCCAAGACCGTGGAGAGCTACGTCTATCCCCTGCTGGTGTTTTCTCAGTCCGTGCCGAAGATCGCGATCGCGCCGCTGTTCGTGGTCTGGTTCGGCTTCGGCATCATTCCGAAAGTGATCTCGGCGTTCCTGCTCGGCTTCTTTCCGGTGGTGGTCTCCGCCGTGCAGGGCTTCAAATCGGTCGATCCAGATATGGTCGATCTCGCCCGCGCCATGCAGGGCAGCCGCTTCCAGGTGTTTTGCGCGGTGAACCTGCCGCATGCGCTACCGGCGATCTTCTCCGGCCTCAAAGTGTCGGTGACGCTGGCCGTGGTCGGCGCCGTCGTCGGCGAGTTCGTCGGCTCCAATTCCGGCATCGGCTATGTGATGCAGCGCTCGATCGGAACCTTCGACCTGCCGACGATGTTCGCGGCGCTCGTGATCTTGGCGCTGCTCGGCGTCATCCTGTTCTGGATTGTGGACCGGATCGAGAAGCTGGTCATTCCCTGGCATGTCAGCCAGCGCGAGGACGTGATTTTCGCCTCTTAACAACAACCATAGCAACGAACGGCCGCCAACGGCCGACGCAACAACGACAAGGGAGAGTGACGATGAAGCGGTGGATAGGAGCTGTCTCGGCGGCGCTGATGGTGTTCGCGGCCATGCCGGCGCAAGCAGCCGACAAGGTCGTGTTGATGCTCAACTGGTACGTCTATGGCGAGCACGCGCCGTTCTATTACGGCAAGGCCAAGGGCATTTACGCAGCCGAAGGCATCGACCTCGAGATCCAGGAAGGCCGCGGCTCGGCCGCGACCACGCAGGCGGTGGCCGCCAAGACCGCCGATTTCGGCTATGTCGACGTGCCCACCATGATGCGCGCCGCGATCAAGGGTGCGCCAGTGGTTGCGACCGGCGTGCTGCTCCAGACCAGCCCGATGTCCGCGATGGGCTTCGTCGACAAGAACATCAGGAAGCCCGAGGATATCAAGGGTAAGACGGTTGCGATCACACCGGCCGATTCCATGACCCAGATCTGGCCGCTGTTCCTGAAGAAGACCGGCCTCAAGGAAAGCGACTTCCAGACGGTGGCGGGCGATGGCCAGACCAAGCTCAACGCCGTCATCAACGGCCAGGCCGATCTCTTGCTCGGCTACGTCATGGACCAGTCGATGAAGATCAAGGACGCCACCGGCAAGGACGTCTATCCGATCAAGTTCGCCGACTACGGCATCAACATGGTCTCGTCGGGCATCATCGCCAACACTGATTATGTGAAGGCCAATGCCGACCTCGTCCGCCGCTTCATGTCGGCGACGACCAACGCGGTCGAAGCCGCCGAGAAGGAGCCGAAGGCCGCGGCGCAATCGATCCTCGATGCCAACCCCAAGGGCGGCAAGATCGACACGCTGACGCAGGGCTTTGAGCTGACCATTCCGCTGTACCGGACGCCTGAGACCAAGGGCAAGCGCCCGTTCCAGGTCACCGACCAGAACATGACGGACTCGGTCAATCTGATGGTCGAATATGGCGGGCTCGATGCTAAGGCCAAGGAGAACCCGAAGGCGTTCTACACCAACGACTATCTGCCGAAGAGCGGTTCGTGAAACCTGCGACGAACATGAGTGAAACCCTGCAACCGGCCGCGCATCTGAGACTGGTGAGCGACCGGGCTGCCGGCGATGCGTCGGGCATCAAACTGTCCGGCGTGTCGAAGACCTATCGGACGCGCGACGGCGATGTGCCATCGTTGCGGCCGCTCGACTTCCATATCAACGACGGAGAGTTCTTCGTCGTCGTCGGCCCATCCGGCTGCGGAAAGTCCACGCTGCTCAAGCTGATCTCGGGGCTGCTGCCGCCGACGACGGGCGAGATCCTGGTCGAGGGCGAGAAGGTGACGGCGCCGCACGGCAATGTCGGCATCGTGTTCCAGAACGCGCTGCTGCTGCCGTGGCGCAACATCCTGTCCAACGTCATGCTGCCGATCGACATGAAGCGGCTGCCGCGCCAGACATATCTCGACCGCGCCAAGGCGCTGTTGAAGCTGGTTGGGCTCGAAGGCTTCGAGAAGAAGCTGCCCTGGCAGCTCTCCGGCGGCATGCAGCAGCGCGCCTCGATCTGCCGCGCCCTGGTGCATGATCCCAGGATCATGCTGATGGACGAGCCGTTCGGCGCGCTCGATGCGCTGACGCGCGAGCGCATGAATGTCGAGCTGATGCGGATCCAGCGCGAGACCAGGAAGACGGTGCTGTTGATCACGCACTCGATCCCCGAGGCCGTGTTCCTCGCCGATCGCGTGCTGGTGATGACCGAGCGGCCCGGCGCGATCGCCGCGATCTACGACGTGCCGCTGCCGCGCCCGCGCTCGCTCGACGTGATGGCCGACCCTGTGTTCACCGAACTCGTACAGCGCATCCGCAAGCATTTCTTCTCGCAAGGGGCGTTGGACTGAAGCCATGTCACCGCGCCTGAAGCTGCGAGACATCGCCTTCTTCGAACGTCCCGTGCAGTTCGCGCGGCCGTTCCGCTTTGGCGCGATCACGATCAACGCGACTCCGCAGCTGTTCGTGCGGGTCGGGATCGCGGTCGAGGGCAGGGGAAGTGCTGTCGGTGCGAGTGCCGAGCTGCTGGTGCCAAAATGGTTCGACAAGCGGTCGGAGCTTTCGCCGGCCCAGACCGTCGATGACTTGCGCCGCTCGCTGGAGATCGCGCGGGGGCTTTATCTCGCGCGAACCGGATTTTTGACGGCATTCGATCTGCATGCATCGTGCATCGGTGCCCAGGTCGCGACCTGTGCGAAAAAGAACATTCCGGCGCTTGCCGCGGCTTGCGGACCCGCCGAAATCGACAAAGCGATCCTCGATGCGCTGCTCCGCGCTGCCGAGACCAATTTCTTCGACGGCATGGCCGGCAATGTCGCCGGCATCGACGCGCGGCTTTCGCCCGACCTGAAGGAAACGGATATCACGGCCTTTCTATCGGGCCGGAAGCCGCTGGCGCGCGTTGCCATCAGGCATACCGTCGGTCTCGACGACACCGTTGAAGGCGAGGGCGGAGTTGCAGATCCCCACGAGAACTCCGGTGCAAGATACTTCAAGCTGAAGCTGTCGGGGGACCCCGTCGGCGATGCAGCGCGGCTGGCGCGCATTGGCAAGGAGCTCGATGCGCTGGACCGGGACTACAAAGTGACGCTCGATGCCAACGAGCAATATGCCGATCTCGCAGCCTTGCATGAACTCATCGGCCGGCTCGACCATGACACTGCGCTGCGATCGATTTCATCCAGGCTGCTCTATGTCGAGCAGCCGATGCCGCGCGATGTCACGAGGCAGTCGCCGCTCGGCTCGCTCGCGGCGCGCGGCTTCATCATCGACGAAGCCGACGATTCCTACGACGCGTTTCCCGCGGCACGGGCGCTCGGCTATCACGGCATCTCCTCGAAGTCCTGCAAAGGGCTTTACAAGTCCATCGTCAACGCGACACGCGCGGCGAAATGGAGCTTGGCCGGCGAAAGATTCTTCGTGACCGGCGAGGACCTCACCTGCCAGGCGGGCCTCGCCGTGCAGCAGGACCTTGCGCTCGCGGCCTTCATCGGCATCACCCATGCCGAACGTAACGGCCACCATTACGTCGATGGCTTCGGTGATACGCCCGCCGCGGAGGCCCAGGCCTTCGCCGTCGCGCATCCCGATCTCTACGCGGATGCCGGGCAGGGCATCCGCCTCTCCATTCACAACGGCGATCTCCTCACGGGATCGCTCAATGCAACGGGCTTTGCGACGTCGGTTCATCCGGACTGGTCGGCGCTACGCCCGCTCGAACAGCCAAAATCTCTGCAGGAGCAATCGGCATGACCACCCAACGCCTCGGCCTCATCATGAACGGCGTCACCGGCCGCATGGGACTCAACCAGCATCTGATCCGCTCGATCGTCGCGATCCGCGAGCAGGGCGGCGTCCGCTTGAAGAACGGCGACCGCGTGATGCCCGACCCGATCCTGGTCGGCCGCAGCGCCGAGAAGGTCGAGGGGCTCGCCAAGCGCTACAACATCGCGCGCTGGACCACCGATCTCGACGCCGCCCTCGCCGACAAGAATGACACCATGTTCTTCGATGCCGCGACCACACAGGCGCGGCCGGGGCTTCTGACCCAGGCCATCAATGCCGGCAAGCACGTCTATTGCGAGAAGCCGATCGCGACCAATTTCGAGGAGGCGCTCGAGGTCGTCAAGCTCGCCAATTCCAAGGGCGTCAAGCACGGTACGGTGCAGGACAAGCTGTTCCTGCCCGGCCTGAAGAAGATCGCCTTCCTGCGCGACTCCGGCTTCTTCGGCCGCATCCTCTCGGTGCGCGGCGAGTTCGGCTATTGGGTGTTCGAAGGCGGCTGGCAGGAGGCGCAGCGGCCGTCATGGAATTACCGCGACGAGGACGGCGGCGGTATCATCCTCGACATGGTTTGCCACTGGCGCTACGTGCTCGACAATCTTTTCGGCGAGGTCGAGAGCGTGAGCTGCATCGGCAACACCGACATTCCCGAGCGTTTCGACGAGCAGGGCAAGAAGTACAAGGCGACCGCCGACGACTCCGCTTATGCCACGTTCCAGCTCAAGGGCGGCGCCATCGCCCACATCAACATGTCCTGGGTGACGCGCGTCTATCGCGATGATCTCGTCACCTTCCAGGTCGACGGCACGCTCGGCTCGGCCGTCGCCGGCCTTTCCGACTGCATGATCCAGGCGCGGCAGGCGACGCCCCGACCGGTGTGGAATCCCGACGAGAAGCGGCTGCACGATTTCTACAGCGACTGGCAGAAGCTGCCTGACAACGTCACCTACGACAACGGCTTCAAAGAGCAGTGGGAGATGTTCATCCGCCATGTCTACGAGGATGCGCCCTACAAGTTCACGCTGCTCGAAGGCGTCAAGGGCGTGCAGCTCGCCGAATGCGCGCTGAAGAGCTGGAAGGAGCGGCGATGGATCGACGTCGCCCCGATCAAGGTCTGAGGTCTATCGGATAATCATCGATGTTGTTGAGCCGTCATTGCGAGCGAAGCGAAGCAATCCAGAAACCCTCCGCGGACACAGTCTGGATTGCTTCGTCGCTTCGCTCCTCGCAATGACGGGGAGAGGTCTGAAATCATGAACAAGCCCGTCCAGCCGATGTTGTCGTTGTCGCTCAAACTGCCGAAGGCCGATCGCTCGATCGAGACCTACCGGCTCGCGGCCTCGCGAACGTTTCCCGCAAAGCTCGAGGGTCCGCTGAACCGCATTGCGTTCTCCGCCGTCCATACCGTGATCGATCCCTTCGCCGACAACGACCCGTGGCTCTCCGCTGCCGTCGACTGGGACAAGACCATCGCCTTTCGCGAGCACGTCTGGGATCTCGGTCTCGGCGTGGCGGAAGCCATGGATACCGCGCAGCGCGGCATGGGGCTGGACTGGCCGACCTCGCTGGAGCTGATCACGCGCTCGGTGTCCGCCGCCAAGCGCCGCAACGCGCTGGTGTTTTCCGGAGCGGGCACGGACCATCTTGCGGTCGAGGACGCCAAGAATCTCGACGACGTGATCCGCGCCTATGAGGAGCAGATATCGGCAGTCGAGAAGGTCGGCGGCCGCATCATATTGATGGCGTCGCGCGCGCTGGCGAAGCTGGGCCGCAACGCCGACGATTATGCCAAGGTCTATGACCGTGTGCTGTCGCAGGTTCGCGAGCCCGTGATCATCCACTGGCTCGGCGACATGTTCGATCCGGCGCTGACGGGATATTGGGGCACCAACGATCTCGACAAGGCAATGGATATTGCGGTCGCCATCATCAACGGCAACGCCGCCAAGGTGGACGGTGTCAAGGTTTCGCTGCTCGACAAGCAGCGCGAGATCGACATGCGCCGTCGTCTCGACAAGCGCATCAAGATGTACACCGGCGACGATTTTAATTATGCGGAGCTGATTGCCGGCGACGAACAGGGCTTTTCGCACGCGCTGCTCGGGATCTTCGATGCGATCGCGCCGGCGGCGTCCTACGCCTTGTCGCGGCTGGCTGCTGGTGATGAGGCGGGCTTCCACGACGTGCTGGGGCCGACGGTGCCGCTGTCGCGCCACATCTTCAAGGCGCCGACGCGGTTCTACAAGACAGGCGTGGTGTTCATGGCATACCTCAATGGTCACCAGGACCACTTCACCATGGTCGGCGGGCAGGAGAGCACGCGCTCGACGCTGCATCTGGCCGAGTTGTTCCGGCTGGCCGACAAGGCCGGGCTGCTCGCCGATCCGGAGTTGGCGACGCGGCGGATGAAGGCGGTGCTCTCAACGCGCGGAATCGAATCCTGATGCGTGATTTTTCGTCCGACCATCGCTGGCTGTCGCTCAACACGGCGACAATCCGCAAGCAGGCTGATCTCGTCGAGATCATCGACGCCTGTGCCAGGCACGGCATCCGCGCCATCGATCCCTGGCGTGACCAGGTCGCAGCCGTCGGCCTCGAGCGTGCCGCGCGTGCGGTGCGCGATGCCGGTCTCGACCTGTCGGGCTATTGCCGTGGCGGCATGTTCACCTCCGACGCATCGCGCCGGAGCGAGGTGCGCGACGACAACCGGCGCTGCGTCGACGAAGCCAAGGCGCTGGGAGCCCCCTGCATCGTTCTCGTCGTCGGCGGCCTGCCGCAATATTCGCGGCCGGGCAGCGAGGCGTCGAAGGACATCGCCGGCGCGCGGACGCAGGTCGAGGAAGCGCTCGCCGAAATGCTCGATTACGCCAAACAGGCCAAGCTGCCGCTGGCGATCGAGCCGCTGCATCCGGCCTATGCGGCGGACCGCGCCTGCGTCAACACCACGAAGCAGGCGCTCGACATCTGCGACCGGCTCGACCCTGATCGCAGCGGCATGCTCGGCGTCGCACTCGACGTCTATCACATCTGGTGGGATCCGGAGCTGATGGGCCAGATCGCGCGCGCGGGCCGGGATCGCCTGCTCGCGTTTCATGTCTGCGACTGGCTGGTGCCGACCAGGGACATTCTCAACGACCGCGGCATGATGGGCGACGGCGTGATCGACATCAAATCGGTGCGCGAAGCGGTCGAAGCACAGGGCTTTGCCAGCTATTCGGAGATCGAAATCTTCTCCAACGACTGGTGGAGCAGACCGATGGATGAGGTGCTGCAAACCTGTATCGCGCGGCACAAGACGGTGGTGTAGCTTTAACGAACGCTGGTCTCACGGGCTTGCTACCTGCTGCAGCCTGTTGAAGCGCGCCTTCTGCTCGGTGCTCCGCACAAACTCCTGCAGAGCAGCGAACTAGTTGGGAGTAGTACCAACGAGAGGTGGACAGCCTTCACCTTTCAGGCAGAATATCACCACCCCGATGCCGCAGCCGCGCCACAGTCTGCGCCAGATCGGATGAGGTAATTGGTGGCATCAACGATCGGCAGGCACGGCGGATGTACCCTGCCTGACGATCTTGAATGGCCCCGACGTGCAATCGTCGGGGCCATTGTGCGTGGCAAGGCTGGCCACTTTTGGCAAAGGCCTCGGCGTGGTCGGACGCGGCTGATTTTATTGCGGTTGTAAGGAAAGACCGCACGAACGCGGTCTTGCAGTCCAATGGGCCGGGACCAAATAGTTTTGGGATCAAATTTTTTGTCCGGTCCGGTCTGGTCACGAGCTAACCACATCCAGGAAGGGCCGCTCACTATTAAAATTTCAGTCCTAAATAATTTCAGTCCTAAATGGAACGCGCCGGCGACCTATCGTCCGATGCGCGCTTTGCTGACGTGTGCCTAGAGCGCAGGCCGAAGGGCTGTCATTCTGCGCAGCCCTTGTTGCTGCCCCGCATCGTTCGCCTTGCTATTCGGTGAAAAGTCAAACGATTGCGCTATCATCGATGACCGTCAAACACCGGGCTGTCACTCGTCAATTCAATCTGCGAAGCTGTGACACCCCAAATGCGCTTGTAAGCAAACAAGCGTGAAGGAAGGGTTCGCAATGGAGAAGGTGCGACGCTTGCGTGCGATAAGTTCGCTGTGCCGGCAACAGGCCGCGTACAACAGCATAAATGGAAGCTGCTCGCATAAGCAGAATACTGGGATCACCTGGCCCATCTTGAGCTGTCTTCCTACTTCCAACAATGCAACGCCATTAGCTCGAATGAGATAGAGCGGCCTCGATCAATCACAAACACGAATGACGCTGGACCGAAGGCGATTTCGGCCACGTGAGGACGGAGCAAGGCTGTCGTTTGCATTCCGCCACCGCACGTCTCACAGAGAGAAGTGGCCTGGACACGCATGCTCTCGTCGAGCTGTGAAGCAGGGCAGGGCGATTGCGGTCACACCACGTCGTTCGGCTGCTGCGCAAATGGCCACGAGAGAATGCCGAGAGAACGCGACCTCGTCCTCACGGGCTTGCGACCTGTTCCAGCGCGTTGAAGCGTGCCTTCTGCTCGCTGCTCAGCGTGGCATAGAACTCGTCAAGAGTCGGTTCGACCAGCTTGGCGGCCGTCAGCATGGCTTCGAGCCGGTGCTGCATCGCTTCCAGCCGTCCGACCGGCGTCAGCGGTACATCGTTCGGGCAGGCCGCCTGCAGGTGATCGACGCCCTTGGCCGTCGCTTCGCTGAGGCGGTCGAGCGCTTCCTTCTGCTTGCCTGCGGGGTGCAGCACTGCCTCGATCCTTTGGATCGGTAACTGGGTCAAGCCGGACTTCGGATCGCCGCAGCCGTCGGCAGTGGTTTGGGCACTGGCTTGCTGCGGCAGGGAGCGCTCGCCGACATTGGGGCCGAGCGCGTTGAAGCGCGCCTGCTGCTCGTCACTGAGTGAGTTGTAAAAATTCTCCAGTGCCGGCCGCACGATCTTGACGGCTTCCAGCGTCGCGCTGATGCGGTTCATCATTGCGCGCAGGCGGCCGGGTGGAGTCAGTGCATACGTCTCTGCGCAGGAATCCTTGAACACACCGGCAGCGTTGGCCGCCGCGGTCTTCAGCTCGTCGAGCAGCGTGCGTTGCTCCGGTGTCGGCCGTACCGCCCGCGCGATATCGGCAAGCGGCCAGGCGGTGACGCCCTTGTCCGGTGTGCCGCACAATTGCCGCAGCGTCTGGGGGCTCACGCTGGCGCCTCGAGGAGCGCGGGAGCCTCCGCCGGCTTGCGGATAGTCATACGGGTTGGTGCTGGCATAGGCGGAATAGGGGCTGTCACCACCCCAGAACACGGTGTCGACGAAGTCGTCATACGCGTACGCCCAATAGCCGGGCTCGTAGGCATAGGACCAGAAGGTGTAGTCAAAAATGTCGGAATAGGCGTAGGGCCAGAACACCGGCCCAAGCCATGCCACGAAGGCCGCGGGATGGCGGTGGCGCCAGGCCTGCCGGGGCGCCCAGCCGCTCTGGCGGGTGATGAGAGCCGCCTGGGTTTGCGAAGTGGCCTGCTCGCGGAAACGCTCGGCAAATCGCCCGCGCCCGGCGGCTCGCCCTGCGGCAGCCGCTGCAGCAGTTGCCGCGGGAGCCTGTCCCAGCCGCTGCTGGCGCGCCAGATCGGTTTGCTGCACACGCTGCTCACGCTGGAGCAAGCGGTTTTGCGTCTGGAGCATTCGTTGTTGCTGGCGTTGCGCCCGCGCACCTTCAGGCTTTTGCGACTGCAATTGCTGCACGCGCTGCTGCAGCCGATCGATGCGGGTCTGGCGCTCCGCGGTCTGGCGCGACAGCACCTCGCGCTGCCGCTGCTGCACCACCTGCTGGCGCTGCTGGATCTGCAGGTGATGCTGTTGCGCGCGTTGATCGATCTGCTCCCGTCGCGACAGCCGCTCGCGCGCGGCTGGCGGTCCGCTGGGGCGCAAGGGGGCGGCGATGTGCGGCGTCGGCCGCGGCCCCATGGCCGGACGTTGCGGTGCAGGCGGCGCCCGATGGAATTCAGGTCGCGGCGCCGCCACGTGCTGGGCAGCCCGCGGCGGTGCAGCGAAGTGGGGGGCCGGACGCTGGGGCGGTGAGGCGAGGTGCGGCGCCGGATGCGGCGCCATGGCCGGTCGCTGCGGCATGGAAGGTGGATGGAATGCGGGGGCGGCGGGTCGCACCATGGCCGGCGGCGCCGGCGGACGGGCCATGGCAGGTGGTGCGGCTGGCCGAACTGCCGGCGCTGCGGCCGGCCCGGGTGGTCCACCCCTTCCGTGTCCCTGAGCGGACGCGCTGACGCTCGCCGCCAGCATCGAGGCACCAACCAAAAAGGCCGTCAGGCAAACGCCATGCGGAAGCATGCTCGTCGCTCCCAGCTCGATATCGCCCACAATTCTCAACGCACAGGTGGCGGAATCGTTCGTCGTTGGTCGCAGCAGGCAATTGCGATCTTCCGACGCAGGCAGGCTCTAGGAGAAATCCTGCGTCAGGATCGTCGCGAACTGCTCCAGTGCCCCGTCGACCTGAGCGCTGGTGATCACCAGCGGCGGGGCGATGCGGATGGTGTGCTCATGGGTGTCCTTGGCGAGGATGCCCTTGCCCTGGAGCGCCTCGCAGTAGCGGCGCGCGCGGCCGGCTTCGGGATGCAGCTCGACCGCCAGCATCAGGCCGCGGCCGCGCACGTCGCGGATCGTGTTGGCGCGGATGGCTTTCAAGCCTTCGAGAAAGCGCGCGCCTTGCGTGGCTGCGTTCTCGATCATGCCTTCTTCCACCAGCACGCGCAGTGCCGCGCGCGCGACCGCGCAGGCGAGCGGGTTGCCGCCGAAGGTTGAGCCGTGTTGCCCGGGTCGCAAAGTCCCGAGCACGTCGTTGTTCGAGAGCACAGCCGACACCGGATAGAAGCCGCCGGACAAGGCCTTGCCGAGCAGCGTCACGTCAGCCTCGACGCCTTCGTGCTGTTCGGCAAGCAGCTTGCCAGTGCGGCCGAGCCCGGTCTGGATCTCGTCGAGCACCAGCATGACGTTGTTGGCCGTGCAGAGCTTGCGCACCCCCGTGAAATAGCCGGGTGGAGGAATGATGACACCGGCTTCGCCCTGGATCGGCTCGACCAGAAAGGCGACGGTGTTTTGCGTGATCGCTTCTTCCAGCGCCGCGGCGTCGCCGAACGGGATAATCTTGAAGCCCGGCGCGAACGGCCCAAAATGGGCGCGGGTCTCGGGCTCGGTTGAAAAACCGACGATGCCCAGCGTGCGCCCGTGGAAATTGTTGGTGCAGACGATGATCTCGGCCTGGCCGTCCGGCACGCCTTTCACCTCGTAGCCCCATTTCCGCACCGACTTGATCGCGCTTTCGACCGCCTCGGCGCCGCTGTTCATCGGCAGCACCTTGTGCGAGCCGGTCAACGCCGCGATCTCTTCGTAGAACGGGGCGAGCTGGTCGTTGTGAAAGGCGCGCGAGGTCAATGTAAGCCGGCTCGCCTGTTCGACCATCGCGGCCAGGATTTTCGGGTGGCAGTGGCCCTGGTTGAGAGCCGAATAAGCCGAGAGGCAATCGAGATAACGGTTGCCCTCGGTATCCCACACCCAGACACCTTCGCCGCGCGACAGGACGACCCCGATCGGCTCGTAGTTGCGAGCGCCAAAGCGTGCTTCGGTTGCGAGGAAATCGATGACCGAGGAGCTCATCTTCGTCACTCCATTGCTGCTTCGGCATTGGCCGTTGGCGAGGCGCGCGCTCCCGTCGATTTGCCTCCCCTTGTCAAATGGTTATGCGGATCCATAAGGCAATCTTCCGCCGACGGCCCTCTACTGTGCATGGGGTTGTTTTCGACATCTTTTGTTTCCGGCCTCAGCCGATTGCGCACGGCACGCTCAAGAACCCGCGGAACCGCACCCGTCCACCCCTAACCGGCTGTCCGCTCACGGCATAGTTCGGGAAGCGCGCCAAGAAGCGTGAGACCGCGATGGCGCCTTCCAGCCGCGCCAGCGCCATGCCGGCGCATTGATGCGCACCGGTGGCGAAGGCGAGATGCCGGTTCGGCGTGCGCGCGATGTCGAATCTCTCGGGGTCGGGAAACTGCGCCGGATCGCGGTTGGCAGCTCCGATGCACAGCGTGATCGACGTGCCGGCATCGAGCATGACGCCGCCGAGCTCGACCCGCTCCGTGGTCATGCGGTTGCCGAGCTGGTTCGAGCTCTCGTAGCGCAGCGTCTCTTCGACCGCAGTTTTGATGAGGTCGGGGTGGTCGATCAGCCGCCGCTTCTGATCCGGATTGCGGTCGAGCGCCACGAGGCCGTTGCCGATCAAATTGGTGGTGGTCTCGTGGCCGGCATTGAGCAGGAAGATGCAGTTGTGCAGCAGCTCCTTCTCGGTCAGCCGCTCGCCGTTCTCCTCGCCCTGTATCAGGCGCGTCAGCACGTCGCGTTCGGGGTTGCCAGGCTTCGCTCGTCGGCGTGCGACCAGCGTTCGGAGGTAGCCGAGGAAATCCGTCACCGCCTTGTTGCCGCGGGCAGCGACTTCAGGTGACACCACTGGTTCGAGGGCACCGAGGATTGCCAGCGACCAGTCGCGCAGCGGCGCGCGCTCGTCATGGGGCACGTCGAGCAGATTGCCGATCACCTCGATGGGGATCGAGGCGGCGAAGTCCTCGATCAGCTCGCAGCTGCCCTTGGTGGCGATGGCATCGAGCAGACCGTCGACCAGCTTGATGATATCAGGCTCCATCCCGGCGATTGCGCGCGGCGACAGCGCGCCCATGATCAGGCGCCGCACGCGGGTATGCGCCGGCGGATCGTTGAAGACGAGGCTCGTGGTGTGGTGCTCGTAGAGCGGGGTGTCGCCGTATTTCGGCGCGAACTCGCGCTTCTTGTCCGAGCTGAACGATTTTGTGTTCTTGTAGGTCGTGACGAGATCGTCATAGCGGGTCAGGAACACGGTGCCGTTGCGCAGGCGCTTGACCGGCTCGTTCTCCCGCAGTGCACGATAGGTCGGGTAGGGATTGTCGTAGAATTCCGCCGTCAGCTTCTCCAGATCGAAACTGGCCGCCAGTTCGTTCGCACTTGCGTTCATGCCGCCATACTCGCCGGTTGAGTCCGATATGCTGTATTCGCTCTTTTGAGAGGCTCGGTTCACCGTCTACAGTCGAACCGCGATTTGCAAGCCGACCAGACAGGAAAATGCACGCCCGTGCTGACGCTGCCGACACCGCCGCCGAGTCCGGCACTCAGTGGACCGACGATATCTTCACGACCTTGCAACGCTTCGACGTCCGGCAGGTGCCCTACGTGCCCGACGCCGGCCATTCAAAGCTGATCCAGCGCGTGCTGGCCTCGTCGACGATGCGCGGCATTCCGCTGACGACGGAGGAGGAGGGCGTGGCGCTTCTCGCCGGCGCCTGGACCGGCGGACAGCGCGGCGTGCTGCTGATGCAGTCGAGCGGGGTCGGCAATTGCATCAACATGCTGTCGCTAATCCCGATCCTGCGCTTTCCCTTCCTCACGCTGGTGACCATGCGAGGCGAGTGGGGCGAGTTCAATCCGTGGCAGGTGCCGATGGGATCGACCACGCAGGGCGTGTTCGAGCTCTCGGGTGTCAAGGTGCTGCGGGCTTCGACCGCAGCCGAGGTGCCGGCCGTGCTCGAGGCGGCGGCCGCGCAGGCCTATAACGCCCTCACGCCCACCGCCGTCCTGCTGTCGCAGCGCCTGATCGGCGCCAAGGTTTTCACCAAATGAGCAAGGCCAATCTCCTCGACCGCCGTCAGGTGGTGTCCACGCTTCTCGCGGACCGCAAGGATGTGGTTGCGATCGGCGGTCTCGGCGCCTCCACCAACGACATGTTCGCGGCCGGCGACCATGCCCGGAATTTCTACCTCTGGGGCGGCATGGGCGGGGCGGCGATGATCGGGTTGGGCCTCGCTCTGGCGCAGCCAAAGTTGCCGGTGCTGGTCATCACGGGCGACGGCGAGATGCTGATGGGCATGGGCAGCCTTGCCACCATCGGCCTCCAGAAGCCGTCCAACCTCTCGATCGCGGTGCTCGACAATGAAGCCTATGGCGAGACCGGCGGTCAGACCAGCCACACCGCCGCGGCCGCCGACCTCGTCGGCGTCGCCAAGGCCTGCGGCATCGGGGATAGCCGGTCCGTGACGACCATGGTCGGGGTCGAGGCTTTCGCGAAAGCCGTCCACGACGTCACCGCCGGGCCGCGCTTTGCCAACGTGAAGATCGACAGCGCCAATCTGGAGCGGATTTTGCCGAGCCGGGATGGGACTTACATTCTCAACCGGATTCGCGGCGACCTCGGTTTCCGGCCAATCTAGGCGCTCCCGTCCTGCACGGGGACCGTGTGGGCGAGGTCAATTTCCACTGGAATTACAACGCACTCAGGTTGCGATGCAGCATAGTGCTTGACTTTTGCGTGGGTGAGTGCTTACTCACTAGCATGAGCTCATTGCGTATGACGAGCGACCTGAGGCGTCAATTGATCCTCGGCGCCGCAAAGCGTTGCTTTGCCCGACACGGCTATACCGGCACCACGACCAAGAGCGTGGCGGCCGCCGCTGCCATTTCCGAGGCGCTGCTGTTCAAGCATTTCCCGTCCAAGGCCGCGCTTTACGCCGAAATCCTCAGCGACGAATGCGAGGCGGACCCGGCGCTCATGGAGCTGCTCGAACGTGAGCCGTCGACGGCCACGTTGGTCGAAGTGATCCGCGGCATGGTCGGGCATTTCATGCACATCGCCGATGGGCCCGACCAGGAAGAGGCCCAGCGCCTGCGATTGATGGCCACGAGTCATTTGGATGATGGCGAATTCGCTCGTTTGCTATATGCCAAGATCGAGACGCTGATCGGGGCGGCCTTCGTCGCCTCGCTCAAGCGTGCGGTTGCCGCGAGGGACGCGCGGCCATACAACGGCGAACCGCTCAACCTGTTCTGGTTTGCGCATCACACCGTGATGACGGCTGCGCTGACCAGGCTGCCGGCCACGCCGTGTCTCGCTTACGGCAAGGCGAACGACCTCGAGCGGCAGCTGTGTGAGTTTCTCCTGAGGGGTATCGGACTTAACGACGCCGCAATTGTTTCGCATTTGGGCCGCGATCAGGCCGGTTGTGTGGGCAAGACGGCGATTGCAGAGAGTGCATGACATGAACATCGTCACCGAACACAAGATTTCGGGCGAACCGATCGACAACAAGGCTCCCAAGCGTCCGGTCCGGCCGGTGCTCTGGTTCATCATCGTCGGCGCGCTTCTGGCGGTGCTCGTCGGTGGCCTCGTCTGGTTCAATTATTTCCGCGGCCAGATGATCAAGCAGTTCTTCGCCAACAACAAGCCGCCGCCGGTCGCGGTCAGCGCCGCCGAGGCGAAGTCCGAGGTGGTGCCGAACCTGCTGACCGCGGTCGGTGGGTTGTCCGCCGTGCACCAGGTCGACGTCAGCGCCGACGTCAACGGCCGCGTCACCGAGATCAAGTTCGAGCCAGGCACGCATGTCGAGGCCGGCACGCCGCTGGTGCAGATGTTCGACGCGCCGGAGCAGGGCGACCTCGCCAACTACAAGGCGCAGTCCACCGTCGCGCAGCTGTCGCTCGACCGCGCCAAGCAACTGGCGTCGCGCCAGTTCGGCCCGCAGGCAACCGTCGACACCGCGCAGGCCGCGTACGATCAGGCGCTGGCGGGTATTGCCAAGACCGAAGCGTTGATCTCGCAGAAGCTGGTCCGCGCGCCGTTCGCCGGCGATCTCGGCGTTCGCAAGGTCGAGGTCGGCCAGTATCTGACCGCCGGCACGGCCATCGTTTCGCTGACGGATCTGTCGGAGCTGTGGGCCAACTTCACGGTGACGGAAAAGGACTCGGGCAATCTCAAGGTCGGTCAGCCGGTTCGGCTGAAGGTCGACGCCTATCCGGGCCGCACCTTCGACGCCAAGATCACGACGATCGAACCGCAGATATCGAGTGACACCCGCAACATCCGCGTGCAGGCGACCATCTCCAATCCGGAGAAGATCCTGAAGCCCGGCATGTTCGTGACCACCACCGTGGTGCTGCCGGACAAGCCGGCCGTGGTCACCGTGCCGGAGACGGCGGTCGACTACACGCTGTACGGCGACTCGGTGTTCGTGATCACCGAGAAGAAGGAAGCCGACGGCAAGACCAGCCTGAGCGCGGTGCGCACTTTCGTGCAGACCGGCAGCCGGGTCGAAGGCCGCGTCGAAATCGTCAAGGGCGTGAAGCCGGGCGACAAGGTCGTCGCCGTCGGCCAACTCAAGCTGCAATCGGGCGCGGCGGTGTCGATTTCGACCGACCCGGCTCCGCAGATCCCGGCGCAGCCACCGCGCTACTGACATCGTACACGTTGCAGCATGATCCGGCACGGCCGGGTCATGCGTTTTGCAAGTCAAAGAAATCGAGATCGCCGCGATGCGCTTTACTGATATTTTCATCAAACGCCCGGTCCTGTCGGTCGTCGTCAGCCTGCTGATCCTGCTGATCGGTTTGCGCGCGGCGACGACGCTGCCGATCCGGCAATATCCGAAGCTGTCGAACACGGTCATCAACATCACGACCGTCTATCCGGGCGCGTCCGCGGACCTGATCCAGGGCTTCATCACCACGCCGATCGAGCAGGCGGTCGCTTCCGCCGAAGGTGTCGACTACATCACCTCGTCCTCGGTGCTCGGCACCTCGACGATCCAAGTCTACATCAAGCTGAACTTCGATCCGAACCAGGCGCTGACCGAGGTTCTGGCCAAGACGAACTCGGTCAAATATTTGATCCCGAAGGAATCCAACGACCCGATCGTCACCAAGACCACGGGCCAGACCACGGCCGTGATGTATCTCGGGTTCTCCTCCGAAGAGCTGTCGGGCTCGGCGATCTCGGACTATCTGACGCGCGTTGTGCAACCGGTGCTGTCGACCGTCGATGGCGTGGCCTCCGCCGACATTCTCGGCGGCCAGACCTTTGCGATGCGGCTGTGGCTTGATCCCCTGAAGATGGCGGGCCGCAACGTGTCGCCCGCAGATGTCGCGACCGCGATCACCGCCAACAACTTCCAGTCAGCGGCGGGGCAAACCAAGGGCTATCTCATCGTCTCGAACGTATCGACGAATACGGGCCTGACCGACGTCAACCAGTTCAAGAAGATGATCGTCAAGGCCAAGGACGGCGGCTTCGTGCGGATGGAGGACATCGCCACCGTCGAACTTGCGGCCCAGAGCACGGACGCGAGCGTCGCCTTCAACGGCGAGCACGCCATCTTCATCGGTGTGCAGGCAACGCCGCAGGGCAACCCGTTGACGCTGGTCAAAGGCGTGCGGGCGCTGTTCCCCGAGCTGGAGCGCAATCTGCCGCCCTCGATGAAGATGAAGGTCGCCTACGATTCGACCAAGTTCATCCAATCCTCGATTGACGAGGTCGAGAAGACGCTGGGTGAAGCCGTGATCATCGTGATCGTGGTGATCTTCCTGTTCCTGGCGTCGTTCCGTTCGGTGATCATTCCAGTCGTCACCATCCCGCTGTCGATGATCGGCGTCTGCACGCTGATGCTGGCGCTGGGCTTCAGCTTCAACCTGTTGACCCTGCTTGCGATGGTGCTCGCGATCGGACTCGTGGTCGACGACGCCATCGTCGTGGTCGAAAACATCCATCGCCATCTGGAGGAAGGGAAAACGCCAGTCCAGGCATCGCTGGAAGGCGCGCGCGAAATCGTGGGTCCCGTCGTCTCGATGACCATCACGCTCGCCGCCGTGTACGCGCCGATCGGTTTCCTCGGCGGCCTGACCGGCTCGCTATTCCGCGAATTCGCCTTCACGCTTGCGGGCTCGGTGATCGTATCCGGCGTGATCGCGCTGACGCTGTCGCCGATGATGTGCTCGGTGCTGCTGAAGAACACCGAAGAGGGTCGCTTCGCCAAGGCGGTCAACAAGGTGTTTGGCGCGCTGACGCGGTGGTATGGGCGCAGGCTCGACCGCTCGCTCGACTACAAGGCCATCACCGGCCTGTTTGCGGTGACCATCCTCGGGCTCGTCGGCTTCCTCTACATGCACACGTCGAAGGAGCTGGCGCCCGAAGAAGACCAGGGCATCGTGTTCGCGGTGACCAAGGCGCCGAAATACGCCAACATCGACTACGTCGACTTTTACGGCGAGAAGCTCGACAAGGAATTCCAGAAATTCCCCGAGACCGATCTGCGCTTCGTGCTGAACGGCATCAACGGCCCGCAGGGCGGTATCGCCGGCATGCTGCTGAAGCCGTGGGAGGACCGCAAGCGTTCGTCGATCCAGCTGAAGTCGCTGGTGCAGGCCGAGCTTTCCAAGATTGAGGGCGTGCAGGCGTTCGCGTTCAACCTGCCGCCGCTGCCGGGCGGCCCCGGCGGCCTGCCGGTGCAGATGGTGATCAACTCCACCGCCAGCTTCCAGACTGTCTACGAACAGATGGAGAAGCTGAAGGCTGCCGCCCGCAAGAGCGGAATGTTCATCGTTTCCGACAGCGATCTTGCCTACAACCAGCCGAACGTGAAGGTGACGATCAACCGCACCAAGGCGCAGGATCTCGGCGTCAACATGCAGAACCTCGGCAGCACGCTCGCCGTGCTGCTCGGCGGCAACTACATCAATCGCTTCAACCTCGAGGGCCGTTCCTATCAAGTCATCCCGCAGGTGCCGCGCGGTCAGCGGCTCTCGCCGGAATCGCTCGCCGGCTACTACGTGACGACCAACACCGGCCAGCAGCTTCCGCTGTCGACGGTGGTGTCGATCGAGACCAAGACCGAGCCGAATTCGCTGACACATTACAATCAGCTCAATTCGGCGACCTTCTCAGCGGTACCGATGCCCGGCGTGACCGTCGGTGCGGCGGTGGACTTCCTCGAGAGCGAGGCCAAAAACCTGCCGCAAGGTTTCAGCCATGATTATCTCGCGGACAGCAGGCAATATGTGCAGGAAGGCAACCAGCTCGCGATCACCTTCGGCTTCGCGCTGATCATCATCTTCCTGGTGCTGGCGGCGCAGTTCGAGAGCTTGCGCGATCCGCTGGTCATCATGATTTCGGTGCCAATGGCGATCGTTGGCGCGCTGATCCCGCTGTTCTTCGGCGTGGCGACCATGAACATCTACACCCAAGTCGGCCTTCTGACCTTGGTGGGCCTGATCACCAAGCACGGCATCCTGATGGTGGAGTTCGCCAACGAGCTCCAGATCAACGAACGGCTCGATCGCCGCTCCGCCATCGAAATGTCGGCCCGCATTCGTCTGAGGCCGATCCTGATGACCACGGCCGCGATGGTGACGGGCCTTATCCCGCTCCTGACCGCGACCGGCGCAGGCGCGGCGAGCCGCTTCTCGATCGGTCTGGTGGTCGTCGCCGGAATGTCGATCGGCACGCTGTTCACGCTGTTCGTGCTGCCGGCGGTCTACGTGGTGCTGGCGACCGACCATCGCGCGGCGGCCGATTCCGAGCGGAACAAACAGGTCAACGATCTCGACCTTGGCTCCAAGGCGCTACGGCCGACCTGAGGCCGCAGGTAAGCCAACCCGAGGGCGGCAGCGGCTAATCCGTTGCCGCCCTTTTTCTATTGCCCCGGTTGCTTCGGCTAGCTTTTCCCCGCTCGCGAGAGACAAGGTCCCGTCTTCTTGCTAGGTTCGGCGGGATGAGCCTTTCCCTCCACCCTGACACCCCGCAAGCCAGGACGCTGCCAAGCGCGGCGCCGGTTGCCGTCGCGTCGGGCACGACGCCAGGGCAGGGGATCAGGAGCCGGCTCTTCACGAAATATGTGGCGCTGTTCGTGGCTGTCGTCGCGATCGCGCTGCTGGCCAACGGGCTGTTCGAGGTCCTCTTCTATTATCGCGAGCACAAGGCCGCGCTGATCCGGGTCCAGCATGAACAGGCCGAGGCAGCCGCGGCCAAGATTGGTCAGTTCGTCAAGGAGATCGAGAGCCAGCTCGGCTGGACCACGCAGCTGCCCTGGTCGGCGGGTTCGATCGAGCAGCGCCGCTTCGATGCGCTGCGGCTGCTGCGCCAGGTCCCCGCGGTTACCGAGCTCGCCCAGGTCGATGCGACCGGCAGGGAGCGGCTGCGGGTCTCGCGGCTCGCCATGGACGCGATCGACAGCGGCATCGACCTGTCGGACGATCCGAAGTTCACCGAGGCGGTCGCGCACAAGGTTTTTTACGGTCCGGTCTATTTCCGCAGGGAATCCGAGCCGTACATGACCCTGGCGCAGGCCGGGTCGCGCAAGGATGCCGGCGTCAGTATCGCGGAGGTCAATCTCAAGCTGATCTGGGACGTGGTATCCCAGATCAAGGTCGGCGAGCACGGACACGCCTACGTGGTCGGTCCGGAGGGACGCCTGATCGCGCACCCCGATATCAGCCTGGTCCTGCGCAACACCGACATGTCAGGTCTCACCCAGGTGCGTGCCGCGCTTCTCGGAGGCAGCGCCGCATTCGACGCGCTTTCCGAAGCGCGCAATCTCCAAGGACAGAAGGTGCTGACCGCGTCGGCGCCGATTGCGCCGCTGCACTGGACCATGTTCGTCGAGCTCCCGGTCGAGGAAGCCTATGCGGCGCTCTATGCCGCGTTGGAACGGCTTGCATTCGTGCTGCTCGCGGCGTCGATCTTCGCGGTGCTTGCCGGGATATTCCTGGCGCGCCGCATGGTCGGGCCGATCCAGGCGCTGCGGCGCGGCGCCGAGCGCATCGGCAGCGGCGATTTCTCCCAGCGCATCTCGATCCGAACCGGAGACGAGCTGGAGGGGCTCGCGGACCAGTTCAACGACATGGGCGAGCGTCTGCAGGAATCCTATGCGGACCTGGAGAAGAAGGTCGAGGTGAGAACGGCCGAGTTGACCGAGTCGCTCGAGCAACAAACGGCTACGTCGGAAGTGTTGCAGGTCATCAGCTCGTCTCCGGGCGAACTCGCGCCGGTGTTCCACAAGATGCTCGAGAATGCCACACGCGTCTGTGGCGCGAGTTTCGGCGTGATGAATTTGTGGGACGGCGAGAGTTTCACGATTGCTGCGGATTACAATGTGCCGCCCGCGTTCGCGGCTTCGCGGAAAGATATGGCAATCCGTCCGCATCCGGAGAGCGCGCTTGCTGAGGTCGTCAGGACACGTCAGGTTGTTCACGTGCACGATGTGCAACAAACTCCGGCGTATCTTGCCGGGGGGCCGACCATTCGTGGAATCTCCGACGTCGCCGGCGCCCGCACGATCGTCATCGTGCCCATGATGAGGGACAGCGAGCTGATCGGAACCGTCGCGGTCTATCGCAAAGAGGTCCGGCCGTTCACCGACAAGCAAATCGCGTTGGTTGAGAACTTCACGAAGCAAGCCGTCATCGCAATCGAGAATACGCGGCTTCTGAACGAGTTGCGCAAGCGTACGACGGAGCTGTCGCAATCCCTCGACGATCTTCGTACCGCGCAGGACCGCCTGATCCAGACCGAGAAGCTCGCGTCCCTCGGCCAGCTCACGGCGGGGATCGCGCACGAGATCAAGAACCCGCTCAATTTCGTCAACAATTTCTCGGCGGTGTCGACCGAGCTGATCGACGAGCTCAACGAGGCCTTGCAAGCGGCCTCGCTCGACGGCAAGACGAAGGAGGAGGTCGAGGAGCTGACCGGCATGCTCAAGAGCAACCTCGAAAAAGTGGTGCAGCATGGCAAGCGCGCCGATTCCATCGTCAGGAACATGCTGCTGCATTCGCGCGAGGGCTCCGGCGAGCATCGCCCCAGCGATATCAATGCGATCCTGGAGGAGAGCCTTAATCTCGCCTATCACGGCGCACGTGCCGAACGGCCCGGCTTCAATGTCACGATCGAGCGCGGCTTCGACCCCGCCGCAGGCATGGTCGATATCTATCCGCAGGAAATCACGCGCGTCTTCCTCAATCTGATCTCGAACGGCTTCTACGCCACCGCCAAGCGCAAGGAGAGCGACGCAGGCGCCTTCGAGCCCACGCTACGCGCGGCTACCAAAACTCTCGGCGAGAGGGTCGAGATCCGCATTCGCGACAACGGCACCGGGATCCCTTCCGATGTGAAGGAGAAGATGTTCAATCCCTTCTTCACCACCAAGCCGGCCGGCGAGGGCACCGGCCTTGGCCTTTCCATGAGCCATGACATCGTCGTGAATCAGCACGGCGGCACGATCGACGTGAACACCGAGCCCGGCGTATTCACCGAGTTCATCATCACCCTGCCGCGCATGATGGCGGCGGGCGACACTTCCGGAGGCAAGACTTGAACGTTTACATCCTGGTCGTCGATGACGAGCCCGACGTCGAGGCGCTGTTCCGGCAGCAGTTCCGGCGCGATTTGCGCGCCGGCCGCTTCCAGATGGAATTCGCGCCGTCCGCGCCCGATGCGCTGAAGCTCGCTGCCGAGGTTCGCGATCCGTCGTTGATCCTGATCCTGTCCGACATCAACATGCCCGGCATGAGCGGACTCGACATGCTGCCGAAGGTGCGTCTTGCGCATCCGGACGTTCCCGTCATCATGATCACCGCCTATGGCGACGCCGAGACGCGCCGGAAGGCTATCGAGCGCGGCGCAGTCGGACTTCTCACCAAGCCGATCGATTTCGCGCTGCTGCGGCAGGAAATCGACACGAGGCTCGGGCAAGCCGCATGACCGCGACCATCCTCTTCGTCGACGACGAGCCGGATCTCGAGGCGTTGGTCCTGCAAAAATTCCGCAGGCAGATTCGCGATGGGTCGGTGACCATCATGTTCGCGCGCGACGGCCTCGAAGCGCTGCAGTCGCTCGAGCAGAACCCCCATGTCGACATGGTGGTCTCCGACATCAACATGCCCAGGATGGACGGGCTGTCGCTGCTGGCGAAACTCCAGGAAGCCGAAGACAAGAAGTCCACCATCATCGTGTCGGCCTATGGCGACATGAGCAATATCCGCACTGCGATGAACCGCGGTGCGTTCGACTTCCTGACCAAACCGATTGACTTCGCCGACCTCGAGATGACGATCCAGAAGACCATCCGCCACATCGAAATGCTGCGTGAGGTGCGAGGCCGCCAGGCGGAGGCGGAGCGCGCCCATGCCGCGCTCTCGCGTCATTTCTCGCCCGAGCTCGCCAAGCGTCTGGCGGCCAGCGGTGAGAGCGAGGGAATCGAAGTGCAGTGGCGCGATGTCGCGACCATCTTCACGGACATTACCGGCTTCACCTCGCTGGTCGAGAGTGCGCCTCCGGAGACGCTGGGCGCGCTTCTCAACGAGTATGTCGGCGGCATGACCGAGGTCGTCTTCGCGCACGAGGGGACTGTCGCCAAGATCATCGGCGATGCGATCCAGGTGCTCTTCAACGCACCCGGCGATCAGCCCGATTATGCGACCCGCGCGGTCGCCTGCGCACATGATCTCGACGCCTGGGCCGAGGATTTTTCCGCGCGCTGGAAGGTGAGAGGCGTGAATTTCGGCACCACCCGTATCGGCATCCACGCCGGGCCGGCACTGGTCGGAAATTTTGGCGGCAACCGGTTTTTCGACTACACCGCGTATGGAGATTCCATCAACATCGCGGCACGGCTGGAAGCCGCGAACAAGCATCTGGGCACGCGGATTTGCGTCAGTGACGGCATCGCCGAGACGGCTGAGAATTTTCGAGGTCGTCCCGTCGGCGAGCTGATGCTGCGTGGACGCAGCGAACCGTTGCGCGCGTTCGAGCCGCTGGCTCCGGCCCAATTCGCTGCGCCGGAAACGGCGCTGTATTCCAAGGCTTTTGCCAAGATGGAGGCCGGTGATGCCGCCGCCATGCCGGCCTTCGCCGCACTCGTCGGCATGCATGCCGACGATTCCCTGGCCGGCTTTCACCTGAAGCGCCTGCTTAACGGCGACAAGGGCATTCGCATGCAACTGGAATAGGAGTCCGACATGGTTGGTGAATTTAGCGCCGGAAACTACCGTTTCATTCCGTCCGTATTCCAGTACTCGGCCGGTGCGGCCGCTGACGATGGCTATGAGATCGAGCGCGTCCGCTTCGACCGGCTGGTGCCGCTCGCGGAAGGGTTTGCGCTTGCCGCGAAGTATATTCAGGCGGCGGGGCGGCCGCTGACGGCGTTCTGCGCCTGCGAACTGCGCTCGCCCGCGGCCTTCAGCGAGGAAGGCTTTCGCGCGTTCAACCTGCACTATGTGAAGACGCTGTCCGAATGGGGCATCTTCGACGGCACCACCAATCCGGTCGCGCGCAGCAATGTCTGTCCCGAGATCGATCCACCGGCCAAGCCGTCGTTCTATGCGTTCTCCTTCACGCGGCCGACAGGCTCGAAGACGCCGAGCTTCGTGATTTCCGGCGGCGCCGAGGCGCGCGAGGGCAGTGGGACCTATGTCGAGCGCACCGTGCGCTACCGCGACCTCAGCTTGGAAGGCCTTCGCGAGAAGGTGCGCTTCACGACGACGTCCCAGATGGAGAACAGGATGACGGCCTTCGGCTTCGGTTGGAAGGACACGACCGGCGTGCAGGCCTATTCCGTGCACGACTTCCACCACACGCTGGTCGACGAGCTCGTCCGCCGCGGGGCGTTGCGGTCCGGCCTGACCTGGCACTATGCCCGGCCGCCGGTGGTCGATCTCGAATACGAGATGGATTGCCGCCGTGTGATGCGCGAGGTCGTGATCTAGCTAGACTAAGGACCGGTGAGATCAGGCTCGTTTGCTGCAACGGGGGAGGTGTGCTCCCTCCCCCGCTTGCGGGGGAGGGTTGGGGAGAGGGTATTTCCGCAATCGAGAACCCCCAAGAGGAGAGAGCCCTCACCCGGCGCATTGCGCCGGCCTCTCCCGCAAGCGGGAGAGGTGCACCAAGCCCGGGGCCGCTTAATTCAACCTATTCTCATTCCGCTCTAACGCTGCCTTGGATCGAGCGCGTCACGTAGGCCGTCGCCGAGCAGGTTCAGCGACAGCACCACGAGGAAGATCGCAAGCCCCGGCCAGATCGCCATCCAGGGCGCCTGGGTCAGGAAACGCTGCGCTGCGTTGAGCATGCTGCCCCAGGACGGCGCCGGCGGCTGCTGGCCGAGGCCAAGGAAGGACAGCGCGGCTTCGGCGATGATGGCGGCGGCAATCGATAGCGTCGCCTGCACCAGCAGCGCCGGCAGGATGTTCGGCAGGATGTGCGAAAACGCGATCCGCCACGGCGGGTTGCCGAGCGCGCGCGCCGCCTCGACATAGTCCTCGGCCTTGACGTTCAACACCTGGCCGCGGGTCAGGCGGATGAAGATCGGGGTTGCCGAGATGCCGATCGCGATCATGGCATTGCCGAGGCTCGGACCGAGGAATGCGGCGAGCGCGATCGCCAGGATCAGGAATGGGCAGGCCAGCATCGCGTCGGTCATCCGGCTGATCAGCGCATCGAGGAAGCCGCCGCGATAGCCGGCGAGCAGGCCGAGCGGAACGCCGACGCCCAGCGCGATCGCGACCGAGATGAGGCCCGCGAGCAGGGACGCGCGCGCGCCGTAGACGACGCGGCTCAGGATGTCGCGACCGAGCTCGTCGGTGCCGAACCAGTGTGCCGCGGTGGGCGGCTTGCGGACGAGGCCCCAGCTCGTCGCGATCGGATCGTAAGGCACGACGAACGGCGCGAGCAGCGCGAAGCCGACGAACAAGGTGATCATGACAAGTCCGAATACTGCGGCCTTGCGTTTGAACAAGCGCCGCCGGGCGCGACGCGCCGGGCTGTCCAGCTCGTCAGCTTGCGCGATAGGAGCGGCGGCGGGCAGGGCGGCATCGGTCATGAGTCTAGCCCCGCAGCCGCGGATTGACGAGGATGTAGGCGACATCGGCAACGAGATTGAGGGTAATGTAGACCGTCGCCGTCACCAGCACGACGCCCTGTACGACCGCGTAGTCGCGGTTGAATACGGCGTCCACGATCAGTTTGCCGAAGCCGGGAATGGAGAAGATCTGCTCGGTCAGAACCGCCCCCGACAACAGCGTGCCGAGCTCGAGCGCGCCGAGTGTGATGATCGGCGTGAGTGCGTTGCGCATGGCGTGCTTGAGGATGACCGAGCGTTCGGACAATCCCTTGGCGCGCGCGGTGCGGACATAGTCGCTTTCCAGCACCTGCAGCATGGCGCTCCGGGTGTGCCGCATCAGGACCGCGGAAATCGCGTTGCCGAGCACGAAGGCCGGCATGATGGTGGCGGCGAGGCTCGCGCGCCAGTTCTCGGTCAGCGGCACGTAGCCGGACGCCGGCAGCCAGCCGAGCTCGATCGAGAACAGGAAGATCAGCATGATGCCGAGCCAGAAATTCGGCGTCGAGATGCCCCACAGCGCGAACAAATTGGCGCCATAGTCCCAGACGGTGCCCCTTTTCACGGCGGAGACGATGCCGGCGGGAATGCCGATCAGGAGCGCGATCAACATTGCCATCGAGCCGAGCTGGAGCGTCACCGGCAGCTTCTGCGCGATCAGCTCGCGTACCGGCATCTTGTTGCGCAGCGATTCACCGAAATTGCCTGATAGAACGCCCTTAAGCCAATAGACGTACTGTACGGGGATCGGCTGATCGAGCCGGTATTGATGGCGGATCTGTTCGATTGCCGCGGGATCGCGCTCCTCGCCGGCCATCACCAGCGCGGGATCCCCCGGCAGCAATTGCTGGAGCGAGAAGATCAGCAGCGACACGAAGAACAGTGTCGGCACGATCTGCACAATGCGGCGGGCGAGGAAGTTCAGCATGGCGCCGGCCGGTTGTCGGGCGATGCCACGCTCACTTGAACTTCAGCCCGACCACGCGCACCAGCCCGTCGGGCATCTGCCTGTATCCCTGGAGCTTGGTCGTGTGCGCAATCAGAAGCGTGCGGTGGTAGATGTAGATGATCGGCAAATCGTCGAGCAGGATCTTGGTCATCTTCTCGTAGATCGCTTTGCGCTCCGCGACATTGGCGGTCAGCCTTCCTTCTTCCATCAGCTTGTCGGCCTCCGGATTCGAATAGACGCCATCGTTCTGCGGTGCCTTGCTGCGCATGAAGATATAGCAGTTGCCGTCGGGATCGATGCGACCGCTCCAGTTGATCTGGAAGATCTGGAACTCGCCGGCCTGGGCCTGCTTGAAGGTGGTCGCGAATTCGACGACGCGGACCTTGATGTCGAAACCTGCTTCGGCCGCCATGGACTGCACGACCTGAGCGACGGCCTCGTACTCGGTCCCCTTCGGCACCATGTAGTCGACCGTGACGGGCAGGCTGACGCCAGCCTCCTTCAACAGCGCCTTCGCTTTAGCGATGTCGCGACCATGAAGGGGGAATGCCTTCTGGTAATAGGGATGCGTCGGGCTGACCCATTGATTGCCGGGGGTGAACTCGCCGTTGAACACGACCTGGTTGATCGCCTCGCGATCGATCGACAGATCGAGCGCCTGACGGACTTTCGCCGATTGGCTCAGCGGCCCCTTGGCCTTGTCATTGCCAATATTGATGGTCAGGCCGAGATAGCCCAGCTCAGGCGCCGTTGACAGCACGAGCTTGGGGTCGGCGCGGACGTCCTTGATGTCGGTGGCGAGCACGCGCTCGATCAGATCGAGCCCGCCGGACTTCAGGTTGGCAAGGCGCACCGTGGCATCCACGATCGGCAGGAACACCACGCGGTCGATATGGATGTTGTCCTTGTTCCAGTAATCGGCGAATCTCTCGAACACCATGCGGTCCTGCTGCACGCGCTCGACGAATTTGTAGGGACCGGCGCAGACCGGATGCAGGCCGAACTTGTCGCCGGCCTCCTTGGCGGCCTTCGGCGACACCATCATGCCGGAGCGGTCGGTCAGCTGGGCGATCAACGGGGAGTAAGGCGTCTTGAGCACCAGCTTGATGGTCAGGGGATCGACCACCTCGACATGGTCGACGCTGGCGAGCTCGGACTTGCGGAACGAACCCGGCAGCGTCATGTGACGCTCGATCGAGAATTTTGCCGCTTCCGCGTCGAGCGGTTCGCCGTCGTGGAATTTCACGTTCGGCCGGAGCTTGATGGTCATCTCCTTGCCGTCGGCCGAGGTCTCATGGGACAACGCGAGCTGCGGCACGATGTTGAGCTTCTCGTCGATGTCGAACAGCTTGTCGCAGAAGGCGGAGAATACGATGCGCCCGACATAGGTACGGCCGATGCTGGGGTCGAGGATATCAGGGTCTTCGCCGATGCCGATGCGAAGCGTGGTCTGGGCCTGGGCCTGGAGTTGGGCCGCGCCTACGAGCGACGTCAGCAATGCCGACGCCAGGAGTGCCAAACGCATAGGACTCATCGCTCTCAACCTCTGTTTCACGGCTATGCCGGGTTCGTCCCCAATGAACTAACCCCGCTGCCGCGGACTGCTTCCGGGCCGCCGCTGAAAGCGGCGACCAATTTTTCGAGAACCGGGGAGAAGCCGCCGTCCGTTGGGACGATTGCCTCGGACGACGGCAGTTCCGACGTTCGGTGGCATGCCGTTGCATGTCCGATGCCATCCGGCATGAGCTGAGGCATTTCGCTGCGGCAACGGTCGACCACGTAGGGGCAGCGGGTGTGGAAGCGGCATCCCGGCGGCGGATTGAGCGCGCTGGGGATCTCTCCCTGCAGCACAATCCGGCTGCGCTTTGCCCGCGGTTTAGGCACGGGAATCGCGGACATTAGGGCCCGGCTATAGGGATGACGCGGTGCGGCGAACAGCGCGTCCGCCGCCGCCGTCTCGACGATCTGGCCGAGATTCATCACCGCCACGTGGTCGGCGATGTGCTTGACCACGGCGAGGTCGTGCGAGACGAAAATGTAGGCCAGCCCAAGCCGATCCTGGAGTTCGCGCAGCAGATTGAGGATCAGCGAGCGGATCGAGACGTCGAGCGCCGAAACCGGCTCATCGCAGATGATCAGTTTCGGCTCGACCGCGAGCGCGCGGGCGATGGCGATGCGCTGGCGCTGGCCGCCGGAGAATTCGTGCGGGTAACGCCGCGCCAGCCGCGGCTCCAGCCCGACCAGCCGCAGGATCTCCTCGACGCGTTCGCGGCGCCGGGCGGGCGGCACCAGGTTGTGCAGCGCCAGCGGCTCGGTCAGGATCTGGCCGACGGTCATGCGCGGATTGAGCGAGGCGTAGGGATCCTGGAAGATGATCTGCGCCTCGCGGCGAAAGGCGCGCAGCGCGCCGGCGTCGAGCGAGAGCAGATCGCGGCCTTCGAAATGGATCGTGCCTGCATCCGGCTCGATCAGCCGCAGCACCAGGCGGCTGACGGTGGATTTGCCGCAGCCGGACTCACCCACCAGCGCCAGCGTCTTGCCGGCATCGAGCGAGAAGGAAACGCCATCAACGGCTTTGACATGCGCCAGCGCCCTTCCAAACAGCGAACGCTCGGCGACGAAATGCTTGACCAGGCCATCGACCTTGAGCAGCGCCATCACGACACCAGACGTTCGAGCGGCGCGCGGATGCAGCGCGAGAGGTGGCCGGGACTGATTTCGACCAGCCGCGGCGGCGCCTTGGTGCAGGCGTCCAGCACGAAGGGGCAGCGTGCGGCGAAGCGGCATCCCGCAGGCGGCTGCATCATGTTCGGAACCATGCCCTCGATCGTGGCGAGCTGTTCGGCGCGATGGTCGAGCCGCGGGATCGAGCCGAGCAGGCCGACGGTGTAGGGATGCTGCGGCGCTGAGAACAGCTCGTCCACCGGCGCGCGCTCGACGATCTCGCCGGCATACATCACCGCGACCTCGTCGCAGACTTCGGCGACGACGCCCAGATCGTGGGTGATCAGGATGATGGCCGCGCCGCTCGCCGCCTTCAACTCGCGCATCAGCTCCAGGATCTGCGCCTGCAGCGTGACATCGAGCGCGGTGGTTGGCTCGTCCGCGATCAGCAGCCGCGGGTCGCAGGCGAGTGCCATCGCGATCATGACGCGCTGACGCATGCCGCCGGAGAGCTTGTGCGGATATTCGTCGATCCGCCGCTCGGGCGAGGGGATGTGGACGCGACGCAGCAGATCGATCGCCCGCTCGCGCGCACTCCTGCGCGAACCGCCGCGGTGGCGCAGAATCGTCTCGACGATCTGGTCGCCGATGGTGAAGCTCGGATTGAGCGAAGTCATCGGCTCCTGAAAGATCATCGCGAGCCGGTTGCCGCGGAGGTCGCGCAGCGTCTGGTCCGATGTCTTAAGCAGGTCGAAGCCGTCGAAGCGGATCGCGCCGGAGATATCCGCGCTCTGCTTTGGCAGCAGGCCCATGATCGCCAGCGACGTCACGCTCTTGCCGCAGCCGGATTCGCCGACGAGGCCGAGCGTCGCGCCGTGGGCGACGCTGAGATCGACGCCGTCGACCGCGTAGGTGAGGCGGCCGTCGTCGCCGTGAAAACGAATGCGCAGATCGCTGATCTCGATGAGCGGGCTCGGGTTCATGATCGTTTTGCGCGCGCTGCGGCGATGCTCGCGTCGATGACACTGCGATCGGTGTTGCCGGCTGGGTTCTGCCGCGTCGGCATGGAGGCGCGGAAGTGTACCCAGAGCTCGTGGCTGACCCGTTCGAGCCGCTCGAGCTCACCGAGCGGATCGGGATGATCGTCGGCGCGCAGGTCCAATGCCGGCCATTCCTCCTTGCCGTGGATCAGGAGCGCAGCGGATTGCTTGCCGCGCTTGTCGCCGCCGGCGGCCTCGCCCGCGCGCATCGCGGCGAGCAGGCGGCGCGGGAAGGGCAGGCTGTCATTGGCGATATAGGTTTTTGCGGTCTCGTCGAGCACGTCGGCGCCGGCAAGCATGTTGCCGGCGATGGAGAAGCCGCTGCCGGCTATGTGGCCGCACCAGTCGACGCAATCGCGCCCGGTATGCGCGGCGATCGCGCCGCTGGCGTCCATGATGTGGATCTGGCGGCTCTCGCGGCCGTCATCGGTTGCGAGCAGGCTGGCGAGAACATCATGTGCGTTGAGGCCTTCGCGCAAAAGCTTGACGCCGTCGATGCCGTAATAGGGATTGACGAAGGCCTGCGTCGCGATGGCGCCGAGGCCGGCGGCGATATAAGGCACGCGCGCGCCGACGGCGAAGAAGCGCGTGGCAACGGCGATGCCGAACTGGCCGGTAGCAGAATCGCGCGCGATGATCGACCAGGTCATGTGCTGCCTCTAGCGCCCTGCGGCGTAGCCCTGCATGCCGCGCGGATTGGCGGCAGCCCGGCGGCGCGGACCGACGCGCGAAGCCGCGGTGAGGCGGCCTTCCGACCAGTCGGGACCGACCTCGACGATATGTCCGCGTTCGCGAAGATTCTCGATCGTCGCCTTCGGCACGCGGTTCTCGACCACGAGCACGCCGGGGCGCGCGGTGCGGGGCCAGAACGAGATCGGGAAATGTTCGGAATGCCAGGCCGGGGCGTCGATCGCTTCCTGGAGATTGAGGTTGCAATGGACGTGCCGCAGGAAAAACTGCGTGATCCACTGATCCTGCTGGTCGCCGCCCGGCGAGCCCCAGGCGAGATATGGCTCGCCGTCCCGCAACGCCATGCTCGGCGACAGCGTCGTGCGCGGCCGCTTGCCCGGCGCGAGCGAGCTCGGTTGATTCTCTTCCAAATCAAACATTTGTGCGCGGCTGCCGAGGCAGAAACCCAGCTCGGGAATGACAGGTGAGGATTGCAGCCAGCCTCCCGACGGAGTCGACGACACCATGTTGCCGGCCTTGTCGATAATGTCGAAATGCACGGTGTCGCCGCGCACCTCGCCGAAGCGGCCCACCGTCGGTTCACCGGCGCCGAGCGCGCCGACAGCCTCGCGCTGGCCCTCGGCGCGGCGCAGCTTGACCACGCCGCCAAAGCCCTCGATCGCACCGGGCCGGAGATCGAGCGAGGCCTCGTCGGTGACGAGCTTGCGGCGCTCGTTGTTGTAGGCATCCGACAGCAGCGTTCCGATCGGGATCTCGCTGAACTTGGGATCGCCGTAGAATTTTTCGCGGTCGGCGAAGGCGAGCTTGGCGCATTCGATCTGGAGATGGATGAATTCCGGCCCTGTCGGGTCCAACCCATCGAGCGCAAAGCCCTTCAGCAGCGCGAGCTGTTGCAGCGTCACCGGGCCCTGGCTCCAAACGCCGGCCTTGCAGACGGTGTAGCGGCCATAATCGTAGGTGAGCGGGGCCTCGACCGTCGGCTGCCACCGCGCCATGTCATCGGCCGACAGCACACCGCGATGCGGCGAGCCGCTAACGTCCATCACCTCCTGCGTCCGGCAGAATTTGTCGATGGCTTCCGCGACAAAGCCTTGCGACCAGGCCTTGCGTGCACGCTCGATCTCGGCGTCCCGACCGCCGCCGCCGCTTTCGGCTTCGCTCAGGATCCGTGCGTAGGTCGCCGCAAGTGTCTTGTTGGTGAAGAGCGTTCCCGGTGTTGGCACTTCGCCGTTTGGGAGATAGACGGCGGCTGATGTCGGCCAGTGCGTGCGCAATAATTGCTCGACGGTCTGGATCGTGGCGCAGGCGCGCTCAACCAGCGGATAGCCGTCGCGCGCATAGGAGATCGCGGGCTCCAGCACGTCGCGCACGCGCATCGTGCCGTAGTCACGCAGCAGCATCATCCAGGATTCGAAGGTGCCGGGGACGCAGGCCGCGAGCAGGCCGGTGCCGGGCACCATGTCGAGGCCTTCGCTCTTGTAATGCGCGATGGTGGCGCGGGCCGGTGCCGGACCTTGGCCGCAGATCACCTCGGTGCGGCCGCGTTTCACGTCGTGCACGATGATCGGAACGTCGCCGCCGGGGCCGTTCAGATGCGGCTCGACCACCTGGAGCGTGAAAGCGGTGGCGACGCCGGCGTCAAAGGCATTGCCGCCCTTTTCCAGGATGGCCATGCCGATAGCGGTCGCGATCCAGTGCGTGGTCGCGACGACCCCGAAGGTGCCTTCGATCTCGGGGCGTGTCGTGAACGGATCGGGATTGACGATGCTGGCCATGGACTACCTCATTTGCGGCGCGCGCAATTGATCACAGGGCCAGGCCGCCGCCAAATGCGCAGGCTGCATGGCTAGCGCGCGTCACGCCGGTACCGGCGCGGTGTTGACCGCGTGGCAGGCGACGCCGTCGATCAGGCTCGGCGTCTCCTTGCGGCAGAGGTCGAACGCCAGCGGGCAGCGCGGATTGAAAGCGCACCCGGACGGCGGATTGATCGGGTTCGGGATCTCGCCCTTCACGGGAATGCGCTGGCGGCCGCTCATGGCAAGATCGGGCACGGCGCCGAGCAGCATCTTGGTGTAGGGCATGCGCGGACGGGCAAACAGCTCGCGCCCTTCCGCGATCTCGACGATGCGGCCGAGATACATCACGCCGACGCGGCTCGCCATGTGGCGGACCACGGCGAGGTTGTGGCTGATGAACATGTAGGTCAGGCCGAACTTGTCCTGGAGGTCGCGCATCAGGTTCAGGATCTGCGCCTGCACGGAGACATCAAGCGCGGAGGTTGGCTCGTCGCAGACAATGAACTCGGCGTCGGAGGCGAGCGCGCGAGCGATCGCGATGCGCTGACGCTGGCCGCCTGAGAATTCGTGCGGAAACTTCAACCTGTCGTCGGGATGCAGGCCGACGAGGGTGAGAAGCTCTCCGACGCGCGCCTGGATGTCGCGCTCGCCCTCGATCAGGTCGAAAGCGCGGATCGGCTCGGAGATGATGGCGTCGACCCGGAAGCGCGGGTTCAGGCTCGCATAAGGATCCTGGAAGATCATTTGGATGCGGCGGCGCAGTTTCCGCCGCGCCTGGGCCTGCCGCGGATCGGTCATCGAGATGCCGTCGATCAAGACGTTGCCGGAGCTTGGCGGCAGCAAGCCGACGACCATCCGCGCTACCGTAGTCTTGCCCGAGCCGGATTCGCCGACCAGTGCAAAGGTCTCGCCCTTCCTGATGTCGAAGGTGACGCCGTCGACGGCCTTGAGATATTCCAGCTGCCCGCCTTCGAGCATGCGGTTGAGCCAGGGCTTCGAGACGTCGAAGACGCGGCGCAGATTCGTGGCCTGGACGAAGGGAGTGCTCATGCCGCGCTCTCCGCCGGCACGCTGTCATAGAGGTGGCAGGCGACCGATTGCGCACCGCGCGGCAGCGGCTCCGGCCTCTCCACGCGACATCGGTCGAATGCGAATGCGCAGCGCGGATTGAACGAACAGCCGCGCGGGATCGCCGACAGGCGCGGCATGGAGCCGGGGATCTGCACCAGACGCTTGTCGTCGCCGGCAAGGGTCGGGATCGCGCCCATCAGGCCCTTGGCGTAGGGGTGCAGCGGGTTCCTGACCACGTCCTGCACCGGACCGATCTCGGCGACTCGGCCGGCATACATCACCGCGACCCGGTCGGAGGTCTCGGCGATCACGCCCATGTCGTGGGTCACCAGCATCACCGCGGTGCCGTGGTCGCGGCCGAGACGCTTGATCAGCGAGATGATCTGCGCCTGTACGGAGACGTCGAGCGCGGTGGTCGGCTCGTCGGCGATGATCAGCTCCGGTTCGGCGCAGATCGCGAGCGCAATCACAACGCGCTGGCGCATGCCGCCGGAGAATTCGTGCGGATAGCCGTCGATGCGCTTTTCCGGAGCCGGAATGCCGACTTCGGCGAGCAGGTCGATGGCTCGCCGGCGGGCGGCGGTCTCGGACAGGTTCAGATGGGTTCTGATCGTCTCGATGAGCTGGTCGCCGATCTTGTACAGCGGATTGAGCGAGGTGAGGGGGTCCTGGAAGATCATGCCGATACGTTTTCCGCGCACGCGGCGCATCTCTTCCGGCGGCAGATTGTCGATGCGCAGGCCGGAGAGGCGGATCTCGCCGCCCGAGATGCGGCCCGGGGAATCGATCAGGCCAATGACCGCGAGTCCGGTGACCGATTTGCCGGCGCCGGACTCGCCGACAACACCGAGCACCTCGCCTTTGGCGATATCGAAGGAGACACTGTCGATCGCGCGCAGCGTGCCCCGGCGGGAGGCGAACTCGACCTGAAGATTACGAACGGAGAGAACGGGCTCGGTCATGAACGCTGCATACTCATCGGAGTTTCGGGTTAAGCGCGTCACGCAGCCAGTCGCCGAGCAGGTTGATCGACAGGATCAGCGCCGCGAGTGCGATTCCAGGGAAGGCGACGATCCACCATTCGCCCGCGAACAAATAGTTGTTGCCGATGCGGATCAGCGTGCCCAGCGATGGCATGGTCTCGGGCATCCCCGAGCCGAGGAACGACAGCGTCGCCTCGGTAATGATAGCGAGCGCGAGATTGATGGTGGCGATGACGAGAATCGGCCCCATCGTGTTCGGCAGCACGTGGCGCAACATGATCACCGGGGCGGGCAGGCCAATGAGCTGGGCGGCGGCGACATAGTCCTTGTTCTTCTCGACCATGACGGAGCCGCGCACGGTGCGGGCATATTGCACCCAAAAGCTCAACCCGATCGCGAAGACCAGGACAGCCAGCATGCTCATCTCGTCGAGCTTGTTGCCGAAGACCGATTTGGCGATGCCGTTGATCAGCAGCGCGATCAGGATCGCCGGGAATGAAAGCTGCACGTCGGCGATGCGCATGATCAGCCCGTCGACGGCACCGCCGAAATAGCCGGCCGTCAGCCCGAGCAGGATGCCGATCGCGCCGGAGAAGACGACGCCGAGCACGCCGACGAGAAGCGAGATGCGCATGCCGTAAAGGATTGCAGACAATACGTCCCGGCCTTGTTCGTCGGTGCCGAGCAGGAACGGGCTCTGGCCGTCGGAGGTCCATAATGGCGAAATGCGCGAGTTCATCAGCTGGAGCTGCGCCGGGTCGAAGGGATTCTGGACCGACAGCACCGAGGCGAGGATCGCGACCAGGAAGAACAGCAGCGTCACCGCCGCTGCGACCATGGTGATCTTGGAGCGGCGAAATGAATAGAACAGGTCGCTGTCGAGCGCGCGTTTGAACCAACCCGGCGCGTCGGCGCGCGCGCCGCGTTCTTCGACCTTGTGCGGGACGACGGCTTCGCTCATTCAATGTGCCCGGCTGATCGTCGAGCGCAGCCGCGGATCGACGATGGTGTAGAGGATATCAACCACGAGATTGATGGTGACGAAGATCAGGGACACCATCATCAGATAGGCGGCCATGATCGGGATATCGACATTCTGCACGGCCTGCACGAACAGCAACCCCATGCCGGGCCACTGGAACACGGTCTCGGTGATGATCGCAAATGCAATTACCGAGCCAAATTGCAGGCCGGCCACCGTGATGACCGGGATCAGCGTGTTGCGCAGCGCATGACCGTAATGGATGGCGCGGGTGGTGAGGCCGCGGGCACGGGCGAAGCGGATGTAGTCGGTGCGCATGACTTCGAGCATCTCGGTGCGGACCAGGCGCATGATCAGCGTCATCTGGAACAAGCCCAGCGTGATCGAGGGCATGATCAGCGCCTTCAGTCCGGACAGCGTCAGCAGACCCGTCGTCCACCAGCCGATATGCACGACGTCGCCGCGCCCGAACGAGGGCAGCCAGCCGAGCGTCACCGAGAACAGGTAGATCATGAGAATGCCGATCAGGAAGGTCGGCAGCGAGATGCCGATCAGCGAGATCGCCTGGAACGCGTGTGTGAGCCAGCTGTCGCGGCGAAGCGCCGAATAGACGCCCATCAGGATGCCACAGAGCATCGCGAAGATGGTGGCGCAGATCGCGAGCTCCAGGGTCGCGGGCATCCGCTCCATCAGAAGATTGCTGACAGGCAGGCGGAATTGGTAGGAGACGCCGAACTTGAACTGCGCAGCGTTGCCGATATAGCGGCCGAACTGCACGATCACGGGATCGTCGAGGCCGAGCGATTTGCGGATCGCGGCACGTTCGGCGCCCGACGTGTCCATCCCGACCATCTGGTTCACGGGATCGCCGGCGAAACGAAACATCGAGAAGGAGATGATCCCGACGGCGATCATGACACCAATGGCCTGAATGGCCCGGCGCAGTGTGAAAGCGAGCATCTGTTCCTTTCACATTTCTTCAGTGGCACGCATCATTGCGTTAGCCCGAAATAGCAAGTCCCGGAAGCCAGGGCTTCCGGGACTTCACAACTTGTCGACACCTACTCGTCCTGCTTGGTCGCCCAGTAGAGCATGACCATGTTGTCCGCACGCTGGGTCAACTTCACCTTCTTCGAGACGCCCCAGGCGAGCGCCTGCTGGTGCAGCGGGACGTAGGCCCAGTCCTTCATCGAGACCTCGAAGGCCTGCTTGATCAGGAGATCGCGCTTGCCCGTATCGGGTTCCACGAGAACCTTGTCGGCGAGCTCGTCGAACTGCTTGTTGCAATAGCCGGCGAGATTGGCTTCGCCGCGGTTCGGATCCTTGGGATCGTCCCGGCAGCCCATGATGTCGTGCAGTACGTTATGGGAGTCGAGCGTATCCGGGGTCCAGCCCAGCATGAACAGCGAAGTCTTGTAGCCGCCGGGCTTCAGCACCTTGGCGAAATACTGGGCCTTCGGCTGCGCCAGCAGGTCTACCTTGATGTTGATGCGGGCGAGCATGCCGACGACCGCCTGACATATCGCGGCGTCATTGACGTAGCGATCGTTCGGGCAGTCCATCGTCACCTCGAAACCATCAGGATAGCCGGCATCCGCCAGGAGCCTCTTGGCGGCGTCAGGATCGAGCTTCGGCCGGGTGAAGTCCTTCGACAGCGAAAAGATCTCCGGCGCAACCATCAGCGCGGACGGTGTGGAGAGCCCGCGCATGACGCGATTCTTGATCAAATCGATATCGATTGCCCGGTAGACAGCTTCGCGGACGCGAACGTCCTTGAACGGGTTCTTGCCCTTGACGTTGGAGTACAACAGCTCGTCGCGCGCCTGATCCATGCCAACGAAGATGGTGCGGAGCTCGGGCCCCGTCAGCACGGTGGCGTTCGGACTCGCTTTCACGCGCTCGATATCCTGGACCGGAACCGGCTCGATCACGTCGACCTCGCCGGACAACAGCGCTGCGACACGCGTGGCCGGGTTGGCGATCGGCGTGAAGACGATCTCCTTCAGATTATGTTCCGGCTTGCGCCACCAGTTCGGATTGGCCTTGAAGACGGTCTTCACGCCCGGCTGATGGCTTTCGATCGTGAAGGCGCCGGTGCCGTTCTCATGGAGCGAGGCGTAGCTCGGGGTCGTCGCGGCGGCAGGCGTCGGTGCCGTCGCATCGTTCGCCTCTGCCCATTTCTTGTCCATGATGTACCAGGTCGCCCACAGCGCCGTCAGGATGGGATTGGGCGAGGTCAGGACGAAATCGACGGTGTAATCGTCGATCTTGACCACCTTGGCATCGGCGGGAACGCGGCTCTGGAAATTCGAACCTTTCGCCCGCACGCGCTCGGCCGAGAACACCACGTCGTCCGCGGTGAACGGGTCGCCGTTGTGGAATTTGACGTCCTTGCGGAGGTGAAAGCGCCAGCGTGTCGGCTCCGGCGTCTCCCAGCTTTCGGCGAGTGCCGGGACGATCTTCAGGTCCTTGCCGCGGGCAACCAGGCCCTCATAGACATGACCGAGATGCGCACTGGTGGTCGACTCGTTCAGCGTGTACGGGTCGAGCGACTTGAGCTCACCCTGGTTGGCGTAGCGCAGCGTCTGGCTCGACGCCGGCGAGACCGCCCACGCAAGCATACTGGCGAGCGTCGCCGCAAACAGACTTCGTCCGACTGACATTCTTGACCTCTCCACTCGCCCGCACCGTCATTTTTGATTGTTCGGCGGGGCTGATCGAACCATGTTGCCCAGAGTTCTCGACCCGTGCAAGCGCCATTCCAGCAAGGAACGCGCCAAGTTGCACCGCTGTGCAGCAATGCTGACCGGCATTGACGGGTGGATGGGCGCGGACGCGGCTGATTTTGATTGACCATATCCGCCGATCGGGGAAGCCGGTGGCTGCCACCGCCCTCAGGTCGCTTGCGTTGCACACCTTCTCGCGGCGATACTGCGGACGGCCGCTCGAATCTCATCTGGAGGGGACATGAAAGTTAACATCGAAATCGATTGCACCCCCCTCGAGGCCCGCCAGTTCATCGGATTGCCGGATCTGGCACCGATGCAGACGGCGGTGATGGACAAGCTGCAGCAGCAGGTTCTGAGCAACATCGACAAGGTCTCGCCGGAGTCGCTGATCCAGAGCTGGTTCACCTTCGATCCAAAGCTCGCCGAGCGGTTTCAGGACATGTTCGTCACCATGGCCGGCCTCGGCGGCACCCGCAGCGGCGACAAGAAGAAATAATGCCGCCCGGTCCGGACGGGCCGCAGACCCCGGGCCGGCTTCGTCCGCCCGGCCTTGCTTTGCTGCTCGCCGAAGCCCGTGGGTTGCTCGAACTCAACGCCAGCCTGCTGCTGTCGCCGGTCCTGATGCGGGCGCCCAAAGGCGATGGCCATCCGGTGCTGGCGCTGCCGGGCTTCCTCGCCAGCGACCTCTCGATGGCGCCGATGCGGCGCTATCTCAGCGAGCTCGGCTATGAGGCACGTGCCTGGCAGATGGGCCGTAATTTCGGCGGGTTCGGACGGATGCGGGATTCGTTGCGCGCCCGTCTCGCCGAAATCCATGCTGCGAGCGGACGCAAGGTCAGCCTGGTCGGATGGAGTCTGGGCGGCGTCCATGCGCGCGATCTCGCGCTGCAGGCGCCCGACATGGTCCGCAATGTCATCACGCTCGGCAGCCCTTTTGCCAATGACATACGAGCGACCAATGCGACGCGGCTCTACGAGATGATGTCCGGCGAGCGTGTCGAGGATTTCGCCGAGCTGCGGGAGGCGATCGCGGGCGATCTTCCGGTGCCGGCGACGTCGATCTATTCGCGCGCCGACGGCATCGTGAACTGGCGGACCTGCCTGCTGCGTCCCTCCGACCGCGCCGAGAACATCGAGGTGCATCTGGCGAGCCATATCGGGCTTGGGGTGAACCCCGCGGCGCTGTGGGCAGTGGCAGACCGCCTTGCGCAACCGGAGGGAGAGTTCTGGCCATTTGACAGGGCAGGGCCGTTTGCCATTGCATATGCCCCGCCGGAACAGGCAGTATCGGCCTGACGAGAAGCGCCGCCTAAGGCGCCCGTCAAATACTCGGGAGGGAACCATGGCTGACGGTAAGAAACTGTCGTCGCTGGACGCGTCGTTTCTCTATCTGGAAACGCCGGAAATGCCGATGCATGTCGGGAGCATGGCGATCTTTCGCCTGCCGGACGACTACAAGGGCGACTTCTTCGAAGATTTCAAGGCGATGATCGTCTCGCGCCTGCACGTCGCGCCGATCCTCAAGGCGCGCCTGGAGAAGGCGCCGCTCGACATCGATCATCCCTCCTGGGTCGAGGACGAACAGTTCGACATCGATCGTCACATCTTTCGCGCCAGCCTGCCGCAGCCGCGCGACCGCGCCACGCTTGAGCGCATCGTGGGCTGGATGCACGCCAAGCTCTTGAACCGCGCCCGCCCGCTCTGGGAGTTCTACGTGTTCGAGGGCATGAAGGACAACGAGGTCGGACTTTATTCGAAGATGCATCATGCTGCCATCGACGGCGGCGCCGGTGCGGCGCTGACCAACATGATCTACGATATCTCGCCGATCCCGCGGAAGGTCGATCCGCCGACCGCGGGAGCGAAGCCCGGGCAAGAGCCGCGCGACATCGCGGCGAACCTGGTCGATTCCTACCAGCAGCTCTTCACCCAGCCGCTCGATGCATCTGCGGCCGCGAAGAACCTGCAACTGCCGCGCACCGGCAAGAGTGACATCGGTTCGATCCTGTTCGACAATGCGATGTACCAGATCGAGAGTGCGGTACGCTTCGCCGGCAACATCCCGACCATGGTCAAGAGCGTCTCGGACGTGCTCGGCAAGATATCCGATCCAAAATCGCGCGAGAGCCTCGCCAGCATGGTGTCGCCACCGACCATGCTCAACAAATCGATCTCGTCCGAGCGCAGCTTCGCCGGCGTCTCGATCTCGCTGTCGCGATCCAAGGCGCTGGCCAAGCAGGCCGGCGGCAAGCTCAACGATGTCGTGCTGGCCCTCGCCTCCGGCGTGGTCCGGCGCTACCTGCAGCAACACGGAACGCTGCCGGCGAAGTCCTTGACCGCTGCCGTGCCGATCTCGCTGCGCGAGGAGGGCAACACCGAGGCCAACAACCAGGTGTTCGGCATGATCTGCTCGATCGCGACCAACATCGACGATCCCAAGGCACGCCTGGAAGCTATCATCGCGCAATCGACCAAGTCCAAGGAGATGTCGCATCCGCTGCGGGCACTGATGCCGCAGGTCTCCAACATCTCGATGCTGGGTGCGCCGATCATCGTTCAGATCATGGCGCTGCTCTACAGCCGCTCCGATTTGTCGAATGTGCTGCCGCCGGCTGCGAACATCACGGTGTCCAACGTGCCGGGGCCGCGGCAGACGCTCTACGCCGCGGGCGCGGAGCTGTTGCACATCTTTCCGGTGTCGATCTCGACGCACGGGCAGGCGCTCAACATCACCGTGCAGAGCTATCGCGACCAGCTCGATTTCGGCTTCATCGTCGGCGCCAACATCATTCCGCACGTGCAGGTGATGTGCGACATGCTGCCGGAGGAGTTTGCCGCGCTGGAGGCTGCCTATGCCTTGCCCGCGGCGGACATCAAGGGCGCCGCCGAGTAGGAATGTTCCGATGATTGAAATGCCACCGCTCAAGTTCGTGCAGACGAACGGAATCCGCATGGGCTACTACGAGGCGGGCCCGGTCACAGACAAACCGCCGATGGTGCTGTGCCATGGCTGGCCCGAACTCGCATTTTCCTGGCGCCACCAGATCAAGGCGCTGAGCGAGGCCGGTATCCGCGTGATCGCGCCGGACCAGCGCGGCTACGGCGCGACCGACCGCCCAGAGCCGGTGGAGGACTACGACATCGAGCATCTGACCGGCGATCTGGTCGGACTGCTCGATCATCTGGAGATCGACAAGGCGATCTTCGTCGGCCATGACTGGGGCGGCTTCATCGTCTGGCAGATGCCGCTCCGGCACATTGACCGGGTCGCCGGCGTGGTCGGAATCAATACGCCTCATACCAACCGCGCCTGGGCTGATCCGATCGAGCTCCTGCGCGCGCGCTTCGGCGAAAAGATGTATATCGTGCAGTTCCAGGACCCGGCGCGTGAGCCTGACAGGATCTTTGGCAGCCGCGTCGAGCAGACCTTCGATGCCTTCATGCGCAAGCCCGTACCGCGCCCGGCAGATGCTCCGGCGGAGGAAGTCGTCGCGGGTGTCGGTGCTTCGCCGCGACTGAACCTTGCATTCCCGCAGATGATCGCAGGCTACGATGCGAAGCACGATCCGCGCACGCCGATCCTGTCGCCGGAAGAGAAAAAGGTGTTCGTCGACAATTTCACCAGGACAGGCTTCACCGGCGGCATCAACTGGTACCGCAATATGTCCCGCAACTGGACGCGCGCCGAAGGGCTCGATCATACGGTGCGCGTGCCGTCGCTGATGATCATGGCCGAGAACGACGCGGTGTTGCCACCGTCTTCTGCCGATGGCATGGACAAGCTGATCCCCGATCTGGAAAAATATCTGGTCCGCGACAGCGGCCATTGGACGCAGCAGGAGAAGCCGGAAGAGGTCAGTGCGAAGCTGATCGAATGGCGTAGAAGGCGGTTTGGCTAGCTGATCATTGCGAACTCGTCATTGCGAGGAGCGAAGCGACGAAGCCAATTCAGTCTGCCTCCGCGGACATATTTCTGGATTGCTTCGCTTCGCTCGCAATGACGACATTGAAGCAGGGGGACTACATTTCGATGTCATCCAAGAACCGTCTGGACCCGATCCCGCAGCCGCCGACCAAACCGGTGGTCGGCAACATGCTGTCACTGGATTCGGCCGCGCCGGTGCAGCATCTGACCCGGCTTGCCAAGGAGCTGGGGCCGATCTTCTGGCTCGACATGATGGGCTCGCCGATCGTGGTCGTCTCCGGCCACGATCTCGTCGACGAGCTCTCCGACGAGAAGCGTTTCGACAAGACGGTGCGCGGTGCGCTGCGTCGCGTGCGCGCGGTCGGCGGCGACGGCCTGTTCACGGCTGACACCCGGGAGCCGAACTGGAGCAAGGCGCACAACATCCTGCTCCAGCCCTTCGGCAACCGCGCCATGCAATCCTATCACCCCAGCATGGTCGACATTGCCGAGCAGCTCGTCGGCAAATGGGAACGGCTCAATGCCGACGACGAGATCGACGTCGTCCATGACATGACGGCGCTGACGCTGGATACGATCGGCCTGTGCGGCTTCGACTACCGCTTCAATTCGTTCTACCGGCGCGACTACCATCCCTTCGTCGAGTCGCTGGTGCGCTCGCTCGAAACCATCATGATGACGCGCGGCCTGCCGTTCGAGCAGCTCTGGATGCAGAAGCGGCGCAAGACCATGGCCGAAGACGTCGACTTCATGAACAAGATGGTCGACGAGATCATTGCGGAGCGCCGCAGGGGAGGCGAGGCGACCGACGATAAGAAGGATATGCTTGCGGCGATGATGACCGGGGTCGATCGCTCGACCGGCGAGCAGCTCGACGACGTCAACATCCGCTATCAGATCAACACGTTCCTGATCGCGGGCCACGAGACCACCAGCGGCCTGTTGTCCTGCACGCTGTATGCGCTGCTCAAGCACCCCGACATTCTCAAGAAGGCCTATGACGAGGTCGATCGCGTCTTCGGTCCCGACGCCAACGCGAAGCCGACTTATCAGCAGGTGACGCAGCTGACCTACATCACCCAGATATTGAAGGAGGCGCTGCGGCTGTGGCCGCCGGCGCCGGCCTATGGCATCTCGCCGCTGAACGACGAGACCATCGGCGGCGGGAAGTACAAGCTCCGGAAAGGCACGTTCACCACCATCCTGGTGACCGCTCTGCATCGCGATCCCTCGGTCTGGGGTCCGAACCCCGACGCGTTCGATCCGGAGAATTTCAGCCGGGAGGCGGAAGCCAAGCGGCCGATCAATGCCTGGAAGCCGTTCGGCAATGGCCAGCGCGCCTGCATCGGCCGCGGCTTCGCCATGCACGAGGCCGCGCTCGCGCTCGGCATGATCCTCCAGCGTTTCAAGCTGATCGACCACCAGCGCTACCAGATGCATCTGAAGGAAACGCTGACGATGAAGCCGGAAGGCTTCAAGATCAAGGTCCGTCCGCGCGCCGATCGCGAGCGCGGTGCCTATGGCGGACCTGTGGCGGTGTCGTCGGCACCGAAGGCACCGCGCCAGCCCACCGCGCGGCCCGGCCACAACACGCCGATGCTGGTACTCTACGGCTCCAATCTTGGGACCGCCGAGGAGCTGGCGACGCGGATGGCCGACCTGGCCGAGATCAACGGCTTTGCCGTGCATCTGGGGCCGCTCGACGATTACGTGGGCAAGCTGCCGCGGGAAGGTGGCGTGCTGATCATCTGCGCCTCCTATAACGGCACGCCGCCAGACAATGCGACGCAATTCGTCAAATGGCTCGGCGACGAGCTGCCGAAGGATGCGTTTGCCAATGTGCGATACGCCGTGTTCGGCTGCGGCAACAGCGACTGGGCCGCGACCTATCAGTCGGTGCCGCGCTTCATCGACGAGCAATTGTCGGCGCATGGTGCGCGCGCGGTCTATCCGCGCGGCGAGGGCGATGCGCGCAGCGATCTGGACAGCCAGTTCCAGAAATGGTTCCCGGCGGCCGCCCAGGTCGCGACCAAGGAATTCGGCATCGACTGGAATTTCACCCGTACCGCGGAGGACGATCCGCTCTACGCGATCGAGCCGGTCGCGGTGACCGCCGTCAACACCATCGTCGCCCAGGGCGGGGCGGTGGCCATGAAGGTGCTGGTCAATGACGAGCTTCAGAACAAGGCCGGTTCTAATCCGTCGGAGCGTTCGACGCGTCACATCGAGGTGCAGCTGCCTTCCAACATCAATTACCGCGTCGGTGATCATCTGAGTGTGGTTCCGCGCAACGATCCGACGCTGGTGGATTCGGTTGCCCGTCGCTTCGGCTTCCTGCCGGCCGACCAGATCAGGCTTCAGGTCGCCGAAGGCCGCCGCGCGCAATTGCCGGTCGGCGATGCCGTGTCGGTCGGCCGTCTGCTCAGCGAGTTCGTCGAGCTCCAGCAGGTGGCGACACGGAAGCAGATCCAGATCATGGCCGAGCACACACGTTGTCCGGTCACGAAACCAAAACTGCTGGCCTTCGTTGGCGAGGAGCCCGAGCCGCTCGAGCGCTATCGCAGCGAGATCCTGGCCCGGCGGAAATCGGTGTTCGATTTGCTGCTCGAATATCCGGCTTGCGAATTGCCGTTCCACGTCTATCTGGAAATGCTCTCGCTGCTGGCGCCGCGTTATTATTCGATCTCGTCTTCGCCGTCGGTCGATCCGGTTCGTTGCAGCGTCACGGTCGGCGTGGTCGAAGGGCAGGCCGCCTCCGGCCGCGGCACCTACAAGGGCATCTGCTCGAACTATCTCGCCAATCGACGTGCGGGCGACGTGATCCATGCAACCGTGCGTGAGACCAAGGCCGGCTTCCGGCTCCCGGACGATCCGTCCGTGCCGATTGTCATGATCGGCCCGGGCACGGGATTGGCGCCGTTCCGCGGCTTCCTCCAGGAGCGCGCCGCGCGCAGGGCCAAGGGCGCCGCGCTCGGTCCGGCCATGCTGTTTTTCGGCTGCCGTCATCCCGAGCAGGATTTTCTCTACGCGGACGAGCTTAAGGCGCTGGCGGCAAGCGGCATCACCGAGCTGTTCACCGCGTTCTCGCGTGCGGAAGGACCGAAGACCTATGTGCAGCACGTCCTCGCCGCGCAGAAAGACAAGGTCTGGCCGCTAATCGAGCAGGGCGCGATGGTCTATGTCTGTGGCGACGGCAGCAAGATGGAGCGCGACGTGAAGGCGGCGCTGGTCGCGATCCATCGCGAGAAGAGCGGCAGCGATGCCGCCACGGCCGCGCGCTGGATCGAGGAGATGGGCGCGAAGAACCGGTATGTGCTGGACGTGTGGGCGGGAGGGTAGGCCGGTTCGTAGCCCGGATGGAGCGCAGCGAAATCCGGGGCGATTTTTCCTCACGCGCGCGCTTCCCGGATTGCGCTTCGCTCCATCCGGGCTACGAAGCTACGAAGGAAATCGTGCTAAAGCTTCCGCATGATTCCCTGGGAAAAGATCGACACCGCCAAGATCCCCGGCTCCGATGAAGAGCTTCGCCTGATGCGGCGAGGCAAGGAGTTTTCCATCAAGCTCGGCACCAACGAACTGATGAACAACCGCCTGTCAGGCTCGGAGGCCGCGCTCGCCACACTCGCGGCGAAGCAGATCGAGACGGTCGCAAAACCCGTCGTCCTCATCGGCGGCCTGGGCATGGGCTTTACGTTGCGTGCGGCCCTGACCGTGCTCGGAAGCAAGGCGAAGATTGTGGTCTCCGAGCTCGTGCCGGCGGTGGTCGCCTGGGCGCGGGGCCCGATGGCGGCGGTGTTTGGTGACAGTCTCGATGATGCCAGGGTGAGCATACGGGAAACCGACGTTGGCGAAATCATCCGGGCGCAGCGGTCGGCATTCGATGCCATCCTCCTCGACGTCGACAACGGGCCGGAAGGGCTGACCCGGAAGGGCAACGATGCGCTCTACAATGCGAGCGGATTGAAGGCGGCGAAGACGGCGCTGCGGCCGGGAGGCGTGCTCGCGGTCTGGTCCTCGGGACCCAACCCGGCCTTCACCAAGCGGCTCGGGAGCGCCGGCTTCGACGTCAACGAAGTCAATATCCGCGCCACCGGAAGAGGCGGTGGCGCTCGTCACGTGATCTGGATGGCGAAGAAGAGCTAGGCGGCTATTTGTAGCCCGGATGAGCGCAGCGAAATCCGGGACGGTCGATCCGCGCAAGAACCCGGATTGCGCAGCGCTCCATCCGGGCTACGGCTCCGAGCTAAAACATCGTGTTGTTGTTCGCCGGATTTTCCGGGATCGGTTGCACGACGTCCCAGTGTTCGACGACCTTGCCGTTCTCCAGCTTGAAGATGTCGACGATCGCGTTGCCCCTGTTGCCGGGCTCGCGAACCGCGTGAACGTGCAGGATGACGTAGTCGCCATCCACGAAGCTGCGCTTGATCTCGCTATGCGAGTTCGGGAATTTGTCCCGGAGGAAGCCGATGAACTTTCGGAAGCCGTCCGGACCATCGGCCGCGTTTGGATTGTGCTGGACGTAGCGGTCGCCGACATAGGCGAGGGCTGCATCGGCATCCTTTTGGTTGAGCCCCTTCTCGTAGAACGCAAGGACAGTTTTGCGATTGGCTTCTTCTTGCGCGCTACCCGCCATCGCGACGCCACCGGCGAGGGACAGCGTGAGGACTGAAGCGGCGACGATTGCGGCTGACCGGACGACGAGATGCATGTAAACTCCGAGAGGCCGCAGCCTCTTTGTTGGCGAGTGAGGTTCTCGGCGATTGAAGGAGGCCTGTATAGCTTTCGTGCCGGCTCGCGTTAAGAGAGTAACCGGCAGCTCACATGGTCACCGTGAGGAGACCCGCTGCGCCGGTCAATCTACGCCGCACGCGCCGCTGCGCCATGTGCGTGCTTGGCGATGGCGCCGATGATCTCCGGCCAGAACCGCATCGGCAGCGCGTGGCCCATGCCGTCGATCATCAGCAGCTTGGCCCCGGGAATTGACTCTGCCGTGTCCCTGCCGCCCTCGGGGCGGACCAGCGGATCGACGGTGCCGTGGATCACGAGCGTCGGCGTCTTGACGCCGTGCAGCCGCTCCTTGCGGCTGCCGGAGGCGAGCACCGCGCGGAGCTGCCGGCCGACGCCGGCCGGATTGAGCCCGCGCGCGAACACGCGTTCGGCACGACCGGGATCAAGCGCCTCTTCTTCCGGAAAGGACCCGGCGCGCAACACGTTCCAGGTCTGGCCGTAGCGGACGATGAACTCCTCCTTGCTGCGCGGCGGCGGCGCCATCAGCATCGCGGCGGCCTCACGTGTCGGCGGCGGCACGCGCGGATTGCCGGTCGTCGACATGATCGAGGTCAGCGAGCGCGCGCGCTCGGGAAACGACAACGTCACTTCCTGCGCAATCATGCCGCCCATGGACGCCCCGACCAGATGCGCCGACTTGATGCCGAGTGCGTCCATCAGCCCGACCGTGTCTTTCGCCATGTCGATCAGCTTGTAGATTGCGGCCACGGGAATCTTGAGGAACCGCAGCTTCAACAGCTCGAGCGGTGTCAGACGCTTGCCGCCTGTGAGATGGCTCGACTTGCCGATGTCGCGATTGTCGAACCGGATGACGCGAAAGCCCTGCGCGGCGAGCTGCTCGCAGAACGCATCGTCCCAGTGGATCATCTGGGCGCCCAACCCCATGATCAGCAGCAGCGGCTCGGCACTGTCGTTGCCGAAAGTCTCGTAACAAATGTCGATGCCGTTGGCGTGGACGGTTTGCGGTGGCTGATAGGCGTTCACGGCTGCGTTCCCTCGGCTTTGATCAATACTGTATCGCACGGTTTCCCCTCGCAATGAAGTCGCGTCCGCGACACCGGACGCGCTGCTTGCCGGTTGACCGGCACCGCGCAACGGTGTGGTATGGCGAAAAAGGAAGGGCATCGAAGCTCTCGATTTCAGGAGGACGCCGATGACCGACAAGAGCAATGACCCCATTGCCATGTGGCAGAAGATGGTTGGCGAGATGGAGAAGGGGTTCAACTCCTTCGCCAATCAGGCCATGTCATCGCCCGAGTTTTCGCAAGCCGTGAACCGAGCCGGCGGCGTTGCTGCAGGTGCTCAGAAGCAGCTCGGCGACCTCATGGAGAAATATCTGGTCTCCATGAATCTGCCGAGCCGGGAGCAGGTCACCAGCCTTGCGGAACGGCTGCAGTCCATCGAAGGACAGATCGGTGAGATCAAGTCGATGCTGAGCCAGATGGCGGCAAGTTCCGGCATTTCTCAGGGCTCCGATACTGCATTGCGCCCGCCGCGCACCAAGCGGCCGCCATCAGAAGGCGGAGAGCAGACATGAATGCACCCGCCGGATTAGACTTCGCAGGGATCCCGGAGCGCATCCAGTCCGAGGTGCAACGCGCCATCCAGCGCAGCATCAAGGGCGTCGAATATTTCTCGACGTCCGGTCCCACGCTCGGCTCGACGCCGAAGGACGTGCTGCATTCGCGCGGCACGATGAGCCTCTACCATTATCGGCCGATGTCCGACGAGATCTATCGAACTCCGATCTTGATCGTGATGGCGACCACCAATCGCGGTTACATTCTCGACCTCGTGCCCGGCCAGAGTTTCATCGAGTTCCTGTTGAAGCGCGGCTACGACGTTTACATGCTCGACTGGAGCGCGCCACGGCCGGAGGAGAAGAGCCTCCGCATGGAGGACTATGTCCTCGACTTCATCCCGGACTGCATCCGCCGCGTGCAACAGGATTCCGGCGAACAGGACGTCTCCGTCATCGGCTATTGCTTCGGCGGCGTGCTGTCGCTGCTCTACGGCTCGATCCACAGAGACGGGCCGATGAAGAATTTGATCTGCTTCACCACGCCGATCGACTTTCGCGAGATGAAGCTGTTCTCGAACTTCTCCGACCGTCGCTATTTCGATGTCGATCGCCTCGTCGACAGCGTCGGCAACGTGCCGCCCGAGATGATCCTGTCGTCGTTCGAGATGCTGCGCCCAGCCTCGCGTACCGTCAGCCAGATCCAGCTCTGGGAAAACATCTGGAACGACGAGTTCGTCAAATCCTACCGGATGTTCGACCGCTGGGCGACCGACACGCTGCCGCTGGCCGGCGAATATTTCCGCACCATCACCAAGGACCTGATGTGGGACAACAAGCTGTTCAACGACACCATGTCGGTCGGCGGCCGTGCGGCGAAGCTCGAGGACATCAAGGTGCCGTTCCTGCATGCGGTCGCCGAGCATGACCACATCGTGCCGTATGAGGCAGCAAAGCACCTGATCGCCAAGATCGGGTCCGAGGACAAGGAGGAGGTGATGCTGAAGGGCGGTCACGTCTCGCTCGTCGCCGGCGCCAATGCGGTGAAGCGGCTATGGCCGAAACTGGATTCCTGGCTGGGGAAGAGATCGACATGAGTGAGCAGCGTTCCTATCCGCGTCACGTGAAGACCGACGCCGGCGATATCGAGATCCGCCTGATGTCGCCGGCGGACGAAGCCGCGGTGCTCGTCTTCGGCAAGGGCCTGCCGACCCACGACCTGCTGTTCCTGCCGCGTAACATCAGTGAGCCGAAGGTGCTCTCCGCATGGGCGAAGGAGATCGAGCGCGGCGCGATCACGAGCCTGCTTGCGGTCAGGGGCGGCACGGTCGTCGGCTGCGGCACGCTGGTGCGCGATCCGCACTCCTGGTCGCCCCATGTCGGCGAGATCCGGATGGTGGTTTCGCTCGACGTGCGTGGGAAGGGGGTGGGACGGACGCTGTCGCAGGAGACCTTCGCACTCGCGCTCGGCGCCGGCCTCGAAAAGCTCTCGGTCCAGATGACGGTCGATCAGCAGGCGGCGATCACGCTGTTTGAGAGCCTCGGCTTCAAGGCCGAGGCACTGTTGCGCGATCATGTCCGCGACGTCGACGGCAAGACCCACGATATCGTCGTGCTCGGGCACAACATCGCGCAGGTCCAGGCCCAGATGGAGGCCTATGGGCTGCCTGGCGCCGTCCAGCACTGAGAACCTCTGAGCGGGTCCCCGGGAACCCGGATGGTCAGGGAGGCGCCAGATTGCCTCTCATTAAGGCCGTTCACAGTTTCGTGATATCGCAGTGCAATATGGATATTGCATCGCACAATTAACTATGCCATATAAGCCGTGCCCCGGGCCACAACCGGACGGGGTGAGCCCATAGCTCAACCAATGAGGATGGAGAGACCCCAATGACCACCGAAACCAACACCGCTTTCGAAGGCTTCAAGGACGCGTTCAAGAACATCCAGAACCTGGAAGTTCCCGAGGCCGCCCGCGAGTTCGTCAAGAAGTCCGCCAATACCGCCAAGGACCGTGCTGCCGAGGTGTTCGCGGGCTCCGAGCGCGTGACTGCCGCCGTCGAAAACGCGGTGACCGAGTCCGTCACCGAAGCCGGCAAGATCAGCCGCAACATCCAGCAGGCGATCTACGAGGACGCCGACGCGTTCTTCGCGGGCATCGACAAGCTCGCGTCCGCCAAGTCGTTCAGCGAAGCTATCGAGATCCAGTCCGGCCTGCTCCGCGCCCGCGGCGAAGCGTTCGTCTCGCGCGCCAAGGCGACCACCGACTATTTCGGCAAGCTCGCCGCCAACGGTGCGAAGTCCGCCCAGGACAATTTCGCCAAGGTCTACAACAAGACCGCCTGATCTGCCTGAGACGAAAAACTGAATTTGAGGCCCGCTTCGGCGGGCCTTGTTTTTTGCGCCGCGTCATCATCGGTCGTCATTCCGGGGCGCCCAAAGGGCGAACCCGGAATCTCGAGATTCCGGGTCCGGTCCTGCGGACCGTCCCGGAATGACGTAACCTTGGTGAATCATGACTCCACCCGCCACCTTCTCCTTCGATTCCCCCGGCGACGCAGAACGCGCGGCCGAATTGCGCCGCGTGAAAGCGCTGGCGACGCTGGTGCTGGGCTCGACGCTTGTCCTGTTCGTCATCGCGAAATGGCTGCTGCCCGTGCATCCCGTGTTCGGATTCATCGCAGCCTTCGCCGAAGCCGCCACCATCGGCGGGCTCGCCGATTGGTATGCCGTCGTCGCGCTGTTCAAGCGGCCGCTGGGCCTGCCGATCCCGCACACCGCGATCATCCAGAGCAATCAGGCCCGCATCGCCGACAAGCTCGGCGAATTCATCCAGGTGCATTTCCTCGAGGCTGCTCCCGTTGAGGCCAAGCTGAACGAGATCGATTTCGGCTCCTTCGTCGCCGACTGGCTGCGCGATCGCAAGCGTAGCGATGACCTCGCGCGCTTTGCGCTGCGCCTGCTGCCGGAGGCGGTTTCTGCGACGGAAAGCTCGGGCCTGATGACCTTCATCCTTCGCCGCATGTCATCGCAGCTCCAGGCGATCGACCTCGCGCCGCTCGCGGCCGGCACGTTGCGCGGCTTCGTTGCCGAGGGACGCCACCAAATCCTGTTCGACGATCTCCTGCGCGTGATGCACGAGACGCTGAACCAGACCGAGACGATGGCGATGATCCGCGAGAAGGTGCGCGCGGAATTGCCGACCCTGCTCAGGCTCTACCGGGCCGACAAATTTCTGGTGAACAAGATCGTGGCCTCCGCCACCGCGTTCTTCAATGAAGTGCGCAGCGATCCCAAACATCCGTTCCGCGGCGAGTTCGACCGCATGGTGCTGAGCTTCGTCGATCGGCTTGGCACCGACCAGGCCTATATCGACCGCATCGACGGTTTGAAGCGCGATCTGCTCGCGCGTCCCGAGCTCGCCGATCTCGCCCGCACCGTCTGGGCCAACACGCGGTCCTTCATCGAGCGTAGTGCAAGCGGCGAGACGCAGGTGCTGCAGCATCATCTCGCCGGCATGTGTGTCGCGGCGGGCGAAGCGCTCGCCGGCGATGCCGAGCTTCGCGGCGAGATCAACAAGGGTCTGGTCGCGGTGCTGCGCAGTTTCGTCGCGGACCAGAAGAGCGGCGTTTCGACCTTCATCTCCGACCAGGTGAAATCGTGGGACATGGCGCAGCTGATTTCGCTGATCGAAATCAACATTGGCCGCGACCTGCAATACATCCGCTTCAACGGCTCGCTGATCGGCGGGCTCGCGGGCCTTGGGCTTTACTCCGTAGAATTCCTGCTTCGATTGTTGTGACTTTTGCGTCACGGACGCCAGCATTAACGCGCAGGCCTATTGTGGCCCCGGGTTTCACCCGCTTGAATGTCGGGAACCCGCTGCCTAGCTGATTCATGGTGCGCTGCGGAACGTTCGAAAAGCTGGCGTGTTGGAATTCATACCCATTTGCCGGCCTCGCAGCCGGTGATCTTTTCAGCATTTCTTCCGAGGGACCATTGATGACCGCTACCGCCCAGACGCTGAGCCCGCCGTCTCGTACCCTGATGTTCCTGGAAGGGCGAGCGATCCACGAGTTCGGCGCATTCCTCGGCGCGCTGCCGCTGCTGAGCCTTGCGCCGCGCGGCGATGGCCATCCGGTGCTGGTGCTACCGGGCCTCGTGGCCTCCGACGGGTCCACGCGCGCGTTGCGCACGTTTCTGTCGGGCAAGGGCTATGCGGTGAGCGGCTGGCGCCAGGGCCGCAATTACGGCCTGCGCGAGGGCGTGCAGCACGCGATGGTGGATCTGGTTCAGGAGCTGAGCGACAGGCATGGCCGCAAGATCAGCCTGGTCGGCTGGAGCCTCGGCGGTCTCTATGCGCGCCAGCTCGCCAAGATGATGCCCGACCGCGTACGCCAGGTGATCACGCTCGGCAGCCCCTTTGCCGGCGATCCGCATTCGACCAATGCCTGGCGCGTCTATGAATGGGCGAGCGGACGGAAGTCCGACGAGGTCGATCCGCAGTTCGGCGGCGATCTCGCCGTTCCGCCGCCGGTGCCGACCACGGCGATCTTCAGCCGCACCGACGGCGTCTGCGCCTGGCAGGGCTGCATGGAGAAGACGGGCGCGCAGACCGAGAGCATCGAGATCGAGAGCAGCCATTGCGGCATGGGCCATCATCCCGCCGCTGTCTTCGCGGTGGCTGATCGCCTTGCGCAGAGGGAGGGCAGCTGGCGTCCCTTCGACCGCAGCGGCTGGCGCAGCGTGGTCTATCCCGATCCGCATCGGTAGTTCTTTGCCTCTCCCCGTAAGAACGGGGCGAGGGAGAAGGCCGTCGCACCGGTCCATTGTCGCGCCCGCACCAAACGCGCTATGCCTCGCGCATGGCGCATCCGTTGTCCCGCATCATCGAGCAGCTCAAGCGCGAGCCGTCGCGCACCGGCTCTATCGTCATCACCGTGTTCGGCGATGCCATCGTGCCGCGTGGCGGCTCGGTATGGCTCGGCACGCTGCTGGAATTCTTCGAGAGCCTGGACATCGACAGCGGCGTGGTGCGTACCGCGATGTCGCGGCTTGCCGCCGATGGCTGGCTGACGCGCGAAAAGGTCGGCCGCAATAGCTTCTACCGCTTGGCTGACAAGGGCCGCCAGATCTTCGGGGCTGCGACACGCCATATCTACGATCCGCCGCCATCCGACTGGACCGGGCGCTTCGAGCTGCTTCTGATCGGGAATGGCGAGGATCGCGACGCCTCGCGCGAGGCGCTCCGCAATGCCGGCTTCGGCAGTCCGCTGCCGGGCGTGTGGGTCGCCCCGTCAGGTGTGGCAGTGCCGGATGAGGCCGCGGGCGCCATCCGTCTGGAAGTCTCGGCGGAGGATGACAGTGGTCGCCGGCTACTCAGTGCGAGCTGGCCGCTGGATCGCACCGCGGACGCCTATCTCAAGTTCATGAAGACGTTCGAGCCGCTGCGCGCCGCGATCGCGCGCGGCACGGGCTTGTCCGAGACCGACGCCTTCACGGCGCGCATCCTCCTGATCCACCATTACCGCCGGGTCGTGCTGCGCGATCCGCTGCTGCCCGAAAGCCTGCTTCCGGCGGACTGGCCGGGCAGGGCTGCCCGCGCGCTGTGCGGCGACATCTATCGCGCGCTGCTTGCCCCATCGGAACAATGGCTTGATGGTCATGGAACCAATGAAAAGGGGCCATTGCCGCCGGCGCGAAAACTGCTGGAACGAAGATTTGAGGCTTGATCGTTATGTTACAGAAATATCTTGCATGAGATAATTCTTGTTATATATTGCCTCTCAATAAAACGGGAGGATGCGCATGTATACCCAGGCGCTGAACACGGCCGAGACCGATGATCGCGGCCTCGAGGATGCGGCCAAGGCTGCGCAGTTCCAGACGCGCATCGATGCCGAGGAGCGCATCGAGCCGAACGACTGGATGCCGGCGGCCTATCGCAAGACGCTGACGCGCCAGATCTCCCAGCACGCTCATTCCGAAATCGTCGGCATGCTGCCCGAAGGCAACTGGATCACGCGCGCGCCGTCCTTGCGTCGCAAGGCCGCGCTGCTCGCCAAGGTGCAGGACGAGTGCGGCCACGGGCTTTATCTCTATGCTGCGGCCGAGACGCTCGGCACGTCGCGCGAAGAGCTGGTAGACGCCATGCTCGCGGGCAAGGCAAAATATTCCTCGATCTTCAACTATCCGACGCTGACCTGGGCCGACATCGGCACCATCGGCTGGCTGGTCGACGGCGCCGCGATCATGAACCAGATCCCGCTGTGTCGCTGCTCTTACGGTCCCTATGCGCGCGCGATGATCCGCGTCTGCAAGGAGGAGTCGTTCCATCAGCGCCAGGGCTACGAGATCATGCTGACGCTGTGCCGCGGCTCGGACGAGCAGAAGGCGATGGCGCAGGATGCCTTGAACAGGTGGTGGTGGCCGGTGCTGATGATGTTCGGCCCGCCCGATGCCACCAGCCAGCACAGCGACACCTCGACGAAATGGAAGATCAAGCGCTTCTCCAATGACGAGCTGCGCCAGAAATTCGTCGATGCCACCGTGCCGCAGGCGCAATATCTCGGCCTCGCCATTCCCGATCCCGGCATGATTCAGGATGCCGACGGGCGCTGGCGCTACAGCGAGATCGACTGGACCGAATTCAAGCAGGTGCTCGCCGGCAACGGCCCCTGCAACCGTGACCGGATGGCTGCGCGCCGTAAGGCGCACGACGAGGGCGCCTGGGTCCGCGAGGCGGCAGCTAGCTACGCCGCAAAGCGCGCGCAGCGTCGAACTGCACAAGCGGCAGAGTAGGGAGATCACGATGGCCACGCCGAACACGCCGCTGTGGGAAGTCTTCATTCGCAGCCGCAACGGGCTCGCGCACAAGCATGTCGGATCGCTGCATGCGAGCGACGCCACCATGGCCCTGCAGGCCGCCCGCGACATCTACACCCGCCGCGGCGAGGGCCTGTCGATATGGGTCGTGCCATCCACCGAGATCACTGCGAGCGATCCCGCCGAGAAGGGCATGATGTTCGAGCCGGCGGAATCGAAGATCTACCGTCATCCGACGTTCTATGAAGTGCCTGAGGAAGTAGGACACATGTAGCTCTTTCTCCTCATGGTGAGGAGCCGCGAAGCGGCGTCTCGAACCATGAAGGCCCGTGACCCGCGGCCCATCCTTCGAGACGGCGCTTCGCGCCTCCTCAGGATGAGGTTGGAACAAGTGGATAGGACAGATGCCCGTCGCCAACATCCAGGTCTCCGAAACACCGCTGGTGCTCTACGCGCTGCGCCGCGCCGACGATGCGCTGATCCTCGGCCACCGGCTGTCGGAATGGTGCGGGCACGCGCCGATGCTGGAAGAGGACATGGCGCTCTCCAACATCGCGCTCGACCTGATCGGCCAGGCCCGCGAGCTCTACACCTACGCAGCCAAAGCCGAAGGCAAGGACAACGACGAAGACAAGTTCGCCTACCTTCGCGATGTCAGGCAGTATCGCAATCTGCTGCTCCTCGAGCAGCCGAACGGCGACTTTGCCCAGACGCTGGTGCGGCAGTTCTTCTATTCCGCCTTCGCCGATCTCTACTGGCGCGCCATGATGACCTCGCGCGATACGACACTCGCGGCCATTGCCGCCAAGTCGGAGAAGGAGAGCGCCTATCATTTGCGGCATTCCTCGGAGTGGATCATCCGGCTCGGCGACGGCACCGACGAGAGCCATGCCCGCGCGCAGGCTGCGATCGATCATCTCTGGGCGTTCACCGGCGAGATGTTTGCCGTCGACGACGGCGAGCGCGCCTTGATCCATGCCGGTATCGCCGTAGACCCAGGGACCTTGCGGGGTCGCTGGCTGACGACACTCTCGGATGTGATCGGCGAAGCAATGCTCAAGCTGCCGCAGAACGACTGGATGCAGCAGGGCGGCCGCGTGGGCCGGCACAGCGAGCATCTCGGCCATCTTCTCTCCGAGCTGCAATCGATACAGCGCACTTTCCCGGGGCAGACATGGTGACGGTGCTGGAGCCCCATAACGAACTGCGCCAACGGGCCTGGGACGCCGCGGCGAGCGTGGTCGATCCCGAAATTCCTGTTTTGACCATCGCCGATCTCGGCGTGCTCCGCGATGTGGTTGTCGACGGCGATCACGTCGAGATCGCGATCACCCCGACCTATTCGGGCTGCCCGGCCATGAATATGATTGCACTCGAAATCGAGGTCGCGCTGGAGCGCGCCGGTTTCCATCGTCCAAAGGTCCGCACCGTGCTGTCCCCGGCCTGGACCACGGACTGGATGAGCGCAGAAGGCCGCCGCAAGCTTCACGCCTACGGCATCGCGCCGCCGCAGGCCTCGAATTCACGCCGCGCGCTGTTCGGCGAGCAAGCCGTTGTGTGCCCGCAATGCAGCTCGGCGGATACCGAGCTGCTGTCCGAATTCGGCTCCACCTCCTGCAAGGCGCTCTGGCGCTGCAGAGCCTGCCGCGAACCCTTCGATTATTTCAAGTGTCATTGATCATGTCAGCAGCCGCACCACGCTTCCATCGCCTGGCCGTCAACGACCTCCGCCGCGAGGCGTCGGACGCCATATCGCTGACATTCGCCATCCCGGCGGAGCTTGCGACCGACTACGCCTTCACACCCGGCCAATACCTCACACTCCGCACCATGCTGGATGGCGAGGAAGTGCGCCGCTCCTATTCGATCTGCTCCGGGCCCGACGACGGCGAGATACGCATCGCGGTCAAGAAGGTTGATGGTGGCGCGTTTTCGAGCTGGGCAGCGGACGATTTGAAGTGCGGCGACGCGCTGGACGTGATGACGCCCACGGGACGTTTCGGCGTGATCCCGCCGACGGGCGCTAGCCGCATCCATGTCGGCTTTGCCGCAGGCTCCGGCATCACGCCGATCCTTTCGATCGTCAAGGGCACGCTTGCGCGCGAGCCGGGCAGCCAATTCTTCCTGTTCTACGGCAATCGCACGACGGACAACATCATGTTCCTCGAGGCGCTCGAAGAGCTCAAGGATCGCTTCATCGACCGGCTCTCGATCTTCCACGTCATCTCCGGCGAGGAACAGGACATTCCGATCCTGCACGGCCGGCTCGACGGCGACAAGGTGAGGGTGCTGCTGCGCTCGCTGGTACCGGCGGAAACCGTCGATCACGTCTTCATCTGCGGTCCGTCCGGCATGAGCGAGGACATCGAGGCGACCTGCCGAGGGCTCGGCATCGCGGACGAGCGTATCCACGTCGAGCGCTTCGTATCGGAGTTCGGCGGCAAGCCGCGGCCGAAGAAGATCGTTGCGCCGGACGCGCCGCCGAAAGCGATCGCGTCGCTGATCATCGACGGCAAGCGCCGCGACGTGCCGGTTGCCGAGGACGAGGCGATCCTCGATGCCGCGCTACGCGCCGGCATCGATCTGCCCTTCGCCTGCAAGGGCGGCATGTGCTCGACCTGCCGTGCAAAACTGGTGGAGGGCGAGGCGCCGATGGACATCAACTACTCGCTGGAACCCTGGGAGCTGAAGGCCGGCTTTGTCCTGACCTGTCAGGCCAAGCCATCGTCGGAGCGGGTCGTGGTCGATTACGACCACGTTTGACAGTTTTAACCAGGCAGCAGAACATCGTGTCCAAACAATCGGACGGGAGAAGCGCGTGAACGTCAAAGCCGCCTTGTCGCCCGAGGATGTTGCCCGCGCCTGCGCCAATGCGATGTGGGCGGAGGACGATGCCTCCAAAGGACTCGGCATGGAGATCGTCGAGATCGGACCAGGTTATGCGACGCTCGCCATGACTGTACGGCCGGACATGGTCAACGGCCAGCGCATCGCCCACGGTGGCTTCATCTTCACGCTGGCCGATTCCTCCTTCGCTTTCGCGTGCAACTCGCACAACGACCGCGTCGTGGCGGCGCAGGGCCAGATCACCTTCATCAAGCCGGGCAAGCTCGGCGATCGCCTCATCGCAAAGGCCCGCGAGGTTACGCGCGGCGGCCGCTCCGGCATCTATGACGTGCGCGTCACCGCCGGCGATACAGTCATCGCCGAATTTCGCGGGCATTCGCGGGTCATTCCCGGCAATTGGCTGCCGGCGCAGGATCAATAAAGAAAAGCAATGATACGGGGAAACGAGGATGGCTCTGACGAGGCTCAAGGAAGGTGGCAACACCTATAAGGCCGAGCTGGATGCGCAAGAGCGCGCATCGCGCGACGAGATCATGGCGCTGCAGACGGAGCGGCTGGCCTGGTCGCTGAAGCACGCCTACGACAACGTCGCGCATTATCGCAAGGCCTTCGACGCGGCCGGCGTGCATCCGTCGGACTTTCGAGAGCTCTCGGACCTTGCGAAATTTCCGTTCACGGTGAAGACGGATCTGCGCGACAATTATCCCTTCAACATGTTTGCCGTGCCCCGTGAGAAGCTGGTGCGCGTGCATGCGTCCTCCGGCACGACGGGCAAACCGATCGTGGTGGGTTACACGCAACGCGATATCGACACATGGTCGGACGTGATGGCGCGCTCGATCCGCGCCGCCGGTGGCCGCACCGGCATGATCATCCACAATGCCTATGGCTACGGCCTCTTCACCGGCGGGTTAGGGGTGCACTATGGCGCCGAAAAGCTCGGCTGCACCGTGGTGCCGATCTCCGGCGGGATGACAGAACGACAGGTGCAGCTCATCAACGACTTCCGGCCCGACATCATCACGGTTACGCCGAGCTACATGCTTGCGATCCTCGACGAGTTCAAGCGCCAAAAGCTCGATCCGCGCCAGTGCTCGCTCAAGGTCGGCATCTTCGGCGCGGAGCCCTGGACCAATGCCATGCGCGGCGAGATCGAAGACGCCTTCGACATGGATGCGACCGACATCTACGGTCTTTCCGAGGTGATCGGGCCCGGCGTTGCGCAGGAATGTATCGAGACCAAGGACGGACTGCACATCTGGGAGGATCATTTCTATCCCGAAGTGATCGACCCCGACACCGGTGCGGTGCTGCCCGACGGGGAGAAGGGCGAACTGGTCTTTACTTCGCTCACCAAGGAAGCTTTTCCAGTGATCCGCTATCGCACCCGCGACCTGACGCGGCTGTTGCCGGGCACGGCGCGACCGGGCATGCGGCGGATGGAGAAGGTCACGGGACGTTCCGACGACATGATCATCCTGCGCGGGGTCAATCTGTTCCCGACCCAGATCGAGGAGGTTCTCCTCGCCACCGACTGGTGCGGCGGACATTTCATTCTGGAGCTGACCCGGGAAGGCCGCATGGACGAGCTGACCATCATTGCCGAGGCGCGGCCGGAGAGTTGGGACGGCCGGGGTCTCCTCGACCATGCGAGTCGGATCTCGACGCACATCAAGAACACCATCGGCATCAGCTCCAGGGTGAGCGTGGTTGCGCCGGCCACGCTGGAGCGCTCGCTCGGCAAGGCCAAGCGCCTCTACGACAAGCGGCCGAAGGATTAGGTCTTACCCCTCATGGTGAGGAGGCGCGTAGCGCCGTCTCGAACCATGCAGGCCAGGATGCTGCAATGCGGGCCTTCATCCTTCGAGACGCCGCTGGCGCGGCTCCTCAGGATGAGGGGAGGCAGGTTGACTTGGGTCTCTTCAAGGGCGACAAGGCCCGCGAGAAATCGCGGGTCTTTCCATGTCAACAGCCGTTCCCAAAGCCGTCGACGCGCGCTGCGTGCGCCTCAATGCCAAGGCCGAAAGCGCGGCTATGATCGCGCCGGCGGTCGAGCGTGAGACGCTTGCTCGCGGTCCGAATGATCTGCTGATCGAGATCAAGGCCGCTGCCGTCAATCCCTCCGACGTCAAGGCCGCGACCGGGCTGATGCCCTATGCCGTATTTCCGCGCACGCCCGGCCGCGATTACGCCGGGGTAGTGATGGACGGGCCGGCCGGTACGATCGGCCGCGAGGTGTTCGGCTCCTCCGGTGATCTCGGCATTCGTCGCGACGGCACTCACGCCAGCCATCTCGTCGTTGAATCCGACGCGGTGGTGGAGAAGCCGAAGACCGTGTCCTGGGAGGAGGCCGCCGGCATCGGCGTGCCCTTTGTCACCGCGATGGAGGGTTTTCGCCGCGTCGGCATTCCAAAGCCCGGCGAAACGGTGCTGGTGTTCGGCGTCAACGGCAAGGTCGGGCAAGCTGCGGTGCAGATCGCGACCTGGCAGGGCGCGCGTGTCATCGGCGTGGTGCGCAAGGCGGAACCTTATGAGGGCCACACCAACGCATCCGTCGAGGTGATCGACGCTTCCGCGACCGACGTCGCGCCACGCGTGCGCGAGTTGACCGACGGTAGAGGCGCCGACATCGTCTTCAACACGGTCGGCGATCCCTATTTCCAGGCGGCGCACAAATCGCTCGCGCTTCGCGGCCGCCAGATCCTGATCGCCGCGATCGACCGCATCGTGCAGTTCAACATCCTCGAATTCTACCGCGGGCAACACACCTATGTCGGCATCGACACGCTCGGCCTGTCGTCGATCGCGACGGGCGCTGTGCTGCGTGACCTCGGCCAGGGCTTCGCGAGCGGGCACCTGAAACCGTTCCCCATCAAGGCGAACGCCGTCTATCCGCTCGAACGCGCGAAGGAGGCCTATGTCGCCGTTGCCGGCTCGTCGCGGGATCGCGTGATCCTGAAGCCTTGATGATGGAATCGTCCACCCAGCTCGTCATCCTCGCCGGCCTCGTCATTGGCCTGGTTTACGGCGCCGTCGGCCTGCTCAGCGGCTTCTGCCTGATGAGCAGCATGCGCGGCTGGCTATCGGACGGGGATGGGCGGTTGGTACGAACCTATGCGCTGGCGATCGCGGTCGCGACCGCAGCGAGCCAATTCCTCGCCGGCAACGGCATGGTAGATCTCGGCAAATCGATCTACCTGCAACAGTCCTTTTCGGTGCCGGTGCTGTTTCTCGGCGGACTTCTGTTTGGCTACGGCATGGTGCTGTCGAACGGCTGCGGTTCGCGCGCGCTGGTGCTGCTCGGTCGCGGCAATCTCCGCTCCTTCGTCGTGGTGGTCGTGCTCGCCATGGCCGCGCAGATGACGCTCAAGGGCCTGATCGCGCCGGCGCGCATCGCGCTGGTCCAGGCCTCGCAAACCACGGTCAACGTGAATTCGCTGCCGTCACTGTTGGCCGTGTTCGGTCCGGCTGAAGCGGTTTCGCGCGCGATGGCTGCTGCTGTCGTCGTCGTTGTGCTGATCCTGTTTGCTTTCGCGCACCCAGCGTTCCGGCGTTCGCCCGGCCAGATTGCGGCCGGCGTCATCGTCGGTCTCCTCGTCGCCGGAGGCTGGTTCGTCACCGGCTATCTCGGCGCGGATGATTTCAACCCCGTGCCGGTGACATCGCTCACCTTCGTCGCGCCGATCGCGGACAGCCTGCAATATGCCATGCTCTCGACCGGCCTGACGCTGAACTTCGGCATCGCGACAGTTGCCGGCGTCTTCGCCGGCAGTCTGGTCACCGCGCTTGCGACGGGCCGTTTCCATCTCGAAGGCTATTCCTCGCCACGCCACATGCTGCGATCGGCGGGTGGCGCCGCGCTGATGGGCATCGGCGGCGTGATGGCGTTCGGTTGTTCGATCGGACAAGGGCTCACCGGCGTGTCGACGCTCGCGCTGGGGTCGTTCGTCGCCGTCGCCGGCATCCTGTTCGGCACGACGGCTGGCCTGCGCGGGATGCTGCGCGTTCAGCCTCTCGCGGTGGCCTGACCGCGCAGCAGACGATCGCCGAGCGTTGCGAGACCGATGCCGGTAACGATCAGCGCGGCCGCAATCACAAGACTCATGTCGATCGGCTCACCCAGCAGGATTGCAGCGCTGGCGATGCCGACGAGTGGCGTCCCGGTGGTGCCGAGTGACGTCGTCAGCGCCGAGATGCTCTTGTTGACCATCGACATCGCCCAATAGGCCAGCGCCGTCCCGATCAAGCCGGAATACAGGAACAGCAGCACGAGCCTCCACGACCATTCCGCGTGCGGCAGGCCGTCCGTGACGGCCGCCGATCCCGTCAGCACGATCGTCGCCACGAGCACCTGCCAGATCAAAAGCTGGAGCGGGGACGCGATCCAGCGATGCGCGCGGATGTAGATGATGTTCGCGGCCCATGAAATCGCGGCCAGGATGATCATGCCGGCGCCGAGTACGACGTTGGTGTTGGTCCAGTCGATCGATGCCGGATTCAGGATCACGGCAAGGCCGATCAGCCCGAGCAAGGCGCCGGCCAGCTTTGGCGCGGTCAGCGTGTCCTTCCCGAGCAGCGGCGCGGCGATCGCGACCCAGAGCGGCGTGGTGTAGCCCAGCACGATGGCCTTGCTCGCCGGCAGGAAGCGCACACCAGTCGCAACCAGCACCGAGAACACCGTCATGTGCAGCAGTGCGACGCTGAGGATTACCGGAATGTCGCGCCGCTCCGGGATCACCAGATTGTTGCTCAATCCGAGGATCGCGAACAATCCGGCCAGCGCGATCCAGCTCCGGATTGCCGACGTCCACAGGGGCGGGAGGAACTGGACGAGCTGCTTCGTCACCGACCAGTTCACGCCCCAGGCCAGCACGACGATGAGGAACAGGCCGACGGCCGCGCGAGGGGAAAGGGAGTTCATCTCGGAGGTCCTTGAAGCAGTCCAGTCCAGCGAATAGCATCCCACTTGGCACCTGAAAAAGTGCCAGATCGGAAAGGATTAAGGTGCCAGTTCCGGAAAGCATGATCTCCGCTCTGATCGACCTGAACCGGTCCGACGACGAGGGGCTGGTGGCTCAACTGACGAGCCAGCTCCGAAGCTTGATCGCGACGGGCCGTCTCGGCAAAGGCCGCACGCTGCCGTCGAGCCGCCGGCTTGCGAGCGATCTCGGCGTCTCGCGCAACACCGTCAGCTATGCGTTCGAGCAGCTCGCCGCCGAGGGATATCTCGAAGCCTCGCGCGGCCGCCGTCCGATGGTCACGGTCGACGGGGGCGAGCGCGTCGCAGAGGCGGGCGCCGTCGCATCTCGCATGCGCCCTGGCAAGCCGCGGCTTTCGCCCTGGGCGTCGAGCCTCACGCAGACCGACTGGCCGATGTCTTATCAGGCGCGACTAAGACCCTTGCGTCCCGGGCACGGCGATTTCAGGGAGTTTCCAAACGAGGTCTGGGCGCGTTGCCTGCGCCGCAGCGCCGTGCGCGCGGCGAAGCGCGAGCTCGGACCGGTCAACCGGACGCGCCTGCGCGAGGCGCTGGCGCATTATCTCGCGACCAGCAGGGGCGTGCGCGCGACGGCGGATCAGATCCTGATTCTGCCGAGCGCACAGGCTGCGCTGACCTTGATTGCGGCTGCCCTCATCACGCCCGGTGACGAGGTCTGGGTCGAGGATCCCGGCTATCCCGGCGCCGCCGCCGCCTTCCGCGCGTCCGGTGCGCGCGTGACCGGGATAGGATTGGACGAGCAGGGCATGCAGCGGATTCCGGGGATGGCGACCCCGACATTGATCTTCATGACGCCGTCGCACCAGCACCCGACCGGTCGCCTGATGTCGCTCTCGCGCCGCACGGAATTTCTTGGCCTGAGCAGGCCCGGCAAGACCTGGATCGTGGAGGACGATTACGACGGCGAATTCCACTACGACAGCCGGCCGGTGCCGGCCTTGCAGGGACTCGATGCCCATGGCCGCGTGTTCTATGTCGGCACGTTCTCCAAAGTCATGACCGCGGACATCCGGCTCGGCTATCTTGTCGTACCGCGGGCCCTGGTCGGTACTCTCGAGATCGTACAGCGGCACATCGGACTGATCGCCGCGAGCCACATCCAGGAGGCGCTGGCCGAGTTCATTGCCGACGGGCATTTCCTGGCGCATCTGCGCCGGATGCGCCGGCTCTATCACGCCCGCCGCGATCACCTCGTGGAGGGACTAGACGGCCATTTGGGCGACGTGCTCTCTGCCGAAGTGCCCCCGGGCGGCATTCAGCTCGTTGCGCGCCTCAAGCGCGGTCGCGCCGATCACGCGGCGGTCAGGCGGTTGGTCGAAGCAGGCGTTGAAACGCGTGCCCTGTCTGGCTTGGCGCTGGGCAGGCCGCTCGACCACGGTCTGTTGCTCGGCTTCGCGGCCTGGCGCGAGAGCGAGATCACCGCGGCGCTGCGGACGATGGCGTCGTGCTTCTAGCGCACTCGCGCTAGTCCACAGCCTTGGTCACGATGCGGATTTCCGAGGTCAGCGTCCGGTGCACCGGGCACTTGTCGGCGATCTCCATCAATTTCTTGCGCTGCTCGGGATCGAGCGCGCCGTCCATCGCGATGTCGCGCTCGATCTGGTCGAGCATGCCATCGCGCGTCTCGCACTCCGCGCAATCTTTTGCATAGATCTTGGAATGCTTCAGCGAGACGGTAACACGATCGAGCGGCAGCGACTTGCGGTCGGCATAGAGGCGCATGGTCATCGAGGTACAGGCCCCGAGGCCAGCGAGCAGAAGATCATAAGGACCAGGGCCGGCATCCTCGCCGCCGGCGGCGACCGGCTCGTCCGCGACCAGACGGTGCGGTCCAACGGTGACGACCTGGTTGAATTTGCTCTTGCGGGTCTCCTGCACCACGACCCGGCGCGGTGCCTCGGGGAGATCCATCGCCTTCGCAGGTTTCGCCGTGTCGATGTACCGGCTCGCCCAGGCCGCGATCACGTCGGCTGCGTAGAGCGCGTCGGCCGGCTTGGTCAGGAGATGATCGGCATGATCGAGCGAGACGAAGCTCTTGGGATGCCGGGCGGAGACGAAGAGCTTCGTCGCATTATCGATGCCGACGGTATCGTCGAGCGGAGAATGCATGACCAACAGCGCCTTGTGCAGGCCGGTGACGTCCTTCATCAGCTCGTGCTCGGCGATATCGTCGAGGAATTCGCGTTTGATCCGGAACGGGCGTCCCGCAAGCGAGACTTCGACCTCACCTTGCATGCGAATGTCGTCGAGATGCTCTTTGAACAGGCCGGTGACGTGGGCGGGATCGGATGGTGCCGCAATGGTCACAACCGCCTTGGCTTCCGGGATTTGTCCTGCTGCCGCAAGGATCGCGGCGCCGCCGAGGCTGTGACCGATCAGGATTGACGGCGCCTTGCGGACGCTACGCAGATGATCGGCCGCGCGCACGAGATCGGCCACGTTGGAGGAAAACGTCGAATTGGCGAAATCCCCTTCACTGGAGCCGAGCCCGGTGAAGTCGAAGCGCAGCACCGCGATACCCTTGGCTGCGAGTGCGACCGAGATGCGTTTGGCGGCCAGCGTGTCCTTGCCGCAGGTGAAGCAATGCGCGAACAGCGCGAAGGCCCCGGGCTCGCCGTCCGGCAATTCGAGCGTGGCCGAAAGCTGATGGCCGCCTTCGCCCGTGAACTGAAAGCGTTCCGTCGACATGGGCTTTCCCCCGTCCTTGCTTGAACCTAATCGTCCGAATAGCGCTGCTCTGCCCAGGGATCGCCGCGATTATGATAGCCGCGGACCTCCCAGAAGCCCGGAGCGTCCTCGGTCAGGAATTCAATCGACTGAACCCATTTGGCGCTTTTCCAGAAATACAGATGCGGCACGACCAGCCGCACCGGGCCGCCATGTTCGTCCGACAATGGCTCACCGGACCAGCTATGGGCGAGCAATGCATCCTCGGCGGCAAAGTCGTCCAGCGCGAGGTTGGTGGTGTAGCCGTCGTGAGAATGCAACACGACGAAGCGCGCGTCCTCGCGCGGCCGGCAGGCCGCGAGCAGCTCGCGCGTGGCGAGCCCCTCCCACTCATTGTCGTAGCGCGACCAGGTGGTGACGCAGTGGATGTCGGAGGTGAACTGCGCCTGGTTCTGGGCGACGAACTCGGCAAAGGTCCAGAACACGGGGTTCTCGACCGCGCCAAAGACATCGAGCCGCCAGCGCTCGCGCGAAACCGGCGGCACGACGCCGAGATCGAGCACCGGCCAGTCTTTTGTCAGATGCTGGCCGGGCGGCAGGCGCTGATCTTCCGGTCGCGCGATCTTGCCGGTCAAAAAACGGCCTTCGCGCGCCCATTTCTCCTTGGTGCGCGTCAGCTTGCTGTCGGGCGGCTCGTTGTCTTCGGCCATCGGCTACTCGTGGCGATGCATCGCGGAGGCGTGCTTGGTGTCGCGCATGGTGGAATAGATGATCAGTGACAGGCAGATGACGCCGGCGAGATAGTAGTAGAACCACTCCTCATGCCCTATGCTCTTGAAATAGAGCGCGATCGCGGGCGCCGTGCCGCCGAACATCGAGACGGTGATCGCATAGGGCAGGCCGACGCCGAGGGCGCGGACATTGGTCGGGAACAGCTCGGCCTTCACTACGGCGTTGATCGAGGTGTATCCGGCGACGAACAGCCAGGCCCCGCAGATCAGGATGAACGCGATGAAGGGCGACTTGGTCTCCTTCAGCGTCATCAGCAGCGGCACGGTTGCGAGCGTGCCGGCGACGCCGAAGAAGATCAGCAGCGGTTTGCGGCCGATCTTGTCGGAGATGGCGCCATAGATCGGCTGTAGGATGGTTGCGAAGATCAGCGTGCCGAAGATCACGAAAGTGGTCTGGTCCTCGGTCAGCCCCACCGAAAGCTTGACGAAGGTCTGCATGTAAGTGGTGAAGGTGTAGAACGCGGCGGTGCCGCCGGCGGTCAGGCCGACCACGAGCAAAAGCTCGCGCGGATACTTCAGCAGGTTCGTGATCGAGCCGGTCGGCTTCACCACCTTCTTGGCCTCTTCAAACGCTTCAGTCTCGTGCAGATTGCGCCGCATCACTGCAGCAAAGATCGCGAGCGCAGCACCGATCGCGAACGGGATGCGCCAGCCCCAGGCTCTCAGTTCCTCCGGCGTGAGGAAGATTTTTTGCAGAAGCAGCAGCACGATGATCGCGGTGAGCTGGCCGCCGATCAGGGTGACGTATTGAAAGCTCGAATAGAAGCCGCGGTGCTTGGGGTCGGCGACCTCGCTGAGATAGGTGGCGCTGGCGCCGTATTCGCCGCCGAGACTCAAGCCTTCGATGACGCGGGCGAGCGCCAGGATCACCGGCGCGGCGAAGCCGATCGTGGCGTAGGTCGGCGTCAACGCGATGATCAGGGAGCCGAAGCACATGAAGACGACCGACAGCGTCAGCGAGATGCGCCGCCCGTAATGATCGGCGATATAGCCGAACAGCCAGCCGCCCAACGGCCGCATCAGGAATGTCGCCGCGAATACGACGGCGACATTCAATTGTTGGACGACAGGATCGTTGCCGGGAAAGAAGGCGGGAGCGAAATAGAGCGCGAACGCGGTATAGGCGTAGAAGTCGTACCACTCGACGAGATTGCCGATCGAGCCGATGAAGATCGCCTTGATCCGGCGCTTGGCGTCGGCGACGTCAATATGGTCGGAAGCCGGTCGGGTTATTTGCTCAGTCACGTCCGGCCTCTCGGTATTGCTCTTTGGAGAGGTCTACATCGCCTTTCCAAGCAAAAATGGCAACTGGCGGGGGCCTCTGACGGTTCCCTGTGACCAGGTCACCGTGCCTGCCGGATCGAGGGCGAAGTCCGGAATTCGCTTCAGCCATTCCTCCAGCGCAACCTGCATCTCCATGCGCGCAAGGTTCGAGCCGACGCAGCGGTGGATGCCGAGGCCGAACGCGGCGTGGCGGTTCTCGCGGCGATCAATCACGACCTTGTCAGCATCCGGAAACATTTTCGGGTCACGGTTTGCGGCCGGGAAGGACAGCAGCACCATGTTGCCCGGCTTGACCGGGCAGCCTGAGACCGTTGTCTCCTTGACCACTTCGCGCGCCATCGTCACCGGCGAATAGGCCCGCAGCAGCTCTTCCACCGCGGTCGGGACCAGCCCGGGCTCGGCGACCAGGCGCTCGCGGTCGGCGGGCGTCCGGGCGAGGTGCCAGAGCGAGGAGCCGATCGCGCTCCAGGTGGTGTCGATGCCGGCAATCAGGAGCAGGCGCAACGAGCCCAGCACATGCGAATCCTCGAGCGGATTGCCGTCCTTGTCCCTGGCATTCATCAGGTAGGAAATAAGATCGTCGGTCGGCTTGGTCTTGCGCGCCTCGATGTGGGCGCTGAAATAGACGGTCATCTCCTGCACGGCCTGGAGCAGCGTGTTTTCATCCTTGATGCCAAGTTCCAGGATCATGTGGATCCAGCGGATGAAGAGATCGCTGTCTGTCTCGGGGATGCCGAGCATGTGTGCGATCGCGCGAACCGGAATGTGCTTGGTGTAGCGCTCTGCCGCGTCCAGTCGGTCTTCCGTGATGAAACCGTCGATCAACTCGTTGCAGATCGCGCGCACCCGCGGCTCCAGCTTCTTCATCGCGTCCGGCGTGAACGGCGGCAGCAGCAATTGCTTGGCTGGCTTGTGCACCGGCGGATCGGACGTGATCGGCGGGGCGGAGTTTCTGCTGGTGATCTCCGGTCGAACGTCACGGACGATGATGCGGCGTGAGGAGAAATGCTCACTGTCATTGGCGATCTCGCGCACCGCTTCATAGGTCGTCGGCAGGTAGCAGCCGAGGAAGCGCTCGGTATGCACGACCGGGCTTGCGGCGCGCAGCTCGTCCCAGATCGGGAAGGGATCTTCCGTCCATTGCGGATCGGTGTGGTCGAAATCATGGACCCAGTCGGTCACGGGCGGATGGGCGGCGGGCTGGCTGATGTCGGACATCTCGAAATCCCTTGGGGCTCGTGGTCGCGGAAGGCACGCGGGCAGAGGCGGGACGCGCTACTCCTCGATCACGCCGATCGCGATTTCCGGACAATTGGATTTGGCAAGCCAGGCCTTGTCTTCGAGGCCGGGTGGGACCGTGCCGTCGCCGGCCTCGTGGGCGTTGCCGTATTCGTCGAGCTCGAACAGCTCCGGCGCCAGCGCCTTGCAGCGCGCGTGCCCCTGGCATCTGTCGGGATCGACGTGAACCCTCAGTCGCTCTGTCATGGCGGCTTCCTCGGTCGTGTGCGCTCCAGCCCGAAGGCGGCGCGCGCTCCCATTTGCGTTTTTGCTCAAGTTATAGGCTATTACATTCGCGGCAGGCTTCCCCTGTCAAGCGCAAACTTATAGGCTCTGCGCAACATGCGTTCACAACTTGCCCGCAAGCCCGAGAATACCTACCACCACGGCGATCTCCGCGACGCCTTGATCAAGGCCGCGCTGCGCGAAGCCGAGCAGGGCGGGACGGAGGCGATCAGCATCAAGGCGCTGGCAAAGCAGCTGGGTGTCTCGCAGCCGGCGCCCTACCGGCATTTCGCCGATCGCGAGGCGCTGCTTGCGGCGGTGACGGCGGAGGCGTTCCGGCAGCTCAGCGCGCTTCTGCGTGCGGCGATGGCAAAGCCGTCGAAGCGATCGAAGCTGTCGCTGCTGGCGCAGGCGACGCTGGATTTCGGCTTACGCCGCAATGGCATCTACCGCTTGATGTTCGCTTCGCGCACGGTGTCGTGTGCGGCGAAAGGCAGCGAGCTGCACGAAGCGACACGCGAAACGTTTGCGCTCGTGATCGAGGCACTGGAAGCTCCGGCAGTCGATTACCTGCGCGAGCGGCAGGCGCTCAAGATCTGGGCGGCGCTGCATGGCGTGGTGATGCTGGCCGAGCAGGGGCTGTTCACCGGCGAGGCGGCCCATGCCACGCGCGAGGACCTTGTCGAGGATTTTGTCAGCGAAACGAAGGCCGCGCTTGCGGCGGCGATCAAGGGCGCACGGCGCCGGAAAAAGGCCGGCACTTAAGCCTTCGCCGCCAACAGCTTCATCAGCTTCTCGACGGCGCTGTCAGGCGTGGTCACGACAGGCCGACCGGTAGCTTCTGCCACGAGAGACGCCGTTCGCGCGATGCTGAACTGCGCGAGCGCGATGACGTCGCAATCGCGCAGATCATGTGAGGCTTCCACGATCAGCCGGTCATGCGTAACGCGGTCGCCACGGTCGAGCGCGGCCAGCGCGCCTTCGGCAAGCTTCGGCACGATCTGGACGGAGGTAGGAAATTCCGGCGGCATCGAGGCCAGCGTCGGCGCGAAGGTCGAGAGCAGGCCGATACGCCGGCCCATCGTCACTGCCCGCTCGATCATGGCTTCGTTCGGCTTGAGCACCGGCATCGGCGCATGCGCGCGCGCAACCGCCTCGATGCAGGGACCGAAGGCCGAGCAGGTGAACAGGATCGCATCCGCGCCTGTCGCCGCGGCGTAGCGACCGAGCACAAGAAAGCGTTCGGTCATGGCATCATTGAGCTTGCCCTCACGCGCGAGATCCGCCGACAGGCTGTCGTCGAGCAGGTTCATCAGCCGCGCTTCCGGCCACGCCTTCGCGAACGCAGCTTCGATCGGGGCGATGGAATGCTTGAGGGCGTGGATCAGGGCGATGCGAGGGGACGTCGGCATTGAACGTTACTACCTGGTAGATCTCGTGCCCCGGACGCGGCGCAATGCGGAGTATTGCGCCGCAGAGCCGGGGCCCATTGTGGCCGCTGGGTCCCGGCTCTGCGCAGCAGCGTTGCACGCTGCAGCGCGTCCGGGACACGAGAGGCGTTTACTTGAACGGCACCGCGTACATCAAGCCGCCCTTGCTCCAGAGGCCGTTGAGGCCGCGCTCGAGCTTGAGCGGGCTCGCCTTGCCGACATTGCGCTCGTAGATCTCGCCGTAATTGCCGGTGGCCTTGATGGCCGTGACCAGCCATTTGTTGTCGAGCCCGAGCCGGGAGCCGAGATCGCCGGGGGCACCGAGCAGGCGTTGGATCGCGGGCGTCTGCGACTTCGCCATCTCGTCGACATTGCCTTGTGTGACGCCAAGCTCTTCGGCCTCGATCAAGCCGTAATGCAGCCAGGTGATGATGTCGCTCCAGACTTCATCGCCATTGCGGGTGAAGGGGCCGAGCGGCTCCTTGCTGATGGTCTGCGGCAGCACGACGTAGTCGGCCGGGTTCGGCGCCGCGGTCGTCACGGCGCCTGCGAGCGCGGAAGCGTCTTGGGTCATGGCATCGCAACGGCCGCCGAAGAAGGTCTGGTACATGGTGTCGACGCGGTCGAACACCAGCGGCTTCCAGTCGATGCCGTTGGCGCGGCCGTAATCGCCGAGCGTGACCTCATGCGTGGTGCCCTGCGCGACGCAGACGGTGGCGCCCTTGAGGTCCTTGATCTCCTTCACGCCGAGGTCTTTCTTCACCACAAAGCCCTGACCGTCGTAGAAGTTGATTGGGCCTTGCCGCAGGCCCAGCGTGACGCCGCGCAGATAGGTCTGCGTCGAGTTGCGGTAGAGCACGTCGATCTCGCCGGACTGGAGCGCGGTGAAGCGGTTCTGCGCGGTCAGCGAGACGTAACGCACCTTGCTGGCATCGCCGAGCACGCCGGCGGCGAGCGCGCGGCAATAATCGACATCGAGACCCTTGTAATTGCCTTGCGAGTCCGGCGCGGAGAAGCCGGCAAAACCGGCGCTGACGCCGCATATCAGCGTGCCGCGGCCCTTCACAGTGTCGAGCGTCGCCGCCGATGCGACCACCGTCGATGCCGCGAGCACGCCGGCTATGATAACCACTTTCCTCATCATGTTATTCTCCCCTCAGTGATTGACACGACGCAATACGTTGTCGACAGCCGTGCCGAGCTTGTCGACGATCAGATCGATCTCGTCAGCCGAAACGATATAGGGTGGCGCCAACAGCACGTGGTCGCCACGGACGCCGTCCACGGTGCCGCCGCCGGGATAGCAGCCGAGGCCGTCGGCGAGGGCCTCCGCCTTGATCTTCTGGTTCAGCTTCAGCGCGGGATCGAACGAGGTCCGGCTGCCGCGATCGGCGACAAGCTCGATCGCCCAGAACAGGCCGCGGCCCCTGATGTCGCCGATATGGCGGTGGTTACCGAAACGCTCGGTGAGCCGCTGCTCGAGCTGCTTGCCGCGCTCCTTGACCCGGTCGAGCAAGCCGTCCTCGCGGATCACGTCCTGCACCGCGAGCGCGGCAGCGCAGGCGAGGGGATGCGCCAGATAGGTGTGGCCGTGCAGGAAGGCGCCCGAGCCGGCGCGAATGGCGTCGATGATCTTGCCACTGGTGAGCATTGCACCGATCGGCTGGTAGCCGCCGCCGAGGCCCTTGGCGATCGCCTGGATGTCGGGTGCCACGCCTTCCTGCTCCCATGCATGCGTGGTGCCGGTGCGGCCCATGCCGCACATGACCTCGTCGAGGATGAGCAGGGCACCGTGTCGGTCGCAGATCTCGCGGACCGCCCTGAAATAACCGTCCGGCGCGGTCACGGCACCTGCGGTGGCGCCGACGACGGGCTCTGCGAGGAACGCGGCGACCGTATTGGGACCGAGGCGCTGAAACTCGGCTTCGAGTTCGGCCGCAAGCCGGGCGACGAATTGCGCATCGGATTCGCCATCGTGCTTCTCGTGATAGGCGAAGGCCGGGGTCACGTGGCTGAAGGCGTCGGAGAGCAGCGGCGCATAAGGCGCACGCCGCCAGGCATTGCCGCCGGCAGCCAGCGCGCCGAGCGTATTGCCGTGATAGCTCTGGCGCCGGGCGATGAAATGCTGCCGCTGCGGCTCGCCGCGCTCGATGAAATATTGCCGGGCGATCTTGATGCTGGCTTCGACCGCTTCCGACCCGCCGCTGACGAAATAGGCGTAGGCGAGGCCGCCGGGCTCATGGCCGACCAGCCTCTCGGCCAGCGCCTCGGCCGGCTCGGACGAGAAGAACGCCGTGTGGGCGTACGCCAGTGTCGAGGCCTGCTTCGTCAGCGCCGCGATGACGCGTGGATGCTGGTGGCCAAGGCAAGAGACCGCCGCGCCGCCGGAGGCATCGATCACGCGGCGTCCGTCCTCGGCAAAGAGATAGACGCCTTCGCCGCCGATTGCCTTGGGCGGCGTTTCGCGCAGCGAGCGATGCAGCACGCGGCTGGTGCGAGCGGCCATGGGTCAACCTTTCTCTGATACGTAAGTTGAAGACGCGGCCAGCCGCGCCTCGGTATTCTCCAGGCGCTTCTTCGCGGCCGTGCCGCCGAGCGAAAACGTCACGGCCGCGAGCGATTGGGCGATCGCAATGGCGCCGGTCAGGCTCGGGAAAAAGCCGGGAGAGGAAGCCGCTTCGAACAGCAGCACGTGGTCGGCGCCTTCAGCCATCGGCGCCGAAGAGCTATCGGCGATCGCGATCAGGGCCGCGCCGGCACGATAGGCGGCTTGCGCGACCCGGACACTGGCATGTGTGTAGGGCATGAAGCCGATGACGATGACAGCTTCGCCGGGCCGGAATGCGCCGAGGTCGAGATCGTCGGGGCCGGACGCGCCGACGAGTTGCACCTGTTCGGGACGAAACAGCCGGAGCTCGTAATTCAGCAGTTCCGCGACGCTGCGGCAGCTTCGGTAGCCAGTGATCCAGATCCGCTTGGCGTCGTGGAGCGCGCGCGCCGCCTCGGCAATCGGCTGGGCCGGGATGCGCGGAAGGCCGGCGGCCTCGGCCTCGAGCTTGTCGGTGACGAGCGCGACATCGGCGTTCGGGCCGTGGCGGCGGCTCCTGGCGCGGCCGGAGAAGGGCGCGATCTGCGAGGGGCGCCGCGCCTCCGTCAACGCCGCGCGCAATTCATCCCAGCCCGAATAACCGATCGCTTTGGCAAGCCGCGTGAACGCGGCGGGATCGGCGCCGGCAACCGCCGCGAGATCGCGCATCGAACGCGTGGTGGCGTCGTAATCGTTGGCCGCGACGAAACGCCCGACCTCCTGCAACCGCATCGGAAGCGATGGCAATGCAATGCGCAGTTCGCTCAGCGGCGAGGATTTCGCGGGCTCGGCCATGAAACATTTGTTGCACAAAGTGGAGTTTGGTGCAACACTTGACGTACGCCGCCGGAAATCGTCGTCTTGAGAAGGATTTTTGTGCTGTGACGTCAGACGCTCCGAGACCGCCGCCGCGCCGCCGCTTCTTCGGCGCTTTCGGACGACGCGAGCTGAAAGGCCTGTTCTGGCAGGCCCTGGTGGTCGGGATCGCAGTCGCGGTCATCGCCTTTCTCTGGTCCAACACGGTCACCAATCTCTCCGCGCGCCGCATTACGACCGGTTTTGCCTTCCTCGGCCGTGAGGCCGGCATGCCCATCTCCGACAGCCTGCTCGCCTACAATCCGAGAGACTCATATCTCTGGGCCTTCGTCGTCGGCATCGCCAACACCCTGCGCGTTGCCGTGATCGGAATCGTGCTTGCAACCATCCTGGGCACGGTGATCGGCATCTCGCGGCTGTCGGCCAATTGGCTGCTGTCGCGGCTCGCCGCAGTGTATGTCGAAACGCTCCGCGACATCCCGCTGCTGCTCCAGCTCCTGTTCTGGTACGTGCTGATGCAGGCGCTGCCGGCAGCGCGCGCGGCATGGCGGCCGATCGAGGGCGTGTTCCTGTCCAATCGCGGGTTGATCCTGCCGGCGATTCCGATCGGGACGCCGCAGCTTTGCGTGCTCGGCGCGGCAGTGTTCGGGCTTGTCGTGTTCTACGTCATCCGGCGGCGGCTCATCGCGCAGCAAATGCGCGACGGCAAGCCGCGGCCGTCCTGGCCTTTTGGACTCGGCTTGCTTGTTGTGCTGCCTGCGGCGGTGTCCGTGCTTCTCGGCGTGTCCTGGACGATCGAATGGCCGGAGCTGCGCGGCTTCAACTTCGTCGGCGGGCTGACGCTCGCGCCGGAATATTTCGCGTTGCTGATCGCGCTCGTCACCTACACCTCGGCCTTCATCGCCGAGATCGTGCGCAGCGGCATCCAGTCGGTGCCGCGCGGCCAGTGGGATGCCGCCAATGCGCTGGGACTGCGCCGGAGCTTCATGCTGCGGCAGATCATCCTGCCACAGGCGCTACGCGTCATCGTGCCCCCAATGACGAGCCAGTACCTCAACCTGACCAAGAACTCCTCGCTCGCGGTGGCGATCGGCTATCAGGACGTGGTCTCGATCGCCAACACGACGTTGAACCAGACCGGGCAGGCGATCGAGGCCATTGCTTTGATCATGGCGGTGTTTCTCACCATCAGCCTCGGCATCAGCTTCTTCATGAACTGGTACAATTCGCGCATCGCGCTGGTGGAGCGCTGACCATGACGGCGATCGCCGACATTCCGGAAGTACCGCGCGCCGCCCGCCGCCCGCAGATCGGCAATCCGGTGCTGCGCTGGCTGCGCACCAATTTGTTCTCGTCTATCCCGAACGGCATTCTCTCGGTCGTGTTGCTGGCAGTGCTCGCAAAGGGCCTCTTTAGCTTCGCGCAGTGGGGCATCGCCAATGCGGTCTGGCTCACCCCAGCGAACGATTCCAGCGCCTGCCGCGCGGTACGCGGCGTCGGTGCATGCTGGGCGATCATCCCCGAGAAATACCGCTTCATCCTGTTTGGCACCTATCCGTTCGACGAGCAGTGGCGGCCGGCGCTGGCGGTGCTGCTGTTCATCGCCCTGTTCTATCTCTCCACCCGCCGCGCCTTATGGCGGCGCGAGCTGGCCTATCTCTGGATCGCCGCTCTCGCGCTGATCAGCATGCTGATGTGGGGCGGCATACTCGGCCTGTCGTTCGTCTCGCAGGACCGTTGGGGCGGCCTCCCGGTGACGCTGATCCTGGCGACCTTTGGTCTGGCTTTCGGCTTCCCGCTCGGCATCCTGGTCGCACTCGGCCGGCGCTCAAAACTGCCGGCGATCCGCTCGCTCAGCGTGCTCTATGTCGAGCTGATCCGCGGCGTGCCTCTGGTCAGTCTGCTGTTCATGGCGAGCGTGATGTTTCCGCTGTTCATGCCGAACGGATTCAACATCGACAAGCTCCTGCGCGCGCAGGTCGCGATCATCCTGTTCGCGGGTGCCTATCTTGCCGAAGTCATTCGCGGCGGCCTCCAGGCCGTGCCCCGCGGGCAATACGAGGCCGCCGATGCGCTCGGGTTGTCATACTGGCGCAAGAACCGGCTGATCGTCCTGCCGCAGGCGATCCGTCACGTCATCCCGCCGCTGGTCAACACCTTCATCGCGTTCTTCAAGGACACCAGCCTGGTCCTGATCATCGGTATCTTCGACCTGCTGACGACGGCCAAGACCGCGATCATCGATCCGGCGTGGCAGCAATTCTCCGTCGAAGTCTACATCTTCGTCGCCGCCATCTATTTTGTCTTCTGCTTCGCGATGTCGCGGTATAGCCGGAGCCTGGAGGCGGCAAGCGAAAGGTGAGTATCTCTCTTGTCCCGGACAAGGTGCTACGCGAAACGCTGCGCCGCATCCGGGGCACGAGAGCGGAGACCTAGTTCTTCACCCGCGGATCAATTGGCGTCGTGCCACGCACGCCCAAGATATCCTCCAGCGTCTTCGCGCCGGCGATCACCTGCGCATCAGCGCGCGGAGCCCCGACGACCTGCAGTCCGACCGGCAGGCCCGACGCCGTGAAGCCGCAGGGCAGCGAAAGCGCGGGACAGCAGGCGAGCGTGATCGCATAGACGATGCCGAGCCACTCGACGTAATTGTCGAACTTCTTGCCGGCGCATTCGGCGACATAGCGGTGCTCGATCGGGAAGGGCGGCACGATGGTGGTCGGTACCAGCAGCAGATCGTAGCTCTTGAAGAACTCGACCGCACGCGCGGTCATGCCGACGCGCTGCGCTTCGGCGCGTTCGAGCTGCTCGATCGTGAGCTTGAGGCCTTCTTCGATGTTCCAGATCACTTCGGGCTTGAGCAGGTCGCGTTTTGTGCGCAGCAGCTGTGCCTTGCTGATTGCGAAGTCGAACGCGCGCAGCACGTGGAAGCACTCATGCGCCTCGCGCCAGTCCGGATGTGCCTCCTCGACGATGACGCCGGCTTCGGCAAAGCGTTCCGCCGCCTTTCGCGTGATTGCTTTTACCTCGGGATCGACCGGCGTGATACCGAGGTCTGGCGAGTAAGCGATGCGCTTCGGTTTGCTGCCTGACTGCGCCGCCGAGAGAAACGAGGTCAACGGCGCGGGAAGCGACAATGGATCGGCCGCATAGTCGCCGCTCATGGCGTCGAGCAGCAGCGCGAGATCCTCGACGTTGCGTGCCATCGGACCGACGACGCCGAGATTACGATCGATGGCTGATTTTGGAGTATGCGCGACCCGGCCGATGCTCGGCCGCATCCCCACGACGCCGCAGAAAGCTGCCGGACTGCGCAAGGAGCCGCCCATGTCGGAGCCCTGCGCGAGCCAGGCCATGCCGGTGGCGAGCGCAACGGCTGCGCCGCCTGACGAGCCGGCTGCCGACTTGGACGTATCCCAGGGATTGAGCGTTGCGCCGAACACCTCGTTGAAGGTGTTGGCGCCCGCACCGAATTCCGGCGTGTTGGATTTGGCGTAGACGACCGCGCCGTTACCTTCGAGGTTCTCCACCATGAGGTCGGACTGTTTGGGCACATTGTCCTTGAAGATCGGCGAGCCCTGGGTGTTCAGCACGCCAGCAACGTCGGTCAGATCCTTGATCGGCACCGGCAGGCCTGCGAGTAATCCGCGCGCACCGGCCGGCTTCCGCATCAGCGCCTTTGCGCTATCCCGCGCGCGATCGAAGCACAGCGTCGGCAGCGCGTTGACCTTGCCGTCGACTTCGCCGATACGCTTCTCCAGCACATCCAACAGTTCCAGCGGCGAGACGTCGCCGGACCGCAGCTTGTCGACGACGGTGCAGGCGGTTTCGCGGATCAACTCTTGAGACAACTATTTTACTCCTGTACTTGTTCAAGCGTCATTGCGAGCGCAGCGAAGCAATCCAGTCTGTCAAGGCGGAAAGATTCTGGATTGCTTCGCTGCGCTCGCAATGACGAGATTAATCAACCCCAGCCCGCGCTGATGCCGCCGTCCACCGTGTAGATCACGCCGGACGTGTAGCCCGCGCGATCCGACGCCAGGAATGCCATGAGGTCGCCGATCTCGCGCGCATGCGCAGGCCTGCCGAGTGGCAGGCTCTTCTGGAATTCCTTGTAGCGGCTCTCGTCGCCGAACTGGTGCTTTGCCCGTGTCTTCAGCAGAGTGACGTGACGGTCGGTGCCGACAGGGCCGGGATTGATGCCGACCACGCGGATGTTGTCGGCGAGGCTCTTGCCCCCGAGCGCGCGGGTGAAGGCCATCAGCGCGGCATTCCCGGCGCTGCCGCAAATGTAGTTGGCGTCGAATTTCTCGCCGGCGGCGCCGATATCGTTGACGATCACGCCACCGCCCTTCGCCTTCATCTGCGCATAGATCATGCGCGTGAGGTTGATGTAGCCGAACACTTTCAATTCCCAGGCGTGGCGCCAGGTCGCCTCGTCGATCTTGTCGATGGAGCCGCCGGGAATGTCGCCGGCATTGTTGACGAGCACGTCGATGTCGGCGGCTTCCTTGGCGAGCCGCGTCAAATCCTCGCTCTTGCGCAAATCGACGATGCTCGTGGCGGCATCGATCTGGTGCGCCGAGCGCAAGCGCTCGGCCAGAGCCTTGAGCTGATCGCCGTTGCGGGCGGCGAGGAGGAGATGGCAGCCTTCCTCGGCAAAGGCCTCGGCGGCAGCTGCGCCGATGCCCTTGGACGCGCCCGTGATCAGGACGCGCTTGCCACGCAGATGCAGATCCATGGGAGTCACTCGCAGGAGAGGAACGGGAATAAAATCAGTAGGCGGTCGGCCGCGCCATGGTCAACATTGCAGTGCAGCGTTGCACTGCCGCCGCGTTTGGTCCATTGCAGTGCGGTCAAAAAGGCGGCGGCTGCCGGAGCAATCAAGGACGTTCTCGATGAGCAAGAAACAATACCGGATCGCGGTCATTCCTGGCGACGGCATCGGCAAGGAAGTGATGCCGGAGGGTCTGCGCGTTCTGGAGACCGCGGCGAAGAGGCACGGGGTGTCCCTTCATTTCGATCATTTCGACTTCTCGTCCTGGGACTATTACGAGAAGCACGGCCAGATGATGCCGGACGATTGGAAGGATAAGATCGGCAAGCACGACGCCATCTATTTCGGCGCGGTCGGCTGGCCGGCCAAGATTCCGGATCACGTCTCGCTGTGGGGCTCGTTGATCAAGTTCCGCCGCGAGTTCGATCAGTATGTGAATCTGCGCCCGGTACGGCTGATGCCGGGCGTTCCGTCCCCGCTGGCCAACCGCAAGCCCGGCGACATCGATTTCTGGGTGGTGCGCGAGAACACCGAAGGCGAATATTCTTCCGTCGGCGGCCGCATGTTCCCGGACACCGACCGCGAGTTTGTGACGCAGCAGACGGTGATGACCCGCATCGGCGTCGATCGCATCCTGAAGTTCGCCTTCGAGCTCGCGCAGTCGCGGCCGAAGAAGCACCTGACGTCGGCGACCAAGTCGAACGGCATCTCCATCACCATGCCCTATTGGGACGAGCGCGTGGAGGCGATGGCGAAGAAGTTTCCGGGCGTGAAGTGGGACAAGTACCACATCGATATTTTGACGGCGAATTTCGTGCTGCACCCGGATTGGTTCGACGTCGTGGTCGGCTCCAATTTGTTCGGCGACATCCTGTCCGATCTCGGCCCGGCCTGCACCGGCACCATCGGCATCGCGCCATCAGGCAACATCAACCCCGAGGGCAATTTCCCGTCGGTGTTCGAGCCGGTGCACGGCTCAGCGCCGGACATCGCGGGGCAGGGCATCGCCAATCCGATCGGCGCAATCTGGTCAGGCGCGATGATGCTCGAGCATCTCGGCGAGAAGCAGGCCGGCAAGTCGATCGTTGATGCGATCGAGCGCACGCTGGCGGAACGCACGCTCCGCACCAAGGATCTCGGCGGCAATGCCGACACTACGGCTTGCGGCAAGGCCGTTGCGGACATGGTGGATTAAGCAAGCGATCAACCACGGTGTCGTCCCGGCGAAGGCCGGGACCCATTACCCCAGGGAGTAGTTGCGGTACTCGCTGGTAACCGCGAGTCTTCGCCAAACCACTTCCTGTGGTTATGGGTCCCGGATCTGCGCTGCGCTTGTCCGGGACGACACCGGTTTATAATGGCTCAGCCCGCGATCTTCTCGATTGCCGCCTCATCGAGCCCAAACGTTTTCCCGGCCAGCAAAATATCCCGCCAGGTGGTCGGATCGACCGGGATGCCTTCCGCGAGCCGCTTCTTCTTCGTCTCGCGCTCGGGCTCGCCGGCGATCTTCACCTTGTCGACGCCGGGGGCCGGCGGTGAGCCCGTGTGCCACGCGACGAAGCTCTCGACTTCGCGCGCGAGATTCTCGGCGGTGCCGAGCTTGGTCGGATCGATGATGATCGAGAGCATGCCGTTGAGGACGTTGTACTTGCCATCGGACGGACCCTTGACCACCTGCCCGCCGGAGAGCGCGCCGCCGAGGATTTCGCACACCAGCGCGAGTCCCGAACCCTTGTGCTCGCCGAACGGCAGGATGGCGCCGTACGGCGGGATCACGGTGTAGCGCGGGTTGGTGGTCGGCTTGCCCTCGTTATCGATGATGGTGCCGGGCTCGAGCTCGACGCCCTTGTTGTGGGCGACGCGAGTCTTGCCCTGCGCGATCCTGCTGGTGGCGAAGTCGAGCACGATGGGGTCCTTGCCCGCGCGCGGGATTCCGACGCAGAACGGGTTGGTGCCGTGGCGCCCATCGCTGCCGCCCCAGGGCGCCACGATCGGGCGCGAGATCACGTTGACGAAGTGAATCGAGACCAGTCCGTGGTCGATGCACTGCTCGGCCCAGTGGCCGATGCGGCCGATGTGATGTGAGTTCGAGAGGCCGACGAGACACACGCCGTTGCGCTTGGCGCGCTCGGCTGCGAGCTCCATCGCTTCATGGCCGATGACCTGCCCGTAGCCGGTGAGGCCGTCGAGCGTGAGCAGCGGACCGGTGTCGAGCACGACCTTGACGTGCCGGTTCACGGCGAGGCCGCCCGTGGTGACGCTCTGGACATAGCGCGGGATCATGCCGACGCCGTGCGAGTCGTGTCCCTTGAGGTTGGCCTCGACCAGATTGGTGGACACGAGCTCGGCCTCGCGGTCCGTGGAGCCGCCGGCCTTGACGATGGCACTGACCGCTTCGATGAGCGGCTGTGCCTTGATGGTGCGATAGTCGGCCATTGTTGGTGCTCTTATCCCTTTCCAAGATTGCGGTGCGTAGGGTGGGTTAGGCGAAGCCGTAACCCACCTCTTCTGTCTTCGCGAACGTCGAGGGTGGTGGGTTACGCTTCGCTAACCCGCCCTACGTTTTCACGATCCGGCGGCAGTGCTCCCACGCCGCGCCAATCAGGTTCTCGCTCGCCTCCGGAGTCCGGAACGCCGAATGCGCCGACAACGTTACGTTCGGCAGCTTGGTCAGCGGATGATCGCCGGGCAATGGCTCGATGTTGAAGACGTCGAGGCCGGCATGGCGGATATGGCCCGACTTCAGCGCATCGATCATGGCGGCCTCGTCGACAACGGCGGCGCGGGCGGTATTGATGAGGATGACGCCCGGCTTCATTTTCGCGATCATCTCGCGGGTGATCATGCCGCGCGTCTCGTCGTTGAGCAGCAGATGCAGCGATATGACGTCTGCTCTCGCCAACACCGTGTCGAGATCGGTGAATTCCACGCCCGGATAGCTCTTCGGCGAGCGGTTCCAGGCGATCACCTTCATGCCGCTGCCCGAGGCAATGCGCGCGACCTCCGCGGCAATACCGCCGAAGCCGATCAGGCCGAGCGTCTTGCCCGTGAGCTGCATGCCGTCTTCGCGCAGCCAGTTTCCGCCGCGCATCTCGCGGTCCATCATCGCGATGACGCGGGCCGAAGCCCACATCAGCGCGATCGCGCATTCCGCCACCGCCGTGTCGCCATAGCCCTTGATCAGGTGCACGGAGATGCCGAGCTCAGCGAGCTCCTCCGGGTTCATGTAGCTGCGCGCGCCGGTGCCGAGGAACACGACATGCTTCAGCCCCGCGCACTTCTTTGCGACATCGGTCGGCAGCGCGGTGTGGTCGACGATCGCGATCTCGGCGCCGTCGAGGATCTCGGGATATTGCTCGGGCTTGATGTCGGGATCCCTGTGGATCCGCACCTTGGGATCGCCCGGTTGCTCCAGCCGCTCCAAGATCACGGCGAGGGCTTCATTGGCGTCGACGAAAACTCCGCGCATGATTCTCTCCGGTCAGGATGCGACGCCGGCGATCGCCAGCACCGTGTGCATGAGGACGTTGGTGCCCGCGGCGCAATCGGGCTGCGTAGCGTCTTCCAGCTCGTTGTGGCTGATGCCGTCCTTGCAGGGCACGAACACCATTGCGGCGGGCATGATTGTGTTGAGATTGCAGGCGTCGTGGCCGGCGCCGGAGGTAATGCGGCGAGAGGAGTAGCCGAGCGTCTTCGCCGCGTTTTCCACCGCTGCAATGAGCTTCGGATCGAAATGCGTCGGCGGCTTGCGCCAGACCAGGTCGATCTTCACCTCGACCTTGCGGCGTGCGGCGATCTCGGCAATCGCGCTGCGAAGATCGCGATCGAGCGCATCCATGATCGCGCCATCCGCACTGCGGCAATCCATGGTGAAGGCGATCTCGCCGGGAATGACATTGCGCGAAGGCTTTGCGATCACGGCCTCGCCGATGGTACCGACTGCCTTCGGCCCGTGCTTCCTCGCAATGGCCTCCATCGCCAGCACGATCTCGGACAGCGTCGCCAGCGCATCGCGCCGCAGTGGCATCGGCGTCGATCCGGCATGGCTCTCGAAGCCGGAAATCTTGCCATCGTACCAGAGCACGCCCTGGCCGGAATCGACCACACCGATGGTCTTGCCTTCGGCCTCCAGGATCGGGCCCTGCTCGATGTGCAATTCGACGAAGCAGCCGAGCTTCTGGAACCCGACCGGCTTGTCGCCGCGATAGCCGATGCCGTCGAGCGCCTGGCCGACGGTGGTGCCATCGGCGTCCTTGCGTGACAGGATGTCGTCAGTGGTGAAGTCGCCGACATAGGCGGCGGAGGCCATCATCGCGGGAGCGAAGCGCGAGCCCTCTTCGTTGGTCCAGTTCACGACGCAGATCGGCGCCTCGGTCTCGATGCCGGCGTCGTTCAGCGTGCGGATCACTTCGAGCGCACCGAGCGTTCCCAGGATGCCGTCATACTTGCCGCCGGTGGGCTGCGTGTCGAGATGCGAGCCGATGCCGACGGGCAGCTTCGACATGTCGCGTCCCTTGCGCAGGCCGAACTGCGAGCCGAGCGCATCGGTGTGCACCTCTAAGCCGGCGTCCTCGCAGGCCTTGCGGAACCAGTCGCGCACCAGCTTGTCCTCCGCGCTCAGCGTCAGCCGCCGCACGCCGCCCTTCGCCGTCGCGCCGAACTGCGCGGTCTCGTGGATGGAGCCCCAGAGGCGGGCGGAATCGATTTGCAAATTGGTGGCGGCTCGGCTCATGCGGTCAGTCTCTCAATTGTCCGGCGCCTGTTTCAATGACGCGCCGGCGCGGGCGCGTCAACTGCGAGGCTGCTCTGCGCAATCTGACATGCAAGCTCTGCGACCCGCTCCACCGCCACGACGTCGGGCGAGGCGAGCCAGCTCGCGGTGAATGTCAGCGGCGCGATTTTGAGATCGGTGTCGAGCAGTTGCAGTCGCCCGTCTGCGAGCTCGCTCTCGACGATGGCGCCGGGGATCACGGCGATGCCGAGACCCTCGACCGCCATGTGGATGACGGTCGCAAGCGAGGCGGAGGCGTGCAGCCGGATCGGCGGCAGCTCCGGCCGGTCGAACACTTCGCGCACGACTTCGTAGGGCCGCGTCTTCCGCGGAAACGTGATGATCGGAAACCGCGCCAGCTCGGCCCGCGTGACCGGTCCATGGCCAAGGCCGAGCGAGGGGCTGGCGAGAAAGCCGATCGGATAGTCGGCGAGGACGCGATTGTGCACCCCGGAGGCAGAGAGCGGCCCCACCACGAAAGCCAGCTCGATCTCCTGCGCAAGCAGGCGCGCGGTCAGGTTCGGCGTGATGTCGACCTCGATCTCCAGCGACAGGTTCGGATAGACCTCGTTCATGCTCTTCACCAGCCGCGGCAGCCAGGTGTGCACGATGGTCTCGGCGACGCCGAGCCGCATCACGCCGCGCATCGCCGAGCGGTCGCCGATCTCGGCGATCATCGCGGCGCGCAGGCCGATCAGCTTCTCCGCATAGACCATCATCTGCCGGCCGCTCGGCGTCGGCGAGGCCACGCGGTGGTCGCGGTTCAACAGCTTCACCCCCATCTCGCGCTCGAGCTGGGCGATGCGCTGCGAGATCGCCGGCTGGGTCGTGTTGAGGCGTGCTGCGGCGCCGCGAAAGCTGCCGAGCTTCACAACCCAGAGAAACGTCTCGATCGATCTGAAGTCCAGCATTGGAAGGATTTTCCCGTCCGATAAATGAAATTTATCGATATTGATTAGAAAGGAAGATTAGACTTTATAGCACGCGTGGTGTTGGCTTGTCTTTGTCGAGTTTATAGGCAGGTCGATCTCATGACTGTTTTGGTGGCAGTGCAGCAAACTGAAACGCCCGACACCCTCCCGAGCCGCAAGGCGCGGCTCGCCTACCGCGAGGGGCTGGTCGCCTCCACCGCCGGCGTTGCTCCCGGCTTCGTCCAGGGCAATCTGGCGATCCTTCCGGCGGAATATGCCGGCGCCTTCCACCGCTTCTGCCAGCTCAATCCCAAGCCGTGCCCGATCATCGGCATGTCCGATGTCGGCAGTCCGCACATCCCGGCGCTCGGCGCCGATCTCGACATCCGCACCGACGTGCCGCGCTACCGTGTCTGGCGCGACGGCGAGGTCGTGGACGAGCCGACCGATGTGACAAAGCACTGGCGCGACGATCTCGTGACCTTCGTGCTCGGCTGCTCGTTTTCGTTCGAAGAGGCGCTGCTCGACGAGGGCATGCCGATCCGCCACATCGAGCACAATGTGCGCGTGCCGATGTATCGCACCAACATCGCCTGCGGCGAGTCCGGTCCCTTCGCCGGTCCCATGGTGGTGTCGATGCGTCCGTTCAAGCCGGCGGATGCGATCCGCGCGGTGCAGATCACCTCGCGCTATCCGGCCGTGCACGGCGCGCCCGTGCATCTCGGCCATCCGCATCTGATCGGCATCAAGGACATCGCCAAGCCCGATTACGGCGATCCGGTCCCGGTTGGAGACGACGAGATCCCGGTGTTCTGGGCGTGCGGCGTGACGCCGCAATCGGTCATCAATGCTGCCAGGCTGCCGTTCGCGATCACGCATTCGCCGGGCCTGATGCTGGTGACGGATCTCAAGAACAGGACCATGGCCGTGATTTAGTGGGCAGCGTTTGCTGCTTCTTCGAGCTTTACCGCATCCATCAATCGCTTCATTCGATCAGCCGAAATTCAGTAACAGGGGACTTTGCCATGACGATCACTCGCCGCGACGTATTGTTGGGAGCCACCGCTACGGCCGCGCTCGTGCCGCTGGCAGCGCGCGCACAGACTTCGGAAGTCGTGATCGGCGTGATCTATCCGTTCTCCGGCGGCAGCGCGCAGCAGGGCGTCGATGCGCAGAAGGCCTATGAGACCGCGCTCGAGGTCATCAACAAGGCCACGGATTTCGACCTGCCGCTGGCCAAGGGCGAGGGCCTGCCGGGCCTCGGCGGCGCAAAAGTGCGCCTCGTGTTCGCCGACCATCAGGCCGATCCGCAGAAGGGCCGTGCCGAAGCCGAGCGCCTGATCACGCAGGAGAAGGTCTGCGCCATCATCGGCACCTATCAGAGCGCGGTCGCCGTCACCGTCAGCCAGATCTGCGAGCGCTACCAGATCCCGTTCGTCTCGGCCGACAATTCCTCACCCAGCCTGCATCGCCGCGGCCTGAAATATTACTTCCGCGCCTCCCCGCACGACGAGATGTACTCGGCCGCGATGTTCGACTTCTTCGATGTCTTGAAGAAGAAGGGCACCAAGATCGAGACGCTGTCGCTGTTCCACGAAGACACTATTTTCGGCACCGATTCCGCCAATGCCCAGGCCAAGATCGCCGGCGAGCGCGGCTACAAGATCGTCGCGGACATCAAGTATCGCGCCAACTCGCCCTCGCTTTCGGCCGAGGTGCAGCAGCTCAAGAGCGCCAACGCGGACGTGCTGATGCCGTCGAGCTACACCACCGACGGCATCCTGCTGGTGAAGACCATGGCCGAGCTCGGTTACAAGCCGAACGCGATCGTGGCGCAGGACGCCGGCTTCTCCGAGAAGGCGCTCTACGACGCCGTCGGCGACAAGCTCGAAGGCGTGATCTCGCGCGGCACCTTCTCGCTCGACCTCGCGCAGAAGCGTCCGATGGTCGGCAAGATCAACGAGATGTTCAAGACGCGGTCGGGCAAGGATTTCAACGATCTCACCTCGCGTCAGTTCATGGGCCTGATCATCCTCGCCGACGCCATCAGCCGCGCCAAGTCGACCGACGGCGAGAAGATCCGCGACGCGCTCGCCGCTACCGACATCCCGGGCGAGCAGACCATCATGCCCTGGAAGCGCGTCAAGTTCGACGAGATGGGCCAGAACAACGACGCCGACCCGGTGCTGCTGCAATATGTCGGCGGCAAGTTCGTCACCATCTTCCCGCCGCAGGCCGCGATCGCCGAGGCGATCTGGCCGATGAAGTAAGACACGGCGGGCGGGAGCACAGATCGTAGCTCCCGCCCTCATCCTGAGGAGCGGGCGCAGCCCGCGTCTCGAAGGACGAGGGCTGGGCCATCCTTCGAGACGCGCGCGGTGCGCGCTCCTCAGGATGAGGACGTAGTTGGGGGGACAGACTTTTGACAGCCCAAACCATTATCCAAAGTCTCGCGAGCGGCCTCCTCATGGGCCTGCTCTACGGACTGATCGCCGTCGGCCTCGCGCTGATCTTCGGCCTGATGGACGTCGTGAACTTCGCCCATGGCGAGTTCCTGATGATCGCGATGTATGTGAGCTTCTTCCTGTTCACGTTTTTCGCCATCGACCCCTTGCTGTCGGCGCCGCTGGTGGCCGCTGCCCTGTTCGTATTCGGAGCGGTGGTCTATTTGTTGATCGTACGCTTCGCCATGCGGGCCAAGGCCAACGCGGGCATGGTGCAGATCTTCTCCACCTTCGGCCTCGCCATCGTGATGCGCGGCCTCGCACAGTTCTTCTTCACGCCGGATTATCGCAGCGTTCCGCATTCATGGCTCGGCGGCAAGACGATCTCGATCGCCGGCGTCTTCTTGCCCGAGCCGCAGCTCATGGGTGCGCTGGTTGCGATCCTGGCCTTCGCCGGGCTCTACTTCTTCATCCATCGCACCGATTTCGGGCGCGCGCTGGAGGCCACCCGTGAAGATCCCGGCGCGGTGGCCCTCGTCGGCATCGACAAGAACCGCGTGTTCGCGCTCGGCTGGGGGCTTGGTGCGGCGCTGGTCGGCCTCGCCGGAGCGATCATGGCAAGCTTCTTCTATATCTACCCCGACGTCGGCGCGTCCTTTGCGCTGATCGCCTACGTCACGGTCGCGCTCGGCGGCTTCGGCAGCGTGTTCGGCGCTTTCGCCGGCGGGATCATTGTCGGCCTCGTCGAGGCCACCACCGCGCTGGTGCTGCCGCCGTCGCTGAAATCGGTCGGCATCTACGCCGTCTACCTGCTGGTCGTCTTCATCCGGCCGCGCGGCCTGTTCGGATCGATGTGATGGACAAGGATTTTGCCGCGCGGCGCCGCCGCGACCTCATCATCGCCGCGGTGCTGACCGCCCTGGCGGCGCTCGCTCCCCTGTTTATCAAGGACGTCTACGTCCAGAACATCCTGATCCTGAGTTTGATGTATGCGGCGCTGTCGCAGAGCTGGAATATTCTCTCCGGCTATTGCGGGCAGATCTCGCTGGGACACGCGCTCTATTTCGGCATCGGCGCCTACACCACCGAGCTGCTGTTCACCAAGTTCGGCGTGCTGCCATGGTTCGGCATGCTCGCCGGCGGCGCAGTCGCGGCCGCAATCGCGATGGGGCTTGGCTATCCCTTCTTCCGCCTGCGCGGCCATTATTTCGTGATCGCGACCATCGTCATCGCCGAGATCGGCTTGCTGCTGTTCCAGAATTGGGAATGGGCGGGGGCCGCGATGGGGATCACCATTCCGGTGCGCGGCGACAGCTGGTTGAAATTCCAATTCATGCGCAGCAAGCTGCCATACTTCTATTTCGCACTTGTGCTGTGCAGCCTCGCCTGGTTCGTCACCTGGTGGCTGGAGGACTCCAAATGGGGCTTCTGGTGGCGCGCGGTGAAGGACAATCCGGAAGCGGCCGAGAGCCTCGGCGTCGTCGTGTTCAACTCCAAGATGGGCGCGGCTGCCGTCTCCGCTTTCCTCGTTGCCATCGGCGGCGCCTTCTATGCGCAGTTTCTCGCCTATATCGATCCTGAAAGCGTCATGGGGTTCCAGTTCTCGCTGCTGATGGCGCTGCCGGCCGTGCTTGGCGGCATCGGCACCCTCTGGGGGCCCGTGTTAGGGGCGGCGATCCTGATCCCGATGACGGAGCTGACACGCTCCTATATCGGCGGATCCGGCCGCGGCGTCGACCTCATCGTCTACGGCACGCTAATCGTGCTGATTTCGCTCGCCCTGCCGCAGGGTCTGGTGAGCCTGTTCTCTCGTGCGAAGCGGAAGGGAGCCACGCGATGACCCCACTGCTTGAAACCCGCGGCGTCTGGCAGCGTTTCGGCGGCCTCGTGGCCAACAGCGACGTTTCGATTTCGGTCGGCCGCGGCGAGATCGTCGGTCTGATCGGCCCGAATGGTGCCGGCAAGTCCACGCTATTCAATCTCATCGCCGGGGTGCTGCCGCCGACGCAAGGCTCGATCTGGTTCGACGGCGAGGATGTCACCAGCATGCCGGCCGCCGAGCGCTGCCAGCGCGGCGTCGGGCGCACCTTCCAGGTCGTCAAGAGCTTCGAGACCATGACCGTTATCGACAACGTCATCGTCGGCGCTCTCGTGCGCAACACCGTGATGCGCGAGGCACGCCGCAAGGCGCATGAGGTGCTCGAATTCACCGGCCTTGCCGCGCGCGCCAACGTGCTCGCGAGCGACCTCGTGCCGGCCGAAAAGCGCCGCCTCGAAGTCGCGCGCGCGCTTGCGACGGAACCAAAACTTCTGCTGCTGGACGAAGTCCTCACCGGCCTGACGCCGACTGAGGCGCAGACCGGTGTGGCGCTGGTGCGCAAGGTGCGTGACGCCGGCATCACCGTGCTGATGGTCGAGCACGTCATGGAGATCGTGATGCCGCTGGTCGACCGCGCCATCGTGCTCGACCTCGGCAAGGTGCTGGTCGAGGGCAAGCCCACTGAAATCGTCCGCGATCCCAAGGTGATCAGCGCATATCTGGGAGATCGTCATGCTGTCGGTGCGTGAAGTCACGACCGCCTATCAGGGCCTGGTCGCGATCTCCGCGGTCTCGATCGAGGTCCAGGAGGGCGAGATCGTCTGCGTCGCCGGCGCCAACGGCGCGGGCAAGTCGACACTGCTGAAATCCATCGCCGGTGCCGAGCGCCCGCGCTCGGGCACGGTGACGTTCGATGGCAAGCGCCTCGACGGCATGGCGCAGCACCACATCACCGCCACCGGCATCGCCTACGTGCCGGAGAACCGCCGACTGTTTCCGCGCCTCTCCGTGCGAGACAATCTGCGCCTCGGCAGCTATCTCTACCGCGGCGAGGCCGACCGCGAGAGTCCGCTCGATCTCGTGTTCCAACTGTTTCCGCGTCTCTCCGAGCGCCTGGAGCAGCGCGCCGAGACGCTCAGCGGCGGCGAGCAACAGATGCTCGCCATCGGCCGCGCGCTGATGACGCGCCCGCGGCTGTTGATGCTGGACGAGCCCTCGCAGGGCATCATGCCGAAGCTGGTCGACGAGATCTTCCAGGCCGTGAAACGCATCCGCGACGCCGGCATGACCGTTTTGATCGTCGAGCAGCGCATGGCGGAATGCCTGGAAATCGCCGACCGCGCTTACATCCTGCAAACCGGCCGCGTGCTGATGCAGGGCTCGGCAAGCGAGATCAAAGGCAATCCGGATGTGCGCAAGGCGTATCTGGGGCTGTAGCTGCAAGCACACTGCCGTAGCCCGGATGAGCGAAGCGATATCCGGGGCAAGCGTTCCCGCATGTCGCTGCGCTCATACGGGCTACGATTGCGGGGGCTGTAGCGCCAACCGTCATGTATGGACGGCCCCCTCTCGGCAAGGGCTTTTGATGCTTCGGCAAACGGATCGGGGAGCGGTCATGTATACGGCCTCGAGAAGCGGCCATTGACCGCGGGCCCTGATGGAGATCGCAGATCGAATTCCAATCATTGCGGCGCGCTGTAACGCGCGATGACGATGCGGAGTGTTTCGATCTCGGTTTCCTGACCATTTGCCATCACACTTTAGGTGCCCTTCCGATAGGCATGGAGCGCGAGCGCGGCGGCTGTTGCCCTCAACTAGGCCGCAGCCGGCGCGCTCGCGCGGTCTCGGTAAGCTTCTCCTTTAACCAGCATGGCCCAGATGATCCGGGCGGTTTTGGCGGCGAAGGCCACCATGGCGACCTTGTAGGGTCTTCGCGCCAGCAGATCGCGCAGCCACGGATCGGTGACGCCGCGCGCCTTCTGTTGTCGCAGATGAGCACTGGCTCCGCTGATCAGCAGCGCTCGCAGCATGCGATCCCCCTGTTTGGAGATACGTCCCGGGCGATGCTTGCCCCCGGTACCGTGGTCCTTGCCGGTGATTCCGATCCAGGCCGCAAAGTCACGGCCAGAGCGGAATACTCTTGCGTCGGGCACTTTGGCCAGGACCGTGCTGGCGATGATCGGGCCGACGCTTGGGACATCCATGAGCCGTTTGGCGTCGCGGTCGCAACGGGCAGCCTTGGCGATCTGACGTTCAAGCACCCGTTCATCGGCATTGAGCGCCTGCCAGTGCTTGGCCAGCATCAACAGGGCACCCCGCATAATCTCCGGAACCTCCTGGCTCGGCTCCTCGAGCCGGGCCATCAACTCGCACAGCCCCTCATATCCTTGCGCCGCCACGATCCCGAGCTCACTCAAGGCTGCTCGCAAGGCGTTCGCCACCATCGTCCGCTGCCGCACCAGCAAGGCACGCGCGCTATGAACCGCCAGCGTTGCCTGTTGCGCGATGCTCTTCACCGGGACAAACCGCATCGTCGGCCGGGTCACAGCTTCGCAAACCCCTTCGACGTCGCGGCCGTCGTTCTTGTTGCGCTTGACATAGGGCTTCACATAACCCGGCGGCATCATCCGCACCTCATGGCCATATCGGCCAATCACCCGCGCCCAATGATGAGCGCTGCCGCAAGCCTCCATGCCGACTAGGCACGGCGGCAACTGCGCGAAAAACTTCTCGACCGCGGCCCGCTTAAGCTGGCGTCTCACCACCACAGCTCCCGACGCATCAACCCCATGAACCTGAAAAACGTTCTTCGCCAGATCCAAACCAATCGTGCTAATCTTCGACATGGACGGCTCCCTCTGTCTGGTTCGACTCAACATCACCAGTCTGGCACACTGATGCCGTTCGGGGGCCGTCCACCCCATCATTGCGAGCGCAGCGAAGCAATCCAGAATCCCTCCGCGGAAAGACTCTGGATTGCTTCGCTGCGCTCGCAATGACGAGGTTAGAGCCGAGCCTAATGCCCGTGCTCCGGCAGCATCCGCCCAAACACCTTCCCCAGATCGTTCACCTGCTCCGGCGACAAATACCGCGGGTTCATCCCGCGCAGCATCAGATACAGCTTCGCCGTCTCCTCCAGCTCCTCCGTCGCGAACACGGCTGCCTCCAGCGTGTCGCCCGCGACGACCGGGCCGTGATTGGCGAGCAGCACGGATGAGTATTTCCCTGCCAGCCCTCTGATCGCATCGGCGACCGCGGGATCGCCGGGGCGGTAATAGGGCACGAGCGCGGTGGCGCCGCATTTCATCAGATAATAGGCCGTCATCGGCGGCAGCGCGGCGCGCGGGTCGATCTCCGGGAGCATCGACAGCGCGACCGAATGGGTGGAATGCAGGTGCACGATCGCCCTTGCGCTCCCGCGCGTGGCGTAGAGCGCATTGTGCAGCGGAACTTCCTTGGTCGGCGCATCGCCCGAAACCAGTCGGCCCTGATCGTCCAGCCGCGACAATTTTGCGGGATCGAGGAAGCCGAGCGAGGCATTGGTCGGCGTCACCAGCCAGCCGCCGCCATCCAGCCTGACGCTGATATTGCCGGAGGAGCCGGGCGTCAGCCCACGTTCGAACAGGGACCGTCCGAAGCGGCAAATGTCTTCGCGCAGCAATGTCTCGTTGCTCATGGCCGTCATGTCCGTTTGTCTCACGCTTTGGCAGCGCGGCCAAGCCGTGTTATTCCGTTGCGAAGCTGCCGCAAAGGGCGGCCCTCCGGGAAACGTCGCAAGGATCAGTTGTATGTCCGCCTCCACGTCACAGAATCAGCGCATCGCCGTCATCGGGCTCGGCTCGATGGGGTTTGGCATGGCGACCTCGCTGAAGCGCGCCGGTCATGTCGTCACCGGCTGCGACGTCTCGGCCGATGCGGTCGCGCGTTTCGTGACGGAGGGCGGCGCCGGCGCCAAGACGCCGGCTGAAGCTGCCAAGGGCGCCGACATCGTCGTCAGCGTCGTCGTCAATGCGGCGCAGACCGAGACGATCCTGTTCGGCAAGGATGGCGTCGCCGAAACCATGGCCAAGGACAGCGTCTTCCTGTCGTCGGCGACCATGGATCCCGACGTGGCGCGGCGTCTCGCCAAGCAGTTGGAGGCGACCGGCCGGCACTATCTGGATGCGCCGATCTCCGGCGGGGCGCAGCGCGCAGCGCAGGGCGAGCTGACAATTCTCGCTTCCGGCAGTCCGGCTGCGTTTGAGAAGGCGCGGCCCGCGCTCGATGCCATGGCCGCAAAGCTCTACGAGCTCGGGGATGCCGCAGGCCAGGGCGCCGCCTTCAAGATGATCAACCAGTTGCTCGCCGGCGTTCATATCGCCGCCGCCAGCGAGGCGATCGCGTTCGCGGCCAAGCAGGGTCTCGATATCCGCAAGGTCTATGAGGTGATCACGGCGTCCGCCGGAAACTCCTGGATGTTCGAGAACCGCATGCCGCACGTGCTCGACGGCGATTACACGCCGCGCAGTGCGGTCGAGATCTTCGTCAAGGACCTCGGCATTATCCAGGACATGGCGCGCAGTGCCAGATTCCCGGTCCCGGTCTCCGCCGCAGCGCTCCAGATGTTCTTGATGACATCAGCCGCCGGCATGGGCCGCGACGACGATGCGTCGGTGGCGCGGATGTATGCGCAGGTCACCGGCGTCAAGCTGCCCGGCGACAAATAGACAAGAGGATTCCCATGCCCCGTTTTGCCGCCAATCTCTCGATGATGTTCACCGAGGTGCCGTTCCTCGACCGCTTCGACGCCGCCGCGGCAGCCGGCTTCACTGCTGTCGAGTTTCTCTTTCCCTATGAGCATCCGGCCGAGGCGGTCGGCGAGCGGCTCAAGCGCAACGGCTTGACCCAGGCACTGTTCAACCTGCCGCCGGGCGACTGGAATGCCGGCGAGAAGGGTTTTGCGGCGCTCCCGTCGCGATTCCCCGAGCTCAAGGCGAGCCTGGAGACCGCGCTGCCCTACGCCAAAGCGACCGGCGTCAAGCGGCTGCATTTGATGGCGGGCATCGCCAACCGTGGCGAGCGCGTCGCGATCGAGGCGTTCTACAAATCGGTGGCGTGGGCCGCCGAGTTCTTTGCGCCGCACAGCATCGACATCGTGCTCGAGCCGATCAATGCGCGCAACGTGCCCGGCTATTTCCTCAACGATTTCGGCTTCGCGCGCGACCTGATCCAGGAGCTGCGGCTTCCGAACCTAAAACTGCAGTTCGACATTTATCACTGCCAGATCATCCATGGCGACGTCACGATGCGGCTGCGCGAGATGATGCCGGTGATCGGCCACATCCAGATCGCCAGCATCCCCTCGCGCAACGAGCCTGATGGCGAGGAGCTGAACTATCCGTTCCTGTTCGACGAACTCGACCGGCTCGGCTATGCCGGCTTCGTCGGCTGCGAATATAATCCCCGCGGCAAGACCACCGACGGCCTTACCTGGTTCAAGCCTTATGCGGGAGTGAAATCGTGACAGTTGCCGCGAAAATCTCTCTTGGCTGCATTGCCGACGACTACACCGGCGCCTCCGACCTCGCCAACACGCTGACGCGCGCCGGCTTGCGCACCGTGCAGACCATCGGCGTGCCCGCGGACGATCTCGCGCTGCCCGAGGTCGACGCCGTCGTGGTGTCCTTGAAGAGCCGTTCGATCGAGGCCGGCCTTGCCGTGTCGCGCTCGCGCGCGGCTGACAAATGGCTGCGCGGCCGTGGCGCCGGCCACGTGCTGTTCAAGATCTGCTCGACCTTCGATTCCACTGATGCGGGCAATATCGGCCCCGTGATGGACGCGCTGCGCGCCGATTGCGGCGAGGCGACCGTGCTGGTGACGCCGGCCTTCCCGGAGACCGGCCGCACCGTCTACCAGGGCAATCTGTTTGTCGGCGCCGTGCCGTTGAACGAGAGCCCGCTGAAGGACCATCCGCTCAACCCGATGCACGATTCCAACCTGGTGCGCATCCTGGCGCGCCAGAGCAAAACGCAAATCGGCCTGGTCGATCTCGCCACCGTCACGCGCGGCGCGGATGCCGTGCGGACGCGGCTCGCCGAACTTGCGGGCAAGGGCATTGGCGCGGCGATCATCGACGCCGTGTTCGACCGCGACCTTGAGACCATCGGCCTCGTCGCTGTCCAGCATCGGCTGTCGGTCGGCGCCTCCGGCATGGGCCTTGGGCTGGCGCGGGCGCTGGTGTCGACAGGCAAGGTCACATCGACAGCGGCGAGCAGCGAGGCGAGGGCTGCCGTCGGCGGACCGGCGGCGTGCCTTGCCGGAAGCTGCTCGCAGGCGACGCTTCAGCAGATTGCCAATGCCGAGCGTGTCATGCCGGTGCTGCATCTCGATCCGGGCCGTATTACTACGGGCGAGGACGAGGCGCAGCGCGCGCTGGCCTGGGCGAAACCGCGACTGGCCGACGGTCCGGTCCTGATCGCATCGAGCTCGACGCCGGATCAGGTCGCCGCGCTCCAGGCGCGCCATGGTCGCGACGCGGCCGGTCACGCCATCGAGCAGGCGATGGCCGATATCGCCGAGGGTCTGGTGCTGGGCGGGGTGAAGCGCCTGGTCGTCGCCGGCGGGGAGACATCCGGCGCCGTGGTCGACCGGTTGAAGATTCCCGGATTTCTCGTGGGAGTAGAGATCGCGGCGGGCGTCCCGGTGCTGCGCGCGGTCGGTGCTGAAAAAGGCGACATGTTGCTTGCCTTGAAGTCCGGCAATTTCGGCGGCCCGGAGTTTTTCTCCGACGCGCTTGGGCTCATGCGCTGAGCGCAGGGCATTCTTAGCTGCCTGTTCATTTGTTTCAGGCTCGGTACTCGTGCGGAGTCGTTATTAACATCTGCTCAGGTGCTCTGGTGTTTGATTTCGGTACTGCTCCTTTTGGTTGATTCGTAAAATTCCGGACGCGCCGCCGCGCCAGCACAAAGAGACCCGATTATGCTCGCCACCATTTCCATTCGCGCCAAGATCATCAGTGTCGTGGCGTTCCTGCTGGTCGCGATGGCCGGCATGGGCCTGCTCGCCGTCATGAAGATGCGGTCGATGAACGCCAATACCACCGAGATCACCACGAGCTGGATGCCCAGCGTGCGGGTGCTGGGCGAGCTCCGGGCATCGGTCATCACCTATCGCAACGTGGTTCGTCAGCACATGCTGTCGGAAACCCTTGAAGACAAGCTCGCCAACGAGAAGACGGGCGCCACGGTGATCGAGGCGCTCGCCAAGGCCCGCAAGGCCTACGAGCCGATGATCACCTCGCCCGAAGAACGGAAGCTCTACAACGATTGGGCCAAGCTCTGGGACGACTATAAGAAGGGCACCGAAGACGTCATGGCGCTCTCGCGCAAGGAGGCCGGCAAGGTCCCGCATGAGGCCCAGGAGCTGAACACCAAGACGGTCAACAAGATCGGTCTCGAGGCGGACGCGATCCTGACCAAGGACATCGAGCTCAATACCAAGGGCGGAGACCAGGCCGCGCAGGACGCTGCGGATAGCTACAATTATGCCTTCATGCTGGTCTCGATCATCCTCGGCGCGGCCGTCGTCGTCGGGGTCGGCGTCGGCTTCTACCTGGTCCGGGACGTCTCCAGCGGCATCAACTCGATCATCGAGCCGATGCAGGCGCTGGGCAAGGGCGAGCTTTCCGCCGAAGTTCCTCATCGCGGTGAGAAGACCGAGATCGGCGCCATGGCCGATGTGCTCCAGATCTTCAAGGAAGCGCTGATCGCCAAGAAGGCCGCCGACGAGGCTGCCGCCGCCGATGCCGAAGCCAAGATCGAGCGCGGCCGCCGCGTCGACAACATCACCCGCGAATTCGAGACGATGATCGGCGAGATTGTCCAGACCGTGTCGTCGGCCTCGACTCAGTTAGAGGCCTCCGCCTCGACGCTGACCTCGACCGCCGACCGCTCCCAGCGGCTGGCGACCACCGTTGCCGGAGCGTCGGAGGAAGCCTCGACCAACGTGCAGTCGGTCGCTTCGGCGACCGAGGAGATGGCCTCGTCGGTGAGCGAGATCAGCCGCCAGGTCCAGGAATCGGCGCGAATGGCGGGCGACGCCGTCGGCCAGGCGCGCTCCACCACCGAGCGCGTCAGCGAGCTCTCCAAGGCGGCCTCGCGCATCGGCGACGTCGTCGAGCTCATCAACACCATCGCCGGCCAGACCAATTTGTTGGCGCTCAACGCGACCATCGAAGCCGCACGCGCCGGCGAAGCCGGCCGCGGCTTTGCGGTCGTCGCCTCCGAGGTGAAGGCGCTCGCCGAGCAGACCGCGAAGGCGACCGGTGAAATCGGCCAGCAGATCTCCGGCATCCAGGCGGCGACCAACGACTCGGTCGGCGCCATCAAGGAGATCTCGTCGACCATCGAGCGTCTGTCGGAGATTTCCTCGGCGATCGCGGCGGCCGTGGAAGAGCAGGGCGCCGCGACCCAGGAGATCGCCCGCAACGTCCAGCAGGCGGCGCAGGGCACCCAGCAGGTCTCATCCAACATCACCGACGTGCAGCGCGGCGCAACCGAGACCGGCACGGCCTCCTCGCAGGTTCTGTCGGCGGCACAGATGCTGTCCAACGACTCGGGCCGGCTCAAGACCGAGGTCAGCAAGTTCCTGACCAACGTTCGCGCGGCGTAGCTACGTCCGCGCGGCGTAACGACGGACGCGCGAGGTGTAAACTCCCGCGTCAACATCCATTGACGAACGAGCGGCGCCTCAAGCGCCGCTCTTTTTTTTCGAGCGCCGGTAGCCTGATGTCGGTAGCAGGTACCATCATGGGGTTCCGCGGAAGATGGACGGGTTGCCTTCTTCATCGATAGTTAAATTCGGCTTACGAGAATGGTCACAAGGACCGCCGGTAGCAGCCCTGATTTGAATCGCCGCTTATTTCATCCAACTTTTGGGGCTCGCATGCGCAAGAATTTACCCGTCACCGATGTCGAATATTCCGTCAGCGATGAGACGCTGATCGTCTCCCGGACTGACCTCAAGGGCAAGCTCACCTACTTCAACGACGACTTCCTTGCTGCAGCCGGCTTCACGTCCGCGGAGCTGATGGGCCAGCCGCACAACATCGTCCGTCACCCCGACATGCCGCCGGAGGCATTTGACAATCTCTGGGACACGCTGAAGGCCGGCAAGCCGTGGCTCGGCGCGGTGAAGAACCGCCGCAAGAACGGCGATTTCTACTGGGTGCTGGCGACGGCATCGCCCATTCGCGAGAACGGCCAGGTCACGGGCTTTACGTCGATCCGCACCAGATTGCCGGCCGATCAGCGCAAGCTGGCCGAAGAGGTCTACGCTGCAATCCGCGAGAAGAAGCCGCATGGTTATCGCGTTGACGCCGGCATCATCCGCCGCCGCTCGCTGCTCGACCATTTTGCGATCTTCACCAGAACGCTGAAGGCGCGCCTGGTCACCACGATGGCGCTGCAGCTGCTGTTCGTGCTTGGGCTTGGCATCGGCGGCGCGCTCTCGACCGGCGGCACGACTAGCCTGAGCCTGGCGCTGCTGGCCGCCGCCGGCGCTGCCGTCCTCGGCTTCGCCGGCCTTACGACCATGCGCGCCGTCCAGGGGCCAATGCAGCAGCTCAACGACACCTTGGTCAACCTCGTCCAGGACAAGCTGGACAACCGCATCGTGATCCGGCGCGACGACGAGATTGGCGAGGCGCTACGCAACCTGCAGACGGTGCAGACCATCATCCGTTTCAGCCGCGGCGAGGTCCAGGCCGTGCAGCTGCGCTCAGAGGCGCAGCGCAAGGCCGAGATGGCAAAGCTCGCGGACGCCTTCGAGGCCGCTATCGGCGAGATCGTGGAAACGGTCTCGTCAGCCGCGACCGAGTTGGAAGCGTCTGCTTCGACGCTGTCCACCACGGCGGGTCGCGCGATGGAGCTCGCTACCGTGGTCGCGGCAGGCTCCGAAGAAGCCTCAGCCAACGTGGATTCTGTCGCCTCTGCCGCGGAGGAGATGGCGGCTTCGGTTCGCGAGATCAGCCGCCAGGTTCAGGACTCGGCGCGGATCGCAGGCGAGGCCGTCAGCCAGGCGCAGATCACCACCGAACGCGTCAGCGAGCTGTCGCGCGCCGCGTCACGCATCGGCGATGTGGTAGAACTCATCAACGCGATCGCCGGTCAGACCAATCTTCTGGCGCTCAATGCCACAATCGAGGCCGCGCGCGCCGGCGAAGCCGGTCGCGGCTTCGCGGTCGTTGCCTCCGAGGTCAAGGCACTCGCCGAGCAGACGGCAAAGGCAACCGGCGAGATTGGCCAGCAGGTTGGCGGCATTCAGACGGCAACGCAGGACTCGGTCGGCGCGATTGGCCAGATCAGCGGCACGATCGCGCAATTGTCCGAGATTTCCTCGGCGATCGCGGCCGCCGTGGAAGAGCAGGGCGCAGCCACCCGGGAGATCGCTCGCAACGTGCAGCACGCGGCGGAGGGCACGCAGCAGGTGTCCTCGAACGTCGCCGAGGTCGAGCGCGGCGCCACCGAAACCGGGTCGGCCTCCTCACAGGTACTGTCGGCGGCACAGATGCTCTCGCGCGATTCCAACCGGCTGAAGCTCGAAGTGGGCAAGTTCCTCGGGTCGGTCCGCGCCGCATGAGGCGGCCGCATGGCCGCAGTGCGTGTTCTGCAGTGCGGTAGCAGGGAATTGAATGCAGGAAACCCGCCGGAGATTAGCGTTTCCGGCGGTGCTCGGGTAAAGGGTAAAGAGGATCCCCGTGGGGGCGGATTCCGTATCCTCGCTTGACCTGGAATTTCCCGGCGAATGATTGCTCTGGTCCGTATTGCCCTGAGCCGGCCCTACACGTTTGTCGTGCTCGCGCTCCTGCTCCTGATCATCGGACCGCTGGCGGCGCTGCGGACGCCGACCGACATCTTCCCGGACATCCGCATTCCCGTGATCGGCGTGGTCTGGCAGTACACCGGCCTGCCGCCCGACCAGATGTCGGGCCGCATCACCACGCCGTTTCAGCGCGCGCTGACCACGACGGTCAACGACATCGAGCACATCACCGCCAATTCCTATAACGGCTTTGGCATCATCAAGATCTTCTTCCAGCCGAACGTCGACATCCGCACCGCCAATGCGCAGGTCACCGCGATCTCGCAGACGCTGATCAAGCAGATGCCGCCGGGCGCGACGCCGCCTCTGATCCTGAATTACTCCGCCTCGACCGTGCCGATCGTTCAGGTGGCGCTGTCGGGTGACGGGCTGACCGAGCAGAACCTCGCCGATATCGGCATCAACCAGCTCCGCACGCCGCTGGTCACCGTGCCGGGTGCTGCGATCCCGTATCCCTTCGGCGGCAAGCAGCGCCAGATCCAGATAGACCTCGACCCCACCGCGCTCCAGGCCCGCGGCCTGTCCGGCCAGGACGTCGCCAATGCACTGGCTGCGCAGAACCTGATCACGCCTGTCGGCACCCAGAAGATCGGCACCTTCGAGTACAACATCCAGCTCAACAATTCGCCGCTGAAGATCGACGAGCTCGGCAATCTGCCGATCAAGACCGTCAACGGCGCGATGGTCTATGTGCGCGACGTCGCGACTGTGCGGGACGGCAACCCGCCGCAGACCAACATCGTCCATGTCGACGGCAACCGCTCGGTGCTGATGATGGTGCTGAAGGCGGGCGCGACCTCGACGCTCGACATCATCGCGGGCATCAAGCAGAAGGTGATCGACGTCAAGGACCAGCTGCCGGACGCGCTCAAGATCGGCTTCATCGGCGATCAGTCGGTATTCGTCCGCGGCGCCATCGAAGGCGTCGCGTTTGAAGGCGTGATCGCGGCGCTGCTCACCAGCGTCATGATCCTGCTGTTCCTCGGCAGCTGGCGCTCGACCGTCATCATCGCGGTCTCGATCCCGCTCTCCGTGCTCGGCGCCATCATCATGCTGTCGGCGATCGGCGAGACGCTGAACATCATGACGCTCGGCGGCCTGGCGCTCGCGGTCGGCATTCTCGTCGACGATGCCACCGTCACGATCGAGAACATCAACTACCATCTGGAGCAGGGCAAGCCGGTCGAGCAGTCGATCCTCGACGGCGCCAACCAGATCGTGACGCCGGCCTTCGTCTCGCTGCTCTGCATCTGCATCGTGTTCGTGCCGATGTTCTTCCTCACCGGCGTGGCGCGCTTCCTGTTCGTGCCGATGGCGGAAGCGGTGATGTTCGCGATGATCTGGTCATTCCTGCTGTCGCGTACCTTGGTGCCGACCATGGCCAACTATCTGTTGCAGGCACATGTCCATCACGAGGACGGCCCGCCGAAGTCGCGCAATCCCCTGGTCTGGTTCCAGCGCGGCTTCGAGGCTCGCTTCGAGCGCATTCGCGGCGGCTACCATAATTTCCTCGGGCTCGCGCTGGCGCACCGTCCGGTGTTCGTGATCGGCTTCCTTTGCGTGGTCGCCGCCTCCTTCGCGCTGGTGCCCTTCCTCGGGCGCAACTTCTTCCCCGCGGTCGATGCCGGCAACATCCTGATGCACGTCCGCACCCAGGTCGGCACCCGCGTGGAGGAGACCGCGAACCAGCTCGCCGACGTGCAGAAGGCGATCCGCAAGCTGATCCCGGGCGAGATCGAAACGCTGACCGACAACATCGGCATGCCGATCTCCGGCATCAACATGACCTACAACAACACCGGCGTGATCGGCCCGCAGGATGGCGACATCCAGATCAAGCTGAAGGAAGGCCACAAGCCGACCGAGGAGCATGTGCGCGTGCTGCGTGAGCAACTGCCGCGGCTGTTCCCCGGCGTCAGCTTCGCCTTCCTGCCGGCCGACATCGTCAGCCAGATCCTGAACTTCGGCGCGCCGGCGCCGATCGATCTGCAGATCCGCGGCGCCAATCTCAGCGCCAACTTCGCTTATGCCAACAATCTGCTGGCCAAGGTCCGCAGGATTCCCGGCGTCGCGGATGCGCGCATCCAGCAATCGCCGAACAACCCGACCTTCAACATCGATGTCGACCGCACCCGCGCGCAATATGTCGGCCTGACCGAGCGCGACGTCACCAACAGTCTCGTGGTCAACCTTGCCGGCTCCTCGCAGGTGGCGCCCACCTACTACCTCAACCCGGATAACGGCGTGTCCTATTCGATCGTGATGCAGACGCCGCAATACCAGATGGATTCGCTCAGCGCGCTGCAGACGCTGCCGATCACGGCCGCCGGAAATTCGCAGTCGCCGATCCTCGGCGGCATCGCCGACATCAAGCGCTCGACCTCGAGCGCGGTGGTCTCGCAATACGACATCCAGTCGATGGTGCAGATCTTCGCCACCACCTCGGGCCGCGATCTCGGTGCGGTCGCGACCGACATCCGCCAGGTGATCGCCGACACCGCCAGGGAGGTGCCGAAAGGCTCTTCGGTGGTGCTGCTCGGCCAGGTGCAGACCATGAACAGCGCCTTCACCGGCTTGTTGTTCGGCCTGCTCGGCGCGGTCGTCCTGATCTATTTCCTGATCGTCGTGAACTTCCAGTCCTGGTCCGATCCGTTCGTGATCATCACGGCGCTGCCCGCCGCACTCGCCGGCATCGTCTGGATGCTGTTCGCCACTGAGACGACGCTGTCGGTGCCGGCGCTGACCGGCGCCATCATGTGCATGGGCGTTGCCACCGCCAACAGCGTGCTCGTAATCTCGTTCGCGCGCGAGCGCTACGAAGAGCTCGGCGATCCCATCGCCGCGGCGCTGGAAGCCGGCTTCGTCCGGTTCCGCCCGGTGCTGATGACCGCGCTCGCCATGATCATCGGCATGGCGCCCATGGCCCTGGGGCTCGGCGAGGGTGGCGAGCAGAATGCGCCGCTCGGCCGCGCCGTGATCGGCGGCCTGATCTTTGCAACCTTCGCCACGCTGATGTTCGTTCCCGTGGTGTTCAGCATGGTACACAAGAAGCAAGGCGGCAAAGCCGCCGCCCCTTTGGAGACTCCGCATGTCGCCCACTGAATCCCGCTCCCCGGTGTCGCACCGGAAACTGGGCATTTTCGGCGTGGTGGCGCTGATCGCGGCGGGCCTGGTCGTGGGCACCGGCATCCGCGCGCGCGAGGAGCAGGGCTCCAAACTGAAGGCATGGACCGATGATCAGGCTGTTCCGAGCGTCGCGGTGACGCTGCCTAATGCCAAGGCTCTCAATACGACCATCGACTTGCCGGGCCGTCTCGAAGCCTATTATCGCGCGCCGATCTTTGCCCGCGTTCCCGGCTATCTCAAGAGCTGGAGCGCCGACATCGGTGCGCGGGTGAAGGCCGGTCAGGTGATCGCCGAGATCGAGGCGCCCGACCTCGACCAGCAACTGCTTCAGGCCCGCGCCGACCTCGCCAGCCAGCAGTCCAGTGCCAGGCTGTCGGAAGCCACCCTCAACCGCCGCAAGACGCTGGTCGCCTCCAACTTCGTCTCCGCGCAGGAGATCGACGAGCGTACCGCCGATCTCTCCAACAAGAACGCGGCGGTTCGCTCGGGCCAGGCCAATGTCGAGCGCCTCGAAGCGCTGGCCGGTTACAAGAAGATCACCGCTCCGTTTGACGGTGTGGTCACGGCGCGCGACACCGACGTCGGTGCGCTGATCAATTCAGGCGGCGGCTCGGGCCCGGCGATGTTCGTGGTCTCCGACATCACCAAGCTGCGCGTCTACATCAACGTGCCCCAGAACTACGTGCCCGCGATCAAGATCGGCGCCAAGGCCGCCATTGTGCTGCCGGAGTATCCGAACCGGACCTTCCAGGCGACGGTGGAAGCCTCCTCGCAGGCGGTTGACGTCGCCTCCGGCACGACGCGCATGCAACTTGGTCTCGACAATTCCTCGGGCGAGCTGATGCCCGGCGGCTACGCCAGCGTGAAGCTCAACCTGCAGCGCGACTCCGCGCCGCTCAGCATTCCCGCCAGTGCGCTGATCTTCAACGGCAGCGGCCTGCGCGTCGCAACCGTCGGTCCGGACGACAAGGTCCTGTTCAAGCCCGTGACCATCGCCCGCGACCTCGGCCGCGAGATCGAGCTCGCCTCGGGAATTGCAGCGGACGACCGCGTCATCACGGCACCACCGGACGGCCTTTCCGACGGCGATCAGGTCCGCGTGACCGGCACTGGTGCCAAGGGCAAGCCGGCGACGGCGTCGGAGACGCAGGCGCCGAAGGGGTAGGGTGAGTTTATAGGGTGGGTTAGCGAAGCGTAACCCACCATTGTTCGTCTCCGCGCAAGCAAAAGAGGTGGGTTACGCCTTCGGCTAACCCACCCTACGAGACTACGCCACGCGCCACTCCGGAACGCCATCCGCGGCCGTCGTGATCTCGCCCAGCGAACCCACCGGCGTGCGGTCCATGTTCAGCACTTGCGCCAACGTCGCCGTGTCGCCCGCGGGAATCCGCGCCAGCGTGCGCCTGTCGTCTTCCGTCCGCAGCATCACCACGCCATGCTCGACATCGCCGCTGCGGCCATAGAGCACCGTAAAGCTCTCGACCTTGCCCATGCCGCTCGGCTCCGTCACGAACTCCGGCACCGCGCGCTTGTTGCGGTCCGCCGCCGCCTGCACGCTCGTCTCCTGTGCCAATGCTTCACGCGGCGGCGCCTTCGACACCACCAGCGCATGATGCTTGGTGACGAAGCCGCCCTGGCCGTAGAGCAGGCCGAGCTTGGCGCCGTCGCGCAGGCGCCGCACCATCGCGCAGGCCGCATGGGTCATGTAGGTGTTGAGCGGCGCCCCGAAGAAGGTGAGGCCGCCTGTTACGGTCGGCTGCACGTCCGCACCCAGGCCCAGCGTCCGCCGCGCCATTTTGGGCACGCACGGGAAGCAGCTATAGAGCTCGATCGCGTCGAAATTCTTGCCGTCGCCGTCGGCGAGATCCATCACGGCCTTCAAAACGGCGTTCTGCGAATGGCTCTCGTAAAACTGGTCGCGCAAAAGATAGTCGCGCGGTTCCTCGGCCGAGGCGCCGCCGAGCGGGTAGACGAGCTTGTCCTCGGCGATGCCTGCCGCACGCGCCCTGGCGAGGCTGGTGAGCAGCAGCGCGCCGCCCATGTTGACGCTAGGGTTGGCAACCATGAGCTTGTTGTAGGGCCAGGCGATCAGGCGGTTGTCCGCGGTCGGCGTCGTGATTTCGTCGGGCGCATAGCGCCGCTTCAGCCAGGCATTTGGATTTTGCGCGGCGGCTTCTGAATAGCGCGACCACAGCACGCCTGACTCCGCCATCGCTTCGCGCGGCGTCTGGTCCCAATACGCCGAGGAGGCGGCCTCGTAGAATGGATACACCGTGACGGGCCGGAACACCCCGAGCTTCTGCGCCAGCGGCTTCTGATACGCTGCGCCGCGTTTCGGCTCCTCGACGTCATGGGCGAACGGCGTCCATGGCAGCTTCGCGCCGGCGCGCTCCGCCTTGGTCGCCGTCGACTGTGCCTCCGCGCCGCAGACAGCGGCAACACTGCATTCACCGCGCGCAATGCGCTTTGCTGCCTCGTGGATATAGCGGATCGGGCTCTCGCCGCCGACGGGGCCGTAATAGCAATGCGCGGGCGAGATGCCGAGTCGTTGCGCCAGCAACTGCTCCGGATCGCGATAGCGCCAGCTCAGGAAGTTGACGACGTCGAGCGATTGCACCTCCCCGAGCAGCTTTGCGCCGGCGTCTGCTTCCGCGCGCAGCAAGGCCTGTTCGAGCAGGTCCAGCGGCTCGAGGCCCTCGGTGATCTCCTTGGGGCGGTCGACGATCTCGCCGATGCCGACGATGACGGGGATGCGGTCTTCGGGGGTATTTTTCTTGTCTGTCATGCTTCAGTTCACGATGTCAGTTGTTTCGTCATTGCGAGCGCAGCGAAGCAATCCAGGATCTGTCCGCGGTGAGAGTCTGGATTGCTTCGCTGCGCTCGCAATGACGGTGTGCGGCGATCACTCCGCCACCAGCGCATTCATGTGCTCGACGGCTTCGGCGAACTCTTCCTTGAACTCCTGCACCACGGCGCCGGCCGATTTCACGCTGTCGATCAGCCCGACGCCCTGGCCGACGAAGTAACTCACGAGATCGCGCGCCTTGGCATTGCCGCCCGCCGCCGCGCGGTCGATCGCGTTGAAGGCGTCGCGGCTGACGATGCTTTGCAGCGGCATCGGCAATGCGCCGGGGCTCTCGGGTGCGCGGTCCCAGGCATCGGTCCAGACCGAGCGAAGCTGCCGTGCCGGCTTTCCGGTGCGGCCCTTCGAGCGCACCGCATCGCGCGACGATGCCGCGATCATCTTCTCGCGAAAGATCTCCGTGGTCTCCGACTCGACGGTGGCAAGCCACACCGAGCCGGTCCAGGCGCCCGCGGCACCCATCGCCATGCAGGCCGCCATCTGCCGTCCCGTCATGATGCCGCCGGCGGCGAGCACCGGCACGTCGCGGATATTCTTGATCGCCTTGATCACCTCCGGCACCAGCACCATGGTCGAGACCTCGCCGCAATGGCCGCCGGCTTCGGTGCCCTGGACCACGAGGATATCGACGCCGGCCGCGACCTGGCGCAGTGCGTGCTCCTTGGCGCCGACCAGCGCCGCAACCGGCACGCCGTGCTTCCTGCCCATCTCGATCATGGCCTTCGGCGGCACGCCAAGCGCATTGGCGATCAGGCGGATCGGGTGCTTGAACGAGACCTCCAGCAGCTCTAGCGCGGTCCTGCCATCGAACGGCTGCGGCTGGTTGTCGGCGACCTCGGTGGTCGTGAGTTCGATGTCGAATTTCTTCAGGAGATTGCGCGTGTAGTCGCGGTGCTCCTGAGGCACGCGCGCTTCAAGGCTCTTCCAGGTGACGTCCTTTTCGCCCGAGGTCGAGATGTTTTCGGGGATCAGCACGTCGACGCCGTAGGGCTTACCGTCGACGTGATCGTCGATCCATTTCAGCTCGCGCTCCAGCGTATCCGGCGTGTGCACGGTGGCACCTAACACGCCAAAGCCTCCGGCCCGGCTGACGGCGGCGACGACATCGCGGCAATGGCTGAAGGCGAGCAGGGGGAAATCGATGCCCAGCATGTCGCAGATCGGCGATTTCATCGTTCCCTCCGGCGGGCCTTCGCGTTGCTGTTGTCGCAATCTTGAGCGAAGGCTCATCGACGCTAGACCATCGTCTTGCGCTATGCCAATCCGGATTTGGCGGCGCATCTTGCGTGCACACGCCGTGTTACGCGAAGCCGCACGCATGGCTCGACAGATGCGGCCTCTGGTGCAGGTCGTCCTCGGCAACGTCGGATGCATGACGCGGTCGCGAGGCCCGCGCCGGACGCAGGGCCGGCAGGGCTTGCCATCGGCCGTCCGTGGGCTAATTAATGCAGACGCATCTTTTCGCCGGAGCCCCCTCATGACCGACACCCCCGCCTACGTGCCGCCCAAAGTCTGGACCTGGAACAAGGAGAACGGCGGGCAGTTCGCCAGCATCAACCGTCCCATCGCCGGTCCCACTCACGACAAGGAGCTGCCGGTCGGCAAGCATCCCTTCCAGCTCTATTCGCTGGCGACGCCGAACGGGGTCAAGGTCACCGTGATGCTGGAGGAGCTTCTGGCGCTCGGCCACAAGGGCGCGGAATACGACGCTTGGCTGATCAGAATAGGCAACGGCGACCAGTTCGGCAGCGGCTTTGTCGACATCAATCCGAATTCCAAGATCCCGGCGCTGATGGACCGCTCCGGCCCGGAGCCGATCCGGGTGTTCGAGTCCGGCTCGATCCTGTTCTACCTCGCCGAAAAGTTCGGCGCCTTCCTGCCGAAGGACATCAAGAGCCGCACTGAAGCGATGTCGTGGCTGTTCTGGCAGATGGGCAGCGCGCCCTATCTCGGCGGTGGCTTCGGCCACTTCTACGCCTACGCGCCGACCAAGATCGAATACGCCATCGACCGTTTCGCGATGGAGACGAAGCGCCAGCTCGACGTGCTCGACCGCCGGCTCGCCGACAACGAATATCTCGCCGGCAGCGAATACACCATTGCCGACATGGCGGTGTGGCCCTGGTACGGCGCGCTCGCCAAGGGGCTGGTCTATGGCGCGGGCGAATTCCTCTCCGTGCAGGACTACAAGCACGTGCAGCGCTGGACCGACCAGATCGCCAAGCGTCCGGCCGTCAAGCGCGGCCGCATGGTCAACCGTGTCTCCGGCGATCCCGCCAGCCAGCTCCACGAGCGTCACGACGCCAGCGACTTCGAGACCAGGACGCAGGACAAGGTCGGCGAGGTGGCCGCGTCGTAGGCGCATCGCTGAACATCGCAGTATTGTAGGGTGGGTTAGCGCTAGCGTAACCCACCTCTTTCGCTTCCCCGGAGACGAACAGTGGTGGGTTACGCTTCGCTAACCCACCCTACGGCAGGGCCGCGCTTGGCGAGACCTCACGCCATGCTCAGCTCGTGGCGTCCCACCACCATCCAGTGCACCTCGTCCGGACCATCCGCGAAGCGCAGGTGGCGGACGTCCTGATACATCTCGGCGAGCGGGGTCCAGTGCGAGATGCCGGTGGCGCCGTGCATCTGGATCGACTGGTCGATGATCTTGCAGGCGCGCTCCGGCACCATGGCCTTGACCATGGAGACCCAGACACGAGCCTCCTTGTTGCCGAGCACGTCCATGGCCTTGGCGGCCTTCAGCACCATCAGCCGCATCGCCTCGATCTCGCAGCGCGCCTGCGCGATGATCTGCATGTTGCCGCCGAGATGGGCGATCTTCTTGCCGAAGGCTTCGCGGGTGAGGCCACGCTGCACCATCAGGTCGAGTGCCTTCTCGGCCTTGCCGATGGTGCGCATGCAGTGGTGGATGCGGCCGGGGCCCAGCCGAAGCTGCGAGATCTCGAAGCCGCGGCCTTCGCCGAGCAGAATGTTCTCCTTGGGCACGCGCACGTTGTTGAAGCGCATGTGCATGTGGCCGCGCGGCGCGTGGTCCTGGCCGAACACGTACATGGGACCGAGCACCTCGACGCCGGGCGTGTCGCGCGGCACCAGGATCTGCGACTGCTGCTTGCTCGGCGCCGCATCCGGATTGGTCTTCACCATCACGATGAGGATCTTGCAGCGGGGATCGCCGACGCCGGAGATGTAATACTTCTCGCCGTTGATGACCCATTCGTCGCCGACGAGCTTGGCGGTGGTCGAGATGTTCTTGGCATCGGAGGAGGCGACGTTCGGCTCGGTCATGACATAGGCCGAGCGAATCTCGCCGTTCATCAGTGGCTTCAGCCACTTCTCCTTCTGCTCCTCGGTGCCGACGCGCTCCAGCACCTCCATGTTGCCGGTGTCAGGCGCCGAGCAGTTCATGCTCTCCGAGGCCAACGGGCTCTTGCCGAGCTCGGATGCGATATAGGCGTAGTCGAGATTCTTCAGGCCCTGGCCGGTCTCGTCGTCGGGCAGGAAGAAGTTCCAGAGGCCTTCCTGCTTGGCCTTGTTCTTGGCCTTCTCCAGTACCTCGAGCTGCTTCGGCGTGAAGCTCCAGCGGTCTTGTTTCCCTTCGCCTGCCTTGGCGAATTCGATCGACATCGGTTCGACGGTGTCGCGGATGAACTTCCTGACGTGATCATAGAGCGGCCGGACCTGGTCCGACATCCTGAGGTCGTTGAGCTCGTCGCCGGGATTGAGGGTGTAGTTGGTGGTGCGGGGAATATAGGTGTGTTTTGTCATTGTTCCTTCCGGGGTCGCTGAGATCGCGTTGACCCGGAGAATAGTCGCAGCGTCGCCAAAGTGCGAGCGCGCATTTTCTAGAGCGAGCCATGCCATACGATGGAATATCGCAGGGCGTTTGAAATGTTGTTTGAATGGGACGGTTGCCGCGAGCGCTGCTGTCATCGCCCGCGAAGGCGGGCGATCCAGTACTCCGTGACGGACATGATTGAATCGAGAAGCCGCGGCGTACTGGATTCCCCGCCTTCGCGGGGAATGACAGTGTTTGCTGTGGTTAGTTCGCCATCCGATGCATGGCGCAGATCTTATTGCCGTCGAGGTCGCGCAAATACGCGATATAGAGGTTGACGCCCGGGCCTTGGCGGATGCCGGGCGGATCTTCGCAAGGAACGCCGCCGGCAGCGATGCCGGCCGTATGCCATGCATTGACCTGCTCCGGCGAGTTGGCGGCAAAGCCGATGGTGCCGCCATTCGCAGGCGTCGCCGCTTCGCCGTTGATTGGCTTCGTCACCGAGAACACGCCGGTCTTGGTGATGTAGAAGATGCGATGGCCGTCGACCCGCGCCGGCCGCACCTCGAGCGTGGACAGCAAATTGTCGTAGAAGGCCTTGGCCTTGTCGAGGTCGTTGGTGCCGATCATCACGTGTGAAAACATTTTGCCCTATTTCCCTCATCTTGTAGCCCGGATGGAGCGCAGCGTAATCCGGGTCTTGTTTGCTTTTGGCCGTCCCGGATTGCGCTGCGCTCCATCCGGGCTACGAGAATCAAAACGCCGTATAGCCGCCGTCGATCACGAACGTATCCGCGGTGTGGTACGACGACGCCTTGCTCATCAGATACACTGCGATGCCGCCGAAATCGCTGGCTTCGCCAAAGCGGCGCACCGGAATGCGCGGCATCACGTTTGCGACGAATTTCTCGTTGGCCATCAGGCCCGAGGTCATGTCGCTCTTGATCCAGCCGGGCAGGATCGCGTTCGCGGTGACGCCGTGGCGCGCCAGCTCAACGCCGAGCGCGCGCACCAGCGCGTTGATCGCGGCCTTGGTCGCCGCGTAGTGCTCGTTGCGGGCGGTACCGAAGATCGAGGCGAGACTCGAAGTCGCCACCAGCCGACCGAAGGGATCGCCCGCATTGGCGCGCTCGGTCATGTGTTTTGCGGCCGCCTGGAACGCGTGGAACACGCCGTCGAGATTGGTCGCAAACATCCCACGCCATTCTTCCTCTGTGCGTTCGATGAAGGAGCGCCGGCCGCCGCCGCCGATGCCGGCATTGGCGAAGCAGCCGTCGACCCGGCCGAACATGTCGAGCGTGGCCTTCATCGCGGCATTGACCGAGGCCGGGTCGGAGACGTCGCAGCCCCGCGCGTCGACCTTGCCTGATAGCCCGGCCAGGCTCGCGGCAGCGCTGCTGTTCTTGTCAGGATTGCGGCCCCAGATCGAGACGTTGCAGCCCTGGCCGGCGAGCGCCTGCGCGATGCCTAGCCCGATGCCGCCATTGCCGCCGGTGATCACGGCGACCCGTCCCGAAAGGTCGAAAAGGTTCATGGCGCGTTTCCTGTTTTTTTGGCATGCGCGCATCAGCCGCTGCGCGCAAGATTGCTTGCTATGCTCTGATCACCATGGACAAGACCGTGCCAAAAATCAAATATGCGCCCCGGCAAAAGTAATTCCGGTCTGCGAAACTGGCGCAGGCCGCAACTCACGAGGAAACCATGCAGTTCAAACACGTCACGCTCGATCTCGATGGCTCGGTCGCGATCCTCAAGCTCGACCACCAGGAGGTGATGAACGCGGTCTCCGTCGACATGCTGGGCGGTCTCGCGGAAGCGCTCGACACGATCGAGGAGAAGAAGGACGAGGTGCGCTGCGTCGTGCTCACCGGCGTGGGGCGGGCGTTCTGCACCGGCGCGAATCTCCAGGGCCGCAACAACCAGTCGAAGAAGACCAAGGCCGGCCTGACGCTTGAGACCGGCTTCCATCCCTTCCTGCGCCGCATCCGCAATCTGCATTGCCCGATCGTGACCGCGGTCAACGGCCCCGCGGCCGGCGCCGGCATGAGCTTCGCGCTGCTCGGCGACATGATTTTATGCGCGCGGTCCTCTTACTTTCTTCAAGCCTTCCGCCGTATCGGCCTGGTGCCGGATTGCGGCTCGACCTGGCTCTTGCCGCGGCTGATCGGCAAGGCACGCTCGATCGAATTGTCGCTGATGGGCGAGCGGCTCCCGGCCGAGAAGGCGCTGGAATGGGGCCTCGTCAACCGCGTCTATGATGACGGCGTGCTGATGGAGGAGGCGATGAAGCTCGCGCATGACCTCGCCAGCGGCCCGACGGTCGCGCTGTCGCTGATCCGCAAGCTCTACTGGGACAGCCCGGAAAATTCCTTCGAGGATCAGCTCAATCTCGAATTCCAGTGCCAGCTCCGCGCCGGCGACACGGATGATTTCCGCGAAGGCGTCGGCGCCTTCTTGGAGAAGCGGCCGGCCAAATTCAACGGCAGGTGATCAAGGGCAAATGATCGAGGCCGAACTCTCCCGCAGCGTTGCGCGCTGGTGCCCGGGCGCAACTGGTGTCGCTGGCGTGGCAAGACTGTCCGGCGGCGCCAGCCAGGAGACCTGGCGCTTCGACATCGTGCATCCCGATGGGCCGATCGGTGCGATCCTGCGCCGCTCGCCGAAGGGGTATGGCGCGGCGCCGACGCGCGCGGCGGGTCTCGGCGCGGAAGCGCAGCTGATGCAGCTTGCCTATCAGGCCGGCGTGCCGTCGCCGCGCGTGATGCATGTGCTCGCGCCGGACGACGATCTCGGCACCGGCTTCATCATGCAGCGGGTCGAGGGCGAGACCATCGCGCGCAAGATTCTTCGCGATGATGAATTCGCCGCGACGCGGCCGCTTCTCGCGCGGCAGATTGGCGAGGTGCTTGCGAAGCTGCACGGGCTGCCGCGGGACAAATTGCCCGAGCTGCGCAGCCGGTCCGCGACCGAGGAGATCGCCGAGTTCGAGCGCGATTATCGCAGTCTGGACTGGCCCAAACCCGTGTTCGAGCTGGCGCTGCGCTGGCTGCGCGACCACGATCCGGGTCCTTCGGCCGAGACGACGCTGGTGCACGGCGATTTCCGCAACGGCAATCTCATCATCGGCGCCGACGGCGTGCGCGCGGTGCTTGACTGGGAGCTCGCTCATCTCGGCGACCCCATGGAGGATCTCGGCTGGGTCTGCGTTAATTCCTGGCGTTTTGGCGAGATCGACAAGCCTGTCGGCGGGTTTGGCTCGCGTGAGGAGCTGTTCGCCGGCTATGAGGCCGCAGGCCGCAAGGTCGATCCATCACGTGTCAAATTCTGGGAAGTGATGGGCACGCTGCGCTGGGGCATCATGTGCGGCGGCATGATGCAGCGATTTCGAGAAAGTCCGGACCATTCGATGGAACGCGCCATGATCGGACGCCGTGCCTCCGAGACCGAGATCGATCTGTTGCGGCTGCTGGTGCCGCGGGGGAGTTGACCATGCAGGACGAGCCGACCCCGATCGAGCTGACCAAGTCAGTCGCCGATTTCCTCCGCAACGATATCGCGCCGCTGATCTCCGGCCACCAAGCTTTCAAGCTGCGCGTCGCCATCAATATTCTCGATCTCGTGACACGGCAGTTGACGCTGGAGGAGGGGAGCGATGCCGCGGAGGTGGACCGGTTGCGCGCGTTGCTCGGCATGGACGGCGCGGTCACCGACCTCAACCGCGTACTCGCCGAGCGTATTGCGAGCGGCGAGGTCGATCTCGCGACGCCGGGGTTGGCCGAGCATCTGTGGGCGACCACGATGGACAAGCTTGCGGTCGACCAACCGAATTATGCATCGTACAAGCGGGAACTGTCGCGCGGCGGGTAGACCTCTCCTCGTCATTGCGAGGAGCGTAGCGACGAAGCAATCCAGACCGTCTCAGCGGAAAGATTCTGGATTGCTTCGCTACGCTCGCAATGACGGCGTTGATGCAGGCGCGCTACTCTCTTCGCATCGTCATGCCCGGGCTCGTCTCGGGCATCCACGTTCTTCGTGCCGCGCGGTGAGGCGTGGATGGCCGGGACAAGCCCGGGCATGACGGAAACAGCTACTTCCCCATCCATTTCGGCGGCCGCTTCTCCGCAAATGCCTTCGGTCCCTCGATGTAGTCCTGCGAGGCCGCCATCGCCTTCACGGCCGGATAGTCGCGCTGCTGCTCGATCGCCTGCTCCAGCGACACGCCGAGGCCCTTCTGGATCGCCTGCTTTGACGCGCGGATCGACATCGGCGAATTCTTGGTGATCATCTCAGCCCAGCGCAGCGCGGCCGTGAGCGCCTCGCCCTGCGGCACCACCTCATTGACGAAGCCGAGTTCGAGACCCTCTTTGGCGCTGACGTGGCGCGCGGTGAGGATCATGCCCATGGCGCGCTTCAGCCCGATCTGGCGCGGCAGCCGGTGCAGGCCACCGGCGAGTGCGGCGAGGCCAACGCGCGGTTCGGGCAGCGCGAAGGTCGCGTTCTCCGAGGCAATGATGAGGTCGCAGGCTAGCGCGATCTCGAAACCGCCGCCCATGGCCACGCCATTGACCGCGGCGATGATCGGCTTGTCGCAGTCGAAGCGCGCGGTGAGGCCGGCAAAGCCGCCCTTGTCCCAGCCGCGCTTGCCGCCGGCCGCCTGCCACTTCAGATCGTTGCCGGCGCAGAACGCCTTGTCGCCGCTGCCTGTGACGATCGCGATCCACTGCTCGGGATCGGCGGAGAAATCGTCGAACACCTTGTTGAGCTCGAAATGCGCGTCGGTGTGCAGCGCGTTGTAGACCTCGGGCCGCGACAGCGTGACGATCGTGATCGGCCCCTTGCGTTCCACCTTTGAGAATTTCAGCTCCATGGTCGCTCCCGCAGTTTCTCGTGAAGGAATATTGCCGGAATACTACCGCGCCACCGCGCTAGAGCACCATCGAATTGCGCAATGCGCCCTGCGCATCCGGTACGCCTCCCATTGCTTGACTTGGCGACGCTCTTCTCACCTTAATCGTGCGAAGCAAAGCTGCGCCCAGCGCCTTAACGCAAAACGAAAAAACACCCGGGAGAGAGCCGTGGATTTCTCATTGCCTGCCGATCTCGTCGCCTATCTCGCAGAGCTCGACCGTTTCATCGAACGCGTGATCAAGCCGCTGGAAGAGGCCGATGATAATATCCGCTTCTTCGATCATCGTCGCGAATGGGCCCGCACCGATTTCGAGAATGGCGGCCTGCCGCGCCACGAATGGGAAGCGCTGCTGCGCAAGGCCAAGGATCTCGCGGACGCGGCCGGTCATTTGCGATTTCCGGTGCCGAAGCAATATGGCGGGAAGGATGGCTCCAATCTCTGGATGGCCGTGATCCGCGAGCACTTTGCCGCCAAGGGGCTCGGCCTGCACAACGATCTTCAGAACGAGCATTCCATCGTCGGCAACTTCCCCGTCGCTACCATGCTCGATCGCTACGGACGCGACGACCAGAAGGCGATGATCGATGGCTCGATCAAGGGCAAGTACCGCATCACCTTCGGCCTGACCGAGCCAAATCATGGCTCCGACGCCACCCACATGGAAACGCGCGCGGTGCCCGCGACCCGCGACAACGTCAAGGGTTGGATCATCAACGGCGAGAAGATGTGGACGACCGGCATGCACGTCGCCACGCATTGCGCGCTGTTCGCGCGCACCAGCGGCAATGACGGCGATGCCCGCGGTATCACCTGTTTCCTGGTGCCGGCCAAGAGCCAGGGCGTGAAGATCGAAGAGTACATGTGGACCTTCAACATGCCGACCGATCATCCTCGCGTCAGCTTCACGGACGTGTTCGTTCCCGAGGACGCGCTGTTCGGCGAGGTCGGGCGCGGCCTGTCGCTGGCACAATGTTTTGTCCATCAGAACCGTATCCGGCAGGCGGCGAGTTCGTTGGGGGCAGCGGTCTACTGTATCAACGAGAGCGTGAAATATGCGCGCGAGCGAAAACCGTTCGGCAAGGCGCTGGCCGAGAACCAGGCGATCCAGTTCCCGCTGGTCGAGCTTGCGACCCAGGCCGAGATGCTGCGGCTGCTGATCCGCAAGACCGCCTGGGAGATGGACAAGCTCACTGAGGAGCAGATCGAGCGCACGCTCTCCGACCGCGTCTCGATGTGCAACTATTGGGCAAACCGCCTCTGCTGCGAATCCGCCGACCGCGCCATGCAGGTCCACGGCGGCATGGGCTATTCACGCCACAAGCCGTTCGAGCACATCTACCGCCACCACCGCCGCTACCGCATCACCGAGGGCAGCGAGGAGATCCAGATCCGCAAGGTGGCGGGATTTTTGTTCGGCTATATGGGGCCGGGGAAGCATTAGCTGTTATCGCGAGCGAAGCGATCCAAAGTCTTTCCAGAGAGACAGTCTGGATTGCTTCGTCGCAAGGGCTCCTCGCAATGACGGAGGAGAGAGGCGCGCATCCGCCTCCACACCGTCATTGCGAGCGAAGCGAAGCAATCCAGAGATGTCGCCATGGGCGGAGCTCCCGATTGCACCATCGCTTCTCGCAGTCGGCCTAATTCACCCTTCTATCCTTCCCCGCCCAATACGGCTCGCGCAATTGCCGCCGCAAAATCTTGCCTGACGGATTGCGCGGCAGCGCCGGCAGGAACTCCACGCTCTTCGGCGTCTTGAACCCCGCGATGCGCTCGCGGGTGAAGTTGATGATGTCGGTGGCGGTCGCCTGCTTGCCCGGCTTCATCACCACGACGGCCTTCACCGCCTCGCCCCATTTGTCGTCGGGTATGCCGATCACTGCGGCTTCCGCGACGTCGGGATGATCGCACAGCGCGCTCTCGACTTCGGCCGGGTAGATGTTTTCGCCGCCGGAGATGATCATGTCCTTGATGCGGTCATGGATGTAGAGATAGCCGTCTTCGTCCATGTAGCCGGCGTCACCGGTGCGCAGCCAGCCGTCGCCGCGCAGCGTCGCGGCGGTCGCTTCCGGCAGATTCCAGTAGCCTGCCATGTTGGAGCCCGAGCGTGTCGCGATCTCGCCGACCTCGCGCGGCGGCAGCGGCTTGCCATCGACATCGAGGATCGCGATCTCGACGCCCGGCAGCGCCTTGCCGGCCGAGCGCATCCGCTCCAGCCCCTCGATATGATCCTCCGGCGGCAGCGCGACGATGGTGCCGGTGGTCTCGGTCATGCCGTACATCTGCACGAAGCCGCATTTGAAGATCTCGATGCATTCCTTCAGCAGCGCCGCCGGTATCGGCGAGGCGCCGTACAGCATGTATTTCAACCGCGAGAAATCGACAGTCCTCGCGCGCGGCTGCCGCACCACGAACTGCATCGCGGCGGGCACCATGAACAGTTTTGTGATGCCGGACTGTTCGAAAAAATCCAGCACTTTTGTCGGATCGAACTCGCGCGCGATCACGCCGCGGGCGCCGTGATAGAGCCCCATCACGCCCCAGCCGGAACCGCCGATATGGAAGATGGGCATCGCGACCAGCGACACGTCGTCGGTCGACCACCGGTTCCACTCCGGCTTGTCCTCGGCATTGCCGGTTTGCACGAGGTTGAGGAAGTTCGCATGCGACAGCATCGCGCCCTTCGGCTTGCCCGTCGTACCCGACGTATAGAGCTGAATCGCGATGTCCTTCGCGTCGATCGGCACCTTGGGATCATCGCCACTCTGTGCATCGCGCCAAGCTGTAAAATCCTGCCATTCCGGCGCGCCACCTTCGGTGGTGATGACGCTGCGCACGCCCGGCAACTGGCCCTTGATCTGGCGGACCAGGGCGATGAACTCAGGTCCCACGAACAGCACCGGCGCTTTGCAGTCGCTCACGATGAAGGCGACCTCGGGGCCCGCGAGCCGCCAGTTCACGGGCGCCATCACCACGCCGGCCTTCATGGCGCCCATCAGCAGCTCGAAATAGATGTCGCTGTTCTTGCCGAGATAGGCGATGCGCTCGCCGCGTCTCACACCCATGGCGATCAGCGCGTTGGCCACTTTATTCGTCTTGACGTCGAATTCGGCAAAGCTGGTGACGCGGCCTTCGAACTCGAAGGCGATCGCGTTGCCGCGGCTCTTGGCGCGCTCGCGCACCACGTCGGCGAGATTGGCCAATGGCTGTGTGGTCATGTTTCTCCCATACCGTCTTGTTCTTATGCTGCGGAGTGTGGCGTCATCCGCAGGGGAAGACAAGACGGGGGAGGTACGCCATGGCTTCAACGTCGTCGTCCTGGCGAAAGCCAGGACCCATAGCCACAAAACGCAATTTGGCGAAGACCGGCCATGACCAATCTTCGCCAAAAAGCATTCGGTGGTAATGGGTCCTGGCTTTCGCCAGGACGACTACGTCACCCCCGCTTCGCACGATCCTTTTCGTTCTGCGCCATGATGCTCTCGCGCGCGGTTTTCCAGTCGTCGTCGGTCCAGTCGCGGAGCTGGTAGAAATTGCCGCCCATGGCGAGCGCCTGCGCGCCGTCCATGGCGATGGTCTCGCCGGAGATCCAGTCGCAGCCGCCCGAGATCAGGAACACGGCGACGTTCTGCAATTCCTCCATGGTGCCGACGCGGCCCATCGGGTTCATCGCCTTGGTGCGCGCGCCGGCTTCGTCGCCGGGCTTGATGCGCTTGCTCATGCCCTCGGTCGGGATCTCGCCCGGTGCGATCGTGTTCAGCCGGATGCCGTAGCGGCCCCATTCGGTGGCGAGCGACATCGTCATGGCGTGGATCGCCGACTTGCTCATCGCCGACGGCACCACATAGGGCGAGCCGTTGCGCACCCAGGTCGTGGTGATCGAGACGACGTTGCCGGGCTGCTTCAACGCGATCCAGCGCTTGCCGACCGCTTGCGTCACATAGAACGTGCCGTGCATGACGATGTTGGCGACGGCGTCGAAGCCGCGCGGCGACAGTTCCTCGCTGCGCGAGATGAAATTGCCGGCGGCGTTGTTGATGAGATCGGTGAGGGGGCCGTCGCGAAAGATGGTCTCGATCATCTCCTCGACCGCGAGCGCGTTGCGGATGTCGACGCCGTGGCTGCTCACGCGGCCGCCATACTCGGCCATCAGCTCGGTCGCGGTCTCGTCGCAAACGATCTTGCGCCGGCCGCAGATGTGCACCTCGGCGCCGAGCTGGAGGAAGCGCGCCGCCATCGACTTGCCGAGCCCGGTGCCGCCGCCGGTCACGAGGATGCGCCGTCCCGCCAGAAGATTTTCCTTGAACATGGCTGTTTTCCCCGTTGCGATTGTCGATTAATTGATCGATTGACTAAATCCGGCCGCCGTCGTCCTGTAAAGCGGCACCGAACAAGAACAGCAGGGAACCAGGGGAGAATTCATTCATGGAAGAGCGCGTCTCGATCTCGATCTCGGAAGGCGTCGCCGATGTTCGGCTGGTGCGCGCGGACAAGATGAATGCGCTGGATCAGGCCATGTTCGAGGCCCTTGTCGCCGCAACCGACCGGCTTTCAAAGGACAAGAGCGTGCGCGTCGTCGTGCTGTCTGGCGAGGGCCGCGCCTTCTGCGCCGGTCTCGACATGGGGCGTTTTGCCGCCATGAAGGAGAAGGGCGGCAACGGAATTCCGGGTGGCGAAAATCGCGATCTCACCAAACGCACGCACGGCCAGGCGAACTTTGCGCAACAGGCGGTGTGGGGCTGGCGCCAGCTTCCGGTCCCGGTGATCGCCGCGATCCAGGGCGTCGCCTTCGGCGGCGGCTTCCAGCTCGCGCTCGGCGCCGACATGCGCTTCCTGACCCCCGATGCGCGGATGTCGGTGATGGAAATCAAATGGGGTCTGGTGCCCGACATGGCGGGCACGCCGATCCTGGCCTCGCTCGTACGCGACGACATTTTGCGCGATCTCACCTACACCGGCCGCATCTTCTCCGCGCAGGAGGCGATGGCTTACGGTCTCGCCACGCGCATCTGCGACGACCCGCGCGCGAGCGCCCTCGAAGTCGCGCGCGAGATCGCGGGAAAAAGCCCCGATGCGATCCGCGCCGCAAAACGCCTGCTCAACAATCTCTCGGTCGATCCGGGCCCCGCGCTGCTTGCCGAGTCCGTCGAGCAGCAGAAGCTGATCGGCAGTGCGAACCAGACCGAGGCGGTGCGCGCCAATCTGGAGAAGCGCGCGCCGAAGTTTGCGGATTAGCGCAGACCTCATCCCGAGGAGCCGCGAAGCGGCGTCTCGAGGGATGGGCCACGGGCTCTCATGGTTCGAGACGGCGCCTTGCGCCTCCTCACCATGAGGGGCAACTTCAACAACAAAGAAAAACCAACAATGAGCGAAACGTCAAATTTCCTCGGCATCGTCTCCGGTGAGCGCAGCCGCTCCCATGCCGAGGTCGCTGATCGTGCCGATCGCATCGCCGCGGGCCTCAGCCAAATCGGCGTCAGGCAGGGCGATTGCGTCTGCATGTTGATGCGCAACGACATTGCCTTTCTGGAAGCTGCCTACGCCGCGATGCGGCTGGGCGCTTACGGCGTGCCGATCAACTGGCACTTCAAGCCGGAGGAGATCAACTACATCCTGACCGACACCGGCACCTCCGTGCTGATCGGCCATGCCGACATGCTGCATGCCCTGCGCGATGCGATCCCAAAAGGCGTCATCGTGCTCAGCGTGCCGACGCCGCCGGAGATCCTGTCCAACTACAAGATCGATCCCGATCATCTGAAGACGCCGGACTTTGCGATCGATTTCGAACCTTGGCTCGCACAGCACCAGCCCTATGACGGCCCGATCGTGCCGCAGCCCATGAACATGATCTACACCTCGGGCACGACAGGCCATCCCAAGGGCGTACGGCGCAATGCGCCGACGCCGGAGCAGGCGGCCGCCGGCGAGCGCATGCGCGCGATGATCTACGGACTGAAGCCCGGGGCGCGCACGATCCTGCCGGGCCCGCTCTATCACTCCGCGCCGAACTCGTTCGCCATCCGCGCGGGAAAACTCGGCGGTGCACTGGTGCTGATGCCGCGCTTCGAGCCCGAGGAATTTCTCGGGCTGATCGCCCGGTACAAGATCGACACGATCTTCATGGTCCCGACGATGTTCATCCGCCTGATGAAGCTGCCGGAGGAGGTGCGCAGGAAATACGACGTCTCCTCGCTGCGCCACATCATTCACGCCGCAGCACCCTGTCCGGCGGACGTCAAGCGCGCCATGATCGAGTGGTGGGGGCCGGTGATCTACGAATTCTACGGCTCGACCGAATCCAGCGCCGTCACCTTCGCGACCTCCGAGGATGCGCTAAGGAAACCCGGCACCGTCGGCAGGATTTCGCCCGGCGCCGAGCTGCGCTTCATCGGCGATGACGGACGCCTGCTGGGCGTGGGCGAGATCGGCGAGATCTATTCGCGCATGGCCGGGATGGCCGATTTCACCTACCACAACAAACCGGAGAAGCGCGCCGAGATCGATCGCGACGGCTTCATTACCTCCGGCGACGTCGGCTATATCGACGAAGAGGGCTACGTCTTCATCTGCGACCGCAAGCGCGACATGGTGATCTCGGGCGGTGTCAACATTTACCCGGCAGAGATCGAGTCTGTTCTGCATGCCGTGCCCGGCGTGCATGATTGCGCGGTGTTCGGCATTCCCGACGCAGAATTCGGCGAGACCTTGATGGCCGTGGTCGAGCCCCAGGCGGGCATCACGCTCGACGCCGCCGAAATCCGCGCCCGGCTGAAGGCCTCGCTCGCCGACTACAAGGTGCCAAAACACATCGAGATCCGCGCCGGGCTGCCGCGCGAAGATTCCGGCAAGATCTTCAAGCGCCGCCTGCGCGATCCCTATTGGGAGCAGGCGGGGCGGAAGATCTGACGGTGCGTAGTGCGTAGCCCGGGTGAGCGAAGCGATACCCGGGATAATAAGCCCCGGATGTCGCTTCGCTCATCCGGGCTACACACGCCCGTGAATTCGTGAGCGGCTTCGTCGACCGCAACCTCGCTCATCGTGCTATACTCACGGGATCACCGTCTCGCGGATCATCCCATGGCTCCCGTTTCCATCCTGCTCAACCTGCTCTGGATCCTCATCGGCGGCGCCTGGATGGCGCTCGGCTGGCTGATCGCCGCGGTCATCATGGCGATCACCATCATTGGCCTCCCGTGGGCGCGGGCAGCGTTCAACATCGCGGTCTACACGCTGATGCCGTTCGGCTCGCGGGCGGTCAGCCGCTATGAGGTCACCGGTGTCGAGGATGTCGGCACCGGCCCGCTCGGGGTGATCGGCAACATCATCTGGTTCGTGCTGGCTGGCTGGTGGCTGGCGCTCGGCCATCTCCTCACCGCCCTGGCCCTCGCGATCACCATCATCGGCATTCCCTTCGCCTGGGCCCACCTCAAGCTCGCGGGCATCGCGCTCTGGCCGGTCGGCAAGGTGATCGTGCCGGCTTAGGGGAACTCGTAAGCGTCCCCGCGGCACATCCTTCGAGACGCCTGCCGTTGGCGGGCCCTCAGGATGAGGGCGGAACACGTGGCTGCAACGAATCCCGACGCAACTCAGCCTCATCCTGAGGAGACCGCGAAGCGGTCGTCTCGAAGGACGAGGCGCTTGCTCAGCTCGTAAGACGGGTAGAGCGCCAGCGAAACCCATCAATCCGTCCGCCGATGATGAAGCATGATGGGTTTCGCAAGGGCTCAACCCATCCTACGCGCTGATTCGAAGTGGACCACGACTGCTTTCGACCGGGCGTAGGTATCCTGCCCCTCGGCAATGCGTCAGATTCATTGCAACTTTTTCCCGGCTTCATTGTTGAAGATCGGGAGCGAACGCGGCCGCAATGTGCCGCGTGGGCTGGCCCTTGGCTCATTCTTATCGGGAGGCGATTGCATGAAGTGGCTTTGTTTGATCGGCTTTGTGGCGGGGGGCGTTGCTTTAATACCCTCACCTTCTGCTTCGGCGATGCCCGCTGCCAAGCCGGACGCACTGGGCGCGTCACAGACTGCCACTATCGAGGTCAAGGGCGGCCACGGACACGGCGGTGGCCACGGCTGGGGTCATCACGGCGGCCGTGGTCATCATTACGGTTGGGGCAGAGGCCGAGGTCATCATTATGGCTGGCGGCACCATCACCACTGGTGAGCGTCACGATTGTCCCGAGATCGGAGTTGGTACCGACGTTAATACGGACCGCGAAGCACATCCGGGAGCTTGAGGACCAACCAAGCTCGTAGGATCGGTAGAGCGTGAGCGAAACCCATCAAACCGTCCGCCGATGACGAAGCATGATGGGTTTCGCAAGCGCTCGGCCCATCCTGCACGCTGCGTGCATCAATGCGCATGCGCCCTCAGGGACGAACGCGAATGATCGTATTCCCCTTGCGTCGCCTGGTCGGGTTTAAGGCGGCGACGGCATCGTCGAAGATCGAGACGTTGCCGATGTTTGTCCGCAATCGTCCGTCCCGCACCCGCTGGACGATCTCACTCAGTTGGGCACGATCGGCCTCGACGACAAAGTCGACCGCCAGGCCGTCGGAGGGTCGCGCCTCTGCGGGCCCGACGATGGTGACCAGTGTTCCTCCGGCTCGAATCAATGCTGCGGACCGCTTCTGGATGTCACCGCCGATGACATCGAACACCAAGTCGACTTTGCCGATGTCTTCCAGGGCATCGTTGTCGAGGTCGACGAACTCCTTCGCGCCGAAGTCGAGCACCGTCTGACGGTCGGCGGCGCGTCCGGTGCCGATGACGTGGGCGCCGGCCTCTCGTGCGAGTTGCGTCACCATCGACCCGACTGCACCGGCCGCGCCGTGTGCGAGGACGCTTTGCCCCGCCTGAAAGCGGCCGTGCTGGAACAGCCCTTGCCATGCCGTCAGGCCCGAGATCGGCAGGCTTGCGCCCACCGTGAAGTCGACGTCGCCCGGGAGCGGCGCGAGATTGCGTGCCTCGATCGCCACATACTCGGCGAGCGTGCCGTCGCGATACCAGTCCGCGAGGCCAAACACCCGCTGTCCTACCGACAACCCCGTAGTGCCATATCCGAGAGCGGTGACCACTCCAGCCAACTCGTGCCCAGGGATCGACGGTGTTCGGTCACGCTCGAGGCGATCGGTCCAGGTCGAGGGCCATGTCAGCTCGGTCGGAACAAATCCCGACGCATGAACCCGAACAACGACATCGTTTATCGATGCCTGCGGTTCGGGCCGCTCCACCAGCTTCATCCCGGCCGTTCCCGCGGCCCGTTCCCTCACAACGATCGCCTTCATAGGATTATCTCCTCGGTCATTGTCTGTTGGTGCAACTGTTGCAGGCAGCGTAAGCACAACGGCTATCTACAAACTGCCGGGCAGTGTGGAAGTGTCCGCGATCTGCGCTGTCCGGATTGACCAGCTCGTACTGAGACTGCCGATCGGGTTCGCTTCGGTCGCGGTACTAGCAGCTAGATGCGTCGCGCCTGGTCATGAAACCAGTACCAAGATTGCAAATTCTGGCTGTACCAAGCGCATTCAGGCGGCGCTCAGATTGCGCTCGTAGGATGAGGAGAGCGCCAGCGGCACCCATCGATCCGTCCGCCGGTGACGAACCAGGAAGAGTTTCGCAAGGGCTCCAGATTAAGACGACGATGCGATCCCTTGTTCCAACAACACTCTGGCTGCCTCGCGGTTAGCCTCGACGATGGCGGGATCACGCGTTGACTGTGCGATCACGAGCGAGCCTTCGAACAGCGACAGGATCTGGATCACGGCCCTTTCGGGTTTGCTCAATGACAAGGGCTCAACGAGTGACGCAACGAAGTCGTGCAACTTTGTAAAATACGCTGCGATGGTCGCCTCTACGCCCGGGGAGTTTGCCTCCGGGCCGAATTCGGCCATTCCTTTGGCGAACGGACAGCCGCGGAACGAAGGCGCAAGGAGCGGTTGTTCGAGTGCGTCGAAAACAGCGAGAACGCGCTCCACTGGCGTGAGACCGGCTCGCTCGGTGGAGGTCGAAAGCATCTGAAACCAGACGGCGCTCTTGTAGCGCAGATAAGTGGCGATGAGGTCGGCCTTCGAGGGAAAGTGCTTGTAGAACGTCATCTTGGCCACGCCGCTTTCGGCGATGATCCGGTCGATTCCGACGGAGTTGATGCTGAACCGGTAAAACAGGTCTGACGCCGTCTTCAAAATGCGCTCGCGCGGGGCGAGCGCATCGAGCGGTTGAATATCCACGTCCACGAAATCAAGCAGCGTGCTCATCGATCGTCCTTAACCGAGCCGTATGCGTCGCTGGACAGACTATTCTGTCAATCTAGGGATTGCAAAGACATACAGGTCTGTCTATAGATTCATTATTCCTTGGATTTCAGAGAAAGATCGTGAGATGAGCGGAAAAGTTGTGGTTGTGACGGGTGCGAGCAGTGGTTTTGGGAAACTCACCGCCTTGGAGCTCGCAAAGCGGGGTCACACGGTGGTTGCTGCCATGCGCGATGTCGCAGGAAGAAATGGCCGTGTTCGCGACGAGCTTGTCGAAGCGGCAAAGGCTGAAGGGCGTGCGCTCCAGGTCCTCGAGATGGACGTCGCCGACGAACAATCCGTCAACGCCGCGATCGCGGAAGTCGTCCGGCAGCACGGCCGGGTCGATGCCCTGGTCAACAACGCGGGAATGATGCCCGTCGGCGTCACGGAAGCCTATACGGTCAAGGATATCGAATCGCAGTTCGCCGTGAACTTCTTCGGCGCCGTTCGTACCGATCGTGCCGTTCTGCCGCACATGCGGGCTGCCGGCAGCGGCGTCCTCGTCCATGTCACGTCGCTCATGGGGCGGGTGGTCTTCCCGTTCTTCGGTGTCTATTCCGCCAGCAAGTTCGCGCTCGAAGCCCTCGCGGAAGCCTACCGCTACGAGCTTTCGAGCTTCGGTGTGGATTCGGTCATCGTCGAGCCAGGCCCGTTCCCGAGCAACCTTCTTCCATCCAGCCCTGAACCCTCCGACCAAGACGTGCTGAAAACCTATGGCGGTGTTGCGGCGATCCCGGGTCAGATCAAGCAGCACTCCAACGATGGAAACGACCCGCAGAATCCGCCGCAGCCCCAGCTCGTCGCGAATGCGATCGCGCAGCTGGTCGAGGCCACGGAACGGCGGCCTCTGCGGACGGTCGTGATGCCCGAAGGCATGGATCTCGGTGTCCAGCGTCTGAACGAGGCCGTCGCCCCGATTCAGAACGACCTTCTTCGCGCGCTCGGCATGGCGAGTATGATTTGACGCGAAGGCGATAAGCACACTGTACAGCTCGTAGGAAGGATAGAGCGTGAGCGAAACCCATCACCGTCCGCCGATGACGAAGCATGATTGGTTTTGCGAGCGCCAAACCCATCCTACGCGTGCTGACGACCCATGGCAGAGAAAGACCACTTGGAGTAGAGTAGCGGCGCCGGATATTTTCAACGGAGCCCGAGATGTCCTTTCTCAAGTTTGGGATCGGTTTGTTGGCCGTCCTTGCGACGAGTGGATTTTGTGCGGCCCTCGCGGAAGATAATTCACTTGAATACAAGCGCGTGACGGCGACCGAACTGAAGTGGAGCCCGCTGCTTTCGATGCCTAAGGGGACGCAATCGGCGGTGCTACACGGCAATCCGGGCAAGCCGGGCCTCTATACCGTTCGACTCAAAGTACCGGCGAATTCCAAAATGCCTGTGCACTCTCACCCCGATGAACGCGTTCGCGTCATCATTTCGGGGACGTACTATTCTGCGCTGGGCGACAAGGTCGATGCATCGAAGCTCCTGAGCTTTCCCCCCGGTACGTTTTCGCACGTGCCGCCAAAGGTGTGGCAGTTTGCGGAAACCAGGGACGAAGAGGTGATCTTCGAGATTACCGGGATTGGACCGACAGGCATCGACTATTTGAACGCCGAGGATGATCCTCGAAAGCAAAAATAACGTTGGTCGACCTGCCGAGCGCTTCAGCACTCGTAGGATGGGTAGAGCGCAGCGAAACCCATCAATCCCTCCGCCGCAGACGAGGCATGATGGGTTTCGCAAGCGCTCTACCCATCCTACGCGGCCCAAGGCAGAGCGGATGGCTCTCTCACACCATAGCCATGTCCGCTCGTGGCAGTGGGTGGGGCGCTCAGTCGACGCCGAGCACACCATTCCTCGCGTTGCCCGACAAGCAAAACACGCCACGTGCAGGTCAAGCACCGGGCCGTCGAATATTCTGATTGACCGAATTCTTCTCTTCGGGTAAACCGCAGCCATCCCGGCCCGCTAAAAAGGGCGTTTCGCGATCGTCACGATACGTGAGCCGGGATGCGATGGACGCGGCAGCGCCGGCGCGTGACGAGGTGGCAGGGCGGGCTATGCCTGTGAGCCATCGCGATCTGCGCGAACGACCCGGCGCTGTCACATCGGTTCTTTTCGGCTTCGGTGGCGAGCACGCGCAAGCTTCCGGATGTCCGGGGAGGGACGTCCGCGGACGGCAAAAGCGTGTGGTCCTGACGCCCGGGGTCTGTGCGTCAAGGCTTGCGGTGATGTGCGGCCCGACCGGGTGCGCGCATCGATCATCCGCAAGGCGACGGGGGCAAAAGTGCATCGCTCCCCGGGGAGAGCGCGCCATAAGCCGTAAAACCATCGCGCAGGGAAGGCCGGATGTTCCGGCATCACCTGTGGTCACCCCGCGTGCGTTTTTCGCGTGCGGACCCTGGGTGCCAGCTGGCGCCGGCCTTCCCTGCGCCCTTTCTTTGCGACGAGGGCGAAACGGACAGCAAAACTCGGGCGCCCGCGCCGCGAGACCGCGGACGTGTGCAGTGACGAGTTGCAGGCAAATCTCTCGTGCCCGGGACACGAATGGCACCGATGGTGTGCGCCGCCACCAAGTTCACCTTGCACTGCGGCAGAAGAATATCGCACACTCGATCGGGCCGGGAGCCATAGGGAGCTCTACAAGGGGAGCGAGCCATGTCCCTCCAGACCATATCATCCGACACCGCCGATCAGCGCCCCAACCGTCCCGAGGATGTCCAGGCGCTGGAGGCGGACGCGCGGATGCGGGACGACATCCGCCTGCTCGGGCGCATCCTCGGCGACACCGTGCGCGACCAGGAGGGCGCCGAATTGTTCGATCTGGTCGAGCGCATCCGCCAGACCTCGATCCGATTCCACCGCGATGAGGACCGGCTCGCCCGTCGCGAGCTCGAGCAGATCCTCGACAGCATGTCGACCTCGGAGACGGTGCGGATCGTCCGCGCCTTCAGCTATTTTTCCCACCTCGCCAACATCGCCGAAGACCAGAACAACATTCGCCAGATGCGCGCCAACAAGGGCGGCGGCTCCGGCGTGCTGGCCGAGACCCTCGCCCATGCCAGGGCTGCGGGCATCGGTGCCGATGCTCTGCGCAACTTCTTCAAGAGCGCGCTGGTCAGCCCAGTGCTGACCGCGCATCCGACCGAGGTCCGCCGCAAGAGCACCATGGACCGCGAGATGGAGGTCGCAGCCCTGCTCGATCGTCGCGAGCGCGTCGCGCTGACGGCCGACGAGGCCGCCGCAAGCGACGAGCAGCTCCGCCGCGAAGTATTGACGCTGTGGCAGACCAATCTGCTGCGCCGGACCAAGCTCACCGTGCTCGACGAGGTCGCCAACGGCCTGTCGTTCTACGATTACACGTTTCTCCGCGAGGTGCCGCGGCTGGTCAACACGCTGGAGGACCGGCTGGAGGAGGGCGGCGAGCAGGCGGCAGGCGAGCTCGCCTCGTTCCTGCGCATGGGCAGCTGGATCGGCGGCGACCGCGACGGCAATCCCTTCGTCACCGCCGACGTGATGCGCGGCACGCTGCGGCTGCAGTCGAGCCGGGTGATGCAGTTCTATCTCAATGAGCTGCACGTGCTCGGCTCCGAGCTGTCGATCGCGGCGCATCTCGCCGACGTGTCCGAGGAGTTGCGCACGCTGGCGGAGCGCTCGCCCGATACCTCGCCGCACCGGAGCGGCGAGCCCTATCGCCTCGCGGTCTCCGGCATCTATGCGCGCCTGACCGCCACGGCTGAAATGCTTCAGGTCGAGATCACGCGGCGGCCGGTCGGCAAGGGCGCTCCCTATGACAGCGTCGGGGAGTTCAAGGCCGATCTCGACGTGCTGCACCGCTCGCTGATCTCCAACAACGCCGGCGTCATCGCCCGCGGCCGGCTGCGGCTGCTGCGGCGTGCGGTGGACTGCTTTGGATTCCATCTGGCCCGGCTCGACATCCGCCAGAACTCGGCGGTGCACGAGCGCACCATCGCCGAGCTGATGGACGCCGCCAACCCCGGCATGTCGTATCTCGCGCTCGGCGAGGACGCGCGTATCTCCCTGCTCACCAACGAGCTGCGCTCGACGCGCTCGCTGGTGTCGCCATTCGTCAAGTACAGCGACGAGACGATGGGCGAGCTCAACGTCTTCCATGCCGCAGCAGAAGCGCATGCGAAGTTCGGCTCGGATGCCATCCCCCAATGCATTATCTCGATGTGCAAGAGCATGTCCGACATGCTCGAGGTCGCGGTGCTCCTGAAGGAGGTCGGCCTCGTTCATCCCTCCGGGCGCAGCGCCATCAACATCGTGCCGCTGTTCGAGACCATCGAGGATTTGCAGGCGTCTTCCACCATCATGGACCGCATGCTCTCGCTGCATGATTACCGCCGGCTGGTCGACAGCCGCGGCAGCGTGCAGGAGGTCATGCTGGGCTATTCCGACTCGAACAAGGACGGCGGCTTCGTCACCTCGGGCTGGGAGCTCTACAAGGCCGAGATCGGCCTCGTCGATGTGTTCGAGCGCCACGGCGTGCGCCTGCGTCTGTTCCATGGCCGCGGCGGTTCGGTCGGCCGCGGCGGCGGCCCGAGCTACGATGCCATCATCGCCCAGCCCGGCGGTGCGGTGAACGGCCAGATCCGCATCACCGAGCAGGGCGAGATCATCTCGTCGAAATACTCCAACGCCGAAGTTGGCCGCAACAATCTGGAGATCCTTGCCGCCGCGACGCTGGAGGCGAGCCTGCTGCATCCGCGCCAGAGCGCGCCGCGGCGCGAATATCTGACCGCGATGGACGAGCTTTCAAGTCTCGCCTTCAAGGCCTATCGCGGCCTCGTCTACGAGACCGACGGCTTCGTCGATTATTTCTGGGCGTCCACCGTCATCAACGAGATCGCGACGCTGAATATCGGCAGCCGCCCGGCCTCGCGCAAGAAGACCCGGGCGATCGAGGACCTTCGCGCCATCCCCTGGGTGTTCTCCTGGGCGCAATGCCGCCTGATGCTGCCCGGTTGGTACGGCTTCGGCAGTGCCGTCGAGCAATGGATCGCGGAGCATCCCGACAAGGGCATGCCGTTCCTCAAAGAGCTCTACAAGGAATGGCCGTTCTTCCGCATGCTGCTGTCGAACATGGACATGGTGCTGGCGAAAAGCTCGATCGCCATCGCGTCGCGCTATGCCGAGCTCGTGCCCGACGAGGCGCTCCGCGAAAAAATCTTCGGCCGCATCCGCCGCGAATGGCATTCCTGCATCGAGACGTTGCTGGACATCATGGGCCAGGACCGTCTGCTGCAAGGCAATCCACTGCTGGAGCGCTCGGTGCGCCACCGCTTCCCCTATCTCGACCCGCTCAACCATGTGCAGGTCGAGCTGCTGAAAGAGCACCGCGCGCAGAATCCGGACGAGCAGGTGCTGCGCGGGATTCAGCTGACGATCAACGGGATCTCGGCGGGGTTACGGAATACGGGGTAATTCAGGCCCGTCGTTCCGGGGCGATGCGAAGCATCGAACCCGGAACCTCGAGATTCCGGGTTCGGCTCTGCGAGCCGCCCCGGAATGACGGCGGGTCGTTCAACAGAAATGCGCGCCCTGCGTCTCCACGTACACCGCATAGAGCGACTGGCTCGCGGTCATGAACAGGCGGTTGCGCTTCTTGCCGCCGAAGCAAACGTTGGCGCAGGTCTCGGGCAACAGGATCTGCCCGATGCGCGCGCCGTCGTTCGGCGCGAACACCTGCACGCCGTCGTAGCCGGGGCCAACCCAGCCCGCGCCGACCCAGATATTGCCCTCAGTGTCGACCCGCAACCCATCGGGAAAGCCTGATTTGCCGTCGAGCTTCATGTCGATCAGCTTCTTCGGGTTCGACAGCTTCGCCCCGTCGATGTCGTAGGACCACACCACGTTCTCGGCTTGCGGATAATGCGTGATGCCGGTGTCGCAGACATAGAGCTTCTTGTAGTCGTGACTGAAAGCGATGCCGTTCGGCTTGAACGGCTCGTCGGCCACCTTCGCGACCTGGCCGCTCTGCGGATCAATGCGATAAACCGCTTCCTTCTGATACGGCTGCAGCGAGCCGGTATTGGCAAGCTTGCCCTCATAGATGCTGATCGCGCCGTAGCCGGGATCGGTGAACCAGATCGCCTTGTCGTTGGGATGCACCACCATGTCGTTCGGGCCGTTGAGCGGCTTGCCGTTGGCCTGTTCGGCCAGCGACGTCACCGAACCATCATGCTCGTAGCGGACGAGGCGGGTGCGCTCGGCGCTGATCTGGCGGCCCTCGGTGTCGAACGAGTTGCCGTTGGCCTCGTTCGACGGCTTGTGGAATTGCTCGGAGATATGGCCGTCGTCGTCGAGGTAGCGCAGCTGCCGGTTGGCGGGGATGTCGCTCCAGACGAGATATTGCCCCTGCGCATTCCACGCTGGCCCTTCCGCCCACAGGCAGCCGGTATAGAGCCGCTTGATCGCGGTGTTGCCGACCTTGGCCTTGAAGCGCTTGGGATCGATGGCAATGATGTCAGGATCGGGATAGCGCTGCGGCTCGGCATTGGCGCCGAAGTCGCGGGCGTCCGCGTTCGAGGCGAGCAGGGCAGACGCGGCGACAGTCGCGGCGCCCTTGAGCAGCGTGCGACGGCCGAGGCCGCTGCTTGCAGTCGTGTCGCCGGAGTTGGTCAGTATTCTTGTCATGGTTTCCTCCCAAAATTGTGTTGGGAGGAAATGATCCGCCAGCAATCGGGCGTAAAGCGGAGCGATCTCCGGAGTAAGATAACCGGAGATCGCAGGGCAGAGATGCCGCAAATGCGGTCCGACGGGATTCCTTACACGGGATCCCAAGGGAAGATGTCGGCGGAGCGGTCGAGCTTGTAGAACGATCCCTTCAGCGCCGGCATGCCATGTTCCGCGATCGACTGCGGCGTCCAGCCTTCGCTCCGGTGCACCGAGCGCAGCGGACGGTTCTGGCTGAACAGGAACAGCTCGTTCATGCGTGCCCCAAAGATCTGCCCGGAGACGTCCTTGGCGGCATCGGAGAGCAGATAGGCGCAGACCGGCGCGATCTTCTCCGGGCCCATCTGCTTGATCTTCTCGACGCGCGCCTTCTCGGCTTCGGTCTCGGTCGGGATGGTGCCGATCATGCGGGTCCAGGCGAACGGCGAGACGCAGTTGGAACGGACGTTGAAGCGGCCCATGTCGAGCGCGATCGACTTCGACAGGCCGACGATGCCGAGCTTGGCGGCGGCGTAATTGGCTTGTCCAAAGTTGCCGATCAGGCCGGAGGTCGAGGTGAAGTGCACGAACGATCCGGACTCCTGCTCGCGGAAGATCCGCGCCGCCGCGTGGCTGACGTAGAACGAGCCCATCAAATGCACCTTGATGACGGCCTCGAACGCTTCCACGCTCATCTTGTGGAAGATCATGTCGCGAAGGATGCCGGCATTGTTGACCACGCCGTCGAGCCGGCCGAAATGATCGGTCGCGGTCTTCACGATCTTGCTCGCGGGGATGGCTTCGGCCACCGACTCGAAATTGGCAACCGCGGTGCCGCCGCGCTTCTTGATCTCCTCGACCACTTCCTCGGCGGGCGCGGCGCTGGTGCCGGCGCCGTCAGCGGCGACGCCGGGATCGTTGACGACGACCTTGGCACCCTCGCCAGCGCAGAGTAGCGCGATCTCCCGCCCGATGCCGCGGCCTGCGCCGGTGACGATGATGACCTTGTCTTGCAGTGATTTCGTCATGTGGGTTCTCCTGTTGTCTTACCTCGCCCCGCTTGCGGGGAGAGGTCGGATCGCATCGACGATGCGATCCGGGTGAGGGGGGACTCTCCACGAGTCCGAGTGTGTGGAAGCAGCCCCTCACCCCAACCCTCTCCCCGTAAGAACGGGGAGAGGGAGAGGCGAGCAGCTCATTACCTCTCGTTCGTAAACACGATCGTGCCCGACGCGGCGAACATGCCGCCGACGCCGTGGCACACCGAAATCTTCGCATTCGCGACCTGCGCTGGCGCAATACCGCGCATCTGCCGCACGCTCTCCTGAAGCGCATACATGCCGTACATGCCCGAATGCATGTAGCTCAAGCCGCCGCCATTGGTGTTGAGCGGCAGCTTGCCGCCTGGCCGCGTGTTGCCGTCGGCGATGAACTTGCCGGTCTCCTCGTGCGGCATGAAGCCGAGATCGCCGAGGCCGAACAGCGGTAGATGCGCAAACGCGTCGTAGATCATGAGATGGTCGACGTCCTTGTGCGCGATACCAGCCTCCTTGAAGGCGAGGGGACCGGCGGTCTTGAACGCGCGCGAGGAGTTGAACGTCTCCATCTGGCTGACCATCGGCGTCTCCACGCTCTCGCCGGTGCCCATGATGTAGACGGGCTTGCGCGGAAAATCCCTGGCACGGTCCGCCGAGGTCAGGATCAGCGCGCCGCCGCCGTCGGTGACGAGGCAGCATTGCAGCAGGCGGAACGGATAGGCGATCATGCGCGAGTTGAGGACGTCGGCGACCGTGATCGGATCCTTCATCATCGCGCGCGGATTCTTGGCCGCCCATTCCCGCTGCACCACCGCGACCGAGGCGAGTTGCTCGTGCGTGATGCCATAGGTCTTCATGAAGCGCAGCACGGGAATCGGGAACATGCTGGGCGGGCCATAGACGCCGAACGGCGCCTCGAACTGCCCTTGCAGGCTGTCGGGGGGAATCGAGCGCGGCGCCTTGCCGATCATCGACTTGCCGCTCTCTGCATGGGTGATCAGCACGGTCTTGCACAGGCCGGCCTCGATTGCCGCGGCGGCATGGCGGACATGCAGCATGAACGAGCAGCCGCCGACCGAGGTGCCGTCCACCCAAGTCGGCTTGATGCCGAGATAGTGACAGACCTGCTGCGGCGTTTCGACCGCGGTGGCGAAACCGTCGATGTCCGACAGCTTCAGGCCGGCATCGGCGATAGCATTGAGCGCCGCATCCGCGTGAAGCTGGAGCTGCGAGGCGTTGGGGATGACACCGAGCTCGGTGGTCTCGGCCGCGCCGACGACGGCAACCTGGTTGCTGCGCATGGTCTATCCCTTCGCCGGACGGAATACGGGGAGGGTGACCTTATCGTCGAGCGCCTCGAAGGCGACCTCGAGTTTCATGTCGAGCTCGAGCGCCTCCGGTGTCTGCGGGCAGTCGATGATGTTGCTCATCATCCGCGGACCCTCGTCGAGCTCGACTACCGCGATCGCGTAAGGCGGCGTGAAGCCAGGCGCGGCGGGACGGTGATTGATCACGTAGCTGTAGAGAAAGCCCTTGCCGCTCGCCTTGAAGATGCTGACCTTGCGCGAGGCGCAGGACGGGCAGAACGGGCGAGGCGGGAAATAGACATGCGCGCAGGCGTCGCAGCGCTGCAGGCGCAACTCGCCCGCCTTGGTGCCGTCCCAGAAATGCTGGGTCTCCGGCGTCGGTTTCGGTCGCGCGCGCTGCGGTTCGGCCATCTCGGCAGGTCCTCCCAAGGCCAAGCGACGCCCGGCTGTTGCGATCTTGATGCGACAATCGACCATGGCGCGTCAACGGTCCAGCAATGCGCGTGCATGCCATCATGCGCACAATGCTTGTGTCGAAGTGAGGCAGCGCTATACATTGCGCGCAAATATTCCGTGAGACAGACATGCCCGATTTTTCGACACTGAAGAAGCTCGCCGAAGACCTCGAAAGCGGCCGCACCACCTCCCGCAAGCTGGTCGAGGCTTGCATCGCCAAAATCGCCGATCCGGCCGGCGAGGGGCAGCGTGCCTTCATCCATGTCGACAAGGACGCCGCGCTTGTGGCGGCGGATGCGATGGACGGTTTGCGCAAGGTGAAGGCGGCGCCGTCGCGCTACGCCGGTATCCCGGTCTCGATCAAGGATCTCTTCGACATCAAGGGCCAGGTGACGCGCGCCGGCTCCCGCGCTCTGGACGATTCCTCGCCGGCCGAACAGGATGCCCCCACGGTGGCGCGGCTGCGCAAGGCCGGCTTCGTCGTGATCGGGCGCACCAACATGACCGAGTTCGCCTATTCCGGCATCGGCATCAATCCGCATTACGGCACGCCGAAGGGCGCCTGGAACCGGGCCGAGGGCCACGTGCCCGGCGGTTCGTCTTCGGGTGCCGCGGTCTCCGTGCTCGACGGCATGGCGCATGGCGCGCTCGGCACCGACACCGGCGGCTCCTGCCGGATTCCGGCAGCCTATAACGGCATCGTCGGCTACAAGCCGACGCAGCGGCGCGTGCCGCTCGACGGGGCTGTGCCGCTGTCGTTCTCGCTCGATAGCATCGGGCCGCTGGCACGATCGGTCAGTTGCTGTGCCATTCTCGACGCCGTGCTCGCCAACGAGCCGATCGCCCCGCTGAAGCCTCGCCCGGTCAAGGGCATGCGGCTGGCGGTGCCGACCACGATCGCGCTCGACGACCTCGATGCGGCAGTGGCCGGGACATTTGAGCGGGCGCTCAAGACCCTTGCCGATCACGGTGCGATCATCGAGCGCATCGAGATGGCCGAATTCCACGACATCGGACCGATGAACGCCAAGGGCGGCTTTGCGGCTTCCGAAAGCTATGCCTGGCATCGCTACCTCCTCACGTCCAAGGGCGACGTCTACGATCCCAGAGTCTCCGTGCGCATCATGCGCGGCGAGGCGCAGAGCGCGGCGGACTACATCGATCTTCTCAACGAGCGCCGCTCGCTGATCGCCCGCGTCAATGCGCGCATCGCTCCCTATGACGCGCTGGTGCTGCCGACCACCGCCAACACGCCGCCGAAAATTGCGGATCTTGCCGACGACAAGGCGTTCACCAGGGAAAACCTGCGGGCGCTCCGCAATTGCACCCTGATCAACATGATCGACGGCTGCGCCATCTCGCTGCCTGCGCATCGCGAGGGCGAGATTCCGGTCGGCCTGATGCTGGCGGGCGCGGGCGGATCGGACCGCCGTATCTTCGAGCTTGCTGCCGGCATGGAGGCCGTAATTCGTGTTTGACCTGACTTTCACCGTCGACGCCCAGGACACCGCCACGCCGCTGACGCTGGCGATCGACCAGATGGTCATCGCCGGCTGGACCGGCCGCGATCCGGTCGCGCGCGACAAGCACATTGCCGAGCTGCAGGAGATGGGTATCGCCCCGCCAGCCTCGACGCCGATCTACTATCGCGCCTCGGCGCGGCGCCTGACAATGGAAGACAGCATCGAGTGCACTGGCGGCGATTCCAGCGGCGAGGTCGAGTTCGTGCTGATCGGCTGGCAGGGTCGCATTTTCGTCGGCTGCGGCTCCGACCACACCGACCGCAAGGTCGAGGCCTACAACGTCACGGTGTCCAAGCAGATGTGCGACAAGCCGATCTCCTCAACGCTGTGGGAGCTCGAGGACGTCATCGGCCATTGGGACAGGATGATCCTGCGCTCCTGGGCCACCATCAAGGGCGAGCGCGTGCTCTACCAGGAGGGCACGCTGGACGCGATGCTGCCGGTCGTCGACCTGATCGCGCGCGGTTTCGAGGGTGGAAAATTCCCCGACGGGTGCGCCATGTTCGGCGGTACGTTTGCGGCGAAAGGCGGTATCCGCCCCGCCGACCGTTTCGATTTCGAGCTGGAAGATCCCGTGCTGAGGCGGACGATCAAGCACGGCTACGACGTGGTGACGCTGCCGGTGAGGGGCTAAGGTCTCTCCGCACTGTCATTGCGAGGAGCTCTTGCGACGAAGCAATCCAGACTGGTTCCGCGGAGGGATTCTGGATTGCTTCGCTGCGCTCGCAATGACGGGGGCGAGAGTCGGAAATCGGGTGGTAGAGGACGGGGCGGTCCTGCGAAGATCAGAGCCATGACAGCTACAGCACGCAAATCGCGTCAATCTGCGGCAGCCGACCCCGCCGCCCATGTCGATACCCTCGACTGGCCCCAGATCACCGCCGAACTCGACACGCACGGCTGCGCTGTCCTGAAGGGCCTGCTCACGCCGGACCAATGCCGCGCCGTCGCCGCGCTCTATCCCGACGACGCCAACTTCCGCAGCCGCATCGTCATGGGCCGCCACGGCTTTGGCCGCGGCGAGTACAAATATTTCTCCTACCCGCTGCCCGACCTGATCGCGCAATTGCGCCCGGCGCTCTACGCGCATCTCCAGGGCGTCGCCAATCGCTGGAACGAGGCGATGGGAATCGACATCCGCTACCCCGCCGAACACGCAGCGTTCCTGAAGCGCTGCCACCAGGCAGGGCAGGCGCGGCCGACGCCGCTGCTGCTGCAATATGAAGCCGGCGATTTCAACTGCCTGCATCAGGATCTCTATGGCGAGCACGTGTTCCCGCTGCAGGTCGCGATCCTCTTGTCCGAGCCCGGCCGCGATTTTGCCGGCGGCGAGTTCGTGCTGACCGAGCAGCGCCCGCGCATGCAGTCCCGTGCCGAGGTGGTTCCGCTCGCGCAGGGCGACGCGGTCGCCTTCGCTGTGCATCACCGTCCGGTGCAGGGGACACGCGGCACCTACCGCGTTAATCTCCGCCATGGCGTCAGCCGGATTCGCTCTGGCCAGCGCCACACGCTGGGTGTGATCTTTCACGATGCCAAATAAGCGCTGCCGCTGATGGCGGATTTGTTCGATAGCGTCGCCGAAGCCCAGCCGTCGCGCGAGGAGATCGCCGACGGCGCCGTGCTGTTGCGCGGCTTCGTCAAGCCGATCGAAAGCGAGTTGATCGAAGCCGTGCGCGCCATCGTGGCGCAGTCGCCGTTCCGCCGCATGACCACGCCCGGCGGTCATTTGATGTCGGTCGCCATGACCAATTGCGGCGAGCGCGGCTGGATCACCGATCATACCGGTTACCGCTATGATCCGATCGACCCGAAAACCGGTGCGCCATGGCCCGCCATGCCGTCCGTGCTGCGTGATCTCGCCGGCCGTGCGGCCGAGCAGGGCAGTTTCAAAGACTTCGCGCCCGATGCCTGCCTCGTCAACCGCTACGAGCCCGGCACGCGGCTGTCATTGCATCAGGACAAGGACGAGCTGGATTATTCGGCGCCGATCGTCTCGGTCTCGCTCGGGCTGCCTGCGACCTTCCTGTTCGGCGGCATGGCGCGCAGCGACAAGCCCCGGCGCTTCCGGCTGATCCATGGCGATGTCGTGGTCTGGGGCGGGCCCAGCAGGCTCGCCTATCACGGCGTGGCGCCGCTGGCCGACGGCGAGCACGCGCTGCTCGGGCGCAAGCGGATCAATTTGACCTTCCGAAAGGTCCGCTGACGCGTTTCCTCGCAGTCCCCGCTCGTCTAAGCTTCCGGCGGGGGAGACGGCGATATGGCGACCACACAGCTCTCGGCCGGCACTGGCGCTGCCAACCGCACCGGCCTGTATCTGGCCGTGCTGCAACTGGCGTTCGCGCTTGGCTGGACCACCTACGTCATCTATCTGCCAAAGCTCGCGGCTGAAGTCGGCATCGCGCCATCAGCCGTCATCCTCATCCTGATGCTGGACCAGGCAATCTTCACCGTCGCCGACACCGCGATGGGGATTGCCGCCGACAAGATCGCGCTCCATCTCGGGAGGCTTAGCCTGTTCGTCGGGCTCGTGGCCGCGATCTCCTGCGGCGCGTTCGTCGCGCTGCCCTTCGTCGCAGGACGCGGCGTGGCCGCGCAGGGGTGGTTCATTGCCCTGATCGTGGTCTGGTCGATCACCTCGTCCGCGCTGCGCGCGCCGCCGCTGACCCTGCTCGGCAAATACCGCGCGCGGCCGCAGGTGCCGTTCCTCGCCGCGCTCGCGATGCTCGGCTATGGCGTCGCCGGTGCGGTCTCGCCCTATCTCGGCGTGGTGCTTCGCGAGCACGATGCTCGGCTGCCCTTCGTGATATCGAGCGCAGTGTTGCTGTTGACCGCGCTCGGACTGTCACGGATCGAGCACGAGGTGGCGCGCGACACCGCGCCGCCGACACCGGCCGAGGCGGCGAAGCCGCTTGGTGTCGTGCCGATCGCCTTCATCGTCGCGATGGTGGCGCTCGCGCTCGGCTATCAATTGCATTTCGCTCTGAACAGCGCGCCGTTCTATCTGCGCTTTGCCAAGCCGGATGAGCTGCAATGGCTGATGCCGGTGTTCTGGATCGGTTTCAACATTGCGATGTTTCCGGCAAGCCTCGTCGTCAAGAACCGTGGCGGCGTGATCGTGATGGGCGCGGCCGGACTGCTTGGAGCGGTCGCAATCGCTGGGGCCGAATTCGCCGGCAGCCTCAACACGCTGATCGTCGCGCAGTTTCTCGCCGGAGCGGCGTGGGGCTGCATGCTGATGAGCGCGATTTCGGCTGCGTTGGCCATCGGCTCAACCGGCGCGGAGGGAAAGGTGACCGGTCTCGTCTTCTCGGCGCTCGCACTCGGGACCTTCGCGCGGATGGCGGCGGTCGCCGGCGGCTTGCAGAAAATGCCTGATTACGCGCCCCTGCTGCACTGGGCCCCGGTCGCCTGCTGGGCAGTCGCAGGCGCGGGCTTGCTGGTGATCGCGGCAGCGCGGCTACAGGACGGCGTTCACCTCAAGGCTTCGGGGGGTGAATGAACGCCCACGGGCTGACTTCCGAATCCCGCGTCACTTCCACCGAGATCAGATACGGTCCGCCATGGGCCAGCGCCTTCTCCATCGCCGCCTTGAACTGTTCCGGCGCGGTGACGCGCGCAGCGGCGACGCCAAAGGACTCCGCCAGCTTGACGAAATCCGGGTTGACCAGATCGGACGCCACCACACGGCCGTCAAAGCGCTCGCGCTGGTCGCGGCGAACATTGCCGTAGGCGTTGTTGTTGAACACCAGCGTCACCACGCCGATGTTGAACTGCACGGCGGTGGCGAGCTCCTGCACGCCGAACATGAAGCCGCCGTCGCCGGTGATCGCCACCACCGGCTTGTCGGGATTGGCGACCTTGGCCCCGAGCGCGGTGGGGAAGCCCGAGCCGAGCGTGCCCTGATAGCCTGACGTGATGAAGGTGCGCGGCTCATAGATCGGAAAGCCGTACCAGGAGGCGAAACCGAACTGGGACAATTCATCTGTCACGATCGCGTTCGCCGGCAACACCTCGCGCAGGATGTTGAGATACGCCATCTGCGGCTGGATGCGCTGGATCTCGGCTTGCGCCGTCGCCGTTGCCTCGCGGATGTCTCCCCGCCGGCCGCTGGTCCTGGCATAGCCGGCCTTCTTCACGGCAGTGACCAGATCGGCCGTGCCGGCTTTGGCGTCGGCGACGACAGCGACATCGGAGGCGAGCCGTCGCATCTCGGCCGGATCGATGTCGACACGGATGGATTTCAGACCTTTCGGCTGATACGGCCAGCGGAAGCCCGACGCCGGCAGCTCGGCGCGCGTGCCGATCGCGATCATCAAATCGGTCGTCGGCCACAGCTTGTAGGCCGCCGCCATCGTCAGTCCAAGCTCATGCGCATTGGAGACGATGCCGCGGCCGCTGCGGAAGGCGACGACGGGGGCGTCGATCATCTCGGCGAGTTCGAGAATCTCCTCGCGCGCTTCGATCGCGCCGCTGCCGACGAAGATCATCGGCGCCTTGCTGTTCCTGATCAGCGCGGCCGCCTGCTTGATCATATCAGGGTCGGGCTGCGGCGCGGGCAAGGGCTCCAGCACCTGTGCTGCGGCGGTATCCGCGCGTTGGGTGAAGACGTCCCAGGGCATCTCGACCGAAGCGGGGCCGCGCCGTCCGGACGTCATCTCCTGGAACGCGCGCGCCACCGTGGTCGGCGCGTTGCCGGGATATTCTACGCGGTCCGCCCATTTCACATAGGTGCGCAAGGTCGCGAGCTGGTCCGGCATCTCGTGCAGATGGCCGCGGCCCTTGCCGAGAAATTGCGTCGGCACCTGGCCGGTGACGCATAGCACCGGCTCGTTGCAGCCGAAGGCGGTGAGCAGCGCGGCGCTGGCGTTGAGCACGCCGGGACCCGGCACCACGCTGAACACGCCGGGCCTGCCGCTGGAGCGTGCATAGCCGAATGCCATGTAGCCGCAGGCCTGCTCGTGCCGCGCGCCAATCACCTTGAGCTGCGCCTGGTGGAAGGCGTCGAACAGGCCGTAGACCTGCGCGCCGGGCAGTCCGAACACGGTGTCGACGCCGTGGGCGACAAGGCCGCTTACGATCGCTTCGCCGCCGGTGAGGGTGGTCATGGCACTATTCCATTTCAATCAATGTTCAGGCTTCGTCGACGACGCCGTTGCGTAAGGTTCCGATGCCCTCGGCCGCGACTTCGATAACGTCACCAGGCTTTAGATAACGCGGCGGATCGAACCGTGCGCCGGCGCCGGTCGGCGTGCCCGTGACGATGATGTCGCCGGGAACGAGCGTTGCGAAGGTCGAGATATAGCTGATGAGATAGCGGAACGGAAACATCAGCCTGCTGGTGCGGTCGTCCTGCCGCAGCTCGCCGTTGACATGCGTGGTGAGGCGGATGTCGGCGATCTGCGATTCCTGCGTGTAGGGCACCAGCCACGGGCCGAGGCTGCCGCTGGAATCGAAGTTCTTGCCCTGCGTGACATTGAACTTGGCATGGCGCAGCCAGTCGCGCACCGAGCCTTCGTTGCAGAGCGTCAGCGCGGCGATGTAGTCGAGCGCAGAATTTTCCGGAATGTGCCGACCGGCCTTGCCGATCACCAGCACGATCTCGCCCTCATAGTCGAGCTGCGCGGAGGCGCGCGGGCGCACCAGCGGCGTGTCATGGCCGACGAAGGAGCGCGGCGAGCGCATGAACATGCTCGGATATTTCGGCGCGTCCTGGCCGTCCTTGTACTCGGCATTGCGATCGGGATAGTTGACGCCGATGCAGATGATCTTTTCCGGCGCGGGCACCGGCGGCAGCCAGATGATGTCACCGAGCGCGTGATCGGGGGTGCGGCTGGCGGCCTCCTCGGCGAGGCTCGCGAGCTTTCCTGCGGCGATCACCTCGCGCAGCGTGGGATAGTCTTTGCCGTGGCGCGCCGAGAGATCGACGATGCCGCCGTCGACGACGGCGCCGTAGCGGATTGCACCCTTGACGGAATAGGTGGAGAGGTGAGGGAGGGTCATTGCTTAATCCGCCACCAGCACGTCGGCCACGAACTTCGGCTCACGCACGGCTTGCCCGGAGAACGGCGAGCCCTGCTCGAACCAGGAGCGCGGGGCGGGCGCACCCCACAACGTCTGGCGGCGCGGATCGCGCAGCGACCAGCGCAGCGGCTCGTGGTCGTGATCGCCGGTGAAGTAATCGCTGGTGTAGAGCTCCAGACGGTGCCCATCGGGATCACGGACGTAGAGGAAGAACGCATTCGAGATGCCATGGCGGCCGGGACCACGCTCGATGTTCTTCACGAAGCCCTGCGAGGCCATGACGTCGCAGAGATGGATGATGTTCATCGCCGTCGGCGTCCAGTACGCGAAGTGGTGCAGCCGCGGGCCCCTGCCGTTGGTAATCGCAAAATCGTGGACATTGCCCTTGCGATGCATCCAGGCAGCGGCGATGCGCCCGTTCGGCCCGTCCTCCTCGGCGTATTCGGTGAGGCGAAAGCCGAGCCGGGCATAGAATTCAACGGTGTCCTGCACTTCGGCGGCGAACACGTTGAAATGGTCGAGCCGCTGCGGATGGCAACCCCTGTAGAGGTCGTAGCGCCGCAGCAGATGCGGCCGCCGCTCCATCGATGCATACAGCTCGATCTGGAAGCCGAAGGGATCGGTGAACTGCAGCGTCCGGCCCTGGAAGGGCTGATCGGCGAAGGCGTAGCCCAGGCCGTTCTCGGACAGGAACTTTGCGGCCTTGTCCAGATCCCCGTCATTGCCGACCTTGAAACCGAGCCGGTTGCAGGCAGGCGCCGCCGCCTTGCGCAACACCAGTGAGTGATGCTGATGTTCCTCAGCGGCGCGCAAATAGACGACCTTGTCGTCGGCGTCCTCGACATGCAGGCCGACAACGCTTTCATAGAACTCGCGGCTGAGCTTCAGATCGGTCACGTCCAGCACGGCGTGGCTGGAGCGGATGATGTTGAACGGCGGCTCGAAGATATGTTGCGGTACGGGCATTGCGTTTCCCCTCTCGGCCCTTGTCATTCCGGGGCGCGGAGCGCGAGCCCGGAATCCATTCTTCCACTAACTCTGCTGCGCGATGGATTCCGGGTTCGGCTCTTCGAGCCGCCCCGGAATGGCAGTTAAATTCCCAGCTTCTGAATCTTGTGCGTGCCCCGCGCCAGCGAGACGTGCTTGGTTTCCATGTAGAAGTCGAACGAATAGTCGCCGCCGTCGCGGCCGATGCCTGAAGCCTTCATGCCGCCGAACGGCGTCGGCAGATGGCGGACGTTTTCCGAGTTCAGCCAGATCATGCCGGCCTCCAGCGCATCCGCGACACGCAACGCGCGGCCGACATCGTTGGTCCAGACATAGCCGGTCAGGCCGTAGCGAATGTCGTTGGCGATATCGATCGCGTCTGCTTCGTCCTTGAAGGGCAGCACGGTGAGGAAGGGGCCGAACACCTCTTCCTGCGCCACGCGCATCTTGCCGTGTGCGCCGGTCACCAAAGTCGGCTCGACATAATGTCCGCCACCCGGGCCGTCATAGGCCTTGCCGCCCACGGCAATCGTCGCGCCGTCCTGGCGTGCGACGTCGAAATAGGAGCAGACCTTCGCCAGATGCCGCTCATGAATCAGCGGGCCGATCTCGGTGGCGGGATCGAGGGGATGGCCGACCTTCAGGGCTCTTACCCGCGCGGTCAGCTTCTCGATGAACTTTTCGGCGATGCCGGCCTGGATCAGCAGGCGGCTCGACGACGTGCAGCGCTCGCCGTTGAGCGAGTAGATCATGAACACGACGGCATCGAGCGCGCGGTCGAGGTCGGCGTCGTCGAACACGATCACGGGGTTCTTGCCGCCGAGCTCGAAATGCACGCGCTTCAAGGTCGGCGCGCCCTGAATCATGATCGCGGATCCCGTCGAGCTTTCGCCGACGAAGCCGATCGCCTTGATGGCAGGATGCTCGGTCAGCGCCTTGCCGGCCTCTTCGCCAAAACCGTGGACGGTGTTGAGCACGCCGTCGGGCACGCCGGCTTCCTTGACGAGCTTCGCGAGAATAGCCGCCGTGATCGGCGACCACTCCGCCGGCTTGTGCACGACGGTGCATCCCGCCGCGAGGGCAGGCGCGATCTTCCAGGTCGAGAGCATGAACGGCGTATTCCACGGCGTGATGACGCCGACCGGCCCAATCGGCACGCGGGTCGAGACGTTCCAATGCTCGTCGCTCGGCGTGTTCTGGCCGTCGCGCGCCTCGCCGCATCGATCGGCAAAGAAGCGGAAGTTCTCGGCGGCGCGGATCGCAGCCTTGGCCATGAAGCGATAGGCCTGGCCGGTGTCGATGCATTCGAGCACCGCGATGTCCTCGGCATTGTCCTCGATGGCGTCGGCGACGCGATGCAGCAGCTTCTTCCGCATCGCTGGGCCCATGTCGCGCCAGGATTTGAAGGCGAGGGTGGCAGCGGTGGCGGCGCGATCGACGTCCTCGCCATTGCCGCGGGCGACGCTCGCGAGCGTGGCGCCGTCGACCGGCGATTTCGTCTCGAAGGTCTCGCCCGAGATCGACGGCACGATCTTGCCGTCGATCATGTGGCCGATACCGTCGGCACGCAGCGACTTCAGCAGCGGCGCGACCCGGTCGCGGTTGGCCTGGAATACATCGGCTTTCGGCGTGGTCTTATCCATGGGCGGCCTCCGCTTTCAGGGCGTCGTGGATGTTGTTGCGCTTCCAGCTCGTGTCCTTGTCGTTGATCTGCATGTCGAACGAGAGCGCGAATTTCGAGCTTGCGAAGACGGAATCGAGATGGCGGGAGAGCGCCTGGAAGATTTGTTCGCCGGCCTCCTTGCGGGTCTTGAGGTCACGGCCTTCGCCGATGCGCAGCACCATGTCGAGAAAGCCGTAGTCCTGCCGCGCGTCCGCAATCGCATAATGCTCGCATCTGACGGCGCGGACGCGGATGCCCCCGAGCGGGAAGATGCCGGTCTCGACCGCCGCCTTGCGCACCACCTCGCACGCCGCGCCGATGTCGAGGCGGTCGTCGAGATTGGCCGAATATTCGATCGTGAAATGCGGCATCGCGGCTTCACTCCCTGTCTTTACTTGTTCGTCAGGCGAAGTAGCAGCTCACCGAGCCGTAGGCGCCATAATCGGCCTGAATTGTGTCGCCCTTGCGGGTCTCGATCGGACGGATGAAGGAGCCCGCGAGCACGATTTGTCCGGGCTCGAGCGCAAGGCCGAGCGGTGCGATCTTGTTGGCGAGCCAGGCAACGGCCGTTGCGGGATGATTGAGCACGCCGGCGGCAAGGCCAGTCTCTTCGAGCTGACCATTCTTGAAACAGAGCGCGCCGATCCAGCGCAGATCAGCATCCAGCGGGCGGATCGGCCGTCCGCCGAGCACGATGCCGGCGTTCGCCGCGTTGTCGGCGATGGTGTCGAAGATCTTTCGCGTCGCCTTGGTCTGAGGATCGACGCGCTCGATCCGCGTGTCCAGAATCTCCAGCGCCGGCACCACGAAGTCGGTGGCGTTGAGCACGTCGAATAGCGTGCAGTCGGGGCCCGCGAGGCGCTTGCTCATGACGAAGGCGAGCTCGGCTTCCACGCGCGTCGCGATGAAGCGCTCCGTCGGGACGAGGCCACCATCGGCAAAGAACATGTCGTCGAGCAACACGCCGGAATCCGGCTCGTTGATCCCAAGCGCGCTCTGCATCGCCTTCGAGGTCAGGCCGATCTTGTGTCCCCTGACGATGCGCCTCTCGGCGATCTTGATATCGACCCAAGCCTTCTGAATCGCGTAGGCGTCAGCGATGCTGATGTCGGGGAAGTCCTGCGAGAGCTGCCGGATCTGCGTACGGGTCTTCTCCGCCTGGTGCAGACGGTTCGCGCAAGCTCGGATATCGTCGTTTGAAAGCGCCATGTGTAATCTTACAGATCGTGGTGCCGGAAGATACTTAACATGTTAAGTGAATGCGTCAAACACAATTTGGCTTGCTGCACTGCAAACGTTTCGCGGCTTGAAAGGGCGTCATGACGAAGAGACCGGCTGATCCCGCGAACGGAAGCGAGCCCGCCGTGCGGCAGGTGCCGATGCGCGACTTCTCGCGCTCGCTGCCGATGTCGTTGCTGCGGGCACGCGAAGCGGTGATGCGGCAATTCCGTCCCTCGTTGCGTGAGCATGGCCTGACCGAGCAGCAATGGCGCATTCTGCGCGCGCTCGCGGCAATCGACACGGTCGAGGTCACGGAACTCGCGCGCACGGCGTTCCTGCTCGGACCGAGCCTGTCGCGCATCCTGCGCGATCTGGAGGCGCGCAGCCTGATCGAGCGCAAGACCGCGAAGGCGGACCAGCGCCGCAGCATGGTTTCGATCTCGGAAAAAGGCGTGAAGCTGATGGCCTCGGTGGCGCCGTCCTCCGAAGCGATCTATGCGGAGATCACGCGACGCTTCGGCGCACGCAAGCTCGTCGAGTTGCAGGAGATGCTCGGCGAACTCGAACAGAGTCTCGCAGGGCTCGGCGCAAGCGAGGAGGCAAGTGCCGAGGAGTGAAAGCAGATATGCGCGAGCGCGCGGCAACAATCATGGACATCGCCGCATTTTTTCGCTCAAGTGCCGCTCAAGCCGATCGCTGCAAAATCGGCGCGCCGGAACGGATTGCGCCGCCTTTGCCAGTGACACCTTGCGTCATCGCGAGCGTAGCGCGGCGGTCGGGATCGCGCTAATAACGGCATCGTGCTGTCGCGGCGCTCGTCATGGTGACGAAGGTCCAAAACAAAGAAGGAAGGCAACGTGGCGAACAAGGTGAAGGAAATCTGGAAGTCGGGCAAGGCCGTGGTCAACGCGTGGCTCGCGATTCCCTCCGGCTTCTCGGCCGAGATGATCGCGCAATGCGGCTTCGACAGCGTCACCGTCGACATGCAGCACGGCGTGCAGGATTATCTGTCGATGGTGCAGTGCTTCCAGGCGATGGACAAGCACCCGATCACGCCGATGGTCCGCGTGCCCTGGAACGAGCCCGGCATCATCGGCAAGGTGCTCGATGGCGGCGCCTATGGCGTGATCTGCCCGATGGTCAACACGCCGCAGGAAGCCAGGAACCTCGTCTCCTATTCCAAGTACCCGCCGAAGGGCGTGCGCTCCAACGGACCGATTCGCGCCGGCATGTACGGCACCGCGGGCTCCTACCAGAAGACGGCCAACGACGACATCGTGCTGCTGCCGATGATGGAGACCAGGACCGCGGTCGAGAACATGGAAGCGATCTTCGACGTCGAAGGCATCGACGGCGTCTATATCGGCCCGTCCGACCTCGGCTTCTCCTACGGCCTCGAACCGAAGCTCGATCGCACCGAGCCCGAAATCCTCGCGATCTACGAGAAGATCGTCAAGGAGTGCGGCAAGCGCGGCCTCAACCCCGGCATCCATTGCAGCGGCGCCGAAGGTGCCGCGCGCGCCATCAACATGGGCTTCAAGCTGGTGACGCTGTCGAACGAGGTCGGTCTGATGACGACCTACGCCAAGATGCAGGTCAACGCCACCCGGAAGGATTCCGGCGGCAAGGCCTGATCTCTCTCTGTGTCCCGGACGCGGTGCGGCGCGTAGCGCCGCTCCGCAGAGCCGGGACACAGAAGCCAGTGAAGCACATTACGTAAACAACTGGGGCCCCGGCTCAGCAGCGCACCGTTTCACGCTGCGCTGCGTCCGGGGCATGATAGTTTCGATACAGGAGACATCCCATGACCATCAGCCCCGTCATTCGCCTGCATCCCGATGATGGCGTGCTGATCGCGCGCGCAAGCCTGCCGCCGGGAACATCGGTGGCCGACGGCGTGACCACGGTCGAGCGCATTCCTTCCGGCCACAAGGTCGCGATCAAGCCGATCGCAGTCGGCGAGCCGGTGATACGTTATGGCCAGATCATCGGGTTTGCGACGGTGCCGATTGCGCCGGGTCAGCACGTGCACGTGCAGAATTGCGGCATGGGCGATTTTGCCAAGGACTATGCCTATTGCGCCGACGTCAAGCCAACGCCGAATTTCGATCTGCCGGCGAGCTTCGAAGGCATCCGCCGCCCGGACGGCCGCGTCGCCACGCGCAACTATATCGGCATCCTCACATCGGTGAATTGCAGCGCGCATGTCGCAAGCCTCGTCGCCGACGTGTTCAAGAAAAATCCGTTCACCGGCGACAATCCGCTGGCCGACTTCCCGAATGTCGACGGCGTGGTCGCGCTGACCCACAAGACCGGCTGCGGCATGACGCAGAACGAGCCGCTAGCGCTGCTCCGCCGTACGCTCGGCGGCTATGCGCGGCACGTGAACTTCTCCCACGTCATCGTGCTCGGCCTCGGCTGCGAGGTGAACCAGATCGGCGGCCTGATGGAAGAGCAGAAGCTCGCCGGCCGTCTGCGCGCGATGGACATCCAGGAGGTCGGCGGCACCCGCAAGACGGTGGAGGCGGGCATCGCGTTCGTGCGCGAGGCGCTCGCGGAGTCCAACAAGGTCAAGCGCGAATCCGTACCGGTGAGCGAATTGACCGTGGCGCTGCAATGCGGCGGATCGGATGGCTATTCCGGTGTCTCCGCCAATCCGGCGCTGGGCGCGGCCAGCGATCTCATCGTGCGTCACGGCGGCACCGTGATCCTGTCGGAGACGCCGGAGACCTATGGTGCCGAGCATCTGCTGACGCGCCGCGCCGTCAGCCGCGAGGTCGGCGAGAAGCTGGTCGATCTCATGCGCTGGTGGGACGAATACACGACGCGCGAAGGCGCCGAGATGAACGCCAATCCAAGCCCGGGCAACAAGGCCGGCGGTCTCACCACCATTTTGGAGAAGTCGCTCGGCGCGATGGCGAAGGCCGGCACCACCAATCTCGTCGAAGTGCTGCGCTACGCCGAACCCATCACCAAGAAGGGGTTCGTGTTCATGGACACGCCCGGCTACGATCCCGTTGCCGCGACCGGGCAGGTCGCCGGCGGCGCCAATCTGGTCTGCTTCACCACGGGCCGCGGCAGCGTGTTCGGCTGCAAGCCGGCGCCCTCGATCAAGCTCGCTACCAACACGCCCATGTACAAGCGCATGGAAGAGGACATGGACGTCAATTGCGGCACCATCCTCGAAGGCGAGGAGAGCGTCCAGCAGTGCGGCCAGCGCATTTTCGATCTCATCCTCAAGACCGCGTCCGGACAGCCGACCAAGAGCGAGAGTTTTGATTTCGGCGGCGCCGAGTTCGCGCCATGGGTGCTGGGCGCGACGATGTAACCTCGTTGTTGCGCGCCGGCGGTAGCCCGACACTACAAGCGATGCTCCTAAGTAATGATACGGAGCCGTCAAGTGATCACGGGGGTTCCCGCGGTCACACCTGATTAACATCTTCTGCCGTAATCCCTGGGAGGATGCGAGCTCCACTCGTTTGGAGCGTTCGCCCTTCGTGAGGATTCGTCAACGATGACGCGTGCGATACGGCCGACCGGCGTGGAAAATCTCCTCGGTGAGGAGGAGCTGATCGTGTCGAAGACCGATCTCAAGGGCCGCATCACCTACGCCAACGATGTCTTCATCCGGATGGCGAAGTATTCCTGGAAGGAGCTGATGGGCGCCCCCCACAGCCTGATCCGCCACCCTGAGATGCCACGCTCCGTCTTCAAGCTGCTGTGGGACACGCTTCAGTCCAGGCAGGAGATCTTCGCCTACGTCGTCAACCTCGCCAAGGACGGCAGCCATTACTGGGTGTTCGCCCACGTCACGCCGACATTCGACGAGCGTGGCAATATCGTCGGCTATCACTCCAACCGTCGCAGGCCCGATCCTGCGCAGATCGAGCGTATCAAGCCGATCTACAAGACGCTGTGCGCGGAAGAGGCGCGGCATGCCAATGCCAAGGACGGCATGCATGCGAGCTTCGAGGCGATGGTCGGGCTGCTCAAGCAACAGGGTGTCGGTTACGATGAATTTGTGCTCTCTCTCTAAAGCGCAGGGAGCGACCGCGCTCGCATCCGTTCTTGCCGTCGTCGCGTTCGTGCTCTCGCTCGCCGGTACGACCGGAGTTTCCGGCGCGGCGTTGCTTGGCGTTACGGTCGTGCTGCTCGTCTATGCCGTCTGGTGCCAGCACCGCACGGCGGTGGCCGTCGACGAGGTGGCAGACGTGTGCCGCAAGGCCGCAGGTGGCGACCTCGAGGCGCGCATCCTCAGCATCCGCCAGGCCGGACGGATCGGCGCCATTCAGAAGTCGGTCAACGACATGCTCGACATCACCGATGCCTATTTGCGGGAAGCTTCGGCGTCGATGGACTATGCAAGCCGCGGTAAATATTTCCGCAAGATCCTCGCGCGCGGATTACCCGGCTCGTTTCGCCGTTCAGCCACCGTCATCAATTCCGGCACCGACAGCCTCGGCCGTCGCGTGGTCGAGATCGCGGACCTCGCAAAGCAGTTCGGCACCCATCTCGACCAGGTCGCCGGCACTCTGATGGGCGCGGCAACCGATCTCGAATCCGACGCCGGCCAGATGGCGGCGGCGGCCGAGAAGACCAGCCGACAGACGTCCGGCGTGCTCAGTGCGTCCGACCAGGCCTCGCGCAACGTCGCCACCGTCGCCAGCGCCGCAGAGCAGCTCGCATCATCGATCGCCGAGATCAGCCGGCAGGTGGCCGGTTCGACCACGAGCACGGGGCGGGCGGTGAACGAAGCCAATCGTGCCGGCAGCGAGATTCGCATGCTTGCGGATGCAGCGATGCGGATCGGCGACGTGGTCAAGCTGATCAGCGAGATCGCCGAGCAGACCAATCTCTTGGCGCTCAACGCCACCATCGAGGCCGCGCGGGCAGGCGAGGCCGGCCGCGGCTTCGCCGTGGTCGCATCCGAGGTCAAGAGCCTCGCCAACCAGACCGCGAAGGCGACCGAGGAGATCAGCGCCAAGGTCGGCGAGATGCAGCAATCGACCACCAATTCGGTCGCCGCCGTCGAGGCGATCGCGCAGACCATCACCGAGATCAACGGCATCACCGCCTCGATCGCGACCTCGATCGAGCAGCAGGGTCTCGCCACCCGTGAGATCGCCCGCAACGTCCAGGAAGCCTCGGCCGGTACCTCGCAAATGTCCTCCAACGTCACCGGCATCAGCGAAGCCGCCGCCGACACGGGCCGTGTGGCGAGCCGCGTCAACAGCGCCTCCGAACGCGTCCATGGCGAGGTCGAGACGTTCCGGCGCGAGGTGACGCAATTCCTGCAACGGCTGACGTCAGCGGCGTAGGCCTTCGATGCAGATGCACTCTGCTAACCCTCTCCCCTTGTGGGAGAGGGTGGCTCGCCGCTCAGCAGCGAGACGGGCGAGGGGTCTCTCTCCGCGCGCACCTCTCACGCCGGAATTCGCGGAGACGTACCCCTCATCCGGCGCTTCGCGCCACCTTCTCCCACAAGGGGAGAAGGAAGAAAGCGACCGCCCGCACCTTGCGTAGGCACCCTTTGCCCGTTGTTAGTGCTTGATCGAGGTCACCAGCGGTGTTCTGCTCAAAAAAGCTGCTGGAGTACCGCACCCCGTGTCGATCTACGTCGCATTACACCACGTCACGCACTACAAATACGACCGCCCGATCGATCTCGGCCCGCAGACCATCCGTCTGCGGCCGGCGCCGCATACGCGCACGCCGATCCTGAGTTATTCGCTCAAGGTCACGCCGGCCAATCATTTCGTGAACTGGCAGCAGGATCCGCTGGGCAATTGGATCGCGCGTTATGTCTTCCCGGAGAAGACGACCGAGCTCAAGATCGAGGTCGATTTCACGGCGCAGATGACCACGGTCAATCCGTTCGACTTCTTCGTCGAGCCCTATGCCGACAGCTTTCCGTTCGAATATACGCAAGATCTCAAGACCGAACTCGCGCCTTATCTCGAGACCGTCAAGCCCGATCGGCTGTTCGCGAAATATCTCGACACGATCCCGCCCGAAGCCCCGAACACCGTCAACTTCCTGGTCGACCTGAACAGGGAGCTGCAGAAAAAGATCGGCTACGTCATCCGCATGGAGGCGGGCGTGCAGACGCCGGAGGAGACGCTCTCCTCCGCGGCCGGCTCATGCCGTGACTCCGCCTGGCTTCTGATCCAGACCTTCCGTCATCTCGGTCTCGCCGCCCGTTTCGTCTCCGGCTATCTGATCCAGGTCCGTCCCGACATCGATCCGATCGAGGGGCCGCCGGAGGTCGAGAACGATTTCACCGATCTCCACGCCTGGGCCGAGGTCTACCTGCCGGGCGCCGGCTGGATCGGCTTCGACGCGACCTCGGGCATGCTCGCGGGCGAGGGCCACATCCCGGTCGCGGCGACGCCGCACTACCGCTCGGCCGCGCCGATCTCCGGCGGGGCCGGCTTTGCCGAGGTCGAATTCGCCTTCGACATGAGCGTCAAGCGCATTCGCGAGGCGCCGCGCATCACAAAACCGTTCTCGGACGAATCCTGGATACGGCTCAACGATCTCGGCGAGCAGGTCGACGGCGATCTTGCGGCGCAGGACGTGCGTCTGACCATGGGCGGCGAGCCGACCTTCGTCTCCGTCGATGATCTCGAAGGCGCCGAGTGGAACACGGATGCCGTCGGTCCGACCAAGCGCGGGCTCGCCGACGATCTGATCCGCCGCCTGCGCGCGCGTTTCGGACCCGGCGGCCTGCTGCACTTCGGGCAGGGCAAATGGTATCCCGGCGAAAGCCTGCCGCGTTGGGCGTTCGGCCTGTACTGGCGCAAGGACGGCGTGCCGATCTGGAAGAATGCCGACCTCATTGCCAGCATTGAAAATCCGCGGCCGGCACAGGCCAAGGACGTCCAGGCGTTCGTGGAAGGCGCGGCGTTACGGCTTGGCCTCGATCCCGGTTACATCATGCCGGCCTATGAGGACACCGCGTACTGGCTGCAGAAGGAAGCCGAGCTTCCCGTCAACGTCGATCCCTCCGATTCCAAATTATCCGATCCGGAGGCACGCGCGCGCATGGCGCGGGTGTTCGAGCAGGGGCTCAACAATCCTCGCGGCTTCGTGCTGCCGGTGCAGCGCTGGAACGCGGCACCACGCTGGCGCAGCGAGCGCTGGCAGCTCCGGCGCAGTCATCTGTTCCTGATGCCGGGCGATTCGCCGCTCGGCCTGCGCCTGCCGCTGGACTCGCTCGGCTATGTCCCGCCCGATCAATATCCCTACATCGTCGAGCGGGACCCGATGGAGGCCCGCGGCAAGCTGCCGGTGTTCAGCCTTCCGGCGCGTCCCGACTCGCCGGAGCGGCTTGAGCCGGAAGAGCTCAACACCTCCGTCCCGGTCCGCACCGCGATGTCGGTCGAGGTTCGCGATGGCGTGCTCTGTGCCTTCATGCCGCCGGTCGAGCAGATCGAGGATTATCTCGAGATGATCGCGGCGCTCGAAGCCACGGCCGAGGAGATGCAGCTCCAGGTCCACGTCGAGGGTTATCCGCCGCCATTCGATCCGCGCGTCGACGTCATCAAGGTGACGCCCGATCCCGGCGTGATCGAGGTCAACGTCCAGCCGGCAAAAAACTGGCGCGAGGCGGTCGACATCACCGCCGGGCTCTATGAAGATGCCGGCAAGACGCGCCTCGGCGCCAATCGCTTCCTGGTCGACGGCCGCCACACCGGCACCGGCGGCGGCAATCACGTCGTGGTCGGCGGCTCGAGCCCGCAGGACTCGCCGTTCCTGCGCCGGCCTGATCTGTTGAAGAGCCTGGTGCTGCACTGGCAGCGTCATCCGTCGCTGTCCTATTTCTTCTCCGGCCTGTTCATCGGCCCGACCAGCCAGGCACCGCGCATCGACGAAGCCCGCCACGACAGCATTTACGAGCTCGAGGTGGCGCTCACGCACGTGCCGCCGCCGGGCACTCAGGCGCCGCTGTGGCTGGTGGATCGCTTGTTCCGGCATCTCCTTGTCGACATCACCGGCAACACCCATCGCGCCGAGATCTGCATCGACAAGCTCTATTCACCGGACGGCACGACCGGCCGCCTCGGCCTGGTCGAATTCCGCGCGCTCGAAATGCCGCCGGATCCGCGCATGTCGCTGGCGCAGCAGCTGCTGATCCGCGCGCTGATCGCAAAATTCTGGCGCGAGCCGCAACAAGGCAAGTTCGTGCGCTGGGGCACCGCGCTGCACGACCGCTTCATGCTGCCGCACTTCATCTGGGAAGATTTCCTCGAAGTGCTGACCGAGTTGAAGCAGTCCGGCTATCCGTTCGAGCCCGAATGGTATCTGGCCCAGCTCGAATTCCGCTTCCCCGCCTTCGGCCGCATCCATCATGGCGGCGTGACGCTGGAGCTGCGGCAGGCGCTGGAGCCCTGGCACGTGCTCGGCGAGGAGGGCTCGGCCGGCGGCACCGTGCGCTATGTCGACTCATCGGTCGAGCGGCTTCAGGTCAAGGCGGAAGGCTTCGTCGAGGGCCGCCATATCGTCACCTGCAACGGCCGTCGCCTGCCGATGACCGCCACCGGCCGCTCCGGCGAAGCCGTGGCCGGAGTCCGCTTCAAGGCCTGGCAGCCGGCCTCAGGCCTGCACCCGACCATTCCCGTTCACGCGCCACTGACGTTCGACCTCATTGACACCTGGAACGGCCGCTCGCTCGGCGGCTGCGTCTATCACGTCGCCCATCCCGGCGGCCGCAGCTACGACACCAAGCCGGTCAACACCTACGAGGCCGAGGCGCGGCGGCTGGCGCGCTTCCAGGACCACGGCCATACGCCGGGCCCGATGCAGCCGCCGCCCGAGGAACGCACAAATGAGTTTCCGCTGACCCTCGACTTGCGGTCCCCGCTCCTGCAATGAGTATGATGCGGGGGCAGGGAGAGGCGCATGGCCGAGGGCGCAGCCGAAGAGGACGACAAGGCGGGTAAGGCGCAAGGTCAACGTGAAGGCCAGCGCCGTTTTGCGCAATGGGTCCGCGACTATAAGCGCCTGCCCGGCATCCCCGACGAGTTTCTCGGCCCGGACGGCAAGCCCCGCGCCGTCTGGAGCCGCTTCTTCGATGCCTTCGGCGGGCTCGCGCCCGACGAGGTCGAGCGGCGGTTCGGCATGGCCGACCGTCATCTCCGCGAGGCCGGCGTCACCTATCGCGCGCCCGGCGAGAGCGCCGACCGGCCCTGGTCGATCAGCCATCTGCCGCTGCTGATCGACGAGGCCGACTGGAAGCAGCTGTCCGACGGCATCACCCAGCGCGCCGAGCTGCTCGAGCTCGTGCTGCGCGACATCTATGGCGAGGGCCGCCTCGTCGCCGAAGGCGCGCTGCCGGCGGCCGCGATCGCCGGGAGCCCCGAATATCTCCGCCCCGTCTGCGGCGTGCCGCCGCCGGGCGGGCGCTATCTCTCGCTCTATGCCGCCGATGTCGGCCGCGGGCCCGACGGCCGCTGGTGGGTGCTCGGCGACCGCACGCAGGCACCGTCGGGCGCGGGCTATGCGCTGGAGAATCGCCTGGTGCTCTCGCGCGCCTTCTCGGATCTCTACAAGTCGATGAACGTGCCGCGCGTCGCGCCGTTCTTCGAGGCCTTTCGCGACAGTCTTCGGGCGCGCGCCGACCGCGACGAGCCGCGGATCGGCGTGCTGACGCCGGGCAGTTTCAGCGAGACCTATTTCGAGCACGCGACGCTGGCGCGCTATCTCGGCTTCCTGCTGGTCGAGGGCGACGATCTCGCCGTCAGCGACAACCATATCCACATCCGCACGGTTGCGGGCCTCAAGCGCCTCGACGTGCTGCTGCGCCGCGTCGATTCCAACTCGCTCGATCCGCTCGAACTCGATGCCTCCTCGCGGCTCGGCGTGCCCGGCCTGATCGACGTGCTGCGCAAGGACGGCGTCGTCGTCGCCAACATGCCGGGCTCGGGCGTCCTGGAGGCGCGCGCGATGCTCGGCTTCCTGCCGGCGCTCAGCCGCCGCCTGCTCGGTGAGGAGCTGAAGATGCCGCACATCGCGACCTGGTGGTGCGGCCAGCGCTCGGCGCGCGACGAGGTGTTGTCGCGGCTCGACCGGGTCGCGATCGAGGGGGCCTATCGCCGCGGCGTTCCCGGCTTCGACAGCAATGGCCCCGTGCTCGCGAGCGAGCTCGATGCGGCCGAACGCCAGCGCCTGATCGACGCAATCAGCGCGCGCGGCATGGACTATGTCGGCCAGGAGGTGGTGCGGCTCTCGACCATGCCGGTGTGGGAGCAGGGGCAGATCACGCCCCGTCCCTTCGTGCTGCGCGTGTTCGCAGCCGCGACGCCGGACGGCTGGGCCATCATGCCCGGCGGCTTCTGCCGGATCGCCGAGCAGCCGGATGCGCGCGCGGTGTCGATGGGCGACGGCGCGCGTTCCGCCGACGTCTGGGTGGTCTCGGACAAGCAGGTCTCGACCGCGACGCTGCTGCCTGCGGTCGACAAGGTGCGCATCCGCCGTATCGCCGGCGTGCTGCCGAGTCGCGCCGCCGACAATCTGTTCTGGCTCGGCCGCTATCTCGAACGCGCCGAGGCGACGCTGCGGCTGGTGCGGGCGCTGGGCTCGCCGAGCGGGCCCAACAAGGGCACCGCGGCGTCGCTGCAATCGGCCGAGCGTATCCAGCGCCTGCTGGTGACCTGGGGCGCGATCTCGCAGACCTCGCGCGCGGCGCCCGGCCGCATCGTCGCCGAGGCGCTGCAGAGCCCGGAGCGTTTCGGCTCGGCACTGTCGCTGGTCCGCGCGGCCCAGCGCACGGCGACCTCCTTGCGCGAGCGGCTGTCGCCCGATGCCTGGCAGGTCATCACCGAGATGACCGAGCGGTTAGCCTTCGAGGTCGAGGATGACGACAGCGTGCTGAGCGCGGCCGAGCTGACCCTGCAGGAGCTCGCGAGCTTTGCCGGCCTTGCGCATGAGAACATGAACCGCGCCGCCGGCTGGCGCTTCCTCGATATCGGCCGCCGCACCGAGCGCGCCATCAACACCACGCGTTTTGCCCGGCAGTTTGCCTATGACGAAGCCGGCGACGAGGATCTCGATATCCTGCTCACGCTGGTGGATTGCCAGATCACCTACCGCTCGCGCTATCTGCTGGCGCCGATCCTGGCGCCGGTGCGGGACCTCGCCGTGCTCGACAGCTACAATCCGCGTTCGGTGGCGTTCCAGGTGACGGCGCTGAACGAGCACATCGCCGCACTGCCGAGCCTGAAGGAGCATGGCCTGATCGAGAAGCCGCAGCGGCTTGCGGTCGCGATGCAGGCGATGCTCGCGACCGCGGAGGCCGAGAAGCTCGAGGTCAAGACGCTGTTCGCACTGGAGCAGGATCTGCTCAGCCTCGCCGAGGCAGTCGGGCAGCACTATTTCCCGCACGGCCCCAATGCCAGCCGCCCGGAAAAACTGACGGGGCTGGCGTGATCTACGATATCCGCCACGTCACCACCTACGAATACGAGAGTCCGGTCAGCTTCGCCCGCTGCACGCTGCGGTTGGAGCCGGGGAGCGGCCATGGCCAGGAGCTGATCTCGCATAAGGTCGAGATTCGTCCGCGCCCCGCGGAGCGTAGCGTCCGGCGCGATTTCTTCGGCACCCTGACCGAGAGCGTCGTGATCGAGGCCGCGCATCGCACTTTGCGTATCGATTCCCGCTCTCGCGTGAAGGTGTCGCGCCAGCCGCCGGCGCGCGCCGCTGCCAGCCCGACCTGGGAGAACATTCGCGACATCGCCTTCGAGGCGACGAGCCTCGGGCCGTCATCGCCGGTCGGCTATGTCTTTGCGAGCCCGCTGGTCCCGGTGCTGGGACCGGTCAGCGCCTATGCGGCGGAAAGCTTCGCGCCCGGCGCAGCCATCCTCGCCGGGGCGGTCGATCTGATGCATCGCATCCGCACCGAATTTCGCTACGACCCCAAAGCGACGGTGATCTCGACGCCGCTTGACGAGGTCTTCGTCAAGCGCCATGGCGTCTGTCAGGATTTTGCCCATGTGATGATTGCGGGCTTGCGCGGGCTGGGCCTGCCCGCGGCCTATGTCAGCGGATATCTGCGCACCATTCCGCCGGCGGGCCAGCCGCGCCTGCAGGGCGCCGACGCTACCCATGCCTGGGTGTCGCTGTGGTGCGGGGAGGAGCTTGGCTGGGTCGATTTCGATCCGACCAACGATCTTATGGTTGCTGGCGATCATATCGTGCTCGCGGTCGGCCGCGACTTTTCCGACGTTTCGCCGGTCGACGGCATCATCGTCGGCTCGCCGAAGCAGAAGCTCGACGTCGCCGTCGACGTGCTTCTGGTGGAATGATTACGGGTCCTGCCGTGCCCGCGACGCCCAGCCCGGGTGTGTCGGGCCGGCACCGCAATCGCGATATCGCGGGGCACAACCGCAACATATTTCCGTATTTTCGTTCCCGGGTTTGGCCAGTCGGCCCAAGTTGGGCTAAGCTGGCCTTTGCGTCGAGGACATGAATGAGACGTCGGGAGTTGGCGTGGAACACCACCGACAAGCGGGGCTGCATCCATGATCACGTTACCGAAACTGGCGGCGGAGACCCTGGAGAAGTTGCTGGGATCGTTCATGCGTCGTCGGTACGACGAGTCCTACGCCAGAGTGCTGGAAGGCTCGACTCGGACGGCGATGGAATGCATCGGCAACAGCGACGCACTCTATCACAACATCGAGCACACGATGTTGGTGACGCTGGCCGCTCAGGCGATCCTGATGGGACGTAATCTCCACACGCATCTTGCGGCTGAGGACTACATCAACGTTCTGATCGCATGCCTTGCGCACGACATCGGCTATGTCCGCGGTCTGTTTCCGGAGGATGATGAAGACGGTTTCATCATCGATGATTCCGGCACCAAGGTGGCGCTGCCGCGTGGCGCTTCGGATGCCAGCCTGATGATGTATCACGTCGATCGCTCGAAGCTTTTTGTACGGCGGCGGCTGCCGCAAGTTCGGGGCGTGGACAGCGAGCGCGTCGCCCGCGCCATCGAGGGAACCCGCTTCCCGGCCCGCGAAGGGCAGGAATACGACGACGACGCCTCGATCCTGCGCGCTGCCGATTTCATCGGGCAACTCGGCGACCCCAACTATCTGCGCAAGGCCAACGCGCTCTATTACGAATTCGAAGAAGTCGGCATGAACCGCCAGCTCGGTTACGATTCGCCGGCCGATATCGTGAACCGCTATCCGCAGTTCTATTGGAATAGCGTCGCACCGCACATTCAGACCGAGATCGGCTACCTCAACAAGACCGAGATCGGTCGGCAGTGGATCGCCAACCTCTACAGCAACGTGTTCCGCGCCGAACGCGACATCACGTTGTCCGGGCCGCAGAAGTAGGGCGGACTCTCGTAGCCCGGATGGAGCGAAGCGCAATCCGGGAAACCTGTCGCTGCGGACGCACCGCCCCGCATTCCGCTTCGCTGCATGCGGGCTACGACATTGCAAATCGGTCAGTCGATCATGCAACAAAAAACAATCGCCACCGATATCCTCGACATTGCCTACCGTGAATACGGCGCGCCGGACGGCTGGCCCTGCATCATGGGTCACGGCTTTCCCTACGACGTGAACGCCTATGCCGAGACCGCGCCGATCATCGCGCAAGCGGGCGCGCGGGTGCTGGTGCCCTGGCTCCGCGGCTACGGGCCGACGCGATTCCGCTCCGCTGCGACGTTGCGCTCCGGCGAGCAGGCGGCGCTTGGCGCCGATCTGCTGGCCTTCATGGATGCGCTTGGAATCTCGCGCGCGGTGGTCGGCGGTTACGACTGGGGCGGGCGCGCGGCCTGCGTGGTCTCGGTGCTGCATCCGGAGCGCGTGATCGCGCTCGTCTCGGGCAATTCCTACAACATCCAGAACATCGCGCGTTCGATGGAGCCGGCTTCGCCACCGGAGGAGGCGGCGCTCTGGTATCAATATCTCTTCCACAATGAGCGCGGCCGCCGCGCGCTGGAGCGCAACCGGCGTGGTTTCGCGCGCCAGCTCTGGTCGATGTGGTCGCCGACATGGGCCTTCGACGATGCGACGTTCGAGACCAGCGCAATGTCGTTCGACAATCCTGATTTCGTCGATGTCGTGATCCACTCCTATCGACATCGTTACGCGCTGGTCGCGGGCGATCCCGCCTATGCCGCGATCGAGGCGAAGCTCGCCGCCCAGCCGCCGGTCCGGGTGCCGACCATCGCGATCGATGGCGACAGCGACGGCGTCAATTCCGGCACGGCGCACCATGCAGGCAAATTCGAGGGCTTTTTCGAGCGGCGCGTCTTTGCAGGGGCTGGCCACAATTTGCCGCAGGAGCGGCCGGCCGAATGGGCGCAGGCCGTGCTCGATGTGCGGAAAGCGGCCTCATAGAGCCGGGTTTCTCGTCCCCACTGTCTTGCCGCTCTCGCAGCTTCCGATTTTTCCTGATCCCGGGAACCTTTTCCAATCGCAGCCGTCCAAGCTGTGGGGCCGCTTTCTGTATGCGGTTCGTTGCAGGGGAGGTTTTCGATGAAGACGCAAACGCGCAGGCTGGAACGTGTCGCGGTCGCGCAGGCGCCGAGCGAGCGGCCTGAGAGGGCGGAGGTCGAGCAGGCGATCCGGACCATGATCCGCTGGGCCGGCGATGATCCCGCGCGCGACGGTCTGCGCGATACGCCGGGCCGGGTCGCCCGCGCCTTCGAGGAGTATTTCTCCGGCTATGCGCAGGATCCGACCGAAATCCTGCAAAAGACGTTTGAGGAGATCGAAGGCTATGACGAGATGATCGTTCTGCGCGGTGTTCGCTTCGAAAGCCATTGCGAGCACCACATGGCACCGATCGTCGGCCGCGCCTGGGTCGCTTATATCCCGCAAGGGCGCGTCGTCGGCATCTCCAAGCTCGCGCGTCTCGTCGACATCTACGCCAAGCGGCTTCAGATCCAGGAGAAGATGACCGCACAGATCGCCAACACCATCAACGATGTGCTGAGGCCCGAAGGCGTCGGGGTCATCATCAAGGCAACGCATCACTGCATGACCACGCGCGGCGCGCACAAGCCCGGGACCGATCTCGTCACCAGCCGCATGCTCGGCGTGTTCCGCGACAATGCGTTGACACGCCAGGAGCTGCTGGGGCTGGCCAATTCGGACGATTGATCCGCGGCGACCCAAGGAGGCAACGCCATGACTGAGGACAAGAAGCCAAGCGGGCCCGACCTGAGCAGGGGCGTGACGCTCGCCGCGTTCAAGGGCGGCAAATTGCTCGGCCATGTCGGCGAGGAAGACGTTCTGTTGGTGCAGGCCGGCAGCGAGATCTTTGCGATCGAGCCGGCCTGCAGCCACTATCACGGCCCGCTCGCCGAAGGACTGGTGGTTGGCGACACCATCCGCTGTCCCTGGCACCACGCCTGCTTCTCCTTGCGGTCAGGCGAGGCGACCCGTCCGCCGGCGCTGAACGCGCTGGCGGTGTGGGAGGTCTCGCGCGATCAGGACAAGATCATCGTTGAGCGCAAGCGCGAGATGCCGAAGCCTCCGGCGCCTCATCGGACAGCGCCAACGCCGGAAAAATTCGTTATCATCGGCGGCGGCGCGGCGGGTTTCGCGGCGGCGGAGACGCTCCGTCGCGAGGGCTTTGCCGGCGCCATCACCATGCTTAGCAATGACAGCGCGATGCCGGTGGACCGGCCCAATCTCTCCAAGGATTACCTCGCGGGCAACGCGCCGGAGGATTGGCTGCCGCTGCGGGGCGAGGACTACTATCGGGACGCCGGCATCGATCTCAGGCTCAACACGAACGTCGCCGCGATCGAGGCGAAGACGCGCAGCGTGACGCTGGGCAACGGCGACAGGCTGCCGTTCGATCGGCTGCTGCTCGCGACCGGCGCCGAGCCGGTCAGATTGCAGATTCCGGGTGCCGACCAGCCTCATGTCTACACGGTGCGCTCCGTCGCCGACAGCCGCGCCATCATCAAGGCGGCCGCCAGCGCCAAGCGCGCGCTGGTAATCGGCGCCAGCTTCATCGGCCTCGAAGTTGCGGCCTCCTTGCGGGCACGCAAGATCGAGGTGCACGTGGTCGCGCCGGACGAACGGCCGATGCAGAAGGTGCTCGGTCCCGAGATGGGCGACTTCGTGCGCGCGCTGCATGAGGAGAACGGCGTCAACTTCCATCTCGAGGACACGGTGGAGAAGCTGGACGGCACGCGCGCCACGTTGAATAGCGGCGGCATGATCGAGGCCGACCTGGTCGTGGTCGGCATCGGCGTCAAGCCGCGCCTCGCGCTCGCCGAGCAAGCGGGACTTGCGGCCGACCGGGGCGTCAGCGTCAGCGGATATCTGGAGACCAGCATAGCCGGTATCTTCGCGGCCGGCGACATCGCGCGCTGGCCCGATCCGCATTCGCGGCAAACCATCCGCGTCGAGCACTGGGTCGTGGCGGAGCGGCAGGGCCAGACCGCGGCACGCAACATGCTCGGCAAGCGCGAGCGCTTCGAAGCCGTGCCGTTCTTCTGGTCTCAGCACTATGACGTACCGATCAACTATGTCGGCCATGCCGAGAGCTTCGACGACATCGCGATCGACGGCAGCATTTCCGGCAAGGACTGCCTGCTGAAGTATCGCAAGGGCGGCCGCGTCCTCGCGGTTGCTTCAATTTATAGGGATCTCGACAATCTCAAGGCCGAGCTGGAGATGGAGCGAACACGCGGCTGAGGCGCGCATCCGGTCTTGATTTGCGTCAATGTTGCTGGCCGCGAGGGCTGCTGTGCTGGCTGTTGTCCCGGTGCGGCGCGCGCTATACTGGCCTGTGCTCGCGGGCTTCCATGCAGGAGTCACCGTCATGACAAGTGCCTCGGATACCTCCCATCCTTCCGGCCTGGGCTCCGGGATCTCGGCCCTGCATGCCAAATGGGGCTGGATCGTAGCCTTGGGAGTCGTCTACCTCGTCGCCGGCTTCGTCGCACTTGGCAGCGTGGTAATGGCGACGGTGGCGAGCGTCATCGTGGTTGGCGCCATGATGATCGTCGCGGGCGCGGCCGAAATCATCGGCGCGTTCCAGATGAAAAGCTGGGGCAAGTTTGTGATCTGGGCCTTGCTCGGCGTACTCTATGTTATCGCGGGCTTTCTCACCTTCGAGAACCCGCTGTTTGCTGCAGTGTTGCTGACTCTGTTCCTGGGCGCATCGCTGCTCGCCTCCGGCGCCGTCCGGCTCTTTCTCGCCTTCAGCATGAAGCGTGAAAGTCCATGGGTCTGGGTGGCGCTCTCGGGCGCCATCACGCTGCTGCTGGGGCTGTTGATCCTGGCACGTTGGCCGGTGAACAGCGTCTACATCCTCGGCCTGTTTCTCGGCATCGACCTGATCATGGCGGGCGCGGGGTGGGTGAGCCTGGGCTTCAGCCTGAAGCGGCGCCACTGATCAGCAACTCGACGCAAGACCCTCTCACGGAACTCCGCTGATCTGGCGTGCTGGCAAAAAGCAGCACGCCGCGCCTTCCGACCAGCGCGGCGATCATCACCGGGGAGAAACCATGAAAGCCGCTTTGGTCCTGGCTGCAGCCTTGGCTGCCTGCTTGTCCACGCCTGTCTCCGCGCAGAAATCTTACGGTCCCGGCATCAGCGACACCGAGATCAAGATCGGCAACACCATGCCCTATAGCGGCCCCGCATCGCCGCTCGGCATCACCGGCAGGGTGATCTCGGCCTATTTCGACGAGGTCAACGAGAAGGGCGGGATCAACGGCCGCAAGCTCAATCTCCTGTCGCTCGACGACGCCTTCTCGCCGCCGAAGACCATGGAAGCGGCGCGGCGGCTGGTCGAAGGCGACGGCGTCGCCTTCATCTTCGCGACCATGGGCACCGCGCCGAGCTCGGCGATCGCGAAATATCTCAACAGCAACAAGGTGCCGCAGCTGTTTCTGATCAGCTCGGCCTCGAAGTGGAACGACCCCGCCAACATGCCCTGGTCGATGGCGCTGCCATGGGCACCGAACTACACCAGCGAGGCCGCCATCGACGTCGCCTATGCCCGTGCCAAGAACCCGAACGCGCGCTTCGCGGTGCTCTATCAGAATGACGATGCCGGCAAGGAATATCTGCGCGGCGTCAAGGAAGCGCTTGGTGCCGACGCCGACAAGGCGATCGCGATGGCGTCGAGCTTCGAGGTCGCCGACCCCACCGTCGATTCCCAGGTGCTGACGCTCGCCAACACCAAGGCCGACGTGTTCATGATCTATTCGGTGACGCCGCGTGCCTGCGCCCAGGCGATCCGGAAAGCGCATGAGGTCGGCTGGCAGGCGACGCGCTTCCTCGCCTCGGGCTGCGCCAACAAGGCCACCGTGATGGTTCCGGCCGGCCTCGATGCCGGCAAGGGCGTGCTCTCGCTCGGCTCGCTCAAGCCGTTCGTCGAGGTGCCGAAGGACGATCCGGCGATGACGGCCTATATCGACTTCATGAAGAAGCGCCTGCCCAATGCCGACGTCAACAACGTCGCGGGTCTCTACGGCTACACCGTTGCCGAGGCATTGGTGGTCTTGCTGAAGCAGTGCAAGGACAATCTGACGCGCGAGAACATCATGGCGCAGGCGGCCAATTTGAAGAACGTGCCGCTGTCGCTGCTGATGCCCGGCATCACGCTCAACACCACGCCGCAGGATTTCCGCCCGATCAAGGACGGCTATATGCTCCAGTTCAACGGCAATGACTGGATCGTCGCGAGCGAGCTATTGCGCGGCACGTGAGGGGACTGCGCGAGGTCGACGAACGGGTTGAGGGAGCTCTCTCCGCGAGTTCGGAATCGTAGGGTGGGCAAAGGCGCACTTGCGCCGTGCCCACCACCTATCAATGCTTCGAGAGAAGCGGTGGGCACGCTTCGCTTTGCCCACCCTACGATACTGGCGCGAAGGTCGGCGAACGGGAGGATCAAGAATGGATTTTCAACACTCCGCCCGCTCGATGGAAATGCAAGAGCGCGTCCGCCGGTTCATGCGGACGCATGTCGAGCCGGTCGAGGAGCTCTATTACGAGCAGGTGAAGCCGGAAGCGACACGCTACAAGACGCCGCAGGTCCTTCAGGACCTGAAGCGGCTGGCGCGCGAGCAGGGGCTCTGGAACCTGTTCCTCTCCGGCGAGCACGGCCAAGACCTTAACAACACTGGCTTGACCAATCTCGAATATGCGCCCGTGAAGGAGATCATGGGCCGCATCCTTTGGGCGCCCGAGGTCTTCAATTGCTCGGCGCCCGATGTCGGCAACATGGAGGTGCTGGCCAATTACGGCACGCCGGCACAGCAGGAGCGCTGGCTGAAGCCGCTTTTGGAGGGGCGCATCCGCTCCGGCTTCTCGATGACGGAGCCGCAGGTCGCCTCCAGCGATGCCACCAACATCCAGTGCGAGATCAGGCGCGACGGCGGCGACTACGTCATCAACGGCCGCAAATGGTTCACCTCCGGCGCGATGAACGAGGATTGCGAGATCCTGATCGTGATGGGCAAGACCGCGCCTGACGATCCCGACCGCCACCGTCAGCAATCCATGATCCTGGTGCCGAAAGCGACGCCCGGCGTGCGCATCGTGCGCGACATGCTGACCTACGGCTATGACGACGCGCCGGTCGGCCATCCCGAGATCGTCTACGAGAACGTTCGCGTGCCCGCAGAGAACATCCTGCTCGGCGAGGGCCGCGGCTTCGAGATCGCGCAAGGCCGGCTCGGCCCCGGCCGTATCCATCATTGTATGCGGCTGATCGGCTGCGCCCAGCGTGCGCTCGAATTGATGTGCCAGCGCGCGGTCTCCCGCACGGCGTTCGGCAAGCCGCTCGCAGAGCAGGGCTCGGTGCGCGAGGACATCGCACATTCATTCTGCGAGATCGCGCAGGCGCGGCTCTTGACGCTGCAAGCCGCCGACAGGATGGACCGCGAGGGCAACAAGATGGCGCGCGACCTGATTGCGGCCGCCAAGATCGTGGTGCCCAGCATGGCCGCCCGCGTTATCGACCGCGCCATCCAGATCCACGGCGCCGCCGGCGTCTCGCAGGACACGTTCCTCGCCCGCGCCTATGTCTACGCCCGCTTCATCCGCATCGGCGACGGGCCGGATCAGGTGCATCTGGCTGCGGTGGGGAAGGAGCTGATCAAGCGGGGCGGGGTGATGGAGGGGTAGGTGGTTGCTCTTAGCCAGGGCGTGCAGTCATAGACGGCGGATGCCCGCTCATGGGGGTGAAGCAGATTGCGGCAACGCCGACACTTTGATTTTTGCTCCTGAACTGCCGTCGATCACCCGCCGCTATGCAGCCGGTTTCTCATCCATAAGCCAATAGACGATGGCTGTCAGAGCAAGGGTCGATGCGCCTGCAACGATAAACGGGGCGAGATAGTCGCCATTCGAACTGAACTGCAGGGCCGCGCCCAAAAGTGCGATCCCGAAGCTGAAACCGATTTGGCGCATCGTGACGCAAATGGCAGATGCGGTCGCCGCACGATCGCTTGGAACCGCCGACACGGCGGCGGCAGTGATCTGCGCGTTGATCACGGCACAGCCTGACCCGCTGACGAGCAACGCAATGACTGTCACTACCAGCGTGTCCGGCCCCACGTTTCCGCCGGAGATTGCACCAAGGGCCAGGTCAGCCACCCCGATAAGCGCGAGACCACCACAGAAGAACGAGCGTGATGGGATGCGGGTCGTCAAAACCGCTCCATAGCGCGGCAACACCATCATCGGCAATGTGAGCGCGACCAGGAGCCAGCCCGCCTCAAACGGACTGAGACCCAACGGACCGCGCGCCAATTGCGGCACGTAGACGAGAAGCGACCAGAAGCCGGTCGATCCCGCCATCGGGACGAGGCACATCGCGACGAACTGCCGAGATCCGAACAGCTTGAGATCGAACGCCGGGTTGGGATGTCGGCGTTCCACCCAAACGAAAAGGAGGAGCGCAATCCCCGAAGCGGCGAGTCCCGTCAGGAACGTCGCCGAGGCGACGCCACCAAGCGCAGCTGCTTCCAGCAACATAAACGCCAACGCCGCCGAAATTGTCGCAAGAAGGCCAGCACCGAGCCAATCCACCTTGGCGCTCGAACGCTGCTGGTCGAGCTCATTGCCAATTCTGTACAGCACCAGGAAGACCAAAACGGCGCAAAGCGGCAAGTTGATCCAGAAAATCCAGCGCCACCCGATCGTATCAGCCAGGAGCGATCCGAGCGGCGGGCCAGCGACCATCGAGGCACCGACGATCGTGCCCCAAAGTCCAAACGCCCGCGCACGTCGGGGCCCCTCGTAAGCACCAGCAAGGAGGGCAGACGAGGTGCTGGTGATGCAGGCACCGGCGATACCTTGCAATGTGCGGAATGTCAGCAAAACGTCGAGCGTGTTGGCGCACGCACACAGCAGAGAGGCCAGGCCAAACAGCCCTGCACCCCAGGTGAACATTTGAACGCGTCCGTATCTGTCGGCAAGGCTACCTGCAATCGGCAAACAGAAGATCAAGGCAAGGCTGTAGACGTCGATGACCCAGGCCGCTCGTGCGGAAGCGGCACCGAGATCGTGGCCAACATCGGGTAAGGCAGCCGCTAGAGCCGTCAGGTCGACTTGAAACAGAGAGCCGCTCAAGCACGCTGCAAGCAGCGTCGCCGTTTCCAGGGACATGCGATTGCCGCGATGGCCGTCATCGGCAAGCCAACTGGCGCTCGGCATTTCATCATCGTCGTGCTGAGGTTTGTCGAGCATGGTTGTTTCGGCCTCCATGGAGCATGGATGGCCGGGCAACGGGCTTTGGTCGAATGATGGTTCCTCAAAACCTCATGAATCGGTATCATGGCGTGAGGAGATCGAGATGCCACGCCGCTTGCCACCCTTCGCGCCCCTTGTCGCGTTCGACGCGGTCACCCGCCATGGCTCGTTCACGCGCGCCGCGGCGGAGTTGGGCGTCACGCAGAGTGCGGTCAGCCATCAGATCCGAAAACTGGAGGACCATTTCGGGGTTGCATTGTTGCAGCGGCAGAATCCAGGGGTCGGGATAACACCTGCCGGCGCGCAGCTTAGGCAAGAGCTTGCCGCAGCACTCGACGCGCTTGGTGCGCTGGATGCTCAGGTGCGGCGGCGCTCGAACCGAACGACGTTGCGCGTGGGCGCCGGCTCGGCGTTGGCAACATGGTGGCTCGTCCGCCGCCTGCCAGATTTTACGGCGCGATATCCGTCGATCAATGTTGATCTCAAACCACTGGAGACGGGTGACAGTTCAAAGCGGCCGCTCGACGTGCGAATTGTCTGGAACGCCGGCGAAGACGCACGGCGGACGTCTACTCAATTGCCGCTGTTTTGGGAGCGGATTTTTCCCGTCTGTGCGCCGCACCTGTTGCCCCGGCGGCGTCCCTTGACGGACCCCGACGGCTTGCTGACCCTGCCGCTCATCCACAAAGGCGACAACGCGACCGGCGACTGGGGTTGGCCCTCCTGGTTTAGACGCCTGGGATTGCCGAAATCGGGCGCTGCCGCTGGCAGCTTGACGCTGGACGACATGGGAATGTGCATGTCGGCTGCGGCCGAAGGAGCCGGGGTGACACTTGGGCGCTCACTTCTTGTGGCAGATGCGGTTTCGTCTGGACGCCTCGTGTCCGCACTCGCCGATTACCCCGCAGTCGAGTGCACGAAAATTCAGGTTGCCCAGTGGCCAGCCGATTTGATCGGCGATCGCAGCGTCGAGTTATTCGTGAATTGGCTCGCCGAGCAGGCCGAGACGACCGTGAGGAATATTTCGGCCGCATAGTCCTTTGCCGGCCCTCTGCCGATTTGTTAGGGGCCGGCACTGTCAGTTCGCAGCTATTCGTCGGGGCTCTCGTCGTCATGCTGTTGACGCAATGTCTGTCTTAGACGGCGACAACTAAAACGCCGTGCTGGAACCGTTGGGGTTCCTACAAACGGTTCCGGAGCCAGGGGTTGGCTCGACCCGCAAAACGATTTGCGGCATCGGAACCGAACAATCGAAAATCACAGGAGATATAATGGTGTTTCGATCGAGCGCCGCAATTTGCGGCGCCGTGGTTGCGCTTGCCGTTTCCGTTTCTATTGCGCGATGTGAAGCTGGTGGGGTTCACTCAAGCGCCGCCGACAATGCCGCTTCCGGGGAAGCGATCGTTGGCGCGGCATCCATGTACAATCCGTTCAAGCCCGGCAAAGAGGAGGGCGGCCCGAAGACGGCTTCCGGCGAGCGCTATGATCCCTCGGTCTGGTCGGCCGCCATCAAGACGAGCTTGCGTAAGAAATTCGGTGGGGTCCAATTTGGCGCGAAGCCGAAATATGCCCTCGTCGAGGCCGTCGGCAAGAAGGTCATCGTCAGGATAAATGACGTGGGACCGCTAAGGCCGGGCCGCATCATCGACTTCAATGAGCGGACGATGCGCCATTTCGATCCGAGCCTGGAGCGCGGGGTCATTCCTGACGTAAAAGTCCGGCCGCTTGCCGGCGGCGATTGGACACCCGGACCGGTTGGCTGAACCGTCGCATCAGAACTCGAGCAACACGCCCGTCCAGAACAGTCGAGCGCCTCGATGGCTTCATCGCGTTTGTCTCGATCGGCGGGAAGCGTGCCTGACGCGTGGAGACACGACGCTTCGTTGGCGGGAAAAATTCGCGCGTACATTCCCTCGGCAGGACGACCAAGGTCCCGCGGGGCGCCATCGCCATGATGACATCATGCCGGTGTTTTGCCCGACGAGTCAAATGTCATTTCGTAAAATACGAATATATTTGGACTAGAACCAAGCCATTGATATCGCTGTCCCCGGCTACTGTGCATGGGGTTGTTTTCGCGTTTTTTGCTGGAGAGACCCCACCGCCGGCTCTGTTGGCGATGGACGTGCTGCTACCCGGCCTTGGCGATGCGGCCGTCCGCTGCGTCCGAGCGCAGGTTCTGGAAGAACTTCTCCACCTCGCGCGACAGCGTCTCCGCCGTCTCGGTCACGCTGCTCGCAGCCGTCAGCACCGAGGAGGCCGCAGTGTCGGTCTCGCCGATGGCGTCGCGGAGCGAGCTGATGTTGGCGACGAGGGTCTCGTTGCCTTGGGCCGCCGATTGCGCGTTGGACGAGATCTCGCGCGTGGCGGCGTCCTGCTGGCCGATGGCGCCGGCGATCGCCGAGGTGACGTCGTTGATCTCGCGCACTGCGCCGCCGATCTCGCGGACGGCGTCGACCGCGTTGCGGGTGGAGGACTGGATCATCGAGACGTTTTCGCTGATGTCGGCCGTCGCCTTCGCGGTCTGCCCCGCGAGCGCCTTGACTTCATGCGCGACGACGGCAAAGCCGCGGCCGGCATCGCCCGCGCGCGCGGCCTCGATGGTGGCATTGAGCGCGAGCAGATTGGTCTGCTCGGCGATCGCCTGGATCAGGCTGAGCACGCCGTCGATGCGTTGCGTGGCGGCCGCCAGGCTCTCGATCTCGGCGATCGATTTCTCGGTGCGCTGGCCGGTCTGCTCGACCGCGCCGGCGGATTGCCGCACCTGCCGGCCGATCTCCACCACCGACGCAGATAGCTCCTCGGCCGCGCCTGCCACCGCCGTAACGTTGTGCGAGGCCTGTTCGGTGGCGTTCGCCGCCGTGCCGGCGCGGCTGCTCGCGTCCGCGGTGACGCGGGTGATGGTCTGCGCCGTCTCGCGCATGACGGAGGCGTTGTCGCTGAGGCCGCGCATGATCGCGCCGATCGCCTCGCGAAACGCGTCGACGGATTGTTCGATGTGGCGGGCGCGCTCCTCGCGCGCGGCGGAGTCCTGCGAGACCTGCGAGGCGAGGTTGCGGTTGCGCGCCATCGCGTCCTGGAAGATCTGGATCGCGCGTGCCAGTGCGCCGATCTCGTCGGCCCGGTCAGAGTGGGGCACCACGACGTTCTCGGCGCCGTCAGCGACCTGCTTGATGGTCGCGGTGATGGCGGAGAGGGGGCGTGCGATCGAGCGGGCGATGATGACGATGCCGATCACGACGAGGGCGAGCGCCACGCCGGCGAGGCAGGTCAGGACCAAGGACAGGGTGCGATTGGTCTCGGTCTCGTGCGCGATTTGCCTTGCACGCTCGGCATAGACCTTGGACAGCGCCTCGAGATCCTTGTTCAGCGCCGAGCGCACGGCGCGGTTGGCGTCGTTGTCGCCCCATTCGCGGCCCGCGGCCGCATTGATCTCGACGCCGCGGCGCACCAGCTCCTTGCGAAACTCGACGAACTGCTCGATGCGCTTCTTGAACGTGGCGAACTGCTCGGCATCGTCAGCCTTGACGATGGTCTCCCAGCGCTTCACGACGTCAAGGATCTGGGCGTTGAACTTGAGCAGGCCCTCGCCGTACTTCTTCACCACGGCCGGTTCAGTCGACATGTAGACGCCGCGCGATTCCATCACGACCGCATAGACCAGCGAGTTGACCCGCTCGACGTTCAGCGCGGCGGCGTTCGCGGTCTCGATCGCGGTGGTCAGCTCGGCGCCGCGGCGGCTGTTGTAGTCGGACAGCATCGCGATCGCCGCCGTGAGAAGCGCGAACAGCGCGAAGATGGCGTAGAGCTTGTTGGCAAGCGTGAAGCGGCCGGCGAGGCCGGTGGCATTCCCAGGTCGGTCAGTTGTCATGGTTTTCAGAGGCCCGAATGGCCGGGAGCGGCCGGAGAGCGCGGTCGTGCAAATTATTGCAAAACTATGCAGAATGAAGATGGACGCGGCGTTAACGCTGGGTTTGGCGCCCTTCGCCCTCGGTCGAAGGAAAGGTAGATATTTCAGCGTCTTGATCTGAAGGTATAGTCTTGGGATCGTGCTGGACTCGGTCACTGGCCGACGAACCCCGGAGAGACCCTTGATCTACCGCCACACCATCGACGCCACGACCTACACGTTCCCGGATTTGCGCGACCTGCTCGCCAAGGCGACGCCGCCGCGCTCCGGCGACCGCCTGGCCGGGATCGCCGCCGCCAGTGCCGAACAGATGATCGCGGCGCGGATGGCGCTGGCCGACGTCCCGCTCGGGCAGTTCTTGCAGGAAGCCGTCATCCCCTATGAGACCGACGAGGTCACCCGCCTCGTCATCGACAGCCACGACGCCAAGGCCTTCGCGCCGGTGGCTTCGCTGACGGTCGGCGCCTTTCGCGACTGGCTGCTATCGGACGCCGCGACACCCGAAATCTTGCGCAAGCTGGCCGGCGGCATCACCCCGGAGATGGCCGCCGCGGTCTCGAAGCTGATGCGCAACCAGGATCTGATCCTGGCGGCGCGGAAATGCGAGGTCACCACCGCTTTCCGCAACACCATCGGCCTGAAGGGCCGGATGAGCACCCGGCTGCAGCCCAACCATCCCTTCGACGACGCCAGGGGCATCACCGCCTCCATCCTCGATGGCATCCTGCTCGGCGCCGGCGATGCCTGCATCGGCATCAACCCGGCGAGCGACGACCCGGCCGTGATCGGCCAATTGCTGCGGCTGCTCGACGAGGTCATCGCGCGGCTGAAGATTCCGACACAGGGCTGCGTGCTGACCCATGTCACCACGACGCTGTCGCTGATCGGGCAGGGGGCGCCGGTCGACCTCGTGTTCCAGTCGGTCGCCGGCACTGAGGCTGCCAACCGCAGTTTTGGTATCGACCTCGCGCTTCTCAAGGAGGCGCACGAGGCCGGGTTGTCGCAGAGGCGCGGTACGGTTGGGCAGAACGTGATGTATTTCGAGACCGGGCAGGGCTCGGCGCTGTCGGCCAACGCCCATCACGGCGTCGACCAGCAGACCTGCGAGGCGCGCGCCTATGCGGTCGCCCGCGCCTTTGCGCCCCTCCTGGTCAACAGCGTGGTCGGCTTCATCGGCCCGGAATATCTCTACGACGGCAAGGAAATCATCCGGGCCGGGCTGGAGGATCACTTTTGCGGCAAGCTGCTCGGCCTGCCGCTTGGGATCGACATTTGCTACACTAATCACGCCGAGGCGGACCAGGACGACATGGACAATCTGCTGACGCTGCTCGCGGCCGCCGGCGTCACCTTCATCATGGGTGTCCCCGGCGCCGATGACGTGATGCTGAACTACCAGTCCACGTCTTTTCACGACGCGCTCTACGTCCGCGACGTCTTCGGATTGGGTCGTGCGCCGGAATTCGACGACTGGCTGGTGCGGTCCGGCATTGCGGGCGCCGACTTCCGTCTTGCCGGCGATGCAGGCCTGCTGCCCGATTTTGCCTCCCGGCTGATCGCGTGACGCGGCGGAAGCACCCGGCGGCCCGAGGAAACCATTGGTGCCCTAAGGAATTATGCTCATGCCACAATATTGAGAAATTCCGGCGGCAGCATTACGCTATGTGGCTGTCTGGCAATTTCCGCAGCTAAGTCGAGCGTGGCGGGGGAGCTTTGATGCGAGCTGAAAGTAACGGGACGTCCCGGCGGATTCTCTGCGTGTTTCCGCGATACACATCGTCGTTCGGGACGTTCGAGCATTCCTACCCCCTGACCGATGGCGTCCGCGCCTTCATGCCGCCGCAGGGACTTTTGCTGCTCGCCGCCTATCTGCCGGAGGAGTGGCAGGTCAAATTCGTCGATGAGAACCTTCGCCGTACGACAAGGGAAGAGTTCGAATGGGCGGAGGCGGTCTTCGTCAGCGGCATGCACATCCAGCGCCAGCAGATGAACGACATCTGCCGCCGCGCCCATGAGTTCGACCTGCCGGTCGCGCTTGGCGGTCCCTCCGTCAGCGCCTGCCCGGATTACTATCCGTCGTTCGACTATCTCCATGTCGGCGAGCTCGGCGACGCCACCAATCAGCTGCTCGAAATACTGTCGCGCGATATCTCGCGTCCCGAGACCCAGGTGGTTCTGACCACCAAAGACCGCATGCCGATGACGGAGTTTCCGATCCCGGCCTACGAGCTCGCCGACGTGAAGAAATACTTCCTCGGCAGCATCCAGTATTCCAGCGGCTGTCCGTATCAGTGCGAGTTCTGCGACATCCCCGGGCTGTACGGCCGCAATCCGCGCATCAAATCGCCGGAGCAGATCATCGCCGAACTCGACCGCCTGCGCGAATGCGGCATGACCGACACGGTCTATTTCGTCGACGACAATTTCATCGGCAACCGCAAGGCGGCGCTGGACCTCCTGCCGCATCTGATCGAATGGCAGAGGAGGACCGGCTACATGGTGCGGCTCGCCTGCGAGGCGACGCTCAACATCGCCAAGCGGCCGGAAATCCTCGAGAAGATGCGCGAGGCCTATTTCGTCACCATCTTCTGCGGCATCGAGACGCCCGATCCCGATGCGCTGAAGGCGATGCACAAGGATCACAACATGATGGTCCCGATCCTCGAGGGCGTGCAAACCATCAACTCCTACGGCATGGAGGTCGTGTCCGGCATCATCATGGGGCTCGACACCGATAAGCCGAACACTTCGGAGGCGCTGCTCGCCTTCGTCGAGGACTCCCGGATTCCGCTGCTCACGATCAACCTGCTTCAGGCGCTGCCGAAGACGCCGCTATGGGACCGTCTTGAGCGCGAGGGACGCCTGGTCGAGGACGACGGCCGCGATTCCAATGTCAACTTCCTGTTGCCCTACGACGACGTCGTCGCATCCTGGAAGCACGCCATGGCCGTCGCCTACGAGCCCGAGAAGGTCTACGCGCGCTTCCAGTATCAATGCGACCACGTTTACGTGCATCGCCTGAAGATGCCGACGCCGGACGAGATGAAGACCTGGCCCAACATCAGGCGCGGCCTCGTCATGCTGCGAAACATCTTCTGGAAGGTCGGCGTGCTCGGCGACTACAAGCGCGTGTTCTGGAAGTTCGCGCTGGGCCGCATCAAGCGCGGCGACCTCGAAGGTCTGATCGGCTGCACTCTGATCGCGCACCATCTCATCACCTTTGCGCGGGCGGCCTCGACCGGCCAGCAGAACGCCTCGAACTATTCGATCCGGCTACGCGAGGCCTCCGTCCCCGCCGAATGACACAACATGTCTGATCCGGCCATCCCGCGTCGTCCGACCCTCGATCTGCGGTCGCTCACGCCTGCGCGCGTCGCGCTCGGGCGCAGCGGCGCGAGCCTGCCGACGCGGGCACTGCTCGATTTCACGCTGGACCATGCCCGCGCCCGCGATGCCGTGCATGCCGTGTTCGATGCGCCGCGGCTGGTCGCGGATCTCCGCGCGCTCGGCCTCGTCGTCACCGAGGCGAACAGCCGGGCGGTCGACCGCAGGGACTATTTGCGGCGGCCCGATCTGGGCAGACGGCTGGATGCCGGATCAGTCGAGGCTCTGGCGCGGAGCGCCTCGGAGCCGTGCCAACTCGCGGTCGTGATTGGCGATGGGCTGTCGGCTGCGGCGGTCCACGCCCATGCGGCCGCGCTGGTGATTCGCCTGCTGCCGTTGCTCGCAGCCGGCGATGGTGTCGCGATCGGCCATGTCGTGGTCGCCTCAGGCGCGCGTGTCGCGCTCGGCGACGAGATCGGCGCCATTCTCGGCGCGCGCATGGTCGCGACGCTGATCGGCGAGCGGCCGGGCCTGTCGGCGCCCGACAGTCTCGGCGCCTATCTGACTTTCGCCCCGAAGCCGGGCCGCACCGATGCCGAGCGCAATTGCGTGTCGAACATCCACAAGGCCGGGTTGAGCTATGACGAGGCTGCTTTCAAGATCGCCTGGCTGGTCCGCGAGGGGCTCGCGCGGGAAGTGAGCGGTGTGGCGCTGAAGGACGACAGCGCGGACCGCGCGCCGCGTCGAATTGGCACGGCTTTGCCCGAATGAAGGGCATTAAGGCAAAATCGCCACATCTTGATCGATTCGGCCACACTCCGCCTGCTTGCGAGAAGGGCGATTGACCTGCTAAACCCCTCGCGGCGATTTTCTGCGCATTTTCAAAGGGCAAGCCTCCCATTGGTATGGCATTTTCAAGCCGTTCGCGGGGCGCGACAAGCTCACAGACCCGAGCCGATTTAGGAACTGGACAAGGCATGCTCGAAAAGCACAGCGAGAGTGAGGTTCATGTCGACAAGGTCGAGCAGGGACCTGCGTCCTCGATCGCCTTCGGGCTGGAGCGCATCGGGCTGTTCGCCGTCCGGGCGCCCATCGTCTCCTGCATCGTCCTGCTCGTCCTGATCGTCGGCGCCGTGTTCGGCATCCACCGGATCAAGATCGACGATTCGCTGTCGCAGCTGTTCCGGTCCAACACGCCGGAATTCCGCCAGTACGAAGCGGTGACCAAGAAGTTCCCGGCCGAAGAATTCGACGTCCTCGTCGTAGTCGAGGGCAAGACCCTGCTGGCGCGGAACAACCTCGAGAAGCTGCGCGACTTCGTCACCGACATGCAGCTGGTGGAGGGTACGCGCGGACTGGTCTCGCTGTTCTCCGCGCGTCAGGCGCCGGCGCCGGGCAAGCTTCCCGCAGCCTTGTTCCCGCCCGAGCTGCCCGAGGGCGCGGCCTATGACAAGTTCATCGAGGGCGTCAAAGCCAACGAGATCATCCGCGGCAAGCTGTTGTCCGAGGACGGCACGCTGGCGCTGATCGTGCTTTCGCTCGATCCGGAGGTGGTCGCCTCCAACAAGCTGACCAAGACCGTCGCCGACATCCGCGCGCTGATGAAGGAAGACCTCGGCGATACCGGCCTCAACGTGCAGCTTTCCGGCGTGCCGGTGATGCAGCTCGAGATCCGCAACGCGGTCGAGCGCGACGGGCTCACCTACAACATCCTCGGCATTCTCGCCGGCTGTGTCATCGCCATCATCTTCTTCCGCAAGATCTCGTTCATGGTGGCGGCGGCGTTCCCGCCGATGATTGCGATCCTGCTGGCGCTCGGCGCGCTCGGCTGGGCCAATTTCAACCTCAACATGTTCCTGAACGTGATGACGCCGCTCATCATGGTCATCAGCTTCTCGGACTCCATGCAGCTCACCTTCGCCGCGCGCGACCGGCTGATCGCGGGCCAGGACAAGTTCACCGCGTTCAAGAACGCGGTGCTGGTGGTGGGACCGGCCTGCGTGCTGACGCACGGCACCGCCGGCATTTCCTTCATCGCGCTCCAGTTCTCCGACTCCGATCTGATCCGCAAGTTTGGCGAGGCGGGTCTCGCCGCCACCATCATCGCGCTGGTCGCGGTGTTGTCGCTGGTGCCGGTGTTCGGCGTGCTGCTGGTGCGCAACGAGAAGGTCTTTGCGACCAAGTTCCAGAGCGCGGATGCCGGCGTGCAGGCGCTGCGTAATTTCTGCTACTGGATCGCGGTGCGCATGGTGGGCCGTCCTGGCCTGTTCAGCCTGATCGCGGTGGTGTTCGTGGCGGGCCTCGGCGTCATCTACGCCAATCTGGAGCCGCGCTACCGGCTCGCCGACCAGGTGCCGGACAAGCGCCAGGCGGTCGCCGCCAGCGACCGGCTCGACGCCAAGCTCACCGGCGCCAACCCGGTCAACGTTCTGATCCAGTTCCCCAAGGGTGAATCGCTCTATTCGCCGGAGACGCTGCAGACCATCGCGGATGTGCACGCGACGGTGGAGAAGGCAGCCGGTGTCGGCAATGTCTGGTCGGTCGAGACCCTGCGCCGCTGGCTTGCGGACAAGGCCGGCAGCGCCGACGTCGCGACGCTGAAAGAATATGTCAGCGTCATTCCGGAGCATCTGGTGCGCCGGTTCATCGATGCCGAGCAGGACGCCGTCGTGGTCGCAGGTCGCGTGCCGGACAAGGATTCCAGCCAGCTCCTTCCGATCGTCGACAAGCTCGATACCGAGCTCGACGCCGTGCGCAAGAAGCATCCCGGCTATGAAGTGGCGGTCACGGGTCTTGCCGCGATTGCCGCGCGCAACTCGGCCGGCATGATCGAGAAGCTCAACCGTGGGCTGACCGTCGAATTCGCGCTGGTCGCGATCTTCATCGGCCTGGCCTTCCGTTCCTGGGTGGTGATGTTCGCCTGCATCCTGCCGGGCATCTTCCCCGTTGTGATGTCGGGAACGGTGCTGTGGGCGATGGGTGAGGGACTGCAATTCGCCAGCGTCGTGGCTCTGACCGTTTCGTTCGGCCTCGGCTTAAGCGCCACCATCCATTTCCTCAACCGCCTCAGGCTCGAGAGCAAGCCGGGCGTCGGCTCGGCGCTCGCGGTGGAGCGCGCCACCGTGCTGGTCGGCCCGGCCTTGATCCTGACCACGCTGGTGCTGGCCTGCGGTCTCGTCGTCACGGTGTTCTCCGACCTGCCGTCGCTACGGCTGTTCGGCTGGCTCAGCGCCTTCTCGATGGTGATGGCGCTCGTCGCCGACCTCTTCATCCTGCGGCCGACGGCGATGTGGTTGATCAATCTGCACGCCAAGCTTCAGGGCGACAAGCCGGCGATCTGAACGGCTTCGTTCATCAGACACTCGAATCGGCGCGGTCCGGGCGATTGCGCCGCGTCTCCCGAAAACAACAAAGCCCCGGTTCGCGAGAACCGGGGCTTGTTGCTTTCGAAGCGGTAAGAGCCGTCAGCCCTTCGTCATCGTGATGTTGACGCCGCGAATCTCGCCCTTGGATGAGATCTGCACCGTTTGCTTGGTGCCGTTGGTGCGCAGCGACAAATTGGCGGCAAAGCCGTTGGCCTCGACGAACACCTCGATCTGGCCGCCACCGGCGGTGCCTTGCAGATTGCCGAAGATGTTGCGGTTGGTCTCGCTCCAATTGCCGGAGATCCGCTCGCCCTGGCTGGTCACGTCGCTGGTGAGGTCGAACTTGTAGCTGTCGGACGCGCAGTGCAACGCCTGCTTGAGGCTGAGACCGGTGCCGGCAACTTTGTAGTCGGCCTTGCAACGGATGCGCTCGGTGGAGCCGTCGGACAGCGACACCGTACCCGTGCCGGTCCATGCGCCCTCGAAACCTGCAAACGGTCCGGACGACTGAGCCTGACTTGCCGAAACCGAGAACAGCAGCACAGCGCCGATGCCGGCCGCCTTGATTGCCAGTTCAGATCGCCCAAAAAAATTCATCTTCAAAATATCCCGTTTTGGAACGACGTCCGCTTGTCACCAAGGACGTCTCGCCACATCGAAGGTTTAGTGTTCCGAGCCTGTGTCAGGTTCAATGGCCGGCCGCCCACATGTCGGCATCGCGAAGCGCACTTGCCATGATTGGCCTCCGGATTCTCTGCGTTTCGGCATGTTTCTGGGGCCCATGGCGGGATGTAGAGATGCAGCTCTGCAACAGGTGCGCAGCAAAACGCGACGCACCTGAATTATGACGTAGTATCAGTCTCTTACATTTGTCACAGAAGGCGCAGGGAAGACCTGATCTGGTGGACGTGGCGCCAATTTGGCCGCATTTGCCAGTGCTTGTGCCTTCTCCGAGGCCGCTACTCCCGCGGCGACTTGCCCATCAGAACAATCCGCTCCGGTCGTCGCCCTGTGCTGTCCGGGATTGGTGCGATTCTGCCGTCAGAATGAAGGAATACAATGCGTAAGCTTCTCGTCGCTCTCACCTTGCTGTCGGCCTCCCTCTCGACCGCAGCGTTCGCCCAGCAAGGGCGCGGCACGGACGCCGAGCAGAAGGCCTGCTCGCGCGATGTGCAGAAGCTCTGCCGTCCGGTCATCGACCAGGGCGATTTCACCATCCTGGCCTGCCTCAAGGAGAACCGGGCCAAGATTTCGCAGGCCTGCGACCAGGTCCTGAAGAACCACAACCAGTAAGCTCGGCCACTGGCCCACAAAAGGCGGCCTCCGGGGCCGCCTTTTCGGGCCTGATCCGCAAAGGGCAGCCATCGAGAGACAGGATTGGTTTTGCGGCCGTATTCCCCTATATGGGGGCCGCGGCGGCATCGCCCGCACGGGCTAGCGCGAGCGAAAAAGCCCTTCCTGTCCAAACGATTGTAGACCAGCCCTCGATGACCTCTGCGAGCGAATTGCGATCCGGCAAGGGTGAGCGCGACGAGAATTTTCCCGTCGCGTCCTGGATCATTCATCCGCGTCATCGCGCGCTGATCCTGGCGTATTACAATTTCGTTCGCACCGCCGACGACATCGCCGACCACGCCACGCTGCCGCCGGACGAGAAGCTCGCTTATCTCGACCTGCTCGAGGCGGAATTGCTCGGCAAAGGCGACACCCAGGCCGAGGCCGTCAGCCTGCGGCACGCACTGGCCGAACGCGGTATGGCGCCGCGCCACGCGCTCGACGTGCTCATCGCGTTCCGCATGGACGTGACCAAGTTGCGCTACGAGAATTGGGACGAGGTCATCCATTATTGCCGCTACTCGGCGATGCCGGTCGGCCGCTTCATGCTCGACGTCCATGGTGAGAGCACCTCGACCTGGGCCGCGTCCGATGCGCTCTGTGCAGCGCTGCAGATCAACAACCATCTCCAGGATTGCGGCAAGGATTTCCGCGAGCTCAACCGCGTCTATCTGCCGCGCGATGCGCTGGCTGCGAGTGGCGCCTCGGTCGAGCAGCTCGGAGAGGCGCAATCGCCACCGGCGATGCTGGCCTGCCTTCAGGCGCTCGCCGTGCGCAACGAAGCGCTGCTCGACGAGGGCAGGTCGCTAGCTGCGGAGATCAGGGATTTCCGCCTCGGCATCGAGGTCTCGGTGATCCAGGCTTATGCCGACCGCATCGTGCGCCTGTTGAAGGTGCGCGATCCCCTGCGCGAGCGCGTGCACCTGAACAAGCTCGAGCTCCTCACCTTCAGCCTCGCCGGCATGATCGGCGAAGTCGGCCGCCGCGCGGTCGGACGCAAGGCCATTTCAAGACCGGGGACTGCACATGACGCTTGAGGCGACCTCGCCCGGCGCCAATTATGGCTCGACCGCATCCGGCAGTTCGTTCTACGCCGCGATGCGCATCCTGCCGCACGACCAGCGCGAAGCGATGTTCCAGATCTACAGCTTCTGCCGCCAGGTCGACGACATCGCCGATTCCGACGGACCGCGCGACGAGCGGCTCGCCGCCCTTCAGGCGTGGCGCAACGACATCGATGCGCTCTACCAGGGCAATCCGCCGCCACGGCTGAAGGACTACGTCGCCTCGGTGAAGACCTTCGGCCTCAAGCGCGAGGATTTCCTCGCGATCGTCGACGGCATGGAGATGGACGTGCCGCAGGACATCCGCGCGCCCGACATGGCGACGCTGGATCTCTACTGCGATCGCGTCGCGAGTGCCGTGGGGCGGCTGTCGGTCCGCGTCTTCGGCCTGCCGGAAGAAGACGGCATCGAGCTCGCCCATCATCTCGGCCGCGCGCTCCAGCTCACCAACATCCTGCGCGACATCGACGAGGACGCGGGCCTCGGCCGGCTCTATCTACCGCGCGAAGCGCTGCTGCATGCCGGCATCACTTCCAACGATCCGGACCGCGTGATCGTCGAGCGCGCGCTGCCGAAGGTCTGCCTGCCGCTGGCGCAGCGCGCAAAGGTGTATTTCGAGAAGTCGGACGAGATCATGAACCGCAATCGGCGCCGCGCGGTGCGCGCGCCCCGGATGATGTCGAAATACTATCATGCCATTCTGGATCTTCTGATCGCGCGCGGGTTCAACGCGCCGCGTGAGCCGGTGCGTGTGTCGAAGATCACACGCATCGCCATCCTGCTCCGATACGCTCTCATCTGATGCAAAAAACAGCTCACATCATTGGCGCTGGAATTTCCGGCCTCTCCGCCGCCGTGCGGCTTGCCAATGCCGGCTTCAAGGTCGCCGTGCACGAGGCGACCCAGCAGGCCGGCGGCCGCTGCCGTTCTTATTTCGACGGCGCCACCAATCTCACTATCGACAACGGCAACCATCTGCTGCTGTCCGGCAACAGCCATGCGCGCGCCTACGCGCGCTCGATCGGCACTGAAGCGGGCCTCGTCGGTCCGGAGCGCGCGCAGTTTCCCTTTGTCGACCTCACGACCGGGCAGCGCTGGCAGATTGACCTCGGCGACGGCCGGCTCCCGACCTGGGTGCTCGACGAGAGCCGCCGCGTCCCCGACACCGGGTTGACCGATTACCTGAAGCTGGCGCCGCTGATCTGGGCATCGGAAGAGACGCTGGTCGGCAAGTCCATTCCCTGCGAGGGCGTGCTCTATCAGCGCCTGGTGCAGCCGCTGCTGCTGGCGGCGCTCAACGTCGATCCACCCGAAGGCTCGGCGGGGCTGGCCGGCGCGATCGTGCGCGAGACGCTGCTCGCCGGCGGGCAGGCCTGCCGTCCCCTGATCGCGCGCGACGGGCTCAGCGCGGTGCTGATCGAGCCTGCCGTGACGTTCCTGCAGGAGCGCGGGCACAGCGTTCAGCTCGGCCATGAGCTGCGCTCGTTTGCGACCCATGACGGCAAGGTCGGCGCGCTGAATTTCGGCGGCGAAGATGTGATCCAGATCGGCGAGGGCGACGTCGTCGTGATGGCGGTACCGCCGCGCGCTGCCTCCAACCTGCTGCCGGGCCTGAAGACGCCGACCGAATTCCGCGCCATCGTGAATGCGCATTTCCGCGTTGAGCCGCCAGCGGGATCGGCTCCGATCCTCGGCGTGATCGGCGGCGTCGTGGAATGGCTGTTTGCGTTCCCGAACCGGCTGTCCGTCACCATCAGCAACGGCGACCGTCTGGTCGAGATGCCGCGCGAGGAACTCGCGCAGGCGATCTGGAACGACGTGTGCAAGGCGGGCGGTGTGTCCGGCGAGCTGCCCCCTTGGCAGATCGTGCGCGAGCGCCGTGCCACATTCGCGGCGACGCCGGCGCAGAATGCCCTGCGTCCAGGGCCGGTCACTGCGCTGAAAAACCTGTTTCTTGCAGGCGATTGGACTGCTACGGGATTGCCTGCAACCATCGAGGGATCGGTCCGATCCGGTGATCGCGCCGCCGATCTGGTTCTGGCCGCCAAGGGATAGTGACAGGCGGCCCTGACGGGTATTTGTCCCGGTCAATTTCGGCCAATTCAATCGACTATCGGAGCAATCGAGCGAGATGGATTCCGTGAACGCGACCAGCCGCGAAGCCCAAGAATTCGGGAACTTGGAATCGAGCATTGCGTCGGCCACCGAAGGCGTCCTCGGCTTCCAGCAATCCGACGGGCATTGGGTGTTCGAGCTCGAGGCCGATTGCACGATTCCGGCCGAATACGTGCTGCTGCGCCATTATCTCGCCGAGCCGGTCGATGCCGTGCTCGAAGCCAAGATCGCCAATTATCTTCGCCGCGTTCAGGGCGTCCATGGCGGCTGGCCGCTGGTGCATGATGGCGAGTTCGACATGAGCGCCAGCGTGAAGGCGTATTTCGCGTTGAAGATGATCGGGGATTCCATCGACGCGCCGCACATGGTGCGTGCGCGCGAGGCGATCCATTCCCGCGGCGGCGCCATTCACAGCAACGTCTTCACGCGCTTCATGCTTGCGATGTTTGGCGTCGTGACCTGGCGCGCGGTACCGGTGCTGCCGATCGAGATCGTGCTGCTGCCGTTCTGGTCGCCGTTCCACATCAACAAGATCTCCTACTGGGCACGCACCACCATGGTGCCGCTGATGGTCATCGCCGCGCTGAAGCCACGGGCGAAGAATCCCAAGGGTGTCGGCATCGACGAGCTGTTCCTGCAGGATCCGCGCTCGATTGGCATGACGGCCAAGGCGCCGCACCAGAGCATGGCCTGGTTCGTGCTGTTCCGCGCGCTCGACGGCATTTTGCGCGTGGTCGAGCCGATGTTTCCCAAGAGCCTGCGCAAGCGCGCGATCGATGCCGCGCTCGCCTTCACCGAGGAGCGGTTGAACGGCGAGGACGGCATGGGCGCGATCTATCCGCCGATGGCCAACATCGTCATGATGTACGACGCGCTCGGCAAGGATGAGACCTATCCGCCGCGCGCGATCACGCGCCGGGGTATCGACAAGCTGCTCGTGATCAAGGACGACGAGGCCTATTGCCAGCCCTGCGTCTCGCCGGTGTGGGACACGACGCTGACCGCCCACGCGCTGCTCGAAGCCGGCGGTGACAGAGCGGTGCCCGCGGCCAAGCAGGGTCTCGACTGGCTGATCCCGAAGCAGGAGCTCGAGGTGAAGGGCGACTGGGCGGTGAAGCGGCCCGACGTGCGCCCGGGCGGCTGGGCCTTCCAGTACAACAACGCCCATTATCCCGATCTCGACGACACCGCGGTGGTGGTGATGTCGATGGACCGGATGCGCCGGGAGCACGGTGCGACCGGCTATGACGCCGCGATTGAGCGTGCCCGGGAGTGGATCGAGGGCATGCAGAGCGACGACGGCGGCTGGGCCGCCTTCGACGTCAACAACCTCGAATATTATCTGAACAACATCCCGTTCTCCGACCATGGCGCGCTGCTCGACCCGCCGACCGAGGACGTCACCGCGCGCTGCATCTCGATGCTGGCCCAGCTCGGCGAGACCGCGAACACCAGCAAGCATGTCGCCGAGGGCGTCGCCTACCTCCGCAAGACCCAGCACCCGGAAGGGTCCTGGTACGGCCGCTGGGGCATGAATTTCATCTATGGAACCTGGTCGGTGCTGTGCGCCCTCAACATGGCCGGCGTCCGCCATGACGACCCCATGATCCGGAAAGCCGCCGGCTGGCTGGCCTCGATCCAGAATCAGGACGGCGGCTGGGGCGAGGATGCCGTCAGCTACCGGCTGGACTACCGAGGCTGGGAAGCCGCCCCCTCGACCGCATCGCAAACGGCATGGGCCTTGCTTGCCTTGATGGCTGCTGGCGAGGTTGATCACCCGGCCGTCGCCCGCGGGGTGGAGTACCTGATTGCAACACAGAACGAAAAAGGACTGTGGGACGAACAGCGGTACACCGCCACAGGCTTTCCCCGTGTATTCTATCTACGGTACCATGGTTACCCGAAGTTCTTCCCGCTGTGGGCGTTGGCGCGGTATCGGAACTTGCGGAACACCAACAGCAGGGTGGTAGGGGTCGGAATGTGACTTTGGGGACGGGGGACTATCTTACCGCGGGTCAAACCGTTGATCCGAGGCCGATATTGATCGTGACTGGATTGGTTCAGGAGGCCCGCATCGCGGCCGGGCCCGGAATGGCGGTGATCTGTTCGTCGAGCAGCCCGACCCAGTTGCGGGCGCTGTTGACGGTGCTGGATCCCGAGACGATTCGCGGTGTGATCTCCTTTGGCGTGGCCGGCGGGCTCGACCCGACGCTGCGCTCCGGCGACGTCGTGTTGGCGACCGAGGTGCTCGCGGGCGACACGCGCTGGGCCGCTGGCCTCTCGCTCGGCGACGACCTGATCGACCGCCTGACGTCGGGCCGCCGCCGCGTGGTGCGCGGCAGCCTCGCCGGTGCCGAGGAAGTGGTCACGAGGCGCTCCTGCAAGGCGGCGCTGCATTCGGAGACCGGAGCTGCCGCCGTCGACATGGAAAGCCACATCGCGGCCGCCTACGCCGCCGAAGCCGGCTTGCCGTTCGCCGCGGTCCGCGTCATCAGCGATCCCGCCCATCGCGCGCTGCCGGCGCTCGCCCGCGCCGCCATCAAGCCGAACGGCCAGATCGACGTGCTGGCCGTGCTGCGCGGCATCGTGCGCAATCCGACCGCGCTGCATGGACTGGTCTCGACCGGCCTCGACTTCAACCGCGCGCTGCGCAGCTTGCGCGGTTGCCGCGACTATTTGATTGGTACCGAGCTCGTGGAGAGCGAGGCGCTGGTCTCTGAGGCAGCCTGAGCGGTTTCTGCGATCACTAAAAACAAAAGGCCCGGTCGCCATTGGCGATCGGGCCTTTTCTATTTCGGTGTGCGTAGCTCGGATGGAGCGGAGCGCAATCCGACGTCTTCAAAGCGAGGGGCCGTCCCGGATTTCGCTTGCGCTCCATCCGGGCTACAGGGCGTCGCGCTTACGCGGCGGTGGAAGCCTTCCGCGCCGCCTTCTCCTGCGCGGCGGCGGCCTCGTCCTTGCGGATCTCCGACAGGCGCTTCTGCACTTCCGCCGAGAAGATGTACTGCGCCGGGCGCTGCTTGCTCATGTCGATCTCCGGGGCCATCGGACCCGTGGTCCTGATCCCGCGCAGCGACACCCACATCGCCTTCAGCGGGTTGTTGATGGCTGCGGTCGCCGCCGTCGGCTCGTAGCCGCAATGGGCCATACAGTCGGCGCACTTCTCGTACTTGCCGGTGCCGTAGGTCTCCCAGTCGGTGGTGTCCATCAGCTCCTTGAAGGTTTTTGCGTAGCCTTCACCGAGCAAATAGCAGGGCTTCTGCCAGCCGAAGATGTTGCGCGCCGGCATGCCCCAGGGCGTGCACTCGTATTCCTGGTTGCCGGCGAGGAAGTCCAGGAACAGGCCGGAATGCATGAAATTCCACTTCTTGCCCTTGCCCATCGCAAAGACGTCGCGGAACAGCTTCTTGGTCTTGGTGCGGTTGAGGAAGTGCTCCTGGTCCGGCGCGCGCTCATAGGCGTAGCCCGGAGACATCGAGACGCCGACGCCGAGCTCGACGGTGAGATCCAAGAACTTGGCGATCTCCTCGGCCGGATGGCCGTCGAAGATGGTGGCGTTGACGTTGACGGTGAAGCCGCGGGCCTTGGCCGCCTTGATCGCGGAGACGGCGCGGTCGAACACGCCCTTCTGCGACACGGCCTTGTCGTGGTGCTCCTTCAGGCCGTCGAGGTGCACGGAGAAGAACAGGTAGGGCGAGGGCTCGAACAGATCGAGCTTCTTCTCGAGCAGCAGAGCGTTGGTGCAGAGCGAGACGAACTTCTTGCGCGCCACGAGGCCGCGCACGATCTCGCCGATCTCCTTGTGGATCAGCGGCTCGCCGCCGGGGATGGCGACCATCGGCGCGCCGCACTCGTCGGCCGCGTCCCAGCACTCCTGTGCGGTCATGCGGCGGTTGAGGATCGCATCCGGATAGTCGATCTTGCCGCAGCCGACGCAGGCGAGGTTGCAGCGGAACAGCGGCTCCAGCATCAGCACGAGCGGATAGCGCTTGCGGCCAAGCAGCTTCTGCTTGATCAAATAGCCGCCGATACGCATTTCCTTGAAGAAGGGGATAGCCATTACAAGTTTCTTTCTGGGCTTGAAATTCGGGTGGGTCAGCTCGCAGCCAGTTGGGCCGGAAGCCGGAATTCGATGTTTTCCTCGCGGCCCGGAAGCACCGAGACCTTGACCGGTCCGATCCGCCGCATCGCTTCGATCACGTCATCCACGAGTACCTCGGGCGCCGAAGCGCCGGCCGTGACACCGACGGTTCTGGCATCTTTCAACCACTCCGGATTGAGCGCGCTGCCGTCGGCAATCAGATAACTCGCGACACCGGCCTCAGTGCCGATTTCGCGGAGCCGGTTCGAATTCGAGCTATTGGCAGCGCCCACCACCAAGATCACGTCGACCAGCTTGCTCAAGTCCCTTACCGCAGATTGGCGGTTCTGTGTCGCATAGCAGATATCCCGGATATCCGGGCCTTGAATATCTGTAAAGCGGGCCTGCAGGGCCGAAATGATGTCCTTTGTGTCATCCACAGACAGGGTGGTCTGGGTGATGTAGGCCACTGGCGTATCCGCCGGCAGCTCAAGGGCCTTAACCTCTTCAACGCTTTGGACCAACAGTACGGGGGCGGGAACCTGGCCCATCGTACCTTCGACCTCGGGGTGGCCGGCATGGCCGATCAGGATCAGGGTGCGGCCCCTGGCGATGTAGCGCTTCCCCTGATTGTGAACTTTCGTGACCAGGGGGCAGGTGGCATTGAGCACCGGAAGGTCGCGCGCGGCCGCTTCTTCCTCCACGCTGCGGGCGACGCCATGAGCGCTGAAGACCGTCACAGCCTTCGGCGGCACCTCCGACAGTTCCTCGACGAAGATCGCGCCCTTGTTCTTCAGGCTCTCGACGACGTACTTGTTGTGCACGATCTCATGGCGCACGTAGACGGGCGGGCCGTACTTCTCCAGCGCCCGTTCCACGATCTCGATCGCACGTACCACCCCCGCGCAAAAGCCGCGCGGTTGCGCCAGATAAACTTCCATTGGACGCCCATCACGCAAGTTGCACCAATCCGCTCTCAAGTTCAGGGGACACCCCGATACGAACCAATGAGTTGCAATATCCGCACCACCGGTTTCGCTCACGCGGTAGCCGCCCACCCCTGTCGGGGCCCCGTGCATGGAGGCGCAATACTTTGTGTCAAAAAATCGGCAGCAAGGAAAGGTGGAATGAACTTTGGTTCCTCTGGGATCACTTTTACGGTATTATAGTAGAGGGATGTTTGGTCAGAAAAGCGGTGATATCGGTGTTTGCGCCTTCGTCACTTTCCCGCCTCAACTCCCCGGCTATACCGACCGCCCCGCATGATTTCGCCATGGTCTTCCGCCGTTTACCTCGAACCTTCTGACGGCGATAACCACTCAAAACAGCAATAGGTTTCGGCCGGGAACTCCGTTAAACAGCGGGCGTTTCCGGCAAGCTGTTAACCGCAGAAAGAAAAGTAGTGCTGCAAAGCGTCGTCGTTGCCATCGTCAGGGCCTGCACCCGGTTTGCCTCCCTCGTCGTCATTCTCGGGCTCCTGCTGGCGGTGGGGGCGGGCTATTACACGTCCCGGCATTTCGCCATCAACACCGATATCAATTCGCTGATTTCCCAAAATCTGGACTGGCGCCAACGCGACCAGCAGTTCGATCGCGCCTTCGACCGCGATGCGACGATTACGGCGGTGGTCGAAGCCAAAACGCCGGAGATGGCGACCGCGGCCTCGGACGCGCTCTATGCCAAGCTGAAGGACAACAAGACAGACTTCCAGTCGGTGCAGCAGCTCGGCACCGGCGAGTTCTTCGAGAAGAATGGCCTGTTGTTCCTGCCGACAGAGGAAGTCGCAAAGGTCACCAGCCAGTTCGAATCCGCCGCGCCTCTGATCGAGATCATGGCAGGCGATCCCTCGATCCGCGGCCTGACCGGGGCGCTGGAAACGGGACTTGCCGGCGTCAAGCGCGGGCAGGTCAAGCTCGACAACACCGAGCGGCCCTTCAACCAGATCGCGCAAACGGTCGAGACCGTGCTCAACAAGGGCAATGCGACCTTCTCCTGGCGTGAGCTCGTCAGTGACGAGCCGCTGACGGATTCGGACAAGCGCGCCTTCATCGAGTTCAAACCGATCCTCGACTACAACGCGCTGGAGCCCGGTAAGGGCGCAACCGACGCGATCCGCAAGGCCGCAGCCGATCTGGACTTTGCCACCAAATACCAGGCGCGGGTCCGGCTGACCGGGCCGGTCCCGATCGCCAACGAGGAATACGCAACCGTCCAGGAAGGCGCCGTCGTCAACGGCATCGGCACGGTGCTCGTCGTGCTGCTCATCCTCTGGCTGGCGCTGCATTCGGCGAAGATCATCTTCGCCGTGTTCGTCAATCTCTTCGTCGGTCTGGCGCTGACAACCGCCGCCGGCCTGATGATGGTGGGTTCGCTCAATTTGCTGTCGATCGCGTTCGCCGTGCTGTTCGTCGGTCTCGGCGTCGATTTCGGCATTCAGTACAGCGTCCGCTATCGCTCCGAGCGCTACAAGCACAACGACCTTTCGGGCGCGCTGATCCTGGCTGCCAAGCGCTCGGCAATTCCGTTGTCGCTGGCGGCAATGGCGACCGCGGCCGGCTTCCTCTGCTTCATCCCCACCGACTACAAGGGCATCGCCGAACTCGGGCAGATCGCCGGCGTCGGCATGCTGGTCGCGTTCGTCACCAGCATCACCGTGCTGCCGGCGATGCTGAAGCTGTTGAACCCGCCCGGCGAGAAGGAGCCGGTCGGCTACGCCTTCCTGGCGCCGCTCGATCACTTCCTGGAGAAGCACCGGGTGCTGGTCGTCGGCGGTACGATGTTTCTGGCGGTCGCCGGCCTGCCGCTGCTCTATTACATGAAGTTCGACTTCAACCCGATGAACCTGCGCAACCCGAAGGCGGAGTCGATCGCGACCTTCCTCGATTTGCGCAAGGATCCCAACACCGGCGCCAATGCCATCAACGTGATGACCACGTCGGAAGAGCAGGCGAGGCAGGTGGAGGCGAAGCTGGAGAAGGTGCCGGAGGTGTTGCGCGTGATGTCGCTCAACAGCTTCGTTCCCGAAGACCAGGCGCCGAAGCTGAAGCTGATCGCGCAGGGCGCCAAGGTGCTGAACCCCGCGCTCAATCCCGACCAGATCGACGCCGCGCCGACGGACAAGGAAAACGCCGATGCGTTGAAATCCTCGGTCGACAATCTGCGCCGGACCGCAGGCGATGCGAAGGGCCCGGGTGCGGTCGCCTCGCGTCGGCTCGCTGACGCGCTGGAAAAGCTCGCCAATGGCGATGAAGCCACGCGGAACAAGGCGCAGGACGTGTTCGTCGCGCCGATGAAGATCGTGTTCGACCAGCTCCGGAACGCGATGCAAGCCGAGCCGGTTACCCTGAAGTCATTGCCGGCAGATCTCGTCAGCGCCTGGAAGAGCAAGGACGGCATCATCCGGGTCGAGGCGCTGCCGAAGGGCGATCCCAACGACAACGACACGCTGCGCAAATTTGCGGCGGCGGTGCTCGTTGCCGAGCCGACCGCGATCGGCGGTCCGGTCTCGATCCTGAAATCCGGCGACACCGTGGTGAAGGCGTTCATCCATGCGGGAATCTACGCGCTGCTGGTGATCGGCCTGCTGCTGTGGATCACGCTGCGCCGGTTCGTCGACGTGTTGATGACGCTGGTGCCGCTGCTGGTGGCCGGCGCGGTGACGCTCGAGATCTGCGTGCTGATCGGCTTGCCGCTCAACTTCGCCAATATCGTCGCGTTTCCGCTGCTGCTCGGCGTCGGCGTGGCCTTCAAGATCTACTATGTCGTGGCCTGGCGCTCGGGCAGGACAAACCTGCTCCAGACCAGCCTGACGCGCGCGATATTTTTCAGCGCGCTGACAACGGCGACCGCGTTCGGCAGCCTTTGGCTGTCGAGCCATCCCGGCACGTCCAGCATGGGCAAGCTGCTCGCGCTGTCGCTGGTGACGACGCTCGCCGCCGTGCTGCTGTTTCAGCCCGCCCTAATGGGCAAACCCCGCAATCTCAGGGAGTAGACAGATGTCGCCGACCTGGTCGGCGGCGCCCTTCTGACCGGGTTTGGCACTGCCGGCGGCCTTCGGGGCTGCGGGCGCAGGCTGCGCCGCTGTAGTACCCGTCGTTCCCGGGGCTTTCGGTGCCGCGCCGGCGGGCTTCGGCGCGCCCTTGGCCATGGCGTTGGCGGAGCTCAAGGGAATCGGGGGGCTGACCCGGGTCCAGGTCTCGCCACCGCACAGGAACCCCATCACGCAGCCCTTGATCTCGAGCTGGTCGGTGCCAACCGGCGTGATGGTCGCGCTGTAGAGCTGGCCGTCCTTGGCGTTGTAGACCTGACCTTCCCACTGCTCGGCGCCGGGCTTTTTCTTCATGTCGATCAGGGTCGCCATGCCCAGCGTGGGCCGGGTCTTTTTCGACGCGTCCGGATTGTTCTCGTCGCGGCCGCCGGGCTGTTTTTCCCAGGAAACCGCGCCCCACATGCTGCCATTGCATTGGGCGACACGAATGTTGGCAACGCCGTCGGCAACCCGCCAGTCGCCGGTCGGATCGGCGGCGAGCGCCGGGGCCAGGCAGGTGTAACCGCCAGCCAGTATTAGTCCGGTGTAAAGGGCTAAACGCATGATAGTTCCTTGGCAGTGCAACATGGTCTAAAGCTCTGCTTGCGAAGATGGTCCGAAAAAGGGCAAAAGGCCGCACAGACCGTTTTCAGCGACGTTCCGTTTTCAGTTGACGAGACGGCCCTCAACCGAAGTATGTAGCGGATGCACAGCCCAAATCCAGACATGTCTCAGCTGTTCGCGGACCGCCAGGCCCAGCGCAGCGCCCTGCATAATCGGCATCTGAACGAGCAGTTCGTTCGGGTTCTGAAGACCATCGGCTACGATGTCGGCTTCCAGAAGGGGCAGGGGCAGTACCTCTACGACCGCGACGGGGCGCGCTATCTCGACCTCTTGTCCGGCTTTGGCGTGTTTGCGATCGGGCGCAATCATCCTGTCATGCGTGAGGCGCTCAAGAGCGTGCTCGATGCCGACCTGCCGAACCTCGTCCAATTCGACGTCTCGGTGCTTGCCGGCGTGCTCGCTGAGCGGCTTTTGAAGTACGTCCCCTATCTCGACAAGGCCTTCTTCGCCAATTCCGGCGCCGAATGCGTCGAAGCCGCGATCAAGTTCGCCCGCGGCGCCACCGGCCGTCCGGGGATCGTCTATTGTGCCCACGGCTATCACGGCCTGACCTATGGCGCGCTGTCGCTGACCGGTGATTCGAACTTCCGCACCGGCTTCGAGCCGTTGCTGCCGGGCTGCACCTCGATCCCGTTCAACGATCTCGCCGCTCTTGAAAAGGCGCTGGCCTCGCGCGAGGTGGCGGCCTTCGTCGTCGAGCCGATCCAGGGCAAGGGCGTCAACATGCCCACCGACGAGTTCCTGCCGGGTGCGGCTGCGCTCTGCAAGAAATACGGGACGCTGTTCGTCGCCGACGAGATCCAGACCGGCATGGGCCGCACCGGCCGCTTCCTCGCGGTCGAGCACTGGAACGTCGAGCCCGACATGGTGCTGCTCTCGAAGTCGCTGTCCGGCGGCCACGTGCCGGTCGGCGCGGTGCTGACGCGCAAGAGCATCTTCGACAAGATCTTCAACCAGATGGACCGTGCAGTCGTGCACGGCTCAACTTTCTCCAAGAACGACCTGGCGATGGCTGCGGGCATCGCCACGCTTGACATCATGGAGTCCGAGAAGCTGATCGAGTCCGCCGCCAAGCGCGGTGCCGAGCTGCGCCTCGCGCTCACGCGCATGGTGCCCGGCTACGAGCTGTTGAAGGAAGTCCGCGGCAAGGGCCTGATGATCGGCGTCGAGTTCGGCCCGCCCAAATCGCTGCGGCTGCGGGCGTCCTGGAACGTGCTGGAGGCGGCCAATAAGGGCCTGTTCTGCCAGCTCATCACCGTGCCGCTGTTCAAGGACCACAAGATCCTCACGCAGGTCGCCGGCCATGGCAGCCACACCATCAAGCTTCTGCCGCCGCTCACCATCACCGAGGAAGATTGCGGCTGGATCGAGCGCGCTTTCGACGACGTCATCGCCGGCAGTCACAAGGTCCCCGGCGCGATCTGGTCGCTCGGCAAGACGCTGGTCGACAACGCGGTGCGGCGGTCGGCGTAAGGCCGAGGCGCTCAGGCGGCTTCAATCTTGTTCGCCACTTCGATGTGATCGAGGGCCGCGGGAGGTGCCCGCCTCAATGGGCAAACACCGTATTGAAGAGCGCCAGGACGTTGCCGTCCTTCTCGACCGCAAGAATGGCGCGGCGTTGCGTCGCGTAGACGATCGGGATGTCCATCCAGGCTCTACTTCGGATCAGAAGCGAATTGTTTGCCGCGTCCTGCGGCACAGCGGACAGGCCGATCAGGAAATGCGTGTCGTCGACCTTCACCGACAGCGCGGCAATGGGCGCTCCCTTGGCCTGCTCGTTGGCCTTCATCAGAAGGCCCATGACCTGTTTGATCCTGCCGGCGGCGAAGTCCGGGGCGAAATCGATCTGCACCGTGTGGGTGGCTGGTAGTGCGGGGTCGAAATTGCGCCGGATGGAGAGCGTCATCTGCAGGTTCCGCGAAGGCACCTCGACATTCCCGCGTATCGTAACATCGCCTGATGGTGCGGAGGCATCGGTCGTCGGTTCTATCCGCCAAGTGATCTTTCCTTCTGCGCGATCACCCTTCGGGTTGCTCACGTCTTCCTCGTAGAGGACGGCCCGCATCGTGGTGGCGAGTCCGTCGCGGGCTGCTGCCGGCCCGGAAGCGGCGATCGTCCAGGCAAGCGCTGCGGCAAGAAGGAGAGGGCGCATCATGGCGCTTGAATTAGCAGCGCTCTCCCGAGCTCGCAATCAAAAGTTGTGAGTCTGACTTGCGGGATGCGCCGCTATCCCTCCACATTGGCCTTCATCGCCGCCTCGAACTTCTCGACGAACTCGGCGAGCTCGTCGGCGCCGAGATCGCTGATGGCCCAGAAGTTCAGGCCGCGATTGCCCCAGCGCCGGCAGTTGAAGCCCTGCATGGTTTCGGTCTTGGGCGCGCGGTATTCCGCGTTCGATGTCTGCGACACGAACAGATTGACCACGTGCTGCCGGCGCTTGTAGACGACCGCGCCGATGGCACGGGCGTCGATATAGTCGAGCCTGCCGCCGACCAGCGTAAAACCTTGCGCGGTGAGGTCGATTACGGGCGGGGCGACGTCGAGCTTGCCGTTGAACCACGGCTTGACCGTGTGCTGGTCGGTGGAGACCACGTCGATGAGGTGGCCGGCCTGGAGCGAGCGCAGATGCGCGGAGACGACCTCCGACAGGATGCGCTGCTGGTCGTCCTGGCGCAGCACCAATGCGACGACGCCGGAGGCGGCGAGCGCGGAGACTGCCGAGCCCATCGCAAAGCCGCGCAGCACGGAGCGGCGGCTCGGCTGTTGACGCTGCGGCTGCGGCAGCGAAGCCTCGATACGCGCACGCAGGCTCGCCGGTGCGGTGTAGCGCAAATCGGCATCCGCAAGCACGCGCTGCATGTCGCGTTGGGCCGAAAACTCCGCAGCGCAGGCCGGGCAGCTGGCGATATGGGCTTCGACCTCGCGCGCGTGGCCGGCATCGAGCTCATTGTCGAGCAGCGCGTGAAGCAGGATTCTTGCTTCGTCGCAGGTCATCTTGCTTGCTCCTCATCCGCCGTCCAGGCCGCGCGCAGCATGGCGCGGGCGCGGGCGAGGCGGGACATCACGGTGCCGACGGGTGCACCGACGGCCTCTGCGATTTCACGATAAGACAGGTTGTTGATCTCCCGCAGCACGAATGTTTCCTTGAACGGTTCGGCGAGCGCGTCGATCAGCTTGCGGATCGCGCCCGCATCGCGGCTGCGCAGCACTTCGGTTTCCGGGCTTGCCTCGGTCTCTTGCCAGATCGGCGTCTGCTCGGCAGCGCCGGGGGTATCCTCGATCGCGCTGTGCCTGTGTGCGCGGCGTGCATATTCGGCATTGCAGACGTTACGCAGGATCGCGAACAGCCAGGGCTTCATCGCCGGCCCGCGATAGCTATCGAAATGCTTCAGAGCGCGCAGATAGCACTCCTGCACCGCGTCCTCGGCATCGGAGGCGTCACGCAAGAGATAGCGCGCGAGCGTGTAGACGTCGTCGAGATAGGGCAGCGCCGCCTCGCGGAAGCGTTGCGCCTTCTGCAAATCGTCGTTAGCGGGCATCGCTCCTCGCTTTGCCTCTTGTTCTGCGCGTTGAGTCGTGTCGTCGCTGTTCGTCTCGTCCCTGTTCGTTTTGTCTCTGTGTGTGACCGAAGGCACACGAGCCCGGCCGGCGTGGGACCACCGGCCGGGCAAGACGTTGATGCCTTGGTTCGAGATGTTACTCAACCTTGATCATCCCCGTCATGTGCGGGTGCAGAGAACAAAAATATTTGTAGTCGCCCGCATTGGTGAAGGTGAACGAGAACTTGTCGTCAGTGTCCAGGGTCTTGGACCTGAATTTGCCGGCCGACACCACGGTGTGCGGGATGTCGTCCCGGTTGGTCCAGGTCACGGTGGTGCCGACCTTGATCTTGAGCTCGGCCGGCTGGAAGACGAAATTGTCGATATGCACCTCCATGTCGTCGGCACGGGCGGTTGTGGCGGGTAACAGCATGGCCGCGGCCAAAGCGACACCGAAGTCGCGGCGATTGAGTGTCTTCATTGTCAGCTTCCGTTAGCCCTGCATCAACCCTGGAGCGGCGTGTCGATGATCGCGAGCCGCTGCTCGTTCTGCTTGAAGTTGATGCTGGCAACGCCGAGCATCGCGCGGAGCTTTGCGTCCTCGACCTTCATCGGTCCGGGCGAGGGGGCAGCCCCGGGTGCCGGCTGCGGGAAGGCGGTGGAGCGGGCGGTGTGAAAGGTGACGTTGCCCTCGACCTTCTGCATCACCTGGTGAATATGCCCGTTCAGCACGGTGACCGAACCGAAGCCTTTCACCTGTTCCAGCGCGCGGGCGCCGTCCTCGGTGCCCCAGCCCCATTCGGGGTAGACCGTCCAGAGCGGGATGTGGGCGAACAGCACGATCGGCGTCGATTTCGACTTGCCGCGCAGATCGTCCTCGAGCCAGGCGAGCTGCTCGGCGCCGAGATTGCCGAGGCCTCCGGCCTTGAGGTCGACGACATTGACGAGGCCGATGAAGTGCACGCCGCCAGCGTCGAACGAATACCAGCCTGCGCCCTTTGTGCCGCGGCCGTAGCGCTCGCGATAGAATTTCACCTCCTCGTCGAGGAAGTCATGCTCGCCGGGCACGTAATGCACGTCGAGCTTGCTCTGCGAGATGATGCGATCGGCATTGTCGAATTCGGCGGCCTTCGACAGATGCGTGATGTCGCCAGTGTGGATCATGAACGACGGCTTGACCGGCATCGCGTTGATCTTGTTGATGGCTTCCTCGAGCGTGCCGAGCGCGTTGGGATTGGCCGGCTTGTCGAAGCCGACATGGCTGTCGCTGATCTGGAGGAAGGTCATTCCGGGCGCGGCCGCGGTCGCAGCTTGCGCGGAATCGATGATGCCGAGCGAGCGCGGCACGCCCCCAGTGATGGTCCAGAGCACTCCGGTGCCGGCCCAGGTCATGCATTCCAACACCTTGCGGCGGCTTAAGCCGTCCTCGCCGTGATCGTGTCCGCTCATCGCGCAGCTCCACTCCGCCCGGAATTGGGCTTCGGGGAGGTGATTGGGGGAGCGGGGGTGTTATTCCCGGACGCGATGACGTTTTCGTGAGGTGGTTGGACGCGTAGCCCGTATGGAGCGCAGCGGAATACGGGACCAATCGAGCGTCCTCTCCCGGATTTCGCTACGCCCCGTCGGGCTACGCATTCACTTCGCATCCTCCAGGATCATCGTCGCGCCTTTCTCGGCGATCATCGCAGTCGGCGTGTTGGTGTTGCCCGACGTGATGGTCGGCATGATCGAGGCATCGACAATGCGAAGGCCGCCGAGACCGTAGAAGCGCACGCGTTCGTCGACCACCGCCATCGGATCGCTCACCGCGCCCATCTTCGCGGTGCCGACGGGATGGAAGATGGTGGTGCCGATGTCGCCGGCGGCCTTCGCGAGCGAGGCATCGTCGTCGCCGACGGAGGGGCCGGGCAGATATTCGCTCGGGCGGTATTTTGCCAGCGCTTTCTGCTGCATCAGGCGGCGGGTGGTGCGGATGGCATCGGCGCCGACCTGACGGTCGTCATCCGTTGAAAGATAATTCGGCGCGATGATCGGCTTCTCGTCCGGCGCCGCCGAACGCAGACGTACGGTGCCGCGCGATGTCGGCTGGAGATTGCAGGCGCTCACCGTGATCGCGGGGAAGCGGTGCAGAGGATCGCCGAACTTGTCGAGCGACAGCGGTTGGACGTGGAATTGGATGTTGGCGCGTGCGCGCGTCGCGTCGGAGCGGGTGAAGATGCCGAGCTGCGACGGCGCCATGGTCAGCGGCCCGCGGCGACGGAAGGCGTAGTCGAGGCCCATCAGGCCGCGTCGAAGCAGGTTGTAATAGGTCTCGTTCAGTGTGCGCACGCCCTCGACCTTGTAGATCGCGCGCTGCTGGAGATGATCCTGTAAATTGCGGCCGACGCCGGGCTTGTCCATCACGATGTCGATGCCGAGCGGCGACAGCCAGTCGGCCGGCCCGAGGCCGGAGCGATGCAGCACCTGCACTGAGCCGATCGCGCCTGCCGAGAGGATCACCTCGCGCCTCGCACGCGCCTCGACGATCTCGCCATTCTGGATGAAGCGCACGCCGACGGCGCGGCCCTGTTCGACGATCAGCCGATCAACCAGCACATGCTTTTCGAGCCGCAGATTGGGCCGGTTCAGGACCGGCTTGAGGAAGCCGCGCGCCGACGACCAGCGCCGGCCGCGCTTCTGATTGACGTGGAAATAGCTGGTGCCTTCGTTGTCGCCGGTATTGAAATCCGGGATGCGCTTGATGCCCATCTCCTCGGCCGCGTCGCCCACGGCATCGAGGATGTCCCAGGACAGCCGCGGCGCCTCGATGCGCCAGCCGCCGCCGGCGCCGTGGTGCTCGCTCGCGCCGAGGAAGTGATCCTCGAGCCGTTTGAACAGCGGCAGCACGTCGTCATAACCCCAGCCGGTCATGCCGAGCTGGCGCCAGTGATCGTAATCAGCGGCCTGCCCGCGCATCGAGATCATGGCGTTGATCGCCGAAGAGCCGCCGATCACCTTGCCACGAGGATAGGCGAGCGAGCGGCCGTTCAGGCCGGGCTCGGCCTCGGTCCTGAACATCCAGTCCGAGCTCGGATTGCCGATGGCGAAGAGATAGCCGACGGGAATGTGGAACCAGATCCAGTTGTCGTCGCCGCCGGCTTCGAGGACGAGGACGCGATTGCTGGAAACGGCCGACAGCCGGTTGGCGACGATGCAGCCCGCCGTGCCGGCCCCAACGACAATGTAGTCAAACTCACCTTCGAGCCGCCTTGGCATTCTTCTTCCACCCAACAGGAATCGTGCCCTGGCTTGTCCCAGGCATCCACGAGCTTTCCGTTCTAATAGTCAGACGTGGATGGCCGGGACAAGTCCGGCCATGCCTGTGAGTCAGGGCTACACCCCGATCCGCGCCAGTTGGGTGGACTGGTGCTTGCATGGTAGACAGGCCTGCATTTTCAACAAAGCTTGAGACCCTCCATGCCCATCGTGAACCGCGTCGCCGACCTTCAACCCGATATTCAGGCCTGGCGCCGGGACATCCACCAGCATCCGGAGCTGCTCTATGACGTCCACCGCACTGCAGCATTCGTCGCGGACCGCCTGCGCGAGTTCGGCTGCGATGAGGTCGTGACGGGCATCGGCCAGACCGGCGTGGTCGGCGTGATCAAGGGCAGCAAGCCGGCCGGCGAGGGCCTCAAGGCCATCGGCCTACGCGCCGATATGGATGCGCTCCCGGTCGAGGAGCAGACCAACCTGCCTTATGCTTCGAAGACTCCCGGCAAGATGCACGCCTGCGGCCATGACGGCCACACCGCGATGCTGCTCGGTGCTGCGCGTTATCTCGCCGAGACCCGCAACTTCGCCGGCGATGCGGTGGTGATCTTCCAGCCGGCCGAGGAGGGCGGCGCGGGTGGAGCGGCCATGGTCAAGGACGGCCTGATGGAGCGCTTCGGCATCGAGCAAGTCTATGGCATGCACAACGGTCCGGGCATTCCGGTGGGCTCGTTCGCGATCCGGCCGGGTCCGATCATGGCGGCGACCGACGAGGTCGATATCATGATCGAGGGTCTCGGCGGCCACGCCGCGCGGCCGCACAAATGTGTCGATTCCGTTCTGGTCGGCGCGCAAGTCATCACGGCGCTGCAGTCGATCGTCGCGCGCAGCGTCGATCCGCTGGAATCGGCCGTGATCTCGATCTGCGAGTTCCACGCGGGCAATGCCCGCAACGTGATTCCACAAACCGCGACACTGAGGGGCACCATCCGCACGCTGTCGCCGGAGGTGCGCAAGCTGGTCGAGAAGCGCGTACGCGAGGTCGTCGCGGGCGTGGCGCAGATCACCGGCGCCAAGATCGACCTGCGCTACCAGCGCAATTATCCGGTAGTGGTCAATCACGCCGCGGAGACCGAGGTGGCGAAGCGCATTGCCAAGCAAGTTGCGGGCGAAGCCAATGTGCTCGAGATGCCGCCGCTGATGGGCGGCGAGGATTTCGCCTATATGCTGGAAGCGCGCCCCGGCGCCTTCATCTTCTGCGGCAACGGCGACAGCGCCGGCCTGCATCACCCCGCCTACAATTTCGACGACGAGGCGATCGTCTTCGGCACGTCGTACTGGGTCAAGCTGGTGGAGGGCCAACTCGCGGCGTGAGGTCATTCCCGTCCATCCCTTCGTTGCCCGGGCTTGCCCCGGGCATTTTTCTTGATCCGTCACATCCATTTCAATTTTGACACTGTCAAGATTTGGCTTGACGATGCCCCTGTCCGACCCTTAGATATCTTTACGTTGTAAAGATATCCTTCTGGTGGGCCTGTCGAAATTGCCAGCCCTCTTGCCTGCTCAACCGAGGGAGGTGTCAGTCAGGATCCAGGAAAGCCATGCCCGTCGTGAACCGCGTCGTCGACTTTCGACCCGACATCCAGACCTGGCGGCGGGACATTCACCAGCATCCGGAGCTGCTGTACGACGTTCACCGGACCGCAGCCTTCGTGGCAGACTGCCTGCGCGACTTCCGCTGCGACGAGGTCGTGACCGGCATCGGCCAGACCGGCGTCGTCGGCGTGATCAAGGGCAAGCGGCCGGCGAGCGCTGATATCAGGGTGATCGGTCTGCGCGCCGACATGGACGCGCTGCCGATCGAGGAGCAGACCAGCCTGCCTTACGCCTCGAAGATTCCGGGCAAGATGCACGCCTGCGGCCACGACGGCCACACCGCGATGCTGCTGGGTGCAGCCCGTTACCTGGCCGAGACCCGCAACTTCGCCGGCGATGCGATCGTGATCTTTCAGCCCGCCGAGGAGGGCGGTGCCGGCGGCGCGGCCATGGTCAAGGATGGACTCATGGAGCGTTTCGCCATCGATCAGGTCTACGGCATGCACAACGCCCCCGGCATTCCGATCGGGGCGTTCGCGATCCGGCAGGGCCCGATCATGGCGGCGACCGATGCGGTCGACATTAGGATCGAGGGCCTCGGCGGCCACGCGGCGCGTCCGCACAAATGCGTCGATCCCGTTCTGGTCGGCGCGCAGGTGATCACGGCCCTGCAGTCGATCGTCGCGCGCAGCGTCGATCCGTTGGACGCGGCCGTCATCTCGATCTGCGAATTTCACGCCGGCAACACCCGCAACGTCATTCCGCAAACGGCGGAGTTGAAAGGCACGATCCGCGTGCTGACCGCGGAGGCGCGCAAGCTCGTGGAGAAGCGCGTGCGCGAAATCGTGGCCGGCGTGGCCCAGATCAGTGGCGCCAAGATCGACCTGCGCTACAACAACAGTTATCCCGTGACCAACAACCACGCGGCACCGACCGAGGTGGCGCGTCGGATCGCCAAACAGGTCGTCGGAGACGCCAAAGTGTACGAGATGCCGCCGCAAATGGCCGGCGAGGACTTCGCCTACATGCTGGAAGCGCGGCCCGGCGCCCTTATCTTCTGCGGCAATGGCGACAGCGCCGGCCTGCATCACCCCGCCTATGATTTCAACGACGAGGCGATCGTTTACGGTACGTCGTACTGGGTCAAGCTGGTCGAGGAAGCGCTCGCGGCATCGTAAGACTCTTACTTCACCTCGCCCGGCTTGCTGGGAGAGGTCGGAATTCAAGCGCAGCTTGAATTCCGGGTGAGGGGACTCTCCGCGAGTCCGTCTCTCACCGTGATCGCGGAAGCGGCCCCTCACCCGAACCCTCTCCCCGTAAGAACGGGGAGAGGGAGTGGAGAGATCTTTCAGAAGATCCGCGAGAAGATCACGTACAGTGTGCCCGACAGCAGGATGGCGACCGGCAGGGTCAGCACCCAGGCCATCACCATGTTCCTGATGGTGGCGACCTGGAGACCCGAACCGTTCGCGGCCATGGTGCCGGCGACGCCGGACGACAGCACGTGGGTGGTCGAGACCGGCAGGCCGAATACGTCGGCGGCGCCGATCGTGGCGGCGGCGACGAGCTCGGCGGAGGCACCCTGCGCGTAGGTCAGATGGGTCTTGCCGATCTTCTCACCGACGGTCACGACGATGCGCTTCCAGCCGATCATGGTGCCGAGGCCGAGCGCGATTGCGACCGCAACCTTCACCCAGGTCGGGATGAACTTGGTCGCGCTGTCGAGCCCGCCCTTGTAGGCGTTCAAGGTCGCGACCTCTTCCTTGCTAAGGTCGTTTTCCTTGTCCTTCATCAGGAAGCGGATCGCTTCCGAGGTCAGGTACATGTCGTTGCGGGTGTTGCCGACGACTTCCGCCGGCACCTTGTTCAGCGAACCGTATTTCGCGACCTGCTCGCCGACATCCTTCACCAGCACTGCCAGCGAAGGATAGGTGCCTTCGCTGATGTGATGGGAGGTGACGTACTGCGTCACCGCAGGACGGGGATCGCCGATGATCGCATGGCCGGCGCCCTTGGCCGCAATCACCTTGGAGGCGGCTTCCGAAATCTTCGCGAACTGGGCGACCTGCGACTCCGGCAATGCGCGATTGAGCGCATAGGCCGTGGGCACAGTGCCGATCAGGATCAGCATGATCAGGCCCATGCCTTTCTGGCCGTCGTTCGAACCGTGGGCGAAGCTGACGCCGGTGCAGGTCAGGATCAGCAGGCCGCGAATCCAGATCGGCGGGGCTTTGTTACCCTCAGGAGCGGCATAGAGCGCCGGGTTCTTGATCATCAGCTTGAGCAGCAGCAGCAGGCCGGCGGCGCAGACGAAGCCGACCAGCGGGGACAGCAGGAGCGCATAGCCGATCTCCGTGGCCTTGCCCCAGTCCACGCCCGAGGTGCCGTCGCGGCCGCGCATCAGCGCGTTCGCAACGCCGACGCCGATGATCGAGCCGATCAGCGTGTGCGAGGAGGAGGCCGGCAGGCCGAAATACCAGGTGCCGAGGTTCCAAAGGATCGCGGCGATCAGCAGCGCGAACACCATCGCGAAACCGGCGCTGGAGCCGACCTGCAGGATCAGCTCGACCGGCAGCAGCGAAACGATGCCGAAGGCGACGGCGCCGGACGAGAGCAGCACGCCGAGGAAGTTGAAGAAGCCCGACCACATCACCGCGACTTCGGCCGGCAGCGAGTGGGTGTAGATGACGGTCGCTACCGCGTTGGCGGTGTCGTGGAAACCGTTGACGAATTCGAAGCCGAGCGCGATCAGGAGCGCAACGATAAGGAGGATATAAGGCAGGTAGCTCGTGACCCTGGTGCCGGTCGCATCGACATCGGAATAGATGCTGTAGGCCACGTAGAGCAGGCCCGCGGCGAGGATGCCGAAGAACAGGATCAGTGTCAGCGGATTGAAGCCCTTGTCGAGATTTGGCCGCGAGGCCGGCTGGATCGGCGCGGGATCGGCTACCGCGCGGTCGAATGCAACATCGGTCATGTCTGGACGCCCCTTAACTTTCTGTAAGGGCTATTGTCCCCGATCGATTTGAAGGCTGGATGACAGGCGGCGCCTGAAAGCCGTTTTCCCGCCAGTATTCAGGCGGCGCGCGCGGCTTTCTTCTGTAAGCCGGCGGCGATCTTCAAATCTTCGACAAAGCGGTGATATTCCAGCAGTTTGGCCTCCGGATCGGGCAACCGCAGCAGATAGGACGGGTGCACCGTCACCAGCGCCTTGCGGCCGTCGGGCAGGTCTATGAGCCGGCCGCGGTTCTTTCCGATCGGGGTGATTTTGCCGAACACGCTCTGCGCCGCGGTCGCGCCCATCGCGACGATGAGATCGGGCTGGATAACGGAGACCTCCCGCTCATACCACTGTCGGCAGGCCTTTATCTCCGGCGTATTCGGCTTTTGATGCAGACGGATCTTGCCGCGCGGCACGAATTTGAAGTGCTTCACCGCGTTGGTGACATAGACCTTCTTGCGGTCGACGCCGGCCTCCTGCAGCGCCCGGTCGAGCATCTGGCCGGCCGGACCGACAAAGGGATGGCCGGCGAGGTCTTCCTTGTCGCCGGGCTGTTCGCCGACCAGCATGATATTGGCGGACTTCGGGCCTTCGCCGAACACGGTCTGGGTCGCGTCCTTGTAGAGATGGCAGGCGCGGCAATGGGCGGCCTCCTCGCGGAGCGCTTCGAGATCGTCGGTGGCGGTCTTGCGTTTCATCGGAGCCTCCGGCCGCTTTTGAGGCTTGTGCGGATCGGTTGCGGCATTGGCGATCATGGCGCCGGTCATGCGTTCGGCGTCCTCGATCAGGGGCTTAATGATCGAAGCCTCGGGCAGGTTCCTCCAATATTTCTTCGGCATCTCCGTTTGCATCGCCTTCACCTTCAGGCGGGCCGGATTGAAGATGCTGGCGTAGTAGCGCCGCCAGGTTTCCTCCAGCCGGTCTTCGCTCGGCGCCTCGCTCTTGCTGACGCCTGATGTGAAGGAGAGAGCGTGGCCATCCCAATGCGCGCACAAATCCGGCGTCAGGATCGACCAGGGCATGTCGGCAAAGCGCTTGGCGAAGAACGGCGCGGCGAGCTCGACGATGTGATGCTCCGGCTCGAACCACGCAACGTAGTGCGCTTCGCGTTCCCTGCCGATCTCGCGGAAGCGCACGAAGGCATGCATCTTGTGCTCGTCGCGGTAGACCGCCTTTGCCATGGCCGTGACTTGCGCGACATCGGGATTGGTCGCGACCTCGATGAGGTCGTGATTGTCCTTCAGCCGAAACAGCAGGCGATAGAGGATCGCGAAACGCTCAGGATCGCGATGCAGGATCGCGGCCTTGGCGAGCTCGACGAATCTTGCAGGCACGTTGAAGGTGCCATCGGCACCGGCCGGCTGCGGAGACGGCGAGGGCGGCGCGAACAGCTCCGCTTCGCCGCCCCGCACGGCCCAGGTGATGTCGCCCGGCTTCATTTGATGAAGCACGAGGCTACGCGCGGCTTTGCGCCAGCCATCGAAATCGGTTTCGTTTTCGAGGATGATGTACTGCATCAGAAGCCAAATCCCAGTTGTGTTGCCGGCTTGAACCGTTCGATCAGCCGTGCCTCGTCGAGGCGGTGCGGCGCGGGCCGGTGATCGCTGAGGACGATGAACGGCAGCGCCTTGTTGCGGGGCACGTGCAGCCGCGCGAGGTCGGCGACGCGGATCGTGGTCGTGCGGCGCGCCGCGATGATGCGCTCGACCGCCTTGGTGCCGAAGCCCGGCACGCGCAACAATTCCTCGCGGCTGGCGCGGTTGACATCGAGCGGGAAGCGGTCGCGGTGACGCAGCGCCCAGGCGAGCTTTGGATCGATGTCGAGCGGCAGCATCGCGCTGTCGTCGACGATCTCGCCGACGTCGAAGCCGTAGAACCGCATCAGCCAATCGGCCTGGTAGAGACGGTGCTCGCGCAGCAAGGGCGGCGCGCGCAGAGGCAGCGCGCGGCTGGCATCGGGGATGGGGCTGAACGCGGAATAATAGACGCGCCTCAGCCTGTATGAACCGTAGAGATTGGCACTGGTGTGGAGGATGGTGTGGTCGGAAGCCGCGTCGGCGCCGACGATCATCTGCGTGCTTTGGCCGGCCGGCGCGAAGCGTTGCGGCTTGGCTTTCGTCTTCGCGCTGCGGCTTTCCTCGGCCTCGTCCAGCTTCAGCCGCAGCCGGCCCATGGTACGGCGGATCGCGCGCACGTCCTTCTCGGGCGCGAATTGCTGCAGGCTCGTCTCCTGCGGCATCTCGATGTTGATGGAGAGACGGTCGGCATATTTGCCGGCCTCGGAGATCAATGCATCGTCGGCCTCGGGAATAGTCTTGAGATGGATGTAGCCACGGAAGTGATGCTCCTCGCGCAGTTTTCGCGCGACGCTCACCACCTGCTCCATGGTGTAGTCGGGGTTACGGATGATCCCGGAGGAGAGAAATAGTCCTTCGATGTAATTGCGCCGGTAGAAGTCGAGCGTCAGCTTGATCACTTCGTCGATGGTGAAGCGGGCACGTGGCACGTTGGAGGAGGCGCGGTTGACGCAATAGAGGCAGTCGTAATTGCAGGCGTTGGTCAGCAGCACCTTGAGCAGCGAGATACAGCGGCCGTCCGGCGCGTAGGAATGGCAGATACCCATGCCGGGCGCGGTCGAGCCCATGCCCTTGCCGTCGCTGGAATCCCGCCTCTCGGTGCCGCTGGAGGCGCAGGACGCGTCGTACTTGGCGGCGTCCGCCAGGATTTCCAGCTTGCGTTGCACGTCCATATTGGAATCCCTTTGATTCAGCTCACGAATCCCAAGGCCCGCCAATTCGATTGACTCCCGGGGCGTCGTTAGCTTTATATTAGAACATATCATGAACAAATGAGCTAGCCGCTGGTTCTCTTTTTGAGAGCCACCGGCAATCACCCTTGAGGAGCGGCGTATATGAGCGGCGCACGAACAAGCGCGCTTGCAGCCTTGCGCGGCCAGATCGAGCGCATCGAGACGGCGGAGGTCGTGCATCATCGCGACCGTGTCGCGCTCGGCCACCGCGAGGCCGACAGCGCGCTAAAGGGCGGGCTCGCGCGCGCGGCAATCCACGAGGTGTTTTGCGAGGGACGTCAGGGCGCGACCGCGACCGGCTTTGTCACGGGACTTGCGGGGCGCGTGACGGCACGCAAGCCGCTGCTGTGGGTGCGGCAGGATTTTTCGGAAATTGAAACCGGCGCGCTGTCGATGAGCGGGCTCGCCGAGATCGGTCTCGATCCGCGTCGCATGGTGATGGTGCGCGCCGCCGACGTGGAGAGCGCGCTGCGCACGTCGGCTGATGCACTCGCCTGCGACGCGCTGGGCGCCGTCGTGCTCGAGCTCTGGGGCGAGACGAGGCAGTTCGATCTCGTAGCGAGCCGCAAGCTGACATTGGCTGCGCAGTCTTCCGGTGTCACCGGCTTGCTGCTGCGGATGGCCGCGCAACCTTTGCCCTCGACCGCCGAGACCAGGTGGATGCTGCGCGCGGCGCATTCGCCGCCGGGCGCGATGTGGAGTGCCTGGGGTGCGCCGCGCTTCGATGCCGAGCTCCTGCGCAATCGTCATGGCCCGTGTGGCCGGTGGATCATGGAATGGAAATGTGATGAGTGCCAGTTCTCTGAATCGTCGGCGTATCCTCAGCCTGTGGCTGCCGCGCCTGCCCATCGACCGGATCCAGCGGTTCTTCGACGGCGTCGGGCTGGGTAGAACCAATGATCCGAGCATTGTCGTCATCAAGGACAGCAACGCGCTGGTGATCCATGCGCTGGACGAGGCGGCCGAGCGCCTCGGTCTGCATATCGGCCAGCCGCTGGCCAATGCCCGGGCGATGTGTCCTGATTTAAAGGTGTTCGACGCCGATGCCGTGGCCGATGCCAAGACGATCGGCGACATCGCCGACTGGTGCGACCGCTTCACGCCGCTGGTGGCGCTCGATCCGCCGCACGGGCTGTTCCTCGACATCACCGGCTGCGCGCATCTGTTCGGCGGCGAGGCTGCGCTGTTGCAAACCCTTGTCCGTGCCCTCGATCGCCAGGGCTTTGCCGTCAGCGCGGCGGTCGCCGGCACCTCGGTCTGCGCGCGCACGCTGACGCGGCAGGCATCCGGTAGCATCGTTGCCGATGACGGGGAGGCGGCGGCAATCAGCCGGTTTCCGGTGTCCGCGCTTGGTGCGGGTGAGGCCATCACCACCGGCCTGCGCCGCGCCGGCTTGAAGACCATCGGGGATGTGGCCTCGCGAACGCCGAGCGAAATCACGGCGCGGTTTGGTGCACGATTCTCCACACTGCTCGCGCATGCGCTGGGGCAGGGCGATGCGCCGATCAATCCACGAAAGCCGCTGCCCGATTACATCGTGGAGAAACGCTTTGCCGAGCCGATCGCGACCGACACCATGATCGCGATGACGCTGTCGCGCCTGGCGGACACGTTGATCGCGTCGATGGAGAAGCAGGGCAAGGGCGCGCGCCGGCTTGAGGCCACCTTCTTCCGTACCGACGGCGCAGTGCGTGCGATCATGGTCGAGACCGGACGTCCCGTGACGCAGAGCGCGGTCGTCGACCGGCTGTTCCGCGAGCGTCTCGATGCACTCGCCGATCCGCTCGATCCCGGCTTCGGCTTCGACATGGTGCGGCTGTCGGCAAGCCGCACCGAGATCGTGGTGCAGGAGCAGCGCGATCTCGATGCCCATGTCCACGACAATGACGAGCTTGCTGCGCTGATCGACCGCATCGCCGCGCGCATCGGCGGAAAGCGCGTCGTCGTGCACCTGCCTGAGGATACCCATATCCCCGAATGTGCGGTGCTGGCGGCGCCTGCCCAGCATCATCTCGCCGTGGCCATGCAGGCCGAATGGCCCGCGCGCACTGAAAGTGAGCCGCCGCTGCGTCCGTTGCGGCTGTTCGACAAGCCTGAGCCGATCAATGTGCCGTTCGCGACCGTGCCCGACGGCCCGCCGCATCAATTCACCTGGCGCCGCGCGCAGCATGCGGTGGTGCGGGTGGAAGGCCCCGAGCGCATCGCCATGGAATGGTGGCGGCAGGACGGCAAGCAACTGACGCGGGATTATTTCCGTATCGAGGATGCCGAAGGCCTGCGCTTCTGGATCTTTCGCGATGGTCTTTACGAGGGGGAGTGCTTCGACGGCGACGGCAAGCCCGTTCCTCCCGGTTGGTATGTGCACGGTCTCTTCGCATGACTACGCCAGCTTATGCCGAGATCGGCATCACCACGAATTTTTCCTTCCTGCGCGGCGGCTCGGATCCGCGCGCCTATGTGCATCAGGCCAGCAAACTCGGCATTCCCGTGATCGGCATCGCCGACCACAACACGCTCGCCGGCGTGGTGCGCGCCTACAAGGAGCTCGACAATGACGAGGTGCTGCACAAGCCAAAACTTCTGATCGGCGCGCGCATCGTCTTCATCGATGGTACGCCCGATATCCTGGTCTATCCGCGCGACCGCGCCGCCTACGGCCGGCTGTGCCAGCTCCTCACCAGGGGCAAGCGCGGCGACGACATCACTCGGATCGCGAAGGGCGAATGCCATCTCACCTTCGCTGATCTCCTTGCGTTTTCCGAAGGCCAGCTCCTGATCCTGACGCTGCCGCATCGCTTCGATGCAGCGCAAGCGCAGGACATCCTCGCCAAGCTGAAGGCAAGTCGGGCCGAGGGCGTGTGGCTGGCGGCGAGCCTGGTCTATCGCGGCGACGACCGCCGTCGCCTCGCGCAGCTCGATGATCTCGCCTCAAAAGCAAAAGTGCCGCTGCTTGCGACCAACGAGGTGCTCTATCACCACCCCGCGCGCCGTCCCCTCCAGGACGTGCTGACCTGCATCCGGGAAAAAACCACGATCGAGGCGGTCGGCCGCAAGCTGGAAGGCAATGCCGAGCGGTTTCTGAAGACGCCCAGGGAGATGGCGCGGCTATTCCGCGATTTCCCTGAGGCTGTCGCGGAGACCATTCGCTTTGCGGACAAGATCACCTTCTCGCTCGACCAGCTCAAATATCAGTATCCGGACGAGCCGGTGCCGCGGGGCAAGACCGCGCAAGGGCATCTGGAGGATCTGACCTGGGCCGGTGTCGACAAATATTTTGGCGGCAAGATCGACGACAAGCTGCGCGCCACCCTGAAGAAAGAACTCGCGCTGATCGCCGAACTGAAATACGCACATTACTTTCTCACCGTGCACGACATCGTGCATTACGCGCGCAGCCAGAACATTTTGTGCCAGGGGCGGGGATCGGCAGCGAATTCGGCGGTCTGCTACGTGCTCGGCATCACCTCGGTCGACCCGACCAAGGTCGATCTGCTGTTCGAGCGATTCATCTCCAAGGAACGGCTGGAGCCGCCCGACATCGACGTCGATTTCGAGCATTCGCGGCGCGAGGAGGTGATGCAATATGTCTATCGGCGTTACGGCCGCCATCGCGCCGCGATCATCGCCACCGTCATTCATTATCGCCCGCGCAGCGCCATCCGCGACGTCGGCAAGGCGCTGGGCCTAACCGAGGACGTCACCGCGGCCCTCGCCGATACGGTGTGGGGAAGCTGGGGCAAGGGCCTCAACGACATGCAGGTCAGGCAGGCCGGCCTCGATCCGCAAAATTCCATGATCAACCTCGCGGTCGAGCTCGCGACCGAGTTGATCGAATTCCCGCGTCATCTGTCCCAACATGTCGGCGGCTATGTGCTCACGCAAGACCGGCTCGACACCTATGTGCCGATCGGCAATGCGGCGATGGATGATCGCACCTTCATCGAATGGGACAAGGACGATGTCGACGCGCTCAGCATGATGAAGGTCGACGTGCTCGCGCTGGGCATGCTGACTTGCATCCGCAAGTGCTTTGATCTGATCGAGCAGCACAAGGGCGAACGCTGGATGCTGGCGAGCGTCCCGCAGGATGATTCCAAAGTCTACGACATGCTGTGCGATGGGGAGTCGCTCGGCGTGTTCCAGGTCGAGAGCCGCGCCCAGATGAACATGCTGCCGCGCCTGAAGCCGCGGACCTTCTACGATCTCGTCATTGAGGTCGCGATCGTGCGGCCGGGACCGATCCAGGGCGACATGGTGCATCCGTATTTGCGGCGGCGGAACGGCCTGGAAAAAGTGAGTTATCCGTCGCCGTCACCGGATCATGGCGACAAGGACGAACTTTACAATGTGCTGCACAAAACATTGGGCGTGCCGCTGTTCCAGGAGCAAGCGATGCGCATCGCGATCGAGGCGGCAAAATTCACCTCCGAGGAAGCCAACGGCCTGCGCCGCTCCATGGCGACCTTCCGCAATGTCGGCACCATCGGCCAATACGAGGAGAAGCTGATCGGCAACATGGTCGCGCGCGGCTACGATCCGAACTTCGCCAGGAGCTGCTTCGACCAGATCAAGGGCTTTGGCTCCTACGGTTTTCCGGAGAGCCATGCCGCAAGCTTCGCGCAACTCGTCTACATATCTTCATGGCTGAAATATCATCATCCCGATGCCTTCTGCTGTGGTCTGCTGAACTCGCAGCCGATGGGCTTCTACGCGCCGGCGCAGATCGTCGGCGATGCCCGCAAGAACGGCGTCGAGGTGCGCGAGATCGATGTGTCCTACAGTTTTGCGCAGAGCACGCTGGAGCAGGGAAATGGCGGGTATTGCGCGGTACGTCTCGGCTTCCGCCAGATCGACGGTTTCCACTGGCTGGACGAGGATGAGGAAAGGCTGAAAAGAGCCGCGTCCCGGAATGACCATGTGGAGAGAGCGCCCGACTGGGCCGACCGCATCGTCGCCGCCCGCAACCGCCGGCCCTTCACCTCGCTGGAAGACTTCGCCCGCGACACCGGCCTGCCCAAGCGCGCGTTGATCCTGCTCGCCGATGCCGACGCGTTCCGCTCGCTCGGGCTCGACCGCCGCGAGGCGCTGTGGCAGGTGCGGCGCCTGCCCGACGACGTGCCGCTGCCGCTGTTCGAGGTGGCTACCGCGCGCGAGCAGCCGGACGAGCACGCCAGGCCATTGCCGGTGATGCCGCGCGCCGAACAGGTGGTCGCGGACTACCAAACCATTCGCCTTTCGCTCAAAGGCCATCCGATGGAATTTTTGCGCGAGATGTTTACGCGCGAGCGCATCATCGCCTGCAAGGACATCAATCATGACAACGAGCGGCGCCGCGTTCGCTGTGCCGGCGTCGTTCTGGTACGACAGCGGCCGGGCAGCGCTAGCGGCGTCGTGTTCATGACACTGGAGGACGAAACCGGCATCGCCAATGTCGTTGTGTGGCCGAAGATCATGGAGCAGTACCGGAAAGAGGTAATGGGCGCGCGCCTCATCCTGGTCGAGGGCTACATCCAGAGCAGCCCAGAAAAGGTGACGCACCTTATCGCCCAGCGCATGATCGACCGTTCACACGACCTGATCGGGCTTGCCAACGATGCCTTGACCCGCAAGCATCCGGTGCCGGCAGGCGCCGATCTGATCGAACCGCTCAATGACGACCCCCGCGCCCACACGGATGCGCCCGCGCAAAAACTTCGCCACCCCCGCAACGTTCGCATCCTGCCGCCGTCGCGGGATTTTCATTGAGGAATGTAGCGCTATCTGCTGCCACACCGTCATTGCGAGCAAAGCGAAGCAATCCAGACTGTCACCGCGGAGAGATACTGGATTGCTTCGCTGCGCTCGCAATGACGAGTTTGTTGCGACGCGCGCGTGTCACACTCGCGGTGTCATACCCGGCGGAGGCGGGGTATCCAGTACGCCGCGGCTTCACGATTCAACTTCTGTCGCATCGGAATACTGGATCGCCCGGTCAAGTCGGGCGATGACAGCGTGGCCTCAAAAATTCACCCGGTTCGAGATCGCGCCGTCCACCACCAGATTCGAGCCCGTGGTGAACCCCGACACCGGGCTTGCCAGAAACACCGCTGCGCTTGCGATTTCCTGCGGCGTCGCCATGCGGCCGGTGGGGTTACGCTTCATCGCATCATTGTAGCGCTCGGGCATGTTCTGCTCGATCGTATTCCAGACGCCGCCCTTGAAGTAGACCGTGCCGGGCGAGACCACGTTGACGCGGATCTTCTTCTTCGCATATTGCCGCGCCAGTCCCTTGGCCATGTGGATCAATGCCGCCTTGATCGGGCCGTAGGAGCTCGCCGTGTCCGCTTGCGCCGCGGAGATCGATGAGATGATCACGAAGGCGGCGTCACCGCTGCTCGCACCGCTGGCCTCGAGGAACGGCCGCGCGGCGTCGAACGCATGCACGGCGCCGAGCAGGTCGAGCCGAAAATTCTGTTCCCACGACGCGGCATCATGGCCTTGCGCCATCGCGCCCGCGTTGGAGAACAGCATGTCGATGCCGCCAAGCTCTTTTGCCGCGCTCTCGATCCAGGATTTCAGCGCCGCGCCGTCGGTGACATCGACCGGGCCGCCGGTCGCGCGGATCCCGCTGGCCTTCAACTCCGTCACGGTGGCGGCAACCTGATCGGCGTTGCGCGCGCACACCGCGACATTGCTGCCTTCGCCGGCCAGCGTCGCCGCAATCGCCCGCCCGATGCCGCGCGTGCCGCCGAGTACGACGGCGTTCTTGCCTTTGAGACCGAGATCCATTGTTTGGTTTTCCTTGTTGTTGGTCGCGCGCTGTCGTTGCGAACAAAGCGGGGTGCCTCTCCAATGTCGTCCTGGCGAAAGCCAGGACCCATTACCACAAACCCTCGTTGCTGTGCGATGTTGTGGCCAACGCGCATTTCAACAACATTCGACCGGGGTAATGGGTCCTGGCTTTCGCCAGGACGACATCCTGCGTGCGTTTGATTGCGTCGTTCAAATCGATCACCCTCACTCCGGTGCCGCGCCCACCGGTGGGCCGCCGGGCGGGCGGTGCAGGAATGTCAGTGAGACGTAGGCGCCGGCCCAGGAGCCGATCGCCGCGAAAGCCACATAGAACGCATTTTCGGTGTAGCTGATCACGGCGTAGGAGGAGAGCATGTACCAGACCGCGCTCCAGTTCGCCGCGGGCACGCGCTTGCGCGCGATCACCGCCGAGGTGAACATGACATAGACCGCGTCGGTGGCTGCCGTTGCGATGAACACGGCGCCTGCGGTGAGGGGATCGATGGCGGCCATTGCATGTCCTTGTGTGCTAATGCGATGATCGCAAACTAAGGGGAGAGAAGGGTCATGCAAAGCCCCACCGAAATTCTCAGTGGCATCTGGACCTCCGCCGGCGGTGACGCCGCCGCGCTTGCCCACGTGCGGCTGACGGGCGAAGAGCCGCAAATCCCGTCCTCGTTTCGCGTCGCAATTGCCGGCCAAACGACGATCGCAGCCGCCGGCCTTGCTGCCGCCGAAATCTGGAGATTGCGCAGCGGCGAGGCGCAGGACGTTAGCGTCGACCTGCGCCATGCCGTCGCCGAATGCCGCTCCGAGCGCTACTTGCGCGTCGACGACAGGCCGCCGCCGCCGGCCTGGGACGCCATCGCCGGCGTCTACAGAACCGGCGACAACCGCTTCGTCCGCTGCCACACCAATTTTCCGCATCATCGCGACGCCGTCTGCAAGGTCCTCGGCTCCGAGCCCGAGCGCGAGAAGGTGCAGGCCGCATTGATGCAATGGAAAGGCGAAGATTTCGAGACCGCGGCCTACGCTGCGGGCGGCGTCGTTGCCCTGATGCGCTCCTACGACGAATGGTCGACGCTGCCGCAGGCCCGCGCGCTCGCTGAATTGCCGCTGGTTTCGATCGAGAAGATCGGCGAGGCCCCGCCAAAGCCGTGGCCGCAACGACCGCCAAAAGGCGATCGCCCGCTCGCAGGTCTGCGCGTGCTCGATCTCTCGCGCGTTATCGCGGGCCCCGTCGCCGGCCGCACGCTTGCCGCGCACGGCGCGGATGTGCTGCTCGTGTCAGGCCCCGCGCTGCCGGCCATTCCGTGGCTGACCATCGACACCGGCCGCGGCAAGCTCACAACCTTCATCGAGCTGAAGAGCGAGGCCGGCAGAGTGCAGATGCGCGCGCTGTTGAAGGACGCCGACATCTTCTCGCAAGGCTATCGGCCGCGCGCGCTCGCCGCTCTCGGCTTTACGCCGGAGGACGCGGCGAAAATCAATCCCGGCATCGTCTACGTGACGCTGTCGGCCTATGGCCATGCCGGTCCCTGGGCGGAACGGCGCGGCTTCGATTCGCTGGTGCAGACCACGATCGGCTTCAACCATGCCGAGGGACAGGCTGCCGGCATCGATGGACCGAAGGAATTGCCGGCGCAGATGCTCGACCACGCCACCGGTTATCTGATGGCGTTCGGCGCGATGATGGCCAAGGCCCGCCAGGCCCGCGAAGGCGGCAGCTGGCACGTGCGCGTGTCGCTGACGCAGACCGGGCGCTGGCTCTGGAATCTCGGACGGCTCGAAAATGGCCTGAACACCCCGGATATTACGGGCGAGGCCGTACATGCTGCATTCATCGAGAGCATGCCTTCTGGCTTCGGCATGTTGAAGGCGGTGCGCCATTCAGCGCTGCTGTCGAAGACGCCGGCGCGATGGAGCCGTCCGGCGATGCCGCTCGGCAGTCATCCGGCAGAGTGGCCGGTGACAAGCTGACGTGAAGCTGACGTGTCGCAAATTTTTAACGCAAACCGAAAGGCGCCCGGCGTTTTTTAGGTTGTTTGAAATCACAATTCGGCACTATTAGCGCGACCGATGAGGCGGGCATCCGCCGGTATCATCGCAGACATGACCGGGCCCCATGGTAGTTGAAAATACCAAGCGATTGCAGGTGCTTACAAAACAACGGGTGATTACATCCGTAGTTTTACTAGCTCTTGCCGGTGCCGGGGCCTACGGCTTCCTCTATGCGGGAGCCAAGGAGAAGAGCCACTCCGAGATCTCCAGCCAGTCGCGCAGGAGTGCGCAGAACTTCACGCCGACGCCGTCGGAATGGGCGACGCTGACGATCGAGCCGGTCAAGGCCAAGACCTTCCGCGCCGAGTATGTCACCGAGGGCAAGGTCGCAGTCGACGAGGACCGTTCGACGCCGGTGTTCTCGCCCTATGCGGGCCGGGTGACCAAGCTGCTCGCCAAGCCCGGCGAGGTGCTGAAGCAAGGTCAACCGCTGTTCACAATCGAGGCCGCCGACACCGTGCAGGCCCAGAACGATTTCATTGCGGCGATGAGCTCGCAGAACAAGGCGAAGTCGGCGATCGATCTTGCCGACATCCAGTTCAAGCGCGCCAAGGACCTCTACGAGGGCCATGCCATCCCCCTGAAGGATTATCAGCAGGCGGAAGCGACCCAGGTTCAGGCGCAGAACGACATGCGCTCCTCGGCGACCGCGCTGGAAGCCGCGCGCAACAAGCTGCGGATCCTCGGCTTCACCGACGAGACCATCAAGGCGTTCCAGGACAAGGGCGTCATCAATCCGGAAGTCACGATCTATTCGCCGATCGCGGGCACGGTCGTGCAGCGTAAGATCGGCCCTGGCCAGTACGTTAATTCGGGCGCCAGCGATCCGGTCTTCGTGGTCGGCGACCTCTCCTCGGTCTGGCTCACCGCCTTCGTGCGCGAGAGCGATGCGGCTGCCGTGTGCATCGGGCAGGACATCACCGTCAACGTGATGGCGCTGCCGGGCCGCCCCTTGACCGCCAAGGTCAACTATGTCGCCGCCGCGATCGATCCGAACACCCGCCGCCTGCTGGTCCGCGCCACCATCGACAACAAGGACGGTCTGCTGAAGCCGGAGATGTTCGCCAACGTCACGATCTATTCGTCCGGCGACCGCGCCGCGCCGGCGGTACCAAAGCAGGCCTTGATCTACGAAGCCGACAAGGTCCGCCTCTGGGTCGCACGCGAGGACAAGTCGGTCGAGCTGCGCGAGATCAAGATCGGTCTCATCAATGGCAATCTCGTCGAGGTCACCAGCAATCTGAAGCCCGGCGAGCAGGTGGTCACCAAAGGCAGCCTGTTCATCGACCGCGCCGCGTCCGGCAGCTGATTGACGGGCCGGAAAAAGACAAGCTGAAGACCTGAATGGATCGCCTCGTCGCCCTTGCCGTCAACCGGCGCTTCCTGATGGTCGGGATGTTCGTCGCCGTGCTCATCGGCGGCCTGATCGCGTTCAACCAGCTCAACATCGAGGCTTACCCCGATCCGACCCCGCCGATGGTCGACATCGTGACGCAGAGCCCGGGCCTGTCGGCGGAGGAGATCGAGCGCTACATCACGATTCCGATCGAGACCCAGGTCGCGGGTCTGAAGAACCTGACGACCATTCGCACCATCTCGCTCTACGGCCTCTCCGACGTCAAACTGCAGTTCTCCTTCGCCTACACTTATGACGAGGCGTTGCAGCAGGTCTTGAACCGCCTGGCGCAGCTCGCTCCACTGCCCGGCAACGTGCAGCCGCAGATCTCGCCGCTCAGCCCGATTGGCGAGATCTTCCGCTACCGTCTCGTCGGTCCGCCGAACTACAGCGTGCTCGACCTCAAGACCATCCAGGACTGGATCCTCCAGCGGCGCTTCCGTGCCGTGCCCGGCGTGATCGACGTCACCGGGTGGGGCGGCAAGAGCAAGACCTACGAGCTCCAGGTCGACTTCAACAAGCTGGTCGCCAACGGCCTGACGCTGCCGCAATTGCTCCAGGCGGTCGGCAATTCCAACGTCAATGTCGGCGGCAACACCGTCAATATCGGTCAGCAATCGGCGGTGGTGCGCGGCGTCGGCCTGATCCGCTCGATCGACGACCTCGCCAACACGATGGTCTCGCAGACCAACGGCAATCCGGTGCTGGTCAAGGACGTCGCCACCGTCACCGTCGGGCAGAAGCCCCGTCTCGGCATTGCCGGCCTCGACGAGGCCGACGACATCGTGCAAGGCATCGTCCTGATGCGCCGTGGCGAGCAGAGCTCGCCAACCATCAAGCGCGTCCACCAGCTCGTTCAAACCATCAACGAGTCCAGCATCCTGCCGCCCGGCGTGCGCATCGAGCGCATCTACGACCGCGGTGACCTGATTGAGCTCACCACCCACACCGTGCTGCACAACATGGTGGTCGGCATCTTGCTGATCGTGCTGTTGCAGTGGATCTTCCTCGGCGATCTCCGCAGTGCGCTGATCGTCGGCGCCACCATCCCGTTCGCGCTGTTCTTCGCGGTGATCATCCTGGTGCTGCGCGGGGAATCGGCGAACCTGCTGTCGGTCGGTGCGATCGATTTCGGCCTGATCGTCGATGCCACCGTCATCATGGTGGAAGCGATCTTCCGGCGCCTGACGCAGACGACGCCGATGTCGGAATCCGAGCAGATGTCGTCCGAGACGCTGTTCGGCATGAAAAGCCACGCCATCCTCAGCGCAGCGGCCGATGTTTCCCGTTCGATCTTCTTCGCCGCGGCGATCATCATCGCGGCCTTCCTGCCGCTGTTCACGCTCTCCGGCGTCGAGGGCAACATCTTCGGGCCGATGGCGCGCACCTATGCTTATGCGCTGGCCGGCGGCCTGCTTGCGACCTTCACCGTCACTCCGGCGCTGTCCGCGATCATCCTGCCCGCGCATGTCCATGAGACCGAGACCAGGGTGATGCTGATCCTGCATCGGATCTACATGCCGGTGCTGCATTGGGCGGTCGCCAACCGCGGCATCATGCTCGGTGGCGCGTTCGGCCTCGTGCTGATGACGGTTGCGCTCAGCCGCTTGCTTGGCCTCGAATTCCTGCCGAAGCTGGAGGAGGGCAATCTCTGGATCCGCGCCACGCTGCCGCCGACCATCTCGCTCCAGGAAGGCAACTCCTACGTCAACGAGATGCGCAAGGTGATCCGCGCGCGGCCTGAAGTGGAATCCGTGGTGTCGCAGCACGGCCGCCCCGATGACGGCACTGACGCCGCCGGCTTCTTCAACGCCGAGTTCTTCGCGCCGCTCAAGCCCGCGAGCCAATGGCCCGGCACCCGCGACAAGGAAGAGCTGACCGCGCAACTGCTCAAGCAGCTCGACGATCGCTTCCCCGGCGTCGAGTTCAACTTCTCGCAATATCTCCAGGACAACGTCTCCGAAGCCGTCTCCGGCGTGAAGGGCGAGAACTCGATCAAGCTGTTCGGCAGCGACCTCCAGGCGCTGACCGACACCGCCAACAAGATCAAGTCGGTGCTGGCAACCGTGCAGGGCGTCACCGATCTTGCGGTGTTCACCTCACTCGGGCAGCCGACCATCCAGATCGACATCAACCGCGCCAAGGCCGCGCGCTACGGCCTCGCGCCGGGCGACATCAATGCCACCATCAAGGTCGCGATCGGCGGCGACACCGCCGGCGACATCTACGAGGCGGGAAGCGACCGCCACTTCCCGATCATCGTTCGTCTCGCGCCGGAATTCCGCAGGAGCGCCGAGGCGATCCAGAATTTGCGGATCGGCGCGCCCGGACCGAACGGCACCGTCACGCAGATCCCCCTGAGCGAGGTCGCCACCATCAGCCTCGTCTCGGGTGCGGCCTACATTTATCGCGAGCAGCAGGAACGCTATCTGCCCATCAAGTTCTCGGTGCGTGAACGCGACCTCGGCAGCGCCATCCGCGAGGCGCAGCAGAAGATCGCCGATCAGGTGCAGCTGCCGCCCGGCGCGCACATGGACTGGGTCGGCGAATTCGGCAATCTCCAGGACGCGATCCGGCGATTGTCGATCGTGGTGCCGATCTCGCTGGCGCTGATCGGCGTCCTGCTCTGGTTCAATTTCGGCTCGATGACCGACACGCTGCTCGCCATGAGCGTGATCCCGATGGCGATCTTCGGCGGCGTGCTCGGTCTCTTGATCACCGGCACCGCCTTCAGTGTCTCGGCGGCGATCGGCTTCATCGCGCTGTTCGGCATTGCCGTGATGGACGGCATCATCATCCTGTCGCAGTTCAACCAGCTCATCGAAGAGGGCATGGACCGCATGAGCGCGGTGATACGCACCGGCGAATTGCAGCTTCGGCCGGTGCTGATGACCTGCGTCGTCGCGGGCATCGGTCTGTTGCCGGCCGCGCTGTCGGAAGGCATCGGCTCGCAGGTGCAGAAGCCGCTCGCGGTGGTCGTAGTGACAGGCATGATGCTCGCGCCGATCGTGATCCTGGTGACGCTGCCGGTGCTGATCTCCTTCTTCTCCCGCCGCGCACGCTGACGCTGCCAATCACAGCATTCGCTGCGCGATCCGCACCAGCATCATGGTGCCTAGGCCCAGCAGCATCAGGCTGGCCAACCGGCTGCTCATCGACAGCATGCGCGGCGTCAGCCGTGATCGCGCCGTTGCCACGATCGTGCTGAGCACGGTCCACCAGATCGCGGAACCGACGAAGACACCGGCGATCAGCGGGGCTGCCGCGGCTTGCATTGAAAAGGCGTGCAGCGCAGCCAGAAACAGGATGACGGTCAGCGGATTGGCGAACCCAAGCGCGATGGCGCTGAGATAGGCGCGCGCCAGACGTACGCTGTCGACGTCGTCGGTCGTCTGGAGCGCGACCGAGCCGCGATGGGTCCGGATCGCGAACCACAGCAGCGTGAGCGCCGAGACGATGCCGAAGCCGGCGGCATTGGCCTCGACCCAGGGCTGTGCCAGTGAGCCCAGTCCCAAAACCGCGAGGGCGCTGTAGGTGAGATGCACGGTCGCCGCGCCGAAGCCGGTTGCGAGGCCCGTGGCCATGCCTGATGCCAATGTGCGCTGAATGCACAGCATACCCATCGGGCCGATGGGGGCGGCGACGGTGAAACCAATTCCAATGCCGGAAAAAAGCGCGGCAAGATAATGCGATAAAGACATGCACCCGCACGAACAAATGAAATCTGTGCGTGTGCGTAGCCCCGAAAATGAATCGCCGCCTCAACCAGAAGGGTGAGAAACGAGCGAGAGCACAAACACGTTCGTGTGAGTCCAACGGGTTTGTGCCTTCGCGACAACAGTTCCACGCCTCACTGTGGAAACGTGTCGCGGTCGTTGAACCGAATTGCGCTTGGCGCGACTCAGAACCCGTAGAGTTGCGCCGGGTTGTCGACCAGGATCTTCTTGCGCACATCCGCATCCGGCGCCCATACCGGAAGCTGGTTGAGCAGGCGGCCGTCGTCGATCTGGTAGAGCGGTGCGATGTCGGTGGCTTTGCGTCCCTCGACACGGCTCGAATCCGGGTGCGGCCAGTCCGTACCCCAGACGACGCGGTCCGCATTCGCTGCGATCAGTGCGCGCGCATAGGGCGCCATGTCCTGATAGTCGGGCGCGAGCTTCGAGGAGCGATAGGCGCCGGAAATCTTGACATGGGCCTTGCCGGATTTCACCAGCGCGACCAGGTCGGCAAATCCCGGCTGCTCGAGCCCAAGCGAAGCCTCGAGGCCGCCGAAATGGTCGAATACAATGGGTACCGGCGCCGTCTCGACGAGGTCCTTGATCGCCGAGATCATGGGCAGCGTGGTGTAGAGCTGCACGTGCCAGCCGCGCGCCTTCATGCGCTCGACGGCGGCGGTGAAGCGCGGCCGGCCGACATTGGGATCATTGACGCCGCCGGTCGCGAGATTGAGGCGGACACCGCGAAAGCCGTCTGCATGCATCGTGTCAAGCTGGGCCTCGGTCGTTTTGTCGTCGATCACGGCCACCCCGCGCGCGGCCGCGCCACGCGCCTTCATGCCGAACAGCGTCGAGGAATTATCGGTGCCGTAGACACTCGGCGTCACGATCACAACGCGCTCGATATGCAGCGCCTTGTGCAGCGCAGCCATTTCCTCCGGCGAAGCCGGCTCTGGCGTGTAAACGCGGCCGGCAAAAAATGGAAACTTCTCGACGTCGCCATGGATGTGGGTGTGACAGTCGCAGGCATGGGTCGGGACGTCGAAATTGACCGCCGTCGCGGGCTGCGCCGCACGGGCGTGGGCTTTGCTGGTCATGGCTACTCCGGCGGCAAGAGAGGCAAGCAGAGCGCTGCGTCGATTGAGCATGGTTTCTCCCCCTATTTTATTATTTGGCAGTGGCGTCGTGACAGTATCACATCAGCCCGGCAGCCGCTGCGCTTCGCTGCATAGCTGCTCGACGAGGTCCGCAAGCGGGCGTGAGCCGTCGACGCGCACGACCGGGCAGGGCAGCTTCGCGAGCCACGCTTCATCTTTTGGGAGACTACGGCCGTCGCGATCGCCGGCTTCGTAGTGCGAGGCCCAGTCAACGAACGACTCCGCCTCCTCATGACGCCAGCCGCCCTGTGCGACGGCGTCCGCTCCGAAATGCGTAGCCTCGCGGTCACGCAGGCGCTGCAAGCGGAGCTCGCGCGGCGTCGTCACAAAGACGACGAGATCGAAGAATGGGACGAGCTCGTCGCCCCAACCGGTGACGGTTCCGCTCAGCACCCAATCGAGCCGCGGCAAGAACATCTCGCGCATCAGTCGCAAACGTTCGGCGGCAGGGCGCGTGGTCTGGTAGGGCGGCGCGGTCGGGAGCCAGAAATAATCATCGCTGTCGTGATGCGGCAGCGCAAGCCGGCCGGCGAGCGCACGGCCGAGCGTCGTCACGCCGGAGCCTGAAGCTCCCATCAGATGGATGCGGCGGCTTTTCATATTCACATCCTGAGACTGCCCGAACCGATTTCGCGGGTGCGGCGTGCTCCCTCACGCCGCTCGGCGGCGCTTCGACGTTCGCCCGCTTGTCGCGGGTTGGGCGGACAATGTCAGGCCTAACGCTCCGACAATGCGCATGACCGTGCCAAACTCAGGATTTCCGGTCTCTCCGAGCGCCTTGTACAGACTCTCGCGGTTCAACCCGGCTTTCTTCGCGATCGCGCTCATCCCGCGCGCGCGAGCGACAAGGCCGAGTGCGTCGCGCACGAAATCAGGATCGCCGGTCTCTAATGCGGCCGCAATATAGGCGGCCTGACGTTCTTCAGTGTTGAGATAGTCGGCAGCGTCGAAACGCGTCGTCCTGGATGCCGCCTTGACCGTCGTTTTCGCTGCTTTTGGCATCACATTGTCTCCGCCAGTTGCTGGGCTAGCTTGATGTCGTGTCGCTGCGTGCGCTTGTCCCCGCCACACAGCAGGATCACAATCTGCGTTCCGCGCTGCACATAGTAGATCCGATAGCCCGGTCCGTAGTCGATGCGCATTTCCCGGACGTTGCGACCGACGCTCTTGCTGTCGGCGAACGCGGGCAGTGATCCGGGCAACCGCGCTGGCGTCCTTGAGGCGTGTCAGCCACTCCGAAAAATGCTCGGTTTGCCTCACCTCGATCATGAGGTGCAAATGTAGCCCATGGGCTACAAAATGTCAAAGGAGGGTGGCGTGCCTGGGCGGTGGAGAGCCCAAAGGCGTTGCGGAAACTACTGCCCGGACGGCGTGCGCAGGCCGTGCCAGGCGTCACGGACCTGCTGGTAGTGCACCTCGGGCAGATAGTCCGGCGTGTTCAGGCTCAAGGTCTTGACGTCGAGATGGCCGACGGCGCTGAGCAGCGTATAGGACGCGATCACGCGGTCGCGGTTGGCGCCGATCAGGCGGGCCTTGGCCTGGATCAGATCGGCCTGCGAGTTCAGCACATCCACCGTCGTGCGCTGTCCGCCGGCGGCCTCGCGCTGCACGCCCTGGAGCGCGACGGTCGCCGCCTTCACTTCGGACTCCGAGGCCGAGACCGCGATCTTGGCGCCTTCATGGACAACCCACGCGCTGACCGCCGCCGTGCGCGCCTGGTTGCGCACCTGGTCGAGCACGAGCCGGCTCTGCGCCGTGATCTCCTTGGCCTGCCGGGTCTGTGCGGCGGCTTGGCCACCGTCGTAGATCGGCACGGTGACATTGGCGACGATCGAGGCCTGATCTTCGGCGAAGGTGCCGAGCGTCGGGTCGTTGTTACGGCTCTTGCTGGCGCTGCCCTGGACGCTGGCGCTCGGCAGCAGCGCGCCTTCGGCGACGCGGATGTTGGTGGAGGCGACATCGACGTCGAAGCCGGCGGCCATCACTGCCGGGTGCTGGCGGATCGCCATCGTCAACGCGTCTTCACGGCTCTTCGGCAGATAGCGGTCGACGACTTCGGCAGCGCGAAGCTGCGACGGTGCATTGCCGATCACCTGTGCGTATATCGCCTGGCTCACCGCGAGCGCGACTTCGGCGGCGTTGAGATCGGAGAGCCCGCGGTTGAGCCGCGCCTCGGCCTGGGCGCTGTCGGTCGGCGTGACGTCGCCGGCGTTGAGGCGCCGTTGAGTGACCGAGAGCGTTTCGCGCAGGAAGGCGACGTTGGAGCGCTGCGCCTCGACCAGCGATTGGTTGGCGAGCACGTTGGTGTAGGCGGTGACCGCGTCGAGCAGCACGCCCTGGCCGACGTTGCGCAGCGCCTCGCGGCCCGACTGCACCTGGAGTTCGGCGGCGCGCACGTTGTTGGCGGTGCGGAAGCCGTTGAACAGGGTCTGCGTCACGGTGACGCCGATGATCCACGGCTTCAGATTGGCGGTCTGGATGGTGTTGTCGGGCAGCAGGTTGCGCACCGATTGCAGCCCGGCGCTGAGGCTTGCCACGATCTGTGGCCGGTAGCCCGCGAGCGCCTGCGGCAGGTTCTCGTCAGTGGCGCGTTGCCGTGCGCGCTCGGCATTGAGCTGCGGATTGGTCTGGTAGGCCTTGGCGAGCGCCTCCGGCAGCGCTTCCGACCGTGCCGCGGAGGGCAGGGCGCAACAGAGCGCAAGCGTGGTCCATGTCGCGAGCACAGGAGCCACGCCCGATCGGTGCCGCGTCATCACGCGACCAGCTCTGGCGGCACGCCCAATCATGTAATCCGCAAATCCCGGCTGTCCGCCCCCGCCGACGGCGGCTCTCTTAACTGTTTAACCAGCCGAGGTCCCGCAGGCAAACTGCCGCGGGGGAAACCCCCATCTATTCCGTGCTTGTTGCAGGTACATCACAGGGATTCTGCGGGAACGGCATTGCCTTACACCAGCCTGACCGCGCGCCTCCTTACCGGTTCTTGTTCACCGGCTTCCGCTTCTCGATGAACGCCGCCATGCCCTCGGAGCGGTCCTCCAGCGCGAAGGTCGAGTGGAACAGGTTGCGCTCGACGCTCATGCCCTCGGCGAGCGTGGTCTCGAAGGCGCGGTTGACCGCTTCCTTGGCCATCGCGACCGCGGGCCGCGACATCGCGGCAACCTTCTCGGCCGCGCCCATCACCTCGTCCATCAGCTTGTCGGCCGGAACGATGCGGCTGACGAGGCCGCTGCGCTCGGCTTCGGCTGCATCCATCATGCGGCCGGTGAGGCAAAGGTCCATCGCCTTGGACTTGCCGATCGCACGGGTCAGGCGCTGGGTACCGCCGATGCCGGGGATGGTGCCGAGCGTGATTTCGGGTTGACCAAATTTGGCGGTGTCGGCGGCGATGATGAAGTCGCACATCATCGCGAGCTCGCAGCCGCCGCCGAGGGCATAGCCCGCGACCGCGGCGATCGTCGGCTTGCGGCAGCGCGCGACCCGATCGCCGCCGATCGCGGCAAAATCCTCCGAGAACATGTCGATGAAGCCTTTCGGCTGCATCTCCTTGATGTCGGCGCCGGCGGCAAATGCCTTCTCGCTGCCGGTCACGACGATGCAGCCGATGGCGTCATCGGCTTCGAGATCGTCGACGGCCGCGGCGATCTCGCGGAAGACGCCGAAGGAGAGTGCGTTGAGCAGCTTCGGCCGATTCAGCTTGATGATGCCGACCGCACCTTTGTTTTCGACGATGATGTGTTCGAACGTGCTCATGCTCCACCCACGCTTTTGGTTGAGCGGGCAATGTGCCCGCTGACGCGGTGGGCTTCAAGAGGCGCCAAAGCCACCGGAGCACGAACGGCCGGAACACGCGGCGAGATGCGCGTTCCGGACGAGGTCCCGCGGGTCGGCGATCAGGCCAAAATCAAGCCAAAGTCACGCCATGAACATGCGCGCGGCGGAGGCCAGCGTCAGCAGCGTGCCGACGCCGATGAAGATTTTTCCGATCAGGGAGCTCTGGTCCCAGGCCGAACTCTGTTGGCTGCTTGCCATCACCGGCGCCGGACGCGGCTGCGCGTCGGTTGCGGCGATCACCGCCTTCTGTGCCGGCGCGCTGTCCTGTTGCAGGGCGCGGTCGATGTCGTTGAGCTGATCGGGTGGGACGACCTGGCTCTCGGCGTTCGGGGCGGCGGTATTATCGGCCGCGGCCTGGACGTTGTCGTTGGCCCGGCCCGTCATTGCGGAGGCGGCCGCCGCGGTCGGCGTATCGGCGGCGGCGAGCTGCGCATTGGCGTTGGCGACTTCCGGCGGCATCTGGCTCGAGGCCGGCGCGTCACGGTTGTCGGCCTTCGCCTCGTCGGCCGTTGCCGTAGCGTCCTTCTTGTCGGCCTTGTCGTCGGATTTTTGCGCCGTCTTGGCGCTGTCGCGGTGGCGCGACGTGTGACGCCGCTGCTTGCTCGGCTTGACCTCGTCCGCCTGTTTGCCTGCGCTGTCCGACTTGCTGCTAGCGGCTGAACTCGGCGCCGCCTGTGCAACGCCCCCAAACAGCACGAAAAGCCCGGCCAGGAGAATCAGGGCCGCGCGCCCGCTGGCTTTCATCATGTTGACATCTCCCCAATTCCACCCGTCCCGGGAGCGAACAGAGACCCTGGGGCGTGACCACAGCGGGGCAGAAAATGGGAATCTTCGGGCCACACCGGGCAAAAGCGCGGCAAACCGTTGCGTTCGCGGCCGGCCACGGGTGCGGACGGGACCGATCGGTGTTATGAGCCGTCGCAGATTTTGACGGCCGTATCGGTCGCGCGGCCAAGCACGATCACGAATTCGTGATCGTGCCGCCGCCGGCGTAACAAACTGAAAGAACGGCCGAATTGCATGGTGAGGGCGCGCGTGCGCGGACGTGAGGACGAGTGGACCGGCCTGATGCGGTCGGCCATGGCAGGCGATGACGCAGCGTATCATCGCCTGTTGAAGGCGGTCACGCCTGTGCTGCGCGCTGCCGCGAGGCGCGGCCTGGCGCGGGCCGGGCAGCCTCCCGACCAGGCCGAGGATATCGTGCAGGAGATTCTGTTGGCGGTGCATCTGAAGCGGCACACTTGGGACAGCGAAGCCCCCTTCGCCCCGTGGCTGTTTGCGATCGGCCGCAACAAGCTGATCGACATGCTGCGGCGACGGGGGAGGCGGATCTTCGTCAACATCGACGATTTCGCCGAGACCCTGCCGGGCGAGGCGCCGCAGGAGACGGTCTCGGCCGGCGAAGTCGCCAGCCAGCTCAATACGCTGCCGCAACGCCAGCGCGACGTGTTGCAGTCGATCGCGGTCGACAGCACCTCGATCAAGGACACGGCGGCGAAATATTCGATGAGCGAGGGCGCGGTGCGGGTGGCGCTGCATCGCGGACTTGCGGCGCTGACAGCCAAACTGCGGAACCACTAGTCATGGATACCGATCAACTCATTCGCACGCTCGCGGCCGACAACGCCCATCGCCCGCCGCGCGTCGGCGCGGTGCTGACCATGGCGCTGCTGGTCGCCGCGCCCCTGTCGATTCTGATCTTCGCCACCTTCCTCGGTGTGCGTCACGACGTGATGAGCGCGATGCACAACCCGTTCTTCGACATGAAGTTCGCGGTCACGCTGTCGCTCGCGATACCCGCGATCATCGTCAGCCTGCATCTGTCGCGTCCCGAAGCCTTGCTGCGTGGCTGGGGCTGGCTGCTGCTGCTGCCCGTCGGGCTGCTCGCGGTGGCGATCGGCAGCGAGGCGATGATGGCGCCGGCCATGCCGATGACGATGCGATTGATGGGCAAGAATTCCAGGGTGTGCCTGTTGGCAATCCCTGCGATGTCGCTGCCGCTGCTTGCGGGGGCCCTGTTCGGCCTGCGCCACGGCGCGCCGTCCCACCCCGCGCTCGCCGGCGCGCTCGCCGGCCTGGTGTCGGCGGGCCTTGCCGCGACGCTGTACGCCTCGCACTGCACCGATGACTCGCCGCTGTTCGTCGCGACCTGGTACACGCTCGCGACCGCGTTGGTGACGGCAATTGGCGCGCTGGTGGGGGCGAAGGTCCTACGCTACTAGCTCGCCGGCTTCACGCCGCCGGCGTCGCGCCCTGCTGCATGCGGTGGAAGCGCAGCACCTGCTGCGCGGTCGAACTGCGCAGCGCCTCGTAAGCGTCGCGCAGCGTCACCATGTCGGTCTGCGAGCCGCCTGCGAGCTTCTCGCGCAGGGCGATGATGGCGCGGACGCTCGACCATTGCATGGCCGCGACCTTGGCGAGGATCATCACGCCCTCGACCCGGCTTTCGATCATCATGGTCTCGGCGGTCTCGACTGCGACGCCCGCAAGCGCGGCAAGCCCTGCGTTGGTTTCGTCGAACTTGCCCTGCTCCGCGAAGGTGGCGACCTGGAGCTCGGTGAGGCGGCCGTCCTCGTGCAGCGACTTCACCAGCGCGCGCGCCCTCTCGGTCTGCCTGGTCATGCTGGCGGCGCGGATTCGCTGCGCCGCTTCCTGGACCACGCTGGACACGTCGTCCGCGAGCTCCGGATGCGCGGCCTCCAGCTTCCTGCGCACGGCCAAGGAGGCCTTCGCGACCAGCTTCAAATAATGATGGCGGGGCAGGTCGGCCCGCAGGCCGATGGAGCTGGCGAGGTCGTCGTCACGTTCGGCGCGGGTCACGAGGTCGGCGAGACTTCCCTCCGACAGTTGCGCGCCCGGATTGTTGACGGTCGATTGCACCACGTCCTCGTCGCCGCGGGTCACCAGCACGTCGCTCAGCGCTTCCGACAGTACCCGCCGCAGCGAGATCGCCTTGAGATGGGCCTGGCCCCTGGTGCGCGCGATCTCGATCAGGGTCGCCTCGTCCAGCCGTTCGGATTTCGACAGCACCGGGCCGGAAACCTCGATCACCTCGTCGAGCGCGAGCGTGCGGATGATCTTCGGCGGCGCAGCCGCGATCGGTGCGAGGCGTTCTGCGAGCAGCGCCCTGGCGGACGTCTCGATCTGCTCGATCAGGCATTGGAACACGTCATCGAACACACGAACGTGGTCGTCGGAATAGTCCAAGGCGTTGCCCACGAAGAGATCGGTGACGCGGCGCAGTGTCTCGACCCGGTGCGCGACGGTGCCGTGCGAGAGCGCAGTTTGCAATTCCTCGAGCAGACTTTCGGATGATTTTACGGCTTTGGATCTCATTGCCCTGTCCTGGAGCGTTCGGCCCGGCCGCGGCTTCTGTCGCGCCGGGAGAAAATGGATTGGTCAGCTGGTTGCAATGCGGTTGCGCCCCTGTGCCTTGGCGGAATAGAGCGCGCTATCGGCGCGCACGAGAAACGTGTCGGCAGTATCGTTGTCGCGTAGCGTCACGACGCCCGCGGAAATGGTCACGCGCATGCCCGGGGAGAATGCGCTCCAGTCCAGATCGGCGACGATCCCGCGCAGGCGATCGAGCATGCGCGACGCCGCATCGCCGTCCATCCCAGGCAGCAGCAGCAAGAATTCCTCGCCGCCGTAGCGGCCGAAGCAGTCGGCGGGGCGGATATTGGCGAACATGGTGATCGCGAAGGTGCGCAGCACCTCGTCGCCGACGGGATGGCCGTAGGCGTCGTTGATGCGCTTGAACCAGTCGAGGTCGATCAGCGCGATCGCGCAAGGCCTCGATGTCTGCCGCGATTTTTCGATCTCGGCGTCGAGAAGTCGCATGATGCAGCGGCGGTTGTAGGAGCCGGTGAGCTCGTCGAGCTCCGCCAGCTCCTCGATGCGCTGATAGGCGGCCTTCAGCTCGATGCTGCGCCGGTACAGGATCTTGCGCAGCGTGGCGCCGAACAGGCCGAGGAAGGCGCACTGGCCGATCACCAGCACGAAGCACAGCATCGAGGCGGCCCGTTGCAGCTGGGTCGTCACCGGTAGTCCGATTGGCAAGTCCGAGGCGAGGAAAACCAAGGCGAGCCCGCACGTCGCAAGGCCCCAGGTGAGCATCGCCTGACTAGAGGTCATACGAAGCGTGCCGAAGGCGAAGATCAGGAACAGCACGGCAAGGAACGCAACTCCGACTGTCGGCACCGCGAGCAGGAACAGCAGCTGCAGCGTCATATGCGCCGAGATCTGGAAGACGGTGAGGTAATGATCCTCGAACCGGTCGCCGAAGCCCGCTTCCGACAGCACGGTGAAGGTCCCGATGATCAGAAGGCCGCCGAGCCAGAACAGTGACGGAACGCCCATGGAGATCACGCCGTCAAAAGCGTAGAGCAGCAGGACGGAGGCGCCGAGCGAGTAGCTCGCCACCTGGCCGACATACATCTGGCGCCGCTGCCGGATCCGGCGCGCGAGGACTTCGGGTGCCGCCGCTTCGGTGGTCAGGGCGAGATCCGCGGCCTCAGCGGCATTCCTCTCGGGAAAGGACGTCGCAGCCGTGCTCATGGTCCCGCCAATCGTGGATGTCAGCCCAAAAATCTACGTGGCAAGCCTTTAGGTTTGGTATCCTTCGAAACCGAATCCACGCTGTACAGCGCGGCAGCGCGGGACGTCGACCGCCCCAGGAATTTGCCGGCGATTAGGCATCGTGTGCGACGCGGTCGAGCCAAAGCAGGGCTTCGGAAGACATATGTCGTGCTAAGCTGCTAAGGTTCCATGCACGTCGGGCCGTCTAAGCTGGGACGGCATTGCTCAGGAAAGTGCTTCATTACTATGTTACCGTTCTTGAGCGAAGCGCCCAGCCGCGGGTGGCAACAGGAAATTTCGCGTCTGTGGGGTAGATCACACAGCTTCCCGTACGACTGCGGTAGGTTGAACAATTTTACCCCTCCCGTCGAACCGTCTGCCGCATCCACCCGACCAACCTTGCGAGACGGTCTTTGAGCGTGACACAAGCGGCTTCGGACGAGATCCTGATCGCCAGGATCGCTCAAGGCGACCGGCTCGCCATGCAGGTGCTGTACGGGCGGCACCATGTCAGGGTGTATCGGTTCGGCCTCCGGCTCGTGCGGGACGAGCAGGCGGCGGAAGACCTCATCAGTGAGGTATTTCTCGATGTCTGGCGTCAAGCCGGCAAGTTCGAGGGCCGATCCGCCGTTTCGACCTGGCTGCTGGCCATTACCCGATTCAAGGCCCTGTCTGCGCTCCGGCGCAGGAAGGATTTTGAGTTGGACGACGACGCCGCGAACGCGATCGAGGATACGTCCGACAATCCGGAAACGGCAGTGCAGAAGAAGGATACCAGTGAAGCGTTGCGGGAGTGTCTGACGGGTCTCTCGCCGGATCATCGGGAAATCGTCGATCTCGTCTACTACCACGAGAAATCCGTGGAAGAGGTGGCCGAAATCGTAGGCATCCCGGAGAACACTGTGAAGACGCGCTTGTTCTATGCGCGCAAGAAATTGGCCGAACTGCTGAAAGCAGCCGGCATTGAGCGAGGCTGGCCATGATGGCTTTGAGCAAGAAGATGCTGGAGCAAGAGCCCGGTGAAATTGAACTGCTGCTGCCGTGGCACGCCGCCGGCACGCTGAACCCGCGCGATGCGCGCCGCGTCGACGAGGCGCTGGCGCGCGATCCCGAGCTCGCGAAGCAATATGCCGCGATCCGCGGCGAGTATGAAGAGACCATCCATCTGAACGAGAGCCTGGGTGCTCCGTCGGCGCGCGCGATGCAGAAGCTGTTCGCCGCGATCGACGCCGAACCTGCGCGGGCGGCCGGTTCGCTGCCGCTGTCGGCGCGCATCGCCACCTTCTTTGCGAGCCTGTCGCCGCGCACGCTGGCTTGGTCGGCGAGCCTTGGCGCCATGGCGCTCGTGCTGCAAGCCGGAATCATCGGCGCGGTGTTGACGAAGACCCAGACTGCGACCTTCCAGACTGCTTCGCTCTCGACCAGCGCTCCGCTTACACGCGACCTCGGCACGACCGTCCCGCCGGCGCGCGCGCTGGTGCGCTTCACGCCCGAGGCGCGCGTCGCCGACATCACCGCATTGCTCGACGGCTACCAGGCTTCGATCATCGGTGATGCCAAGGGCGGCATGTTCCGCCTCCAGTTCGACAAGGCGATGAGCCAGGACGAACTCGCCTCGCTGCTCGGCAAGATGCAGCGCGAGAAGTTCGTCAACCTCGCCGTCGCGGCGCCGTAAGGCGCTTCCAAGCCGATGATGCGCAAGTCCGAAAGTGGAGTGAGAGCCGGGGCCTGCGCTTCGTCGGTCGGAGCCGCGCTTTTGCTCGCCGCCTGTCTCGGCGTCGAGGTTGCGCAGGCGCAGGCGATCATGCGCACGCCGACGATTAGCGTCCCCTCCCGAATGCCCACGATTTCTCCCGGCGTCGCCGCACGCGTCAGTCCCGGTGTTGCCGCCAGAGCGGTGGCCGTCGGCCGCGGTCCGGGTCCGACCGTGACGACCAGGATTTCGGCGCGGATGGGACCGACGCCGGTGCTGCCTTATGCGCGCTACTCCCCGAACCTCTATCCCGCCTGTACCGCGCCCGATCGCGACGCCGCCGGCGAATGCCTGGCGCAGCAGAACGCAGGCGGCGATGGCTCGGGCAAATCGGGCAAGAAGACCGCCGCAAAGGGGCGCGGCAACAACACGCCTGTCGCCGCGGATCTGCGCACCTTCGCCGGCGAATTCGTCGCCGAGATCGACGGCGGGCTGTCGTTGACCCAGGCCGACGAGCTTGCGCGTCGCCATGGGCTGACCCGCGTGTCTTCCGAGAACTTTCCGCTGATCGGGGCAACGTTCGGACTGTTCCGCATCACCGACGGCCGGCCCTCCGCGACGGTGCGGCGCGAATTCGCGGCCGACGGCAGCGTGCGCTCGGTCCAGCCGAACTTCCGCTACCTGCTCCAGGACCAGAAATCGTCGGTGCCGACCGAGGGAGATCCCGCGCAGTATGCGCTGGCCAAGCTCCGCCTGCCGCAAGCACATACGCTGGCGCATGGTGCCAATGTGACGGTAGCCGTGATCGACTCCGGCATCGACGCCCAGCATCCGGAACTTGCCAATTCCATTGCCGATAATTTCGATGCGCTCGGCAGCGCCGAGGGCCCGCACATTCACGGCACCGGCATTGCCGGCGCCATCGTGGCGCATGCCAAGCTGATGGGCAGCGCGCCCGAGGCGCGCCTCATCGCCATCCGCGCCTTCGGCGGCACCACCGGCGGGGCCGAGAGCTCGTCCTACATCATCCTGCGCTCTCTGAACTATGCCGCCGAGCACGGCGCGCAGATCGTCAACATGAGCTTTGCCGGTCCCAAAGACGCGGTGATCGAGCGGGCCATCGCGGCGACCGCCGCGCGTGGCCTGGTGCTGATCGCAGCCGCCGGCAATGCCGGCGCGAAGTCGCCGCCGCTCTATCCGGCCGCCAATCCCAACGTGATCGCGGTCAGCGCGACCGACCAGCAGGACAGGCTGTTCACCGCCTCCAATCGTGGCAACTACATCGCGGTCGCGGCCCCCGGCGTCGATATCTTCCTGCCGGCGCCTGACGGCAAATATCAGATGACGTCGGGCACCTCGTTCTCTGCCGCCTATGTCTCCGGCGTCGCGGCGCTGCTGCTCGAGCGCAACTACGCCTTGAAGCCGGAAGCACTGCGCACGACGCTGGCGAAGACGGCGCGCGACCTCGGTTCACCGGGCCGTGATGATCTGTTCGGCGACGGCGAGGCCGACGCGTTTGCCGCGGTCATGGCCGTTCCCGCCGCCGGCGCGAGGCCGGTCGCGGCCGCGTCCGGTACAACAAAACGTGAAGATATCGAGAAGCGTCGCGACGAGCCTGGCATCCGCGCATTAGAGCAACCTTCGTTGTCGAGCACTGAGGATAAAGCCACGGTTTCTCAGGCGGATAAGCCGACGACGCGATAGCGGCTGCGACAACTTTGCGCGCAGCGCGAAGGTCGAAAAATCAAACGCCGCATTGAACGTTCGGCCCGCTGCCACGACCAAATTATGTGGGAGCGGTTATCCCTCCCCATAAGTCATATTAGGCGCGAGCGCCCATCCACCCCAAGCGCCCATATGGCTCGACCCGTCCGGTTGTCCCCCCGGACGGGTCTTTTCTTTTTGGACGTCCCATTCCTCGAAGCCCTGCGCGAGATCAGCTTCCGGTTGGAGATCGTGGTTCACCCATCGCCACCGCTCCGCCGGCACGCCGCAAGCGCGCTATGCTTGTGCGAAGCTTGACTCCAAAACGCCTTGAATCTCCGCACGACTACGGAGTTTGGCGACGAAAACATCGTCGTTGCTGGACAAGTCAAAACTTTTCCACAAAATATTCACGTCGCGTCTAAATTGATTCGTGTGCGTTGCGTCGCGTCCGTATTTTTCTCCTGACGGGCTGATTTATGACACATCGCCAAGAGGCTATTCGCGACGTGGCTATTGGCCGCGACGTTGCGGCACGCTGGTGCGCTCTCGCCGAGCAGCGGCTGGTGCATCTCTCCGAGATGTTCGAGACCGGACGCTGGCGCCGCTATCACTCCGAGATCGCATTTCTCGAAAACATCCAGGAAGCCAAGCTCGCCGTCCAGACCTGGCGCGCGCTTGCCACCGGCGCCGACGTCGCCACGGCGGCCGCGAGCGTGTCGCCCGCATTCGGCTGGTCGCCGGCGACGATGCCCCGCATGTTTCCGCGCGAGCAGCAGGCGCAGACCGTGCAACCGAAGGCCGTGCACATCGCCCCGGAGAGCGCCGTGCCGGTCAGGCTTGATCCGAAGCCGGGCGTTCTCGCCGAAATCTCCGAAGCCCCGGCCGCGCAGGTCGCCGCGCCTGCCCCGATGGCACCGCTCAGAGTGCCGGCTGCCATGGCGCCGCCCACCGCGCCCGTCGCGATGACGGGGCCCAAGGTGCCGGCCGCGACGGCAGCGCCCAAGGCGCTGGCGGCGATGGCGGCGCTTCTGCCGCAGTTCTCTCCGCCGGCAGCCGAAATTGTCGCAGCCCCCGAGCGCCTGGTCGAGTTCACCTTCAGCCTCGACGGCCTCGAAGCGAAGTACCCGCTGCTGCGGAACGCGTTCTAGCTTTCGGAAGCCAGAGGCGAAGGAACGGCACCTACCGCCGCACCGCATTCCCGCCGACGAGCAATTGCGCAAACCGCTGGGCGCCGTCCGCCGACAGATCGGACGTCACGGCGCTCGCATGATCGAGCCCGACCACGGCGCCGCGCGGGGTTTCCGAGATCATGTTGTTGTTGACGAGCGCGGTGCCTGCGCCGGGCACGACGGACACCCCGACGCCGGCCAGTGCCTTGCGGATCACGTTGCCCGTGATCGCGACGTCGCGGAGATATTTGCCCCAGCCGGCGACGATGCCGTAGGACGGCGCATTCTCGATGACGTTGCCGATGACCGATGAATCCGCCTCGATGTAGATGCCGATGCCGGCATCGTCATCCGGTGCGGTGCCGATCGGCCGCTTCGGGATCAGATTGCGGATGATGTTGCCCTGGACCACGGCGATGCGGCCGCCTTCGTTGAAATTGCAGACGGAGACGCCGACGGCGGCGCCGTCCACAATATTATTGGCGATCACCGCGGCCTCGAACGCGAACTCCGAATACAGCGCGACCTCGCGCACGTCGCTGACGCTGTTGCCGGTGATGTGGATGTTCGAGGCCGAGTTGCCGCGCACGGCGGAGTAATCGCAGTTCTTGATGCGATTGCCGCGCACGATGACGTTGCCGGCGCGGAACGCGTTGATGGCGTTGCCGTACTGGCCGGAGCCGCCGGGGCCGGCCTTGATGTCCTCGATGCGGTTATCAGTGACTAGCGTGCCGTCATCGCCGATAGCCGTGCGCAGGATCTCGATGCCGTTGTCGTTGGTGCCGGTGATGGTGTTGTGGGAGACGCTGAGTCCCCTGGCGTCGAACGACACCACCGCCGTCACCGCGATGTTGGTAAAGATGTTGCCCGAGATGTCGCCGGAGACCTGCTCGAGCCAGATACCGCTGCCGCCGGAGCCCGTGATTTCGCAACCGGTGATGCGGACGTCGCGCCCGCCGAGTACGTGGATCAGCCCGCGCCGCGTCGGCAGCGGAATGCCGCCGCCATCAAAGGTGATGCCGGAAAGGCCGATTGCATCGGAGCCGTCGCTCTGGATCGCCGATGCCCCGCCGGTGAAGACGAATTTTGTCGCGCCGCGCACGCCGATCAGTTGCGCGCCATTTGGCAACCGCAACAGTCCGCTGCGATAGATGCCGGGTGGCAGCGCCAGCGGCATCTGCGCGCGCGCGGCCTCGTCGATCGCACGCTGGAGCGCGCGGGTCTGATCCTCGCTGCTACCGGGTCGCACGCCATATTGCGTGGCGTCGCGGCCGAGCAGCGACGTCAGCGGCGCCGCACGCGCGGCGTCGGCCGGTATCGCGAGCGCGCCGGCGATGCCTGCGGTCGAAGCTCCGATGAGATTGCGGCGATTGAGGTCCATGGATGCGTCCTCCGGCGGACGCGGGGGTCCGCAGCGGTTAGGTAGCGCAGGGCCGCTGGTTGCGTGAGGATTGTTCGCGGTAGGGTTAAATGTTTACCGGAGAGACGGTCCGTAGGGTGGGCAAAGCGGAAGCGTGCCCACCATTCAGCGGCAGATCGGAACAAGTTGGTGGGCACGGCGCAAGCGCGCCTTTGCCCACCCTACGAAGTCGGTGTGTTGCGCCCCTTCCGTGCCAACTGCACCATCTCCATCAGCATCGCTTCCCCGGCGTCCACCAATTCCTCGAGCGTGATCCGCGGCGCGCCCTTGCGGCGCACGGCGCCACTGCGCGCGAGCAGGGGAATATGGATGAACGCGGCGAGCTTTGGCCCGCCGGCCCTGACGTTTTCGATCGCGCGCCAGCTCAGGTAATTGCAGAGATAGGCGCCGGCGTCGCGCGAGGGGCGCGCGTCGATGCCGGTGAGGCGGGCGGCGCGCAGCAGCCTTGCGGTGTGCGGGCCGAAAATCATCGCGTCCGCATTGCCGGCGATGCCGCGCTTGCTCGAGCGGGTCTTGGCGGCATCAGGCCAGAGCATGGTGACGGCGTTGCGCGCGCGGCTCTCGATGCGCAGATAGGGCGTGCGTGCGGCGAGGCCGAACATCAGCAGCGCATCGGGCTTCTCTTTCGCAAGCACCTCCGGCAATTGCCGGTCCACCGCGGCATAGGTGACCGGGAAGATGTGGCTGGAGATCGCGGCATCGTCGAGTGCGGGACGGCGCAATTGCGCCAGCCGGGCGACCAGCGGCTGGGTCGGATTGTAGGGCGCGCCGGGAAACGGGCCGAAGCCGGTGAGGAGAATGCGGAGCTTGTCGCTCATTGCAGCAACTCCAGGATCTTTTCGGCGGCGAGCGCCGGCGTGAGATGGCCGTCGGCGACCTCAGTCTCGATCTTCCGGACCTTGGTCCGCACCGACGCCTCGCTGCGCAACCGCGCCAGCATGCGCTGCTCCAGCATCGACCACATCCATTTCACCTGCTGCTCGCGCCGCCGTGCGGCGAAGTCGCCGGATGCAATCATCGCCTTGCGGTGATCGAGGACTTTCTGCCAGATCTTCGCGATACCGTCACCAGTCAGCGCCGAATAGGTCTCGACCGGCGGATGCCAGTGCTCGGAGCGCGGCGTCAGGATATGCAGCGCGCCGCGATAATCGGCGGCAGTGATGTTGGCGCGCTTGAGATTGTCGCCGTCGGCCTTGTTGATCGCGATCATGTCGGCGAGCTCGACCAGGCCCTTCTTGATGCCCTGCAATTCGTCGCCGCCGCCCGGCAGCATCAGGGCCAGGAAGAAATCGGTCATGTCGCAGACCGCGGTTTCGGACTGGCCGATGCCGACGGTCTCGACCAGCACGACGTCGAAGCCGGCCGCCTCGCACAGCAGCATCGCCTCGCGTGTCTTGGCCGCGACGCCGCCGAGCGTGCCGGAGGACGGCGAGGGGCGGATGAAGGCGTCGTCAGAGGCCGCGAGCCGGGCCATCCGCGTCTTGTCGCCGAGGATCGAGCCGCCGCTACGCGCCGAGGACGGATCGACCGCGAGCACCGCGACCTTGTGGCCTTGCTCGATGAGATGCGTTCCGAGCGCGTCGATGGTGGTGGATTTGCCGACGCCGGGCGAGCCGGTGATACCGACGCGCACTGCCCTGCCGGTATCGGGCAAGAGCATCTGCACCAGCTCGCGCGCCAGCGCCTGATGGTCGCTGCGCCGGCTCTCGACCAGCGTGATGGCCCGCGCCAGCGCCGCGCGGCTGCCGGCGCGGAGGTCATGGGCGAGGGATTTGATGTCGATGGATTTGCTACTGGTCATGATTGTCTTCGCGTCCGGCCGCTACCGACCCGACCCGCGAATGTGTCGCTCAGCACAGGATTTTAGCGGTGGAAGATGGATTTGGATAATGTCCCAAACGATCTCGGCTTTCGTCATATGGTAGGCGTGGCGCAGCAGATTTCCGAAATCGATCATTTTGCGCCAGTCGATCCCTGGCTCGGCTCGCTTTACGTCATCTGGAATGGATCTCGAAGCCTCACATACGATCTCGAGAAGACGTTCGATTGCCAGGCGAGCGGTTTTTTCAGAGACGAATTGCTCAAATGTGGAGCCCTTCACGACACTTTCGATGTCGGTGATGGCTTCCAGGATATCTCGCAGTCGGTCTTCCACGGTCGGCGGCATTCAGAAGACCTCGATCAGATCATCTGCGATGCGTTCGGCGATGCGCGGCTTCAGCAGGTCCCGCATCGATATCTGGGCCTGAAGGCCAAGATGGTCTTCGATCAAGTGCAGGACCTTAAAGTAATCGAACCGTGGCGCTTCCTCACGCGAGGTCGTCTCGACCAGGACGTCGAGATCGCTGTCGGGGCGGGCGTCGCCTCGCGCGCGCGATCCAAACAAGTAAAGGTGCGTGATTCCGGCAGCTCTCAGATCGGGAGCGAGCTCCCTGAGCTTCCCTATGAGTGTCTGGACTGGAATATCTGCGACCTCGGTCATGACCAGATGTTAGCACAGAGCAGCCGCCCGTCCCAGTATCGGGCGGGTCGGCTCAGCCCTCGGTGGGGCAGGCGAGGGCCCGCCCGCCCGATATCACCGGGATGTCGCCGCCACCCCGGTCCGCACCGGTTTCACCTTGCGCCACGCCCAGACCAGCACCGGCCACAGCAGCGCCCCGATCGCCATGGCGGCGAGGATCGCGGCCACGGGGCGCTCGAAAAACGGCAGGATGCTGCCGTCCGACTTGATCAACGAGGTCACAAAAGCCTGCTCGACCATGGTGCCCATGACGATGCCGAGCACCATCGCGGCGACGGGATAGCCGTTGGCTTCCATGACATAGCCGATCACGCCGAAGGCGGCGACGGTGACGATGCCGAACATGTTGTTGCCGATCGCGAACGAGCCGACCGCGCAGCACAGCATGATGATCGGCATGATGGCGGAGCGCGGTGCCAGCAGGATGTAGGCGGCAACCCGGATCATGGCGATGCCGAGCGGGATCATCAGGATGTTCGCGATGATGAACATCAGATAGATCGCGTACATGCTCGACGCTTTCTCGGTGAACAGCGTCGGCCCGGGGTTCAGCCCCTTCATGTAGAGCACGCCGATCGCGATCGCGGCGATGGTGTCGCCGGGGATGCCGAACAGCAGCGACGGCACCCAGCCCGAGGCGATGCTGGCATTGTTGCTGGCGCCGGCCTCGACCAGGCCTTCGACATGGCCGGTGCCGAATTTCTCCGGTTCCTTGGAGAAGCGCTTCGACATTGCATAGGAAACCCAGGCGGCCATGTCGGCGCCGGCCCCGGGCAGCACGCCGATGATGATCCCGACGATGTTTCCGCGCGTCATCTGCCAATGGTATTTCTTGGTCAGCTTCCACTGGCCGGCCATGATGCTCCCGAATTTGCGCCGCGGCAGCGGCGGCGGCTCGGGAGTCAGCATCGCGCGCATGACCTGGGCCACTGCGAATACGCCGACCAGCGCGGGGATCGGCTCGATGCCGCCGAACAGATCGGTGAGGCCGAAGGTGAAGCGCGGCACGCCGCCGGGATTCTCGATGCCGACGCAGGAGACCAGCAGGCCGAGGAACATGCCGGCGATCGCCTTCACCGGCGAGGAGCGCGCCACCAGCGTCGCGCACATCAGGCCGAGCAGCGCCAGCCAGAAATACTCGAAGGTCGAGAACGACAGCGCGATCTCGGCCAGCGGCGGCGCCAGGATCATCAGCGACAGCACGCCGGCGATGCCGCCGACGGCCGAGAACCACACGCCGGCCCCGAGCGCCAGCTCGGCCTGTCCCTTGCGGGTCATGGCGTAAGCCTCGTCGGCATAGGCGGCGGACGCTGGCGTGCCGGGGATGCGCAGCAGCGCCCCGGGGATGTCGCCGGAGAAGATCGCCATCGAGGACGCGGCGACGATGGTCGCGATCGCCGCGATCGGCGAGAGATAGAAGGTGACGGGGACGAGCAAGGCGGTTGCCATCGTCGCCGACAAGCCCGGCAGCGAGCCGATCACGAGCCCGTACACCGAGGCTGCGAACATCGCGATGATGACCTCCCAGGTGGAGATCAGTGCGAACGCTTCAATCAGGGTTTTCAGCATGGGATCACCAGGGCGTCGGCAACAGGCCGGCGGGAAGCGGCACGCGCAGCAGCTTGCCGAAGATCAGGTGGATAGCGAACGGCGACAGCGCTGCGAGCGGCAGCGCCAGCTTCCACTTCGCCCCCAACGCGGTCGAGGTGACGTAGACCATGATCGCCGCGGTTATGATGAAGCCGAGCCGGTCGGCCGCCACCACGTAGAACAGCAGCAGCGCCGGCGGCAGCAGCGCGCGCAGGCCGTACAACTTTCCCTGCGGCGGCGGGGCAGCCGCTAGCTGGCCATCCTCGAGCGGGATCAGCTCTTCCGCGTCCTCGAAGGTGTGGCCGATCCCGAACACGATCGCGAGCCCGCACAGCGCCAGCCCAATGCCGATCACGAGCGGAAATACGTTGGGGCCGACCGGCTGCCCGGGCACCGGCGGCAGCAGCCAGCCGCCATAGGCGGCTGCTGTGCCGAGCACGACGAGAAACGATCCCGTGACGGAGTCGGGAAGGCGCATGGGAGAATCCTATGAGATTTCTTCTCCCTCGCCCCGTTCTTACGGGGAGAGGGGTGGGGTGAGGGGCTGCGTCCACGATGGAGGTGAAAGCCGGACTCGCGGAGCCGCGTCCTCACCCGAATTTGCGCTGCGCTCAAATCGACCTCTCCCCCGCAAGCGGGGAGAGGTGACAAATCACGCCTTGCTCAGACCCGCCGCCTTCATCGCTTCGCCCATCTGGGCGTCGCCCTTGTCCATGAAGCTTGCGAACTGGCCGGCATCGCCCCACACGGTGCCGAAGCCCCGATTGCCCATGAAGTCCTTGAACTCGGCGGAGTCATAAACCTTCTGCAGCGCCGCGGTGAGCTTCGTTGCGATCTCCGGCGGCAGGCTCTTCGGCGCGCCGATGCCGCGCCAGGCGCCGGTCGCGTAGTCGATGCCCATCGCCTCCTTCAGCGTCGGCACGTCCTTGAAGATTGGATTGCGCGCCGGCGCCATGATGGCAAGGCTCCTGGCCTTGCCGGCCTCGATGATGGCGCGGGCTTCCGGCACCGAGCAGGTGGTGAGGTCGAGGCCGCCGGCGGCGAGGTCCTGCATCGCGGGTGCGGCGCCGTTCGACGGAACCCAGGCGACCTGGTTGGCGGGCAGGCCCATCGCCTGCATCCAGCCGACCAGCGCGAGATGCCAGATGCCGCCCTGGCCGGTGCCGGAGGCCTTGAACTTGCCGGGAGGGGCCGCCTTGATGGCTTCCGCGAGTTCCTTCACCGTCTTGTAAGGCGAGGAGGAGGAGACCTGGATGCCCGGGGGATCTTCGTTCATCAGCGCGAGCGGGGTGTAGCTCTTCGGCGCCAGCTCGGTCAGCCCTTGCCAGTGCATCATCGAGATTTCGACCGTGAGCATGCCGATGGTGTAGCCGTCGGGCTGCGCGGTCGCGATCGCGGTATGGCCGACGACGCCGGAGCCGCCGGTGCGATTGACCACGTTGAAGGGCTGGCCGAAATCCTTCTCCAGCAGCGCTGCGACAATGCGCGCAGTCGCGTCGGTGCCGCCGCCCGCGCCCCAGGGCACGATCACGGTGACGGGCCGCGCCGGATAGGCTTGTGCAAGTGCGGGTGTGAGGCCGAATGCGGCGGATGCCGCAACCGCAGCGGAAGAGGCCGCAAAGGTGCGGCGCGTAATCTTGGACATCAATGCCTCCCAGCGGCGCCCATGACGTCAGGCGCTCTTGTCAATGGCGACATTCTAGTCGGCTTTGCAGCGCGGCTGCAAGGCAACGCGACCAGCGCTTAGAGAGCTACGCGGCGTTGCTCACGACGGGATCACTGCGGCTCGTCCGCGTCGCCCTTTGGCCGTGTGCCACCGAAGACGCGGGTGCCTTCCGCGCTGAGATAGGGCTTCAGCGTTTCCCACGGCACGAATGCGACATATTCGCCCTCGGCGTAAGGGCCGACTGCGTAGGGCGGGTAGTGGAAAGTGAGGCCGGAACTCTTGCCCGCGTCGGTTGAAGGCGCGAGCGTCACCGCGCCGATCTTGAGCAGGCTCGGCTCCACGCTCTTGAACCATTCGTCGGTCGCGGTCTCGCTGGTATCGCGCTTCTTCTTCTCGATCTTCAACGATGCGATCACCGCCTTCATCATTGCCTTCATGGCCGCGCCGTTGTCGGCGGTCTCGGCGAAGAACGGGCGGATGGAGATGCGCTTGTTCTCCGCCTTGTCCCACAGGACCGTGTTCACATCGGAATTGGGATGGGCACCGTGGGTGTCCATATAGTCGTTGCGCAGGATGCTGACATAGCGGTCGGCAACGACGGAGCGGACCGCATATTTGCGCTCGAAGTCCCAGCCGCCATCCCTGAAGAATTGCGGATCCTCTTTGCGCGAGGCGGCGGCTTCTGCCGCGTTCTTGTCGATCCACTTCTTGCCTTCAATCAGGCAGTCGGCCGCCAGCGCCGCATCGACCTTGACCTTGTCGTCGAGGAAGACGCGGGCTTCGATGCTCTTGGTATTGATGACCGCGTCGGGCTTGGGGTCGGCAGCATGGGCAGTAGCCAACAACGCGCTGCAGGCTGCGACCAAAGTTAGCGCGCGCATCAACGCTGGCGCGGAAAATATCACGCACTGTCCTTTCGAAGATCGATGGCGACCTACTCCGCCGCCTCGCTATGCCCGAGCCGGGCGTTCAGCTTGCGGATCAGCTCCTCGGCCGCGTCCGCGATCACCGTGCCCGGCGGGAAGATGGCTTCGGCGCCGGCCGCGTAGAGCGCGTCGTAATCCTGCGGCGGCACCACGCCGCCGACGATGATCATGATGTCGTCGCGGCCCTGCTTCTTCAGCGCGGCCTTCAATTCCGGTACGGCTGTGAGATGGGCAGCGGCGAGCGAGGAGACGCCGAGGATGTGGACGTCGTTCTCGACAGCTTGCCGCGCGGCTTCGTCGGCAGTCGCGAACAGCGGCCCGATGTCGACGTCGAAGCCGATATCGGCGAATGCCGACGCGATCACCTTCTGGCCGCGGTCGTGACCGTCCTGGCCGATCTTTGCGACCAGGATGCGCGGGCGGCGGCCTTCCGCCTCCTCGAAGGCGTCGATCAGCGCCTGAACCTTCTCGACCCGGTTACCCATGCTGGACGCCTCCCGCTTGTAGACGCCGGTGATGGATTTGATCTCGGCGCGGTGCCGGCCGAACACCTTCTCCATCGCGTCCGAGATCTCCCCGACGGTTGCCTTCGCGCGCGCGGCGTCGATCGCCAGCGCCAACAGATTGCCGTTGCCTTCGCCGGCCGAGCGCGTCAGCGCGGCGAGCGCGGCCTCGACGTCCTTCTGGTTGCGTTCGGATTTCAGCCGCGTCAGCTTGTCGATCTGGAGCCGGCGGACATTGGTATTGTCGACCTTGAGAATATCGATCGGAGCTTCGTCGGTCGGCTTGTATTTGTTGACCCCGATCACCGCCTGCTTGCCGGCATCGATGCGGGCCTGGGTCTTGGCCGAGGCTTCCTCGATGCGCAGCTTCGGTACGCCGGCCTCGATCGCCTTGGCCATGCCGCCGAGCTCCTCGACCTCCTGGATGTGGCTCCAGGCCTTGGCGGCGAGGTCGCGCGTGAGACGCTCGACGTAATACGAACCGCCCCAGGGATCGATGATGCGGGTGGTGCCGCTCTCCTGCTGCAGGAACAGCTGGGTGTTGCGGGCGATACGCGCGGAGAAATCGGTCGGCAGCGCCAGCGCCTCGTCGAGCGCGTTGGTGTGCAGCGACTGGGTGTGACCCTGCGTCGCCGCCATCGCTTCCACCGTCGTGCGCATCACGTTGTTGAAGACGTCCTGCGCGGTCAGCGACCAGCCGGATGTCTGGCAATGCGTGCGCAGTGACAGCGAGCGCGGATCCTTCGGATTGAAAGGCTTGAGCAGTTTCGCCCAGAGCAGCCGCGCGGCGCGCATCTTGGCCACTTCCATGAAGAAGTTCATCCCGGTCGCCCAGAAGAACGACAGCCGCGGCGCGAAGCGGTCGACATCGAGGCCCGCGGCAAGGCCGGCACGAAGATATTCGACGCCGTCAGCCAGCGTATAGGCGAGCTCGAGGTCCTGCGTCGCCCCGGCCTCCTGCATGTGATAGCCGGAGATCGAGATCGAATTGTATTTCGGCATTTTTTGCGAGGTGTACGCGAAAATGTCCGAGATGATCCGCATCGAAGGCGCGGGCGGATAGATGTAGGTATTGCGCACCATGAACTCTTTCAGAATGTCGTTCTGAATGGTCCCTGAGAGCTTCTCCGGCGGCACGCCCTGTTCCTCGGCGGCCGCAACGTAGAGCGCGAGGATCGGCAGCACCGCGCCGTTCATGGTCATGGACACGCTCATCTGGTCGAGCGGAATGCCCGCAAACAGCGTGCGCATGTCGTAGATGGAATCGATGGCAACGCCGGCCATACCGACGTCGCCGCCGACACGCGGATGGTCGCTGTCATAGCCGCGATGGGTGGCGAGATCGAACGCGACCGAGAGGCCCTTCTGTCCGGCAGCGAGATTGCGGCGGTAGAACGCGTTGGAATCCTCCGCGGTGGAGAAGCCGGCATATTGCCGCACAGTCCAGGGCTGGTTGACATACATGGTGGGGTAGGGGCCGCGCAGATAAGGCGCGATGCCCGGGTAGGTCTCGAGGAAATCGAGTCCGGCGAGATCGGCTTCACCATAGGCGGGCTTCACCAGAATGCCCTCAGGCGTCAGCCACGGCTCGGCGCTGCCGGTCGGGGCGCCGGTGGCGGCGCGCTCGAAGGCGACGTCGGCGAAATTGGGGATGCGGCTCATGCTTTCAACCATATCATAGGCGCTTAATCATGATCCGGATGCTGATGGCTGACGATGGTCGCCATCTTCTCCGGTCCGTAATTCTGCTGCGTGGTCTGGCTTGGTAGATTGGCGATCCCGACCACCCAGCCGAGACGGGACTCGGTGCCGAACTGCCGCGTCGGCACCACGTGGTCGGGGCGGTCGAACGCGCCGGTCATGATCTCAATGCGGTCGCCGTCGATGCGGCCAAAGCTCAGCGGCGTGCCGCAGGCGGCGCAAAAGCCGCGCTCGGCGATCGAGGAGGAGCGGAAGAACGAGGGCTGCCCCTTGGTCCAGGCAAAGTCAGTCTTGTTGACGTCGGCAAAAGAGGCGAACGGCGCGCCGCTGGCCTTCTGGCACATCCGGCAGTGGCAGATCGAAACCCTGTTCGGCGCCGTCATGACTCCGAAGCGCACTGCCCCGCATTGGCAGCCGCCGGTGAGAACGGGTTTGCCTGCTTCCGTCATGGCTGCTCCATCCGTCGATACGTGTCTTGCAGCGTCGCAAGCGCATCACCACCGGCAAAGACGAAGCCGGTGACGCCGGCTGCACGCAGCGCCGCCTCGGCATCGGTCGGGCGGCCTGCCAGATAGATAAGTCGGGCCCCGGCGGTTTGCAGGGCCTGCGCCGCGGCTTCGGCATGTTCCGCATACACCTTGTCACTGGAACAAAGGCAGGCGAGCCCGGCGCCGGAGGCCTTGAAGGCGGCAGCCAACTGGGCCGGATCGGCGAAGCCCTCGCTGTCGACGGCCTGGATGCCGCCGGTCTCGAACAAGCTCTTGGCAAAGGTCGCGCGAGCCGTGAAATCGGCGGGCGTGCCGAGATTGGCCAAGAACACTTTCGGCCGCGCGCCGCGGGCCTTCAAGGCCGCATCGGATTTGTCCCGCAGCGCCTCGAACGGTTCCGCAAGCCGGATCGGCGGCAGCGCGTCGAACTTGTATTTTTGCTCGCCATAAGGCACCAGCGCGATCGGGGTCGCCTTCAGCACCGTCGTCTCGTTCTCGTGCAGGTTCGGAAACTCGCTGGCGCCGGTCAGCACGTCGCGGCGTTTTGCGATGTTGGCGTCGCGGGCTTTTCGCGCGGCCGCGACCTTGCTCTGGAACAGGCCCTGCTGAAGCGCAGCGAAGGCGCCGCCGGCTTTCTCGGTCTCCTGGAATAGCGCCCAGGCCGCGTCGCAGAGCTGCGCGGTCAGCGTCTCGATGCCGCCTGCGCCTGCCGCGGGATCGCTGACCTTGGCGAGATTGCTCTCTTCCAGCAGCACGGCTTGCGTATTGCGCGCCACGCGCCGCGCGAACGGATCGGGCAGGCCGAGCGCCAGCGTATGCGGCAGCACGGTGATCGCGTTGGCGCCGGCGAGTCCGGCCGCAAACGTCGCCATGGTCGCGCGCAGCATGTTCACATAGGGATCGCGCTGCGTCAGCATGCGCCAAGCGGTATCGGCGACGATGAACAGCGGTTTTGGCGCGAGCCCGCACGCCGTCTCGATACGCGCCCACAGCAGTCGCAAGGCGCGGAATTTTGCCATGGTGAGGAACTGATCTGCATCCGCGGCAAGCCGCGCATAGACCATGCCCTGCGCCTGCTCCAGCGGAACGCCGGCGCCTTCGAACGCGCGCAAATAGGCGATGCCGCAGGCGAGCACGAAGGCGAGCTCCTGCGCCTCCGAGCCGCCGGCATCGTGGATCACGCGTCCGTCGGCCGAAGCGAACGGACCCTTGAAGCCGAGCGCGGCCAGGCCCTTGATGCCGCCGGTGACGGCCGGAACGATCTCATCCCAAGTATAGGGGCTGTGGCCCCACACCGCGGCGGCCGCGAGCGGGTCGAGGCCGAAGCGGATGTCGCAGGCGGCGGGATCGATGCCATTGCTCTTCACATATTCCGCGACGTGGATCGCCGCCATCCGCGATTGCGGACCGATCTCGAGCTCCAGCCCGATGCCGGCATCGAGATGGATATCCTTCAAGATCTTTGCGACTGCGTCCGCGGTCGGTTCCAGCCCGAAACCGTGAGCGGCATTGCCGCCGGCGAACACCAGCGCAAGCCCTGTCGCGCCATTTTCGAGATCGGTCAGTGCCTGCGCATTCGCCGCACTTGCATCGGGATGGTCGATCCGCTGCATGATCTGCCAGGGCGCCGCCGCCGGCCGCCCCACCACGGGCGCAACACCTTTGGCGCGCGGATAGAGCGGCTCGATCTTGAGTCCGTCATAGGTCTTGCCGACCAGCTTCTCGAACGGCGCGCCCTTCAGCACGCCATCGACCAGCTTGCGCCAGTCTTCGACGGTCGCCTTGGGAAAATCCGCCGCCAGCGGCAGGTCGTCAGTCGCGGAGGTCATGCGGCGAGGGGCTCCCGAAAATCTTGTTGTTCGCAGGCGAAATTGCCACGGCCGGCCGTCCCTGCAAACGGTTGTTTTTGGTTAACCGGTATCCGGAAGCCGCTCAATGCCTTGTGTCGAGACGCTGGCGAGACCGTCATGGACACGAATGCCTGCGATCACGCGGTCGGGCGCGATCTCGGCCAGCGGCACCAGCACAAAGGCGCGCTCGAACAGGCGCGGATGCGGCAGGGTCAGATCGGGTTTCTGCATCGAGACGTCGTCATACGCGATCATGTCGAGATCGAGCGTGCGCGGGCCCCAGCGCCGCTCCTTATCGCGCATGCGGCCGAATTTCTGCTCGACCTTCTGCATCACGAACAGCAGCGCATGCGGATCGAGATCGGTCTCGATCTCGACGCAGGCGTTGATGAAGGGAGCCTGGTCCTCGTCGCCCCAGGGCGGCGTCGCATAGTCCGACGAGCGCGCGATCAACGCCGCCTGCGCCATGCCGCAGATATGGGCGATCGCCTTCTGGAAGGTCGCGCGGACATCGCCGACATTGCCGCCGAGCGCGATCAGGACGCTTGCCATGTCAGGGGTGCCGCGAGCGCGTCAGCATGACGCCGACGTCGTCGAAGATCGCGGCGATCGGCGCATGCGGCTTGTGCACGGTGATCTTGACCGCACGGATGCGCGGAAAGTGCGACAGGATGGCGTCGGCGACCGCGCCGGCCGCGCGCTCCAGCAGCTTGTAGTTGGTGTTCTTGAAGGCCGCGGTGGTGGTCGCCACGACGTCGGCGTAGGACACGGTGTCGGCGAGCCGGTCGCTGCGGGAAGGCTCCGACAGGTCGGTATAGAGCTCGAGGTCGATGACGAAGCGCTGGCCGACTTCCGTTTCGTGCTCCATCACGCCGTGGCGGGCATGGATCGACAGACCGCTCACGAAGATCGTATCGGTCATGGCTTGCTCTCGATTGCGTGCGCCACTCGCAGGGCCTGCAAGGTCTCGGCGACGTCGTGGGTGCGGATGATTTTCGCGCCGCGCTGCGCGGCGATCAGATGCGCGGCGATCGAGCCGGCGAGCCGCTCTGTCGGCTCCGACGGCGACACCGAGGCGATGAAGCGTTTTCGCGAGGCACCAACGAGGATCGGCAGGCCGAACATGTCGAATTCACGCAGCCGCGCTAGCGCGGTCATGCTCTGTTCGGCCGTCTTGCCGAAGCCGATGCCGGGATCGAGCACGATCTTGTCGCGGGCGATGCCGGCTTGCGTCGCGATATCCAGCGAGCGCTGAAAGAACGCCTTCATATCCGCAATGATGTCGATGGCGGGATCGACGCTGTCGCGGTTGTGCATGACGATGACGGGGACGCCCTTCGCGGCCACCGTCGGCGCCATGCCGGCATCGCGCTGCAGGCCCCAGACGTCGTTGGCGATCGCCGCGCCCTGGGCGAGCGCGAAGGCCACGACTTCCGCCTTCATGCTGTCGATCGAGACCGGCACGCCGAGCGCCACGATGTCCGATAGCACCGGCCTCAGCCGCGCCAGTTCGTCTTCCGCCGTGACCGGCCGGGCGCCCTTGTAGGGCCGGGTGGACTCGGCACCGATATCGATGATGTCGACCCCGGCCTCGATCATCGCCCGTGCCCGCGCGAGCGCCTGCTCGGGCGCGATGAATTCGCCGCCGTCGGAGAATGAATCCGGGGTGACGTTGAGCACGCCCATCACCGCCGGGATCGGCCGCTCCAGCAGCGTCCGCAGCACGTCAGGCCCGACTGAACCGGCCGCCGGGACGGATGGGGAGGGCGAGGCATTCATGCGGCCCGCTTTAGCGGTCGGGGAGGGGGAGTCAAGACGGGAAGGCGTGGGTTGCCAGCGTTGGGCAGGGCGTTGCACACCCTCGCTGTCATTGCCCGCGAAGTGTTTAGACCGGACAGATCACTGACAGGTGTTCGGAGACATAGCTGACACATCAAAATGGGCTGGTCTGGTCGATTCGGGAGGCCGTCCATGCCC